>JAGUVW010000035.1 GCA_020062665.1 Pseudomonadales bacterium
GGCGCACGCAAAGGCCCCGGCGGCGGCAAGTGCGGACGCTGATCCATCACCGCCGCGAACGCCGCTCCCATTGGCGAGGTCCATTGCTCATGCTTGAATGGTTGCTCATCGCTGGCGCCGGATTTGCCGGTGGCCTGCTCAACGCTGTGGCCGGTGGCGGCAGTTTTTTCACTTTGCCTGCGCTGCTGTTCGCCGGTTTGCCGCCAGTGATGGCCAACGCCACCGGCACTGCCGCGCTGCTGCCAGGCTATCTGGCCAGTGCCTGGCGTTTTCGCCGCGACATCGTATTCCCCGCGCAACTTTCCCTGCTGCAGATGCTGTTGATCGCGCTGGCCGGCGGCGGCCTGGGTGCCGGTGTTTTGCTGCTGAGCAGCGCCGCCGTGTTCGCTGCACTGATTCCCTGGCTGGTGTTGTTTGCCACGCTGATGTTTGTATTCGGGCCGCGCTTGCTGCGCCACGTTGCGCCTGACACTGATGCCAATATTCAATCCCCGCCACGCACTACCAGCGCCACACTGATCCTGCTGGGCGTCTGCGCCTACGGTGGCTATTTCAACGGCGGCGTGGGCATCGTGCTGCTGGCGGCGCTTGGCATGCTGGGACAAACCGATCTGCGCGGCATGAATGGCAGCAAAAATCTGCTGTCAGCGCTACTCACGGCGATTGCAGTGGTGATTTATCTGGCAGGCGGCATCGTTGCATTCCAGCACCTGCTGGTGATGGCGCTGGCGGCTGTTGCCGGTGGTTATGCCGGCGCGGCATTTTCCTATCGCTTGTCGCAACGGATTTTGCGCGTCATCGTGATCGGCTCAGGGTTGATATTGTTCATTGTGTTTCTGCTGCGCGGTGTGTGAACGACAATTCCACGTTTAACGCCACAATAGCGCACTGACTGTCTTGCCCAACACCGTAGCATGAAACACGGTTTCTGCCTGTGGCGATGCCGCCAGTGCAGCGCCGAAACAGACATGCAACGGCAGCAGATGTTCCTCGCGCGGATGATTGTAGCGGGCATGCGGAGCCTGCAACCAGTGCGCCAGCCGCTGCTCCCGTTCCTGCACTGTCAACCTTGGATCACAACAGGTCTCCCGCAGCCACTGATCGAATTCACGCAACCAGCCGCCCTGCTCCGATTCTGCCGTGTGATAGAACGCCTGCACGTTGTGGAACGACATGCCCGAGCCGATGATCAGCACGCCGTCGTCCCGCAATGATGCCAATGCTTTTCCCACTGCAATATGACGGGCCGGATCGAGACTGCGCAACAGCGACAGCTGCACCACGGGAATTTCCGCCCGCGGATACATCAGTTTCAGTGGAATGAACATGCCGTGATCGAAACCGCGTGCAGCATCCAGTTGCGCATCGAAGCCCGCCGCCTGCAGCAGACTGTGTACCTGTTGCGCCAGCAGCGGATCACCGGGCGCAGGATAGGCGATGGAATAGGATTCCGGTGGAAAACCATAGTAGTCATAGAACAGCGCCGGCTGGGCGGCAGACGTCAGCGTGGGCAGAGCCGTTTCCCAATGGGCGCTGACCAGCAGAATCGCGCGCGGCGTTCCCAGTTGCTGCGGAATGTGTTGCAGAAATTGCACCAGCGCCTGGTGCGAAGGTTCGCCCAGCAACGGCATGGGGCCGCCACCGTGGGGCACATACAGAACGGGGGAACGTGTTGGGGACATGGGGGCCTCGCTCGCCGGCTGGCGTCAGCAGATGGCACCCATTATTGCGGTTTCAGCAGGCTGTCTGCCAGTGGTACTTCGGATACAAAGCCCGCCGCACGCTTGTGGCCTCCGCCACCGAACAGTGCAGCAATGCGTGCCACATCCTCGCCGTTCTCGTCGGAGCGCAGCGACCAGCCCCGCCGCGTGCCTTTGTCGGTATATCCGGCCGCAAACGGCTGGCCCTTGGCCAGTTCGCCCAACAGTTCACTGACGATAGCGCGCGGGCAATTGACGATGGGCACGGTGAAGCCGGCAATTTCACCCATCACTGCGGCACGCTTGTGCTGCTCGATCATTTGCTGGCGATAACGGTTGATGGCCTTGCCTTCACCCACCAGGGTTTGCAATGCACCTTCGTCGCTGGCCCATTGATGCCAGCCGGCGAAGGTGAACGGATGCGCCATCAGCGCTGCGTTCAGATCGAAGCTGATATCGATTTCATAGCGCCACAGATCGCGATCCTGCACGCAGGCGATCAACAGCGGCACCGGATCGGTATTGAAGTATTCCCAGGCAATCACCGCGCCGGAACGGTTCATGTCGAAATGCAGTTCCAGATTGGGAAATTCGGTGTCGAGTCCAGCCAGATCTTCCAGCGCGCTGATATGGTGATCGAGCACGATCACCCGTTCCGCCTGCTGACAGAGTTGCGCCATGGCGGCACGCTTGTAGGCGTAGTCGAGGATATAAACGGTGCGGCCGCTGGCATCCGGTGGTGTGTCACCATGGGCGGCGGGCACGAAGATGGCATTGATGTTTTGCTTCAGGACAAAGTGCACGTAGGCGGCGTAGGCGCTGCCGAATCCATCCAGACAATTACTGTGGAAAATAACCAGGGGTTCCTGCATTTTTAATTCTGACTCAGCCGCTTTACACTGGCGCGCACTATAGCACGCTGGTTGCAGCAGCCCACGTTTCAAAATGTTATGGCTTGTATGAATGCGCCGCCGCGCTGCAGCCCTTTGTAAGTCGACCCGGTGGTTCCGTTGCGATGAACGTCAATCCCGCCGACCCTGGATCAACAGATTGCGCGGTGTGATGTGGGCGGGACAGAAGGTGCCAACCTGCACCGCGTAGCCATGCTCCTGCAACAGCAGCGCACGATCCAGCGCCAACCAGATTTCCAGCGGACGGCGGAACAGCAGACGCACCAGATCCAGCGCGGAGACCTGCCAGAAACGCTGCTCGCCCTGCCGCTGGTAGTGTTGCCAGTTGACGGATGCGGGCAATTCAATGTTCTTGAGGCTGGCGCAATGCTGGCAGAATTCGGCGAACTCCATTCGCGCCCGGCTGGCCGGCAACGACGGCACCGGCAGAAATCTGTCAACACCGCGCACATCCCGCTGCAGGCAGTCAAACCCAAGCCGCATCATCTGCAACTGCATGCGCTGACGCCGCACACTGGCACCTGCTGTCACGGTTTCCATAACGGCTGTATGCAGTTCGCTTTTGTGCAACGTCAACCCGGTTGCTCTGCCCCGTTGCGACAACGGGACATAATATTCTTCGGCCCGTTTGTGATAGCAGCAGGGCGCCACATGCAGCTGATGCGCACCCTGTTCCACACACAAGCCAAGCAAGCGCTCATGCAGATCACCACAGGCATGCAATGCGACAACCTGTTGTGCTGTTTGAACAAATGGATCAGCAGCCGGGGTCAATACGTCCAACGCCACCGAATGCAGCGCTACGTTGTCCCGTCGGGCGCGGGCGTTGGCCTGCGCCACCAGCGCGACCTCCCACTCCAGTGCTGTCACGGGCTGACCGGTGCACGCCTGCAGATAGAATCCCAGATGGGATTTCCCTGCGCACCACTCCAGAATCGGCAGGGTTGCGTCAGGTAAACTGTGAACAAACGCTTCCACCTGTTGCCACTTGCGGCCAGGAATGCCGGCGCAAAAACGCGGGTGTACCGCTGCGGCTTTCCGCCGGGGAAATGCTGGCAACGCCGTCAGGGACTGCAGCACCGGCGCAAAAGGCAAATCCACAGCCAAGAAATCTGCCAGCGCGTCCGCATCAGTCGACAGCCGGTCAATCTGATCCGGTTCCAGCGCATACAAACGCTCCACCAGCCGTGGATGCTGGTTCATCCAAGGCAACCGGACTTCGCGAAAGGCAACAGGGCGCCAGTAATCAGCGTGCTGATGCAGCAACGCCGTGAGTGAGGAGAACAATTCTGTAAGCGGCTGGTTCATTGATATCCGATATGGATGTGATCTGCGTCATTATAGCCGGACAGTGTGGGCAGAACAGGCGCTGCTGTACTACGCCACAGCATTGCTTTACATTTCAGCTGCAAGGACAGTCATCTACCTAGCAAGCGACCTATCTATACAGGAATTCCTGGCCATGATTGCACGCACCTCCGCAAAGACCGAACTGGAAGAACCCAGCCTGCGCCTGGCGGTGCTGATCGATGCCGATAACGCCCAGGCCGCTGTCATCGAAGCCCTGCTCACCGAAGTAACGCGCTTCGGCGAAGCCACCGTGAAGCGCATCTACGGGGATTTTACCTCCACCACCAGCTCCGGCTGGAAAAAGGTATTGCAGAAATTCGCCATCAAGCCGGTACAGCAGTTTGCCTACACCACCGGCAAGAACGCTACCGACAGCACGCTGATCATCGACGCGATGGATCTGCTCTATACACGCAAGTTCGATGGCTTTTGCCTGGTTACCAGTGACAGCGACTTCACCGGCCTGGCGATGCGCATCCGTGAGGAAGGCTTGATGGTTTTCGGCTTTGGCGAACAGAAAACGCCAGCCGCCTTTCGCAACGCCTGCCACAAGTTCATCTATACCGAAGTGTTGCGGCCCAAAGCCAAGCAGGAAGCCGCAACGGCTACGCCAGCAAAGGATAGCAAGGGCAAAGTTGCTGCCAGGGAGAAAAACCCTACAGCGGCCAGTGGCAAGCCAGAATTTCCTACGGAAATGGCGCTGGACGCGCTGGAACTGTGCAGTGATGAACAGGGCTGGGCACATCTAGGCGCCTTCGGCAGCAGCCTCACCAAACTGCAGCCGGATTTTGATCCGCGCATGTTCGGTTTCAAGAAGCTGTCGGATCTGGTGAAAGCGAAGAAGGATCTGTTCATCACCGAAGAACGCACCTCCCCCGGCTCTAGCAACCGGCAGCTGTATGTTGCCGCCAAATAATATTGCGCCAGCGGCGTATCCTATGTTCCCTGGATTGACGCCACTCCTTCAATCGCAACCAGGCAGGTTCCCATGAGCGACAAACCCTACGCGCCACCCCAGGCCAGTGTCGGCGTTCCCGGCGAAGTGCAAGGCGCACCGGTGAAAGCAGTGTTGTACGGCCTGCTGGTGGATATCGGCGGCACCATCATGATCACTACAGTGATGTCGATGATGTATGGCCTGATGCTGCTGCGAACCGATCTTTCACAGGCCGAGATTGAGCGCATGTTGATGAATCTCGATCCTTTTTCTACGTACGGCCTGCTGATGTCCGGCGCCGGGCTGTTGTGCTCGTTCTGGGGCGGCTATGTCTGCGCGCTCTATTCACGCCTGCACATCCTGCGCGACACCGCCGTTCTGGCGACCCTGTCGGTGATCGTGGGCGTGTTGCTGTCGGGCGACACCTATACCAGTCTCCAGCACTTGCTGCTGGCCGCACTGGGGATCGCGGCTATCTTCAGCGGCGCGCTGCTATGGCGGCATCTGCACCGCTGAGCGCCAGCGTGCCCCGCCTCCAGGGTTGACCCTGCTTCCTCCGATGCTTTAGCATGCCCATGCTTTTCAGGTGCGGATCGCGGCCCCAATCCCCGATCCGTTAAACGGGAAGCCGGTGCGCGACCATCCCCTTTTCGCAATCCCGGCACTGCCCCCGCAACAGTAAGTGAGAGCAAGGCAGCACATTGGCCACTGTGTCCACGGACATGGGAAGGCGCTGCCCCGGTGCAAACCGCTCGCGAGTCTGGATACCGGCCTGAGATTCGATGTGGGTATGGGTTCCGCGGCGGGCGGATCATGCTGGTGTGTTGCGCTTTCACTTCCAACCAGTCATTTTTTCCTGCTTTCGTCCGTAGCCTTGCCTGCCTGTCATTCAATTTCCTGTCAGGGGACTGCCTGTGGACGACGATAAAAAAGAACGCCACGCTGATCGCATGCGGCGCAAGAAAGCGGTGGTGGACGCCGCCATCGAAAAAGCCCAGGAAGAGCGGGGCATCGTGATTCTGATCACCGGCAACGGCAAGGGCAAAACCACCTCGGCTTTTGGCACGCTGTTCCGCGCGCTGGGCCACGGCCATCAGGTGGGCGTGGTGCAGTTCATCAAGGGCACGCAATCCACTGGTGAAGTGATCTACCTGCAGCAACAGAATCCGCAGCTGCGCTATCACGCCATGGCCACCGGTTTCACCTGGAACACCCAGAACTGGGATGCCGACAAGGCCGCTGCCGATGAAGCCTGGGCGCACTGCAAGGAAATGCTGCAGGACGACAGCCTGAATCTGGTAGTGCTGGACGAAATCACCTACATGCTGAAATACAACTACCTGGATACTGCCGAGGTGGTGAACGCGATTCGCCATCGCCCGTTCATGCAGACGGTGATTATCACCGGCCGCGGCGCCAAACCGGAACTCGTGGAACTGGCAGATACGGTGAGCGAAATCCGCGACGAGAAGCATGCGTTTCACGCAGGCGTGAAAGCGCAGGCGGGAATCGATTTCTGATGCGCAGTGGGCGCCGGTTCCGCGTGTGTCTGCTGCGGGCTTGCATGATCTGGACGTGCCTTGTATGGGCGTCGCTGGCACGTGCAGAGGCAACGTTGCCGACGGTGGTGTCCACCAATCTGTGCGCGGATCTGCTGGCATTGCAACTGACGGCACCGGCGCAATTGCTGTCGGTGTCGCGCAAAAGCCAGGATCCCACGCTGTCGCCCCTCGCTGCCCAGGCACTGCAATTTTCTGCCAACGACAGTTCCGCCGAGGAAATCATCGCCCTCAAACCGGATATCGTGCTGGCATCAAAGCGCTGGCAGTCCCGTCATCAGTCTGCCCTGTTCGCCCGCCACGGCATGCGCTTGGTGGTGGTGTCGTTTCCGCTGACCTGGGAGGAAATCTTCGACACCACCCGCACGGTGGCCGATGCACTGCAGCGTCGCGCAGTGGCAGAAGAACTGATAGCTAATGTAGAGCAACGGCTGGCGGCATTGCAGCAGCAACGGCGACCCTTTCAGGTGCTCTACCTGCGCCCGAATGGCGGCAGTGCCGGCCACCACACTTATGTGGACACCGTGCTGGCCAGCGTAGGCGCCATCAATCACGCTACAGCGACCGGCCATGTTGGCTGGGGCCGTTTTCCACTGGAAAAACTGCTGGTGCAGCCGCCGGATGTATTTCTGCTGGGGGATTTTGCGCGGGACGCTGCCTATGCCCGCAACACCTACGCCCGTCATCCGCAATTGCAGCAACTGCTGGCGCAGACACCGCACGCACAATTGAACGGCAATCACTGGGGCTGCGGTAACTGGCAATTGATCGAGGCAGCAGAAGCGATTGCCGCGCAACTGGATGCGTTGCCGCCAGTGCACACGCGCAGCGAGGTGCAACTGTGAATGGTATCCGCCCCTTGTGGCTGAATGGTTCGCTGGGACTTGCACTACTGGTGCTGATGCTGGCGTCGCTGATGATCGGGCCGGTGTCGCTGCCGGTGCAGGACATCGTGACGGCGTTGTTGGCGGCGGAATCCACGGCGGGGCTGAGCGATCCGCTGGCGCGGCAACAAATTATTGTGGAGCAGATTCGCCTGCCGCGTGTGGTACTGGCACTGCTGGTGGGAATGTCGCTGGGGCTGGCGGGCGCGGCGCTGCAGGGTTTGTTGCGTAATCCGCTGGCGGAACCGGGGTTGCTGGGCGTCAGTTCCAGCGCCAGTCTGGGCGCCGTGCTGTGTCTGTACTTTGGTTTTGCCGCGCTGAATCCCTGGTGGCTGCCGCTGTCGGCCATGGCCTGTGCCGGTCTGGCCACGCTGGTGCTGTACAGCATCGCTCACGCCGGCGCCGGCAATCTCACCCTGATTCTGGCGGGCGTGGCGCTGTCGTCGCTCACCGCTGCGCTCACCTCGCTGGCGCTGAATCTGGCGCCCAATCCCAACGACGTGCAGGACATAGTGCTCTGGCTGCTGGGCTCCCTCAGCGACCGCAGCTTTACCGACGTGCAGCTGTGTCTGCCGTTTGTGTTGGCAGGTGTGCTGTTGCTGCTGGCCTGCGGCCGCCAGCTGGATGCACTGACCCTGGGGGAAGACGAAGCCCGTACCCTGGGAGTGGCGCTCACACCGCTGCGCATTCAGGTGATTCTGGGATCAGCCCTGTGCGTGGGTGCGTGCGTGGCGGTGACCGGCGCCATTGGTTTTGTCGGTCTGGTGGTGCCCCATCTGCTGCGGCGCGCCACTGGATTTCATCCGTCGCGCCTGTTGCTCAGCAGCGCGCTGGGCGGCGCACTATTGCTGCTGGCGGCGGACATTCTGCTGCGCCTGGTGAGCGGTGCCCAGGAACTGATGCTGGGTGTTGTGACCGCATTGATCGGCGCGCCGTTTTTTCTGCTGCTGGTGTTGCGGCAATGGCGGGCAACAGCATGACCGCCGTGACACTGCAAAACCTTTCTGTTGAACGCGGTGCCCAGCGCGTGCTGAATGCCATTTCCCTGCAGATTGCACGTGGCGAGCTGTTCGGCCTGATCGGCCCCAATGGCGCGGGTAAAAGCAGCCTGCTGCAGGCGGTGGCCCAACTGATTCCCAGCACCGGCATGCTGCAGTTCAACGACGCCGATGCCCGCGCGCTAACACCGCGGCAGCGGGCAAAACAATTGGCCTACCTGGGCCAGGGCGATCAGGTGAGCTGGCCACTGCCGGTGGAAGATTTTGTGGGACTCGGGCGCATTCCGCATCAAAGCGGCTGGCAGAACCGTCGGCGTGACGACGACAACCGGGCTGTGTCTGCCGCCCTGCAACTCACCCGGCTGGAGCCATTGCGCACCCGCCCGCTGAATCAGCTATCCGGTGGAGAACGCGCCCGGGCACGACTGGCCCGCGCACTCGCGGTGCAGGCACCGTTGTTGCTGGCAGACGAGCCAGTGGCGTCCCTCGATCCCTTTCATCAACTGAGCGTGATGACATTGCTGCGGCGACAGTGCGAGCTGGGCCACACCGTGGTGGTGGTGCTGCACGATCTCACCCTGGCCAGCCGCTTTTGCGATCGCCTGTTGTTGCTGCACAAAGGCCGCGCCGTCGCCTGCGGCACGCCTCGCACAGTGCTGACACCGAAACATCTGCAGCAGGTGTATCAGGTGCAGGCCATGGTGGGTGAACACCAGCAGCAGCCTTTTGTGGTGCCGTGGGTGTGTCAGGTGTCGATGACACCGGAACATATAGAGAAGGAAACATCATGACAGCAGTACTGGTGGTCTGCGAAACCTGCGGCTACGACGAACAACAACCCGACGCAGTACGGCCGGGCGAGCGACTGGCGCAAGCGCTGGAAGCACAGCTGGCATCATCACCCGCTGACGACACCGTGCCACGCCTGCAGCGGTTTCGTTGCCTGATGGCGTGTAAACGGCATTGCGTGGTGCAACTGCGGGCGCCCGCGAAAATCGGTTACGTGATCGGGGATTTCGTGCCTGATGCCGCTGCGGTAGCAACGCTGCTCGACTACAGCCGCCAATATCTGCAATCGGAATCCGGGCAGGTTCCCTACAAGGAATGGCCGGACGGCATCAAGGGCAAGTTCATAGCGCGCATTCCGGTGATCGAACCGTAAATCTGGAGACATCATGACTCAACCAAGCCCCAAAATCCCCGCCACCATCGTCACCGGCTTTCTCGGCAGCGGCAAAACCACGCTGCTGCGTCACCTGCTGCAAAATGCCGGTGGCCGCCGCATCGCCGTGA
The DNA here is from genome assembly GCA_020062665.1 of Pseudomonadales bacterium. Classification (GTDB taxonomy): domain Bacteria; phylum Pseudomonadota; class Gammaproteobacteria; order Pseudomonadales; family Ketobacteraceae; genus Ch67. The sequence goes on from JAGUVW010000035.1 coordinate 9,633, forward strand.
TCGTGAATGAGTTCGGCGAACTCGGTATCGACGGCGACATCCTGCGCGGTTGCGGCATCGGCTGCGATGAGGATGGCGCACCGCAGGAAGGCCAGCTCTACGAACTCGCCAACGGCTGTGTCTGCTGCACCGTGCAGGAAGAATTCTATCCGGTAATGCGTCAGTTGATCGAACGGCGCGCCGACATCGATCACATCCTGATTGAAACCTCCGGCCTGGCGCTGCCCAAGCCGCTGGTGCAGGCTTTCAACTGGCCCGAGATCAAGAACGCCTGCACCGTGGACGCGGTAATCACGCTGGTGGACGTGCCCGCCACCGCCGCTGGGCAATTCGCGGCGAATCCCGAAGCTGTCAACGAGCAGCGCCTGGCTGATCCCAATCTGGATCACGAATCGCCGCTGCATGAATTGTTCGAAGATCAACTCTCGGCCACCGATCTGGTGGTGCTGAGCAAAACCGATCTGGTGGATGACAAGGCCCGCGCCGACGTGGAAACGCTGGTGCGCGCGGAAATTCCTCCCCAGGTGAAGATCGTGGCCACCAGCCAAGGCAAACTCGATGTCGAGCTGCTGCTGGGTTTGAATCGTGCGGCGGAAGACAACATTCACCAGCGCACCAGTCATCACGACAATGAAGACGAGGATCACGATCACGACGAATTCGATTCCGTGGTGGTGCAACTGCCCGTGGTGGACAAACAGAAACTGCTCGACACACTGCAACAACTGGTGCGCGATCACACCATCTTCCGCGTCAAAGGTTTTGTCGCCCTGGCAGACAAACCCATGCGCTTACTAGTGCAGGGCGTAGGCAACCGGTTTGAAAGCTACTTCGACCGGCGCTGGCGCACCGACGAAACACCCGCTACCCAACTGGTGCTGATCGGGCAGGATCTGCAGGCTGTTGCATTGCAATCCGCGCTGCAGCAGGCCGCGCTGGCGGACATTGGCTGATGCATCTGCTGGCGGCGCAACCCGGTGGTTTTGTCGAGGACGAAGCGGTCATCACCCGCCTCGACCAGACACCTGCCGACATCGTGTTGCTGAGCGCGGCGGACACCACCCTGGCGCTGCTGGCAGCGCAGTACGCACGACTGCAGCAGCAGAATGAAACCTCCACGCTGCCCTCGCTCCGGCTGGCCAACCTGCTGCACCTGCGCCAGCCCGCCTCCGTAGATCTCTATCTGGACGACGTGCTGCAGCACGCGCGGCTGATCATCATCGATCATCTGGGTGGCGAAAGTTACTGGCCCTACGGCACCGAGCGCGTGGTGGAACTGTGTCGTGCGCGCAACATTCCACTGGCGATGTTTTCCGGCGACACCACCGAAGACACCAATCTGCTGCTGAAAAGCACCCTCGCGCAGGAGGACTGCCGCACACTGTGGCGCTACCTGCGGGAAGGCGGTGCGCTCAACGCGCGGGAGATGCTGCGTTTTGTCAGCGCGCGATTTTTTGCCCGCGCACTACCGTATGCCCCGCCCCGCCCGCTGCCCGCCATCAGCATCTACCACCCGGCGACGGAGCTGGGCACGCTGGCAGACTGGCAGGCACAGTGGCACCACGACGCACCTGCGGTTGCCGTGCTGTTCTACCGTTCCCATCTGCAGGCCGGTAACACCAACGTGTTCCAGCATCTGTGCGAGCAACTGTTGCAACAAGGAATGAACCCACTGCCACTGGCGCTGGTGTCGCTGAAAGATTCACTGTGCGTCGACACCCTGCGCCAGTTGTGCCGCGACAGCAACGTGCGCCTGATCCTGAACACCACGGCATTCTCGCAGGGCAATATCGATGCGCCGGATGATCAGATGGCACTGCTGGATGATGTGCCGGTGCTGCAACTGATTCTGAGCGGCGGCAACGAAACCCAGTGGCGCGAAGACGCCCAGGGCCTGGCACCCCGCGACATCGCCATGCACGTGGCGTTGCCGGAAGTGGATGGCCGCATCATCACCCGCGCGGTGAGTTTCAAGGGGCTGGATTATCACTGCGCGCTGACCCAAACCGAAGTGGTGCAATACCAGCCCCAGCCGGAACGCATCGCGTTTGTGGTGGAATTGGCGCGCCGCTGGTGCCGCTTGCGATCACTGCTTAACGCGGAAAAAAGGCTGGCGCTGATCCTCGCCAACTATCCCACCCGCGAAGGCCGCCTGGGCAATGGCGTGGGACTGGATACGCCGGCATCGGTGATCGGCATCCTGCAGCGACTGCGTGCGCAAGGTTATTGCGTCGAAAATGTTCCCGCCAATGGCGACGCGCTGATGCGTCAGCTGAAACAGGGCATCACCAATGATCCGGATCAGTGGCCACTGCGACCTGCGCTGCAAAGTCTGGCACTGGATGACTACCTGCATTTTTTCCACCAGCTGCCACAGCAAAATCAGCAGGCGATTGTTGAGCGCTGGGGGGCACCGGAAAACGATCCCATGCTGCGCCAGCGCCGTTTCATGATCGCGGGGATCCGCTGCGGCCGGATTTTTGTCGGCATCCAGCCGGCGCGGGGTTACCACCTCGATCCGCTCGCCAACTATCACGATCCCGATCTGGTGCCGCCTCATTATTATCTGGCGTTCTACTGCTGGCTGCGCACGCAATGGCAGTGCGATGCCATCGTGCATGTGGGCAAGCACGGCAATCTGGAATGGCTGCCCGGCAAAAGCGTGGCGCTGAGCGAATGCTGCTGGCCCGATCTGGTTTTCGGCCCTCTCCCCCATCTGTATCCATTCATCGTCAACGATCCTGGCGAAGGCACGCAGGCGAAACGACGCGCGCAGGCGGTGATCATCGATCACCTGATGCCACCCCTCACCCGCGCGGAAAATTTCGGTGCAACCCAGGATCTGGAACGGCTGGTGGACGAATACTACGAGGCCCTGAGCCTGGATCGCACCCGCGCCAACCTGTTGCGCAAGCAGATCCTGCAGCAGGCGTTGCAGCAGAATCTGCACCGGGATCTGGGATTGGCCGCACCCACGTCTGCCGAAGAAGAACAGCAGCTGCTGAACCGCACCGACGCCTATCTGTGCGAACTGAAAGAAAGCCAGATCCGCGATGGCTTGCATGTGTTCGGCCAATCGCCCACCGGCGTGCAATTGCGCGACACCCTGCTGGCGCTCGCCCGCTACCCCGTGGGCAATGGCAGCGGTGCCGATGACAGCCTGCTGCGGGCGCTGGCAAACGATCTGCGGCTTTGCTCGGGCGACACCGATTTCGATCCGCTCGACGCCGCCTGGGAAACACCCTGGAATGGCCCACGCCCTGCACTGCTGCAACGCATCAGCGATACCCCCTGGCGCACGCAGGGTGACACGCGGGAACGGCTGGAGTGGCTGGCACTGCAGGTGCTTGAAACAGGCTTGCCACCCATCAGCGTGCAGCCTACCTCGGTTGATGGCGCGCCGATTGAATCCTGCATTCGCGCTGACGATTCCGCTACGAATATAGATGCCGAAAACTGGCCTCACACTCACGCCGTGCTGCAACGCATTCAACAACAAGTGCAACCGGCGCTGTTGGCCTGCGGCGAACAGGAATTGCATCACCTGATGCGCGGACTCGCCGGCCGCTTCGTACCACCTGGCCCCAGCGGTGCGCCATCCCGCGGCAGGCCCGATGTACTGCCCACCGGCCGCAATTTCTATTCCGTGGACACCCGCGCCATTCCCACACCCACCGCCTGGCAAGTGGGCGCAAAATCCGCCGCCATCCTGATCGAAAAATTCCAGCAGGAAAACGGCGACTATCCTCGCGCCATCGGCCTGTCAGTGTGGGGCACTGCCACGGTGCGCACTGGCGGCGACGACATCGCCCAGGCATTCGCATTGATCGGCGTCAAACCCAAATGGGCCAACGGCAGTCACCGGGTAATGGATTTCGAAATCCTGCCGATGTCACTGCTGGAGCGTCCGCGCATCGACGTGACACTGCGGGTGTCAGGATTTTTCCGCGACGCCTTCAGCAACGTGATCAAGCTGTTCGATGCAGCAGTGCAGGCGCTGGCAGAACTCGATGAGCCCGACGATATCAATCCGATTCGCGCCCGCATCCAGCGTGAAACCGCGCAGCTGGTGACACAGGGCATTGATGCAACCAGCGCGCGCCGACAGGCCGGCTACCGCATTTTTGGCAGCAAACCCGGCGCCTATGGTGCTGGACTGCAGGGGCTGATCGACCAACGCAATTGGCAGGACGACAGCGACCTTGCCCGCGCCTACCTGAACTGGGGTGGCTACGCCTATGGCCAGCAGGATTACGGCACCGACGCACAGCCGCAATTCGCACACCGCCTGACGCACGTCGATCTGGTACTGCAGAATCAGGACAACCGTGAGCACGATCTGCTGGATTCCGACGATTACTACCAGTTTCAGGGCGGCATGACGGCAGCCGTGCGTCATCTCAGCGGCACACAACCGCAGATTTATTTCGGCGATCACAGCAACCCGCAATCACCGAAACTGCGCTCGCTGGAACAGGAAATCAGTCGCGTTGTGCGCGCCCGCGTCACCAATCCCAAATGGATTGATGGCGTGAAACGTCACGGCTACAAAGGCGCTTTCGAAATGGCGGCCACGGTGGATTACCTGTTTTCCTACGACGCCACCGCGCGGGTCGTGCGCGACGATCAATACGCCGCCGTCACCGACGCGTACGTCAACGACACCGCAAACCGCGATTTCCTGCAGCAACACAATCCGGACGCGCTGCGCGATATCTGCGAGCGCCTGCTGGAAGCGATTCAGCGTGGCCTGTGGCAACAACCCGGACACTACCAGTCACAGCTGGAACATCATTTACTGCTTGCGGAACAGCATCTGGAAGGCACCACACCATGAACACAGGCTCACCGGCTTTTCCCTTTAGCGCCCTGCACGGCCAATCCGATCTGCAAACCGCTTTGTTGCTGGCGGCCATCGATCCGCTGATCGGCGGCGTGCTGATTCAAGGCCCCCGCGGCACCGCCAAATCCACCAGCGCCCGCGCGTTGGCGGATCTGCTGCCGCAGGGTCAGTTCGTCAATCTTCCGCTGGGCGCCAGTGAAGAACAGCTGATCGGCAGCCTGGATATCGAAGCCGCGTTGCAGAATGGCCGCGTGGATTTCCGCCCCGGCCTGCTGGCCCGCGCCCACGACGGCGTGCTGTACGTGGATGAAGTGAATCTGCTGGCGGATCATCTGGTAGATCTGCTACTGGACGTAGCCGCCAGCGGTATCAATCATATCGAGCGCGACGGCATTTCCCATCGCCATGAAGCGCGCTTCGTGCTGGTGGGCACCATGAATCCCGAAGAAGGCGAACTGCGTCCACAGCTGCTGGATCGATTTGGCCTGATGATCGCACTGCCCGCACAACTGGACGCGACGACACGACAACAGATCGTGCGCACGCGCCTGCAGTTCGATGCAGATCCGCGGGCGTTTCTTCTGCAGGCTGAACCGCAGCAACAGAGTTTGAGACAACAAATTCTGGCCGCCCGTCAACGGCTGGCGCAGTTGCACTTCTGCGATGCTCTTCATCAGCAGGTGAGCGAACTGTGTTGCGCTGCCCAGGTGGAAGGAGTGCGGGCGGATCTGGTTTTGCTGCGCGCCGCGCGGGCGCACGCAGCGCTGCAACAGCGTGACATGATCTGCGCGCAGAATATAGAAGCCGTCGCAGAATGGGCGCTGGCCCATCGCCGTCAGGCGCCAGCGGAATTGACCAATGCACGCTCACAGAGTGCGCCGGATGCATCCGCAAGCGACAACACTGACGGGCAATCCCGCAACCGGCCGAACGCGAACACCAGTGCCACACCAGCAGCGCAGCCCGAGAATCCCTGGGGCGCATTACCTGCCGAACCGACACCCATTCTGCCACTCAATTCCGTGCGTCCGCTGCCGCTAAAAAAGCCCTGACACGGCAGCCACAGCCTGGCCAACTGGCTGCCGTGATCACTCATCAGGGCGCACAGCAAACGGATACACGCAATGGCGCGCCCGGCGGCGCCATTCACTGGCCGCGCACGCTGGCGCAGAAAAGCGATCAACCATTCGCACATCAGCACCTGCGCTACCAACGTCGCCGAACCCGCGCCGATGCGCTGCATTGCCTGGTACTGGATTGTTCCGCTTCCATGCTGGCGGGCCGTAATCTGGCACTGGCGAAAGGTTTACTGCAGCACTGGGCGCAACAGATCTATCGCCAGCGAGCGCACCTGTGCGTGATTGGATTTGCTGGCGGCGATGTTCGCGTTCTGCAAACGCCGCGCAAAGCCACCCGCATCAATGAACACTGGATCACCGCGATCCGCGGTGGTGGCAGCACGCCGGTGCGGCAAGGGCTGCATCAAGCCGATCAGATACTGGCCCAGGCCCGCAGCAAAAATCCCCGTCTGCACACTGCCCTTTGGCTGCTGACAGACGGCCGTTTTCCCGATCTGCCGCCGCGCCCGCACCATGCGGACACCTGCGCGGTGGTGGATTTCGAAAACGCCCCGGTGCGCCTGGGGCGAGCACTGCAACTGGCGCAACACTGGCAGGGCAACTACGCCCCTGCGAGCGAATTCCTCCACCCTCACTCACACAAAGGACATCATCATGCACATTGAACCCGGCATCGTCAGCGGCGCCAAAATGCTGCTCAGCTACGGCACCGCACTCACCGCTTTCGGCCTCACCGCCAAATTCGCCCTCGACGGAATGAAAAGGGACGGCATCGGCGCACTGCTGATCCGCAGCCTGCTCAGCACCATGCTGGTATTCTGCTTTTTCGAAGTGTTTCCGCACCATCCCATCGGCGTATCAGAAGTGCATCTGATTCTGGGCACGACGCTATTTCTGTTGTTCGGCGCACCCGCAGCCGCCATTGGACTTGCAGGTGGACTGCTGGTGCAAGGCATTTTTTTTGCGCCATTCGATCTGGCGCAATACGGCATCAATGTCACCACATTGCTGGCACCACTGTTCGGCATTCATCTGCTGGCGAAAAAAATCATCCCGGAGAATACCGCCTATGTGGATCTGACCTACGCACAAACCCTGCAGCTGTCAGTCGCCTATCAAGGCGGCATCGTGGCCTGGGTGGCGTTCTGGGCGTTCTACGGTCAGGGCTTTGGCGCCGACAATCTTGCCAGCGTGGGCAGCTTCGGCCTGGCGTACATGAGCGTGATACTAGTGGAACCGCTGATCGATCTGAGTGTGCTCGCAGGCGCAAAAGCGCTGCATTCGTTGAAGGGTTCAATGTTCGTGGAAAAGCGGCTGTATCAGGCAGCCGCATAAGGAAAGCAACATAACCGGAATCCGGCATGCACCGCGCCGGATTCCGCCGCTAAATTGCCAGAGCGAACAACGACACTGCGCCTGTCTGCAACATCCTGCGCAAACACAATCCGCGATGTCTTTCGGCTGCCTTACAGGAAGCGACAGGCACCCTCGCGAAAATCTTCCCGATTTACCGACGCCGCGTTGATTTCCAGATAGTTATTGCGAGCTTGATCAAACGGCTCCCACGCGGGCACACCAGGGCCATTAGGATCACCGCTACGGGCGAAATTGCCCCACGCCTGCTGAAACAATTGCCTCACGGCACGATCCGAAGGCCGGGTGAATGTACTCAGCAAAGGGAAATCAAAAATAAAGCCAATTTCCGCAGAGTGAAAGGTGCCCAGTGGCGGCGGATTCCGGCCGAAACCCAACCTGACAATGCTAAAAAAAGGACTGTGAACGTCGTGGGTGAATTCATACAGCCACACCGGATTGGCAGCGCTATGCACTTGCGCCAGACGCAGCACAGGACATTTGATCAACAGATCGCCCCGCAACGCAGCATGAGCATGCCCCGCATTGTTGTAGTGTTCCATCGGGTACTGCGCAGCAAAAGCAATGCCTCGACCCGGATAGCGACTATCCAGAAAGGATTCATAATCTGCAGCATTGTCCGGATGATCAAGAAAGCCAGCAAACAAACTGCCTTCATCCTTATTGACACCCAATAGAATCGGCGTATCGCGCGGGGGATTATCTGCTAACAGTTTCATCGGGTGATCGGGTAGCACGTCACCGTCAATCACCAACCCCGTCTGAAACAGCCATTCATCAAAATTCAAAGGAAATGACTGGAACAGGCCCATCTTGGTGACGCTACGTATCGTCTCGATCGGCAGAGCACGGGCACATGCCACCGGCTCTTCCGCATCGGCACATCCGACCAGCGCAAGCAGCGCAAAACCGTGCCACTGCGCCTGCTCAACGGTTTGAACATCAAGCGTTTCGCAGGCACCGCTTTCCAGAATGGCTTTATGGAATAGACGAGGTGAGCGGGTTTTGGGTGTGGCCAGCAAAGCACAGACACTGTATGCACCGGCCGATTCCCCAAAAAGCGTGACGTTGTCGGGATCCCCATCAAACCGGGCGATCTCGCTATGAACCCATTGCAGTGCTGCAATCTGATCCCTGATTCCCTGATTGCCAGTGATAGCGGGATGGCTGCCGGTTGCGCCCAATGCAAAAAAACCGCTGGCCAGAAGACGATAGTTCGTGGACACCACCACGACATTCTGCGCCCTGGCCAGCTTGCCGGCATTGTATTGCAATTCACTGCTGGCGCCTCCCATCAAACCACCACCATGTACCCAGAACATCACCGGATGCGGCCCTGGCGTGTTCGGCACCCAGATATTCAAGGTCAGGCAATCCTCACTGGGATTGAGTATCGGCAGGCCCGTGCCATATTGGATGCAGGCATTCCCCATTTTGCTGGCATCCAGCACGCCCTCCCACGGCTCTGGCGGTTGCGGATCTGCCCAGCGCAACTCGCCCACTGGCGGCTTGGCGAACGGAATTCCCCAAAAGCGCCGTGAATCAGCCTCTTGTACGCCCTGCACCGCGCCATAGCGGGTCATGACTGTGTCGGTTTTTTTGCAGGCGCCAAGCAAGGCCGTAAACAATAGCAGTATCAATACTGGCAGCCACTTACGGCAGAATAGATGGTGGTACTGCATCGCTTCCCCATGTTCTGGAATGGACATCAGGGTGCCAGCATATAGCCGTCTGAAATACCGCGATTGTATGGAGCGGCTGCCCATGCGTGGGGCGCGAGTCAGCCTCTGCGTTAGTCCCACCACACGACATTGAGTACAATGCGTGAGTCAAACGAACACAACAATAACGACGACAATGACAATAAACGATACGCCCATACCCACCACATTCGAAGGCACGGTTTACTATCGCCAGCGCAGCGTGCTGGTGCTGGCTCCCAGTTTTGTAGCAAAACCCGACGACCGCACTTTCCGCCGCAAGTCTGTGCGCTTGCTGCTGGGTTGTTCGAAGCCATTCCGCGTGGAATTCACCACTGGAGAAACACTGGAAACGCGCGCCGCCCTCATTGCACCCGGGGCCGGATGTTGTCGTATCTACGGAGAAGACGCCGATATCGCCCTGTTCGATTTCGCAAAAGCCACGCCAGAATATCAGGCCACCGAACAGTTGCTGCTGGATCTGCCTTACCGTTCCCTCGATCTGGACGACTTTCTGCCCTGGTTGCCCACCCTGATTGCGGGCCAGCAAGGTGCGCTTGCCAATCACGAAATCATCCAGCTGATGACAACGATGGTGGAAACACTTACTGGTGCGCCGTTGCCGACGTTGAGCGTTGATTCCCGCGTTGCCCAGGCACTGCAGTTGATCGAAGCCCTGCCGCTGGACGAAATCACCCTCGCACGGCTGGCACCTGCCGTGAAACTGTCAGCAGAACGCTTCCGTCATCTTTTTAAGGAATCAACCGGCATCAATGTCTCCACCTATGCCCGGCAACTGGCGGTGTGGCGTGCGCTTGAGGCCATCGAAAAGGGAATCACCATTACCCAGGCATCCCACCAGGCCGGCTTCTATGATGTTTCGCATTTTTATCGGGCGTACGCAGATCTGTTCGGCGTCAACCTTTGCGAAAAAAGCAACGTCAGAAAATTCAGGCGCGTGCGCTATTTTGAGTAGCGCACGCTTTCAGAGGCCGGAACATCCTGCTACAGGTTGGTATCGCGCATGATTCTGCCTCTACATCATCAGAACGTATAGCGATACTGCGCCAGCAACGAACGCCCCGGCATCGGATAGTCGCCTTTTTCCACGTAATATTTGTCGCCGATATTGTCTGCCTTCAGCGTCACCCGGTGTTGCGGTTGAAACTGCCAGCCGGCACTGACATCGAACACGCTGAAGCTGGGATATTCATATTGTCCGCCAGTGCCATCAGTAAAAATACGGCCGGTGCTGAAATCATTATCCTCCATGCCCCGCACATGACGGCCACCCACCCGCAACGAATATTCACCATCGTCATAGCCGAAGCCCACGTTGATCTTGAAGCGCGCCACGTTGTTCATCACCCGCTCGCCGGTGGAGACTTCCTCCTTGCGTTTATCGTAATAGGTCGACGAAAAATCGCCTGTCCACAGGCCCGGCGTCACGCCGAACACTGTGCTCATATCCCACAAGCCTGTCAGCTCCCAACCACTGGCCAATGAACCCAGCGCGTTTTCATACGTGGTGACCCGCAACGTCGGCGTCTGCGTGGTAATGACGCTGCTGATGCGATCGTCTACCTCCAGACGGAACCAGGTCAGATCCAGGCCGAACTGTTCGCCTTCGTAACCCATGCCGATATCGACACTTTCGCTGCTTTCCGGATCAAGATCCGGATTGCCACGGGTGATGCGGGTCTGGCTGCCCACCACGGTTTCCGACAGGCCGGCGATCTGGTTGGCTTCCGGAACGATGAAACCTGTGCCCACACTGGCATGCAGGCGCACCGGGCTGGATGCGTCGGGCCGCAGCACAATGCCGGCGCGCGGATTGAATGCATCGAACTTTTCCGATCCCGGTTGCAGATCCGGGCGCATGGGAGTGGCCAACACCTTGGATTCGATTTCATCGTGGCGCGCGCCGATATTGAATATCAATCGATCCTCGAACCAGCGCGAGGTCAGGTCGGCAAACAGACCATACTGAATCTGTTCGAAGTAAGGCGTGTTGGAACCCCGGCGACTGCCATTGGCATTGTACGAAGCGGTTTTGCTTTCCGCATTGTTGTAATCCAATCCCACAATCAAATCGTAATCCGCGCCGATGGCCCAGCTGTCCTGCAACTGCGCGCCGGTAAAGCGGATGTCGCGGGTATTCGACACGAACTCGGCCACATTCGGTGGCTGATCGGTGTACTCGTATTCCTCCTGCGCGTTGTACACCAGCGCCAGCAGGTGATGATCACCTACGCGGCCCGTCAGACTGACATCGCCGCCGATATTGCGTTCGGCTTTTTTGCTTTGATTGTTGACGCCATCGGATTCCGCGCCGGGCGTTTCGGATTCTGGCGCGTCGTAACCCAGCACTCGTACCTGGGCCTCCCAGTCTGGCGCCAGTTCTGCCGCCAGTCGCGCAAAAATATTGTTTTGCTCGAACTGGGTGTTAGGCCGGGCCTTGCCGTGGCCCTGCTCGAAATCACCGTAAACTTTTCCGCCATCACCCATTTTGAAATCGTCGTTCTGCGCGCGATGGGTCAGGCCCAGATCAAAACTCAGGTGATCCCCCAGCGCGCCACCGGCACTGGCACCGGCCGTCACCGTTTCAAAACTGCCGTAGCCAAGGTACGCATCGCCCGACACGTTGCCTGCGCTTTTGCGCGTAATGAAATTCACCACGCCGCCCATGGCCGATGCACCGTACAGCGCCGACGCGGAACCTTTCAGCACTTCCACCCGCTCGATGCCGGCAGCCGCGATATTGCCCATGCTGGTGGCACCGGCAGGGCGGCCATCCACCAGAATCAGTACGCGCTGGTTGATGCCCGAGAACTGCGGGCGAAAACCACGCAAACCGATGCCGGACAATCCGCCTGGATATTCAATCACATCCACCGAGGCGTTCTTCTTCAGGATGTCGGTAATGTAGTAGCCGGGTGTGTCCTGCAGTTTTTGGCTGTCGATCACTTCCATCGATGCCGGCACATCCAGCCTGTTTTGTTCGCTACGGCTGGCAGTGACCACCATTGCATCCAGCCGGTGAATTTCTTTGCCCCCGGATGTTTGGGCAAGCAAAACGGTGTGCGGCGCCATCAGCGCAAGGCCCCAGAATCTGTACTTCAGCATAAGGTATCTTCCTCTTTGATTTTCACGTTCACGACAGGCGCCGGGCTAAGCCGGTCACCGAAATAATTTATTGGTTTGCGCTCGGCTGCCCGGCGTGAGCAGTGTGCAGTTGCGTTGCCGCCTGACGCCGCGGCTTTGGCTGACGAGCACACCGCTTGCGCCACCAGATCACAACGCCTGTCAGTGCCAACACGGCAATCAACAAGCCGCCGACAAAAATCAGCAGGCGCCCTGCCCAGCCAAATGCTTTGCCGGAATGCAGGGGAAACTGCCAATCGGCGATGATGTCACCTGCTGTTCCCTGCCCCACCAGATGCAGATGAACCAATTGTCCGCCGTTGCCATCCACATACACCCGTGCACCCGCAACATCCGGACTCAAATCAAAATCCGTGTTGAAGCTGATGCGGTAATAACCTTGCTGCGGGTTGTAGTGCACGGACTGCAGTGCATGGGCAATGCTGCGTTCCTCCAGTGTTCGCTTCGCAGCCTCGATGGCCTGCTGCCACGACTGGGCCGGTTGCCACAGCGGGCGTGCCAGTGGCGGTTGCTCGAATGGTCGCTGCGTCTGCGTGGTAAACACCGACAGCAACGGGTCGAACACTTCCCGGCGCAAATTGAAGTACACGCTGGAAAACGCCAGCACTAAAAGCAGCGGATACAACCACAGGCCGCTGGCCCGATGCAGATCGAAGTTCAGACGCTTGCGTTGCACACGCCAGGCCGGCTTCCATTTTTTCCAGAATGGTGGTTGCCACCATTTCCCGGCGTTGCGCGGCAGCGTCAGATAAAACGCCCACAGACAATCCAGCAGCCACACCAACGCCACACAACCCAACAGCACACGCCCGACTTGCCCCAGCGTCAATTGATAGTGGAACTGGTAAATCCAGCGCACCGCCTCGCGGCTATTCAGGCGTGGCTCGATGGTGCTGCGGCCACCCAGCAGATCACCGCTGGCGGGATGCAGGAACACCTGATTCACACGCGCACCGCCAACGCCGTTCCACTGCCGTACATAGGCCATCGCCGGTTGGCCATGATGCGCGGGCAGCATCAACGTGCTCACGGATGTACCCGGCGCCTGTTGCTGCAAGCGCGCAATCAACGCCGGTGCTGGCATTGCCGGCTCCACATCTGCCAGCGCAAACCACTGGGGATTGAGCCAACGATCCAGCTCTTCCTCGAACACCAGCACGCTGCCGGTGACACCTGCCAGCACCAGAAACAGCGCCATACCCAATCCTGCATAGCGGTGCAACCACACCAGTGTTTTGCGTGAATCGATCGACCGCCGGCGAACCGCTGCTGAACTGCGCGCACTCATATCACACCGGCTTCAGGCGATGCGAAACGGCTGACCCAGCCAGCCGGGAAACACCGCGCCCAAATCCGCAATGCCAAGGCGGGTCTGCAGCAGATTCCCCAGCACCGCGCGATAGTCGGTGGTCACCGGCAGATCCATGCGATCTTCCAGCGCATCCCGCTCGAAGCGCTCCGGCAACTGGCCCAGCACGTTCCCGCCGTGCACGTCGCCACCCAGCACCAGCATCGCAGTGGCGCGACCGTGATCGGTACCTACCCGCTTGTTTTCCAGCACCGTGCGGCCGAAATCTGTCAGCGTCACCACGGTCACATCCTCCCAACGATCACCCAGATCCGCGCGAAAGGCCGCCAGCGAATCCGCCAGATCCCGCGCCATTACACCGAACGGCCCACCCAGCGCAGCAGAATTCGAATGCGTATCCCAAGTGCCCTTGCGATCCGGACTCTGATTGGAATCGGCAAACGCCAGTTGCAGGCCCACATCCGCTTTGATCAGCTGTGCGATATCGCGCAGGCTCGCGCCCAACGTCGAACCGGCGGGATAGGCTGCACTCGCTGCCGGCTGCCGCGACAACACACGCGCCAGTTCAAGCCCGGCACTGGCTGTTTCACGCAGTACTGGGTTGGATTGCTGGCGATATTGCGCTTCCAGTTGCTGCAGGAATTCCATCGATTCGCCTTGCAGTGAAAGCTGTTCCAGATTGCGGATATTGGTCACCGGATGATGGCCGTAGAAAATGCGCGGCCGCTGTTCGGTCAGCGCCACCGCCGGCAGCAGCGACTGCGCACCAGCCGGCAATGCAACCGCGGCCTTGTTGAGCCAGCCATCGCTATTGCTGCGATCCCCTGGCGTGCCGGACTCCCACCACAATTGCGCCGTGCCGTGAGAGCGGGTGGGATGCGGCGAACCCACTCCGTGAATGATCGCCAGCTCGCGGGATTGGTAGAGCGGCAGCATCGACGCCATCGCCGGATGCAGACCAAAGCCATCACCCAATTCCAACCGTGAATTTTCCCGGCCAGTACCCGGCGCCGACAGCATCAAATTCGGTCGCAGTTTTGCCAGATGCGCATCCGTGTAAGGCGTTACCGCCATCAGGCCGTCCATGCCGAAACGCAGGAACAATGTCACCAGCACTTTGGGGCGCGCAGCGGTGGCGGAAGCAGCAGAAACGGCATGGGCCGCTGCCCGCTCGACAAACAACGGCAGCGGACCTGACGCGGCGGCAAAAAGTGCGACCGCACCGGATTTCAACAACGTGCGGCGCGATTGATTGAATACGTGAGTCATGGTGAATTCCTCTCAGTGCAGTTGGAAGGCAGGCGCAGCAATCCGTAGCGCGAGTGCTGGCACAGCTTCACTTGCTGTTGCGATATGCACGCCGTCGATGGCACCGGCCTGCAATGCCTGGGCAAACCGCGCCCGCGTGATGAGCGCGCCGGGATCGAGCCAATCGCTACCCTCCAGTGAATAGCCGGTGGCTTCCTGATACTGGTACAACGGCTGGCCCAACTGCGCTGCCCAATCGACAAGTGCCGTGGTGGACGTGATATCAGCTTGCGCCGAACGCAACGCGCTCACCGCGAACTGGAAGGGAGTTTTGAATTTCGGCTGCTGCGCGGCGGCCTGCCAGAACGCCGGTTCACTTACCAGCGCCGCGAGCAGTGCAGGCACATCGCCATCGCTTTCGATGAAGCGCGCGGATAGTTTTTTAGTCAGTGCTGCATCGGCATTTTCGCCGACAAAGAACTGCACCAACTTCGCGGAAATATGACGCGCGGTATCAGGGTGACGCGCCAGAAGCACCAGCAGTTGTTCGGCTTCTTCCACGCCGCCACCAGCAGGAAACGTTTTTCCCAGCACCGTTTTCGCCAGCGCATCATGCTGATCGGCGCGGAACCAGAAGCTGCCACGGCTAACGAATCCCAGCGACATCAATTTGCTTAAGTCCACAGCAAACCATTGCGCATCGGGGCCATAAGGGCGAGTGCTCCAGCCTGTCAGCAGACGCGCTGCAGCATCGATATCCTGCTGCGACAGTGCCGCGACCAACCCCAGCGAGTGGCGCCGCAACAGCGACTGCGCAAGCTCCAGGTTCGGCCCGGTGGGCGGCCAGAATTCCCGCGTCAACAGCAGATCCTGTTCTTGCTCCACCTGGGTCAGCAACTGTGTAACGTCCTGCAACGGCTGCTCCGCCAGCGCGGGCTGCGCGGCCAGCAAACGCCCCATCGTCGTATCGGCATCCGCCACCTGTTGAGGTTGTGCTTCGCGCGAAAAATAGTTCAGCAATGCAGGATGCTGGTAACTCAGCCGCAGCAGATCAGAATAGCGGCCAAGTGCATGGGGACGCAGCACATCGCGCTCATGGGACATAACCCAGGGCCGCGATCCAAAATGCGTCGTGCCCGTAAAGAAATGGTTCTGCCAGAAATCCGTCATCACTTCCCGCAGCTGGTTTTCCGCATACACGCTGCGCATCAGCTTCTGGCCGTACAGCTGGGGTAGAAAATTGGCTTCCAGGGAATGAAAGCCGTGCTCGCGGGAAAACATATCCAGCTTCGCCTGGATGATGCTGAAATCCATCACGGGTTCATCGCGCCCTGGCAGCGTGCCCGCGTAAAAGCGTCGGGCGTGGGCCGACAGCATGCTGGACGAAGGAAACCGCTGGAACAGTTCTGCGTCTGTCAGCGTCAGCGCATCAAAACCGGCCAGCCGTGCTTCCAGTGTCGTTTCGTCTGCAACAGCATCCAGTTGCGCGGCGAACCATGCCGGCAATCCCTGCTGCAGAATTTTTTCGCGCTCACCCGGACGCGCGCCAAACGTGAACCGTTGCAACAGAATATCGGCCGCCTGTTCATCCGACAGCCGCGCTGCGCGGTAGGCATTCTCCATCGACGACGGAGCAGCAGAGTCCGGTTGCGAAGCATCCTGACATCCCGACAGCGCCAGCAAGAACGCCAGCCCAGACAATTTCCAGGCATGCGTAAGCCGCCCGATCAGACAACGGTATTTCATGGAATAAATTCCTCAACGGAAAAAAATGAACGGCCGGATTTACACCGGACATCATGCAGAGGAGGAAGAGACGTGAAGCAGTCGCTTGCAACCCGGTGGACACCCCGCCACGGCCTGACATATGAAATCAGGCCGGTCTCCGGGCTGGCAGAGAAGCTGGTATTCCAGCTTGGCCGGACGTCTTCCCGCGATTCACATCTGGTTTAGTGTTACAACCGATCCGTTTCTTCGCAGTGACTGCTGAACGCCAGGGAGGCATCAGCGCGTCCGGTTTGCATCTGCTTACCGTTGCGGGGGCAGCACAGGCATTGCAAGGTTCATTGGAATTGCGCACCTGTTTCCCGATTATCCCGCGGCCATTGAACACGGCCACAGGCACCTGAAATCTGGCACGATCATAAGCGAACGGGATTTTCTGTCAAGGCATTTGCGAGGAATCCGCCGAACTGCTTCTATTGGCGCCGACACGCATTTTACCTACACTAACGCTCCCACTCCTCACCTTGTTTACCCATCCGTGCTGCCCATCGATTCCGTTCTGCCTGAGCTTGTTTCCAATCTGCAACGCCACCACAAGCTGGTGGTGCAGGCACCGCCGGGCGCAGGCAAAACCACCCGCATTCCTCTGGCGCTGCTGGAACAACCCTGGCTTACCGGTAAAATTCTGCTGATCCAGCCCCGCCGCCTGGCGGTGTATGGTGCTGCACGACGCATGGCGTTCACGTTGCAGGAGAAACCCGGCGCGACTGTCGGCTATCGCACCCGTTACGATCAAAAAACTTCTGCCCAAACCCGCATCGACGTAGTGACAGAAGGAATTTTCCTGCGCCAGATCCAGAACGATCCTGAACTGAACGGCGTCGGCACGATAATCTTCGATGAATTCCACGAGCGTGCCGTCACCATCGATCTGGGGCTTGCCTTTGCACTGGAATCGCAAGCGGCCCTGCGCGACGATCTGCGTATTCTGGTGATGTCCGCCACGCTCGATGGCGCGCGCCTGTCAGCGTGGCTCGACGCACCGCTGCTTCAATCCGATGGCCGGCTGTTTCCGGTGGAAACCCGTTATGCGCCGTTGCCGGTGAACACCTATCCCGAGCAACACACCACCAACGTGATCCAGCGCGCGCTGGCCAGTGACAGTGGCAATCTGCTGGTATTTCTGCCGGGCTTTCGTGAACAGCAACGGGTAAAGCAAAGGTTGGAGGAAAACGGCTTGCCCGACAACGTCAGCGTGCATCTGCTGCATGCAGCGTTACCGCAAGACGAACAGGAACAGGCCATCGCGCCCACTGCAGCGGGCCAGCGCAAAGTGGTGCTGTCCACCAACGTGGCGGAAACCAGCGTCACCATCGAAGGCATCCGCGTCGTCATCGACAGCGGCCAGGTGCGGGTGGCGCGCTACGACGAACGCAGCGGCATGGAGCGGCTACACACCGAAACCATTTCTGCCGCCTCGGCTGAGCAGCGTCGTGGCCGCGCCGGGCGCGTGGAGCCGGGTGTGTGCTATCGCCTGTGGAGTGAAACCGCACAAACGCAATTGCAACCCTTCACCGAGCCGGAAATGCTGCACGCGGATCTGGCACCGGTGGCGCTGGAGCTGTGCCAGTGGGGCACCACTGATCCAGCACAGTTACCGCTGCTGAATCCACCGCCAGCGGATCGCTACCAACGCGCGCTGCAATTGCTGACCGATCTGGACGCGCTGGATGCACAGCATCGCATCACCGCGGAAGGTCGCCAGCTGGCGCAACTGGGCATGCAGCCACGCCTGGCGAAACTGGTGTGGAGCCAGCGCAAGACGGAACGCGCCCATGCCGCTCTCGCCAGCGCCGCCATCATTGCCGAAGGCGATCCCCTGCGTTTCGACGGCGACAGTCATCAGGCCGATCTGCACGTGCGACTCGCGCTCTGGCAGACCAAGCATGGCCCCGGTGATCTGCAACGTGGCACCTGGCAACGACTGCAGAATTTTCTGCAGCAAACTGCCCGCCGCATTGATCTGACATTCGATCCGCAGCGTTGCGATGACCCCGCGATTGGTATCGCATTGGCGCAGGCCTTTCCCGATCGCGTGGCACAGTGCCGCGCCGATCACCAGCAACGGTTTCTGCTCGCCAATGGCAAGGGCATGCAATTGGGCCCCCGCGACAGTCTGGCCGGCAGAGATTTCATCGTGGTGCTGGACAGCGATGGCGCCGGCACCGAACCCCGCATTCGCCTGGCGTGTGCGCTAACGCTGGCGCAGCTGCAAACGGCCTTGGGCGAACATATCCAGACGCGCGCGGTGATGGAGTGGAATGAAACACGCGGCGCAGTCGAAGCAGAAAAACGCCAGCAACTGGGCGCGCTGATTCTGCAACGTCAACGCCTGCCCACACCCTGGCCCCCGTCCGCTCAGCTGTGCTTGTTGCAGGCACTGCAAAAACGTGAACTGAGTGATCTGCCATGGAATGAGCACAGCGAGCAACTGATTGCACGGCTTGCATGGCTGCACCAGCAGCATCCGGCGCAATGGCCCGCCATTTCACGCGCGGATCTGGTTGCGTCGGCTGAACACTGGCTGCTGCCCTATCTCAACGGCATGACCTCGCTCAACGACGTGCGCAACCTGCAACTGTTGGATGCACTGAAAAACACGCTGGACTGGTCACGCTGGAGCGAACTGGATCGACTGGCACCGGCGGAGTGGCATCTGCCCACCGGTTCCATCCGCACGCTGGATTACGCAGCTGAAAACGGCCCGGTGCTGCGGGCGCGATTGCAGGAATTTTACGGCCTGCAGCAACATCCCACCCTGCCCGGCGGCCAGAAAATCCTGCTGGAATTATTGTCCCCGGCACAACGGCCGATTCAACTCACGCGGGATCTGCCCGGTTTCTGGCAAGGCAGCTACAAGGAAGTGGCCAAGGATATGCGCGGCCGTTATCCGAAACACTACTGGCCCGATGATCCGCAGAACGCCATCGCCACCACCAAAACCAAGCGTCACCTGGATCTGGACTGATTTTTTTCAGTCCGACGATGGCAGCAGCTGCACCGGCCGCTGCCAGATCGCCAGCACCACGCAACCTGCATCACTGCACACGCGATGCCGGGTGCCGGGGCGGTTCACCACCAGTGTTCCGGCCCGGTATTCACCGTGCTCATCCCGCTGCGATCCCTGCAGCACCAGAATATGTTCCATACCTGCATGCACATGCAGCGGTACACAGGCGCCGGGTTCATAACGCAGCAGCGCAGCATGCGCACCATCTGCCGTCGGCGGATACAACTCGACGATCTCCACGCCGGGATGAAACGACTGCCATGCGAGCGTGGAAAAGTCCGCCACACCATGCAGCAATCCCGGCCATACCAGCGCAGCGCCTTGTGTACTCAATCAGAAATTCTCCCCGATCGTGCGCAGTAACGCAGCGGACGTCGTCACCGCACCGAACACGCCGCCCTGCATGTGAATCATATGCAGCGCAGCGTTATGATTGTTGGCATCCGTGGCACCGCAGCAGTCCGCCACCAGCACGCACTCGAAACCACGATCGTTGGCTTCGCGCATGGTCGTGTGCACGCACACATCAGTGGTGATGCCGGTGAGCACGATATTCCGGATATCATTCAGATGCAGAATCAGCTCCAGATCGGTTGCGCAGAACGAGCCCTTGCCCGGCTTGTCGATGATGATTTCGCCGGGCAACGGCGCCAGCTCGGGGATAATGTCCCAGCCCGGTTCGCCGCGCACCAGGATTTTGCCGCAGGGGCCGGGATCACCGATACCCGCACCGATCTGGCGAGAGCGCCAGCGCTTGTTCGCCGGCAGATCCGCCAGATCCGGGCGATGGCCCTCGCGGGTGTGAATGATCATGAACCCCTTCGGCCGCATTGCCTCCAGCAACGCGGCAATGGGTTCGATCGGTGCACGGGTGAGTGAAATGTCATAACCCATGGTGTCGACATAACCGCCCTTGCCGCAAAAATCCGTTTGCATGTCGATCACAATCAGCGCCGTATTATCCGGGCGCAGATCGCCGTTATAAGGCCAGCGGTATGGTGTGGAATCAATGAACACGGGTTTCATGTTTCATATTCCTCAGGCTGACACTTCGGTGCCGTGCACCGGAATCACCGGCTTCTTTTCCTCCGCATGGGCAAAGTAATGCATACCCAGCATGATGCATGCGATTGCCAGATAGGCCAGTGCCAGCACGGGTGATTCGGCGATACCAATGGATTCCCCATGCATGAAGCCAAAGAAGGTAAACACTGCCGAGGCCAGCGAAAATATCGCTGCTTTCATCAGCTGGCGTTCGATAATGAACACGCCAATGGCACCCAGCATCAATCCGCTGATGATCGCACCGCCCGCCATCACACTGAGGCCTTCATACAGCACGCCCACCTGGCCCAGCTTGTCGAAGCCCACGGCCGCCGCACTGGTTCCCGCTGCACCCAGCGCGTTGTCGATCTGCAATTTGCCCCAGGCTGCCAGATGCGGTGTCAGCGCCAGAATAATGGCCGGCGCGTGGGACTTCGGTGTCTCCTGGAAAGCCTGCGCGCCGATCAGCATGCCGATATAAAGCAGAATGGGCGAGATCGCCACCAGCGGAATGATCGAGGACATCACCGAAATGATGCCCAGCCACGCCAGCAGAATCACCATCACACCGGTCG
The DNA here is from genome assembly GCA_020062665.1 of Pseudomonadales bacterium. GTDB lineage: Bacteria > Pseudomonadota > Gammaproteobacteria > Pseudomonadales > Ketobacteraceae > Ch67. The sequence goes on from JAGUVW010000035.1 coordinate 30,765, forward strand.
CTGCAGAATAGCCGATGCGTCCGCCCATGGATTTCCAGCCGGGATGACCGATGTACACCGCATTGATGAACGGGTTACCCATGCAGCAACCGATCAGGCTGATGATGCCGTCGGCGGTTAGCACGCGCGTGGTGGGATACTCATCGCCCGCCACTGCCGCGCTTTCCACGTTATCCATGCACTCCACCAGATCATAGATACCAAAGGGAATCGCCGTGATCAGAATGATGCCGAGAAATTCAAATCCGGAAAACACATGGCCGAAGGCAGGAATGGGAACCGAAAAGCCAAAATCCAGAAACGAGCCGGTGAGTTTTTCCAGCGACAGCCCGCCGTAATTCAGGCCCACTGCAGTGGAACCCCAGGCGATCAGCGTGCCCACCGCAATCGCCACCAGCCCGGCGGGAATGCCCTTGAAGTAACGCACGCCGCCAAACCAGCTGAGCAGGATGATGATGAAACACACCACGCCGATCACCGGCGTCATGTACATCTCCAATGCCGGACGCATGGAAATAAATGCCAGTGACACGCCCGCCAGCGTACCCAGCAGCGCCGCGCGCGGTGTGATCTTGCGAATGAACGGCGCAATGTAGCCGCCGGCAATCAGCACAAAACTCTGAATGAACACCCAGGTGAGCCCCGCTTCCCAGCCCTTGATGGGATCGCCGCTGGACAACGAAATCGGCAGCATGATCACAAACACCACCACAAACATGTGCGGCACGCTGGTGCCCGACGGCAGCGCGCACACATCGTTGCGGCCCGTCTTCTGCGCCAGCCTGTACGCCATCCAGGCGTAATACACGGTGCTCAGAAACAGCATCAGCCCGCAGGCCGGCAGAATGCGGCCGAATACAATTTCGTCCGGCAGTTTCAGCACGTAACGCAGCAATCCCGTCAGCACCAGCAGGTTCACCAGAATGTTGGTGCCAAAGCCGAAAAACGCATTCCAGTCTCCCGGCACCCAAAGCTTCGGTTTGAAAGTGGCAGTCGTCATGATTAATCCCCTATCGGTTCGTCAATCGTTAATCGCCGTTAAGAAGTGTTGCGCGGTGGACACCCAGCCGAAGATGCCGCCCTGCGCCACCACCATGCGCAGGGCCACGGCATGAAATTCCGGGAAGTACGACGCGCAGCAATCCCCCAGCACAACACAGCGCCGGCCACGGTCGTTGGCCTCGCGCACGGTGGTGTGCACGCACACTTCCGTGGTGACACCGCAAACCAGCAGCGTATCGATGCCACGTGTTTGCAGAATCAGTTCCAGATCGGTTTGATAGAATGCACCCTTGCCGGGCTTGTCGATCACCGGTTCACCGGCAACAGGATAGAGTTCGGGAATGATGTCGTGGCCGGCTTCTCCACGAATCAGAATGCGCCCCATGGGGCCGGGGTCACCGATGCGCAACGCCGGATTGCCGCGCTGGATTTTTTGCGCGTGGGCGTCGCTCAGATCCGGCCGGTGTCCTTCCCGCGTGTGAATCACCAGCAGGCCGTGAGCGCGCGCCGCCGCCAGTACCTGACGACACGGCTCGATACAATCCCGCAGCAGGCTCACATCATTACCCAGGGTTTCACCAAAGCCGCCCGGCTCGACAAAATCCCGTTGCATGTCGATGATCAGCAGCGCCGTATGCTTGGGTTCCAATTGCAGTGATTCCGGTTCGGCGTCGAGCATGAACATGGCTCACCTCCGTCAAGGCATCAGAAAATGAATTTCACCATCGCCTGCAACACATCTTCATCGATGCCGTCGACACCGAACTTGTTGCGCCAGATCTGGTATTCAAAGCCCGCCTGCACGGCGCCTTTCTCACCAAAGAATTCACCTACATCCAGCAGCAGACGCGGCGCCGTGATGATGTTGTCTTCCGCCGGGCTGACATCGAAGGCGTAGTCGAAGAAGCCCTCGAACGCCCAGGAGGTATTCGCCACCGTGAATGGCACCAGCCACACCAGCGTGATCTGCGAGCCGGTGTCGTTGGGCGACGGCCCACCAAACACTTCCACATCGTTGCGCACGTAATAGTTGAACTGGAAGAACGCGAAGCCCGGCAGATTCAGATCCACTGCCACGCCGTACAGAAACGCACGAAAACCTTCCCCCAGTTCCGCCGTCGTCGTGAGCAGCACATCGTTGAGCAGCCCCTTGTTCAGATCCACGCCTGCCATCTTGCCGAAACTCAGGCGCGGTGAAATTTCGCCGTAGTAGCTGGTGGCGGTTTCGTTGGTGCGATCGGCATTGGTGATGTCGACGAACATGAAGTTGTCGCCGTACTTCCAGCCGTTCACATGCTCCCAAGTGATCACACTGCGCACGTCGTCCACCGAATCCAGCTTGCCGGTGTCCTCGTTGAAGAAAATGCTCTGGTGCGTATCGCCATACAGCAGTTGCAGATTGGTAGAACTCCACTGGGCGATCCCCGCCCACACATCCGTGGCCAGCACTGCGCCAGCCATTCCCAGCAAAAATCGGGCCCCGACAGAAGGCTTGCCCGGTGTGCGTGCACGTGCATTCAACTGATTCATCCTGCAATCCCCTCACTGATTGGTCTGGAAACGTCAGGCCGCACCGCCTTGCCCCCGTGGGCAGCCTGTTGTATACAACGTTGCATCGAATATGCCAGCCTGGATCTGATTTCCGCCCACCGGGAATGAAAGCAAACAAAATCAGTCGCTTAGAATTGACATAAAGCCCCTGCCGAAGGCCGGCCCACAGCGATTCACAGCCACCCGCGTGCCCCCTCGCGCACCACCGGTGCAGGGCGGCTTCCCAAAACAGGGCTTGAATCAGGGCAGGGATGAAGACAGAGTAGAAAGGCTTTCAGGCCGGAGAACCCCGTGCGTACCAAGGTCACTGCTCAACAGATTTACCAGACGCTGCGCCACATGATTCTGGATATGGCACTGGCGCCGGGCACCCGCTTCACCGAGACGCAGGTGGCGGAGCATTTTCAGGTGAGCCGCACACCCGTGCGCGAGGCGCTGCAACGGCTGGAGGTGGAAAACCAGATCACCATCCGGCCCAAGCAGGGCTGCTTTGTGCGCGCAGTGGATCTGAAACAGATTCGCGATTATTACGACGTGCGCGTGGCCATCGAGTTGCTGGCGGTGGAGCGGGCCTGCACGCACATGAGTGATGCCGCGCTGCAAGCACTGGCGGCCGCGTGGAATCCGCAACACCTCGCATTCGGCAACGAGGCCGACGACACCCTCAAGCAGGCGGAAGAGGATTTTCATCTTGCACTGGCGCAAGGCAGCGGCAATCCCGCGCTGGTGCGCTATCTGGCTGACATCAACGATCACATTCGCGTGGTGCGCCGGCTGGGTTGGCCCGACTTCACCAGCATTCAGGATACCTATCAGGAACACTTCGATATTTGCCAGCTGATTCTGGCGCGGGATGTGGAAACGGCCCGCGCCACCATGCTCGCCCACATTCGCAAAAGCCAGAATCAGGCGGATCGCATTACGCTGGCGCAGTTGAGTCAGCCGGCACGCAATCCGCTCACCGGTGAAGTTTCTCTTTCGTCGTAAATGCGGGAGACGCGATGAGCATGATTGGCAGAATTCTGGTGATGACCTGGCTGATGATGCTCACCCTGCTACCAGCGGGCACTGCGTTTTCTGCCTTGGACGCCACACAACTGGAAGCCGCCGCACTCGAACGCACGCGCCACGCGATCACCTACGATGGCCGCTATTTTGTGATTCCCTATCCCGGCGGCGATGTACCAGCCCATATCGGCGTGTGCACCGACGTGATTATCCGCAGCTATCGCGCACTGGGCATCGACCTGCAGCAACGGGTGCACGAAGATATGAAAGCCCATTTCGATCGTTATCCATCAAAACGCATCTGGGGACTGAACCGGCCCGACACCAACATCGACCATCGTCGCGTGCCCAACCTGCAAACCTATTTTTCCCGCCACGGCGAAGCCCTGCCGGTGACACAAAACCCAGCAGATTATCAGCGCGGTGATATCGTCACGTGGATGCTGCCGGGCAATCTGCCCCACATCGGCATCATCACAGGCCAGCGCGATCCGCTCACCCGGCGGCCTCTGGTGGTGCACAATATCGGTCGCGGCCCGCAGCTGGAAGACATGCTGTTCAAGTTTCCCATTACCGGGCGTTATCGGTATCTGCCTGCGGTCTCCGCTCCACCCTGAACGACATTTGCACCAAGGATCTGCATGGAACAGGACATTCACTTCCGCGCCGCACACACGCAGGATCACGCAGCCATACGAGCAATGACGCTGGCGTTCTACCAGGAAGAAACCTACGACGCCCCCATGACGGAGGCGAAAATCACGCGCACGCTGCAGGAGCTGACGGAGCATCCCGACAAGGGACAGGTGTGGGTGTTTGCAACGGCGGACACGGTGGTCGGCTACGCCATCATCATTCACTACTGGAGCAACGAGTACGGCGGCAATATCGCGGTGATCGACGAGATCTACACCCTGCCAGCGTGGCGCGGCCGGGGCATCGCCCGCGACTTTATTGAATTTCTGGCGGCATTGCCGGCGCTGGATTGGGTGGGCATGATGCTGGAAGTGGTGCCCACCCATCACCGCGCGATGAACTACTACCAGCGCCTGGGATTCGAGCCGGACAGCAACCGGCATTTCTTCCGTTTGCTGCAAAACCGCTAGCGCATTTCACTCCTGCGTAACCAGCAACGCATCCACACTCTGCCGCACATCCTGCAGCAACGCCTTGCGCGCTTCCGGCGACGCCATCGCCCGCGCCAGCATCACCGCTCCCACCACCTGCGCGATCACCGCCCAGGCATGGCCATCGTCGGACAGCTGTGCCTGCAACTGATCCTTTGCCTGCACCAACTGCTGTTCGAACACTTCACGGGTCGCTGCGTCGGCGCGGGCCACTTCCGGTGTCAGCGCCGGCAGCGGGCAACCGGATTCCGGATGCGCCACATGCTGTTCACTCAGATAGGAACGGAAGGCCTTGCGCAACGCAGCGGTGTCCTTGCCGGTGAACAGAGCGGTAGTGTGCGCGAGTTCGTGCTCGATGATGGCCTTGAGCAGCTCCGGCTTGGATTTGAAATGGGAATAGAACGCGCCCGACGTCATCCCCGCCGCAGCCATCAAGGCGTCCACCCCGGTGGTGCCAAAACCCTTTTCCTTGGCCAGGGCTGAGGCGGTTTCCAGCAATCTGGCGCGGGCATTGGCTTTGTAATCAGGAGGATAACGCATGGGGTACAGCCTCGTTGCAACGGGTTTGACACAGTCACCAGCATAGCATAACATTCGTTATGATAACGGTCGTTATTTTATTAGCCACAGCCCAATCCGCCGGGGACACTTGCCATGAGAACCGAGAAAGCCGCCTGCATCCTGTGCTCCCGCAACTGCGGGCTGACCATGGATATCGAAGGTGACAGGATCGTCCGCATCAAGGGCGACGAGGATCACCCCCTCACCAAAGGCTATATCTGCCAGAAGGCGGCGCGACTCGGTCATTACCAGAACCACCCGGATCGGCTGCAACAGCCTTTGCGTCGCGAGCCGGATGGCCGCTTTGTCGAAGTGAGCTGGGACGAGGCGCTGGATGACATCGCGCAACGGCTGCTGGCAATCCGCAACCGTCACGGCGGCGAGGCGTTTGCCACGGCGGGCGGCGGCGGTCAGGGCAATCATTTGGGCGGCGCCTATCTGGCGCAGATCCGCGCGGCGATGAAAAGCCGTTACAACTACAACTCGCTGGCGCAGGAAAAAACCGGCGACTTCTGGCTCAACGGCCGGCTGTTCGGCAGCCAGACCTGTCACACCACCGAAGATGTCGAGCATGCAGATTTTGTGATTTTCCTCGGCTGCAATCCCTACCAGTCCCACGGCATTCCCAACGCCCGCGACACGCTGAAGGAAATCAAGAAAGATCCCGCCCGCACCATGGTGGTGATCGATCCCCGCCGCACCGAAACCGCCAGGCAGGCGGACATTCACCTGCAACTGAAACCGGGCACCGACGCCTTCCTGCTGAGCGCGATCCTGTCGATCATTGTGCGCGAAGGGTTGCACGATCGCGCCTTTCTCGCCGCCCACTGCACCGGTTTTGACGCAATCGAAAATATCCTGCTGAACGTGCCGGTGGCCGATTATGTCGCCCGCGCCGACGTGCCACTGGCGGACGTCGAACGGGTTGCGCGGGGCTTTGCCACCGCACGCGCCGCCTGTTTGCGGGTGGATCTGGGCATCCAGCACACGCTGAACTCCACGCTCAACAGCTATCTGGAAAAGCTGTTGTTCCTGATCACCGGACACTTCGGCAAGAAGGGCGGCAACAATCTGCACACATCACTGGTGCCGATCTTCAGCCATACCGACGAACGCAAGCAAAACATCAAGCGCACCGTGTACCACAACATGTTCCCGGTGTCCGGCATCATGCCGCCCAATATTCTGCCCGATGAAATTCTGCTGGCTGGCGAACGCCGCATCCGCGCCATGATCGTTGACAGCTGCAATCCGCTGCTCACCTGGCCTGATACCGCCGCCTTCGAAAAAGCCTTCAGTTCTCTGGAGCTGCTGGTGGTGGTGGATGTGGCTCTGACCGAAACCGCGCGTCTGGCCCACTACGTGCTGCCGGCGGCATCGCAGTTCGAGAAGTGGGAATTCACTGGCTTCAATCTGGAATTCCCGGTGAACGGATTTCACCTGCGTCATCCGTTGTTTGCGCCGCTGGGCAATAGCTTGCCCGAGCCGGAAATCTACACCCGCCTGCTGGAAAAAATGGGCGTGATTCCCGCGTCGTTTCCCTGGCTGGAAAAAATCGCGCGACACGAACCCGACGCCGCTGCCCATCTGGGTTTTCTGGCAGCGCTCACCGCCACGCTGATGCGCAACAAAAAACTGGCACCCTATGGCGCATCGATTCTGTATCGCACGCTGGGCAAAGCCCTGCCGGACAACGCTGCGGCAGCAGCCCTGCTACTGCCGCTGGCAGTGGACTATGCCAACCAGCATCCTGCCGCTGTGCGCCGCGCCGGTCATCGTGGCAATCGCCTCACTCTGGGCACCGCGCTGTTCCGCGCCATCCTGCGTGCGCGTTCCGGCCTGATTTTCAGTGTCCATGAATTCAATGACACCTGGTCGCTGGTGAAACACGAGGATCGACGCGTACATCTGGAGGTGCCCGAGATGCTGGAAAGCTGGCGTGCACTGGAACAGCAACCGAGCCTGCCCGCAGGATTTCCGTTCATCCTGGTGGCGGGCGACCGCCGCGCCTACAACGCCAACCAGATTTACCGCGATCCAGCCTGGCGTAAGATCGACCCTCACGGCGCCCTGCGCATTCATCCGCAGGACGCCGCAACAATCGGTGCAACCAATGGCAGCAAGGTGATCTGTGAATCCGAACGCGGTCGCATCGAAGTGGTGGCGGAAATCGACGATTCCGTGCGTCCCGGCATGGTGGTGCTGCCCCACGGCTACGGCGTGCGCTATCAGGACAGTGCGCCGATCGGGCCGCAGATCAATCGCCTCACCGCCAGCACCCACTGCGATCCCCTGGTGCGCACGCCATTCCACAAATACGTGCCCGTGCGACTTACGGCATAGCCCCGCTGAGCCACGCCCGCCGCAACACGGCACCGCAGCGGGCGGAATCCGGCGCCGGCCGATCGAAGAACAGATCTTCCTGGCGCGCGATCAGGCCGTAATGGGTTTTGTCGGCGTCGATCCAGGGATAGAAGCCGAACGCGCCGGCACTGCTGAAGGCTCCATCGCCGCTGGCAGGATCATCCTCCACCCAGTGCGCCAGGCTGTAGTGCCAGCGCATGTCGTCAGGCAGCGGTGATTTGCCCGCTTCCCCCGGACAGCCTTTGTCATTCGCGCACACGGCGTACTGGCCCAGATGGTTGCCCAGCACCAGTTCGCCGGTGAGCATTTTCTGCAGAAAGCGTCCATAGTTTTCACCACTCATGCGCGCGCCGCCGGGCAGCTGCGGTGAATCGAAGGCAATCTGCAATTCATTGCCCAGCACCGCATTCATGCGCGTTGCCAGCGTGGCGTTGTTCAGCGCGCCCAGATCGCTCTGCACCGCCCAATGCTGGAAATGGCCGCCGTTGTAATTGAACTGGCCGATGGCGTCCGGCGTGAGTTTGTCGTTGCGTCCGGCCAGCGGCGCCGATTCGGCAAAACATTCCGCCACGGTGAGCGCGTTCTGGCGCCTGGCAATCCGCTTCACGCACAGGCGATGCTGGTAATTCACGTAGCCGGTGCGCATGGTGAGGGCCTGAATGTCCTGCTCGGTGAACTGCCCGTTGCGCACTTGCGCCACATAGGCGCCGAACAGCCACTTGGTGGACGACGCAATCGCCATCACGGTGTTGCCCGCCGGCGCGTCCTTGCCTTCGCGGCCACTGGCCTGGCGCCCCTGGACATCACCCACTTCCCAATAGAACGGCTGAATGGCCTGACACAGGGTGTGCTGGCGGGCGGCCTGTTCCGTTGCGGCAATCCGCTGCGCCAGCGGCACCGCACTGGCCGCCAGCGCAGGCACACAGGCCAGCCACGCCAGCGCCACTGCTGTCATCTGCATTACACGTTTGTTACTCACAGTCGTCTCCTTGTCGATGAGCCCACGCAACTGGCCCGAATTTGTGTTAGATCAATAAGCCCCCGCCCCGGCCAGTGTAAAAACCTGGAACACCGGGAGGAACCTTCATGTCAGCACCCCAGTTCGCCACCCTTGATGGCAACGAAGCCGTCGCCCTGGTTGCCCACACGTGCAACGAGGTCATCGCCATCTATCCCATCACGCCGGCATCCCCCATGGGGGAGTTTGCCGACGCCTGGAGCGCCCAGGGCCGGCCCAACCTGTGGGGCACCGTGCCGGCCATCGTCGAAATGCAGAGCGAAGGCGGCGCTGCCGGCACAATTCACGGCGCCCTGCAGGGGGGCACCCTGAGTACAACGTTCACGGCGTCACAAGGTTTACTGCTGATGCTGCCGAATATGTACAAAATTGCCGGCGAGCTGACCCCCACCGTATTCCACATCGCCGCCCGCTCCCTGGCCGCCCAGGCCCTGTCGATCTTCTGCGATCACAGCGACGTGATGTCCGCACGGGGCACAGGCTTTGCCATCGTGGCGTCGAACTCGGTGCAGGAGGCCCACGACATGGCCGCCATCACCCAGGCCGCCACCCTCACCTCGCGCATTCCCGTGCTGCATTTTTTCGATGGCTTTCGCACCTCCCACGAGGTGGCCAAGATCCGTTTGATCGACGACGACCACCTGCGCGCCCTGCTGGATGCCGACGCCATTGCCGCCCACCGCCGCCGTGCCATGTCGCCGGATCATCCCGTGCTGCGCGGCACCGCACAGAATCCCGACGTGTATTTTCAGGCGCGGGAAACGGTGAATCCGTTCTACGCCGCCTTTCCCCATCATCTGCAGAAAGCCATGGATCAGTTCGCCACACTCACCGGCCGCCAGTACCAGCTGTATGAATATGTGGGTGCGCCGGATGCCGAGCGGGTGATAGTGATAATGGGTTCCGGCGCCGAAACCGTGCAGGAAACCGTGGATCACCTGACCGCCCAGGGTGAAAAAGTCGGCCTGCTGAAAGTGCGTCTGTTCCGTCCGTTCAGTGCGCGGGATTTTCTGCCGGTCATTCCCGCCACTGCAAAGGCTATCGCCGTGCTGGATCGCACCAAGGAACCCGGCAGCGCCGGCGAACCGCTGTATCAGGATGTCTGCACGGTATTGCTGGAATCTTTCAACAGCGGTGAACGCAGCAGCCTGCCCAGAGTCATCGGCGGCCGTTTCGGTCTGTCCTCGAAGGAATTCACGCCCGCCATGGTGTGCGCGGTGTTCGCCGAACTGCAAAAACCTGCACCGAAAAACCATTTCACCCTTGGCATTCTGGATGACGTCACCCACACATCGCTGGACTACGACGAACAGGCCCAACCCACCGCCGATCCCGACTGCTTCGAAGCCGTGTTCTATGGCCTGGGCGCCGACGGCACCGTCAGCGCCAACAAGAACAGCATCAAGATCATCGGCGAGCAGACCGAGCTGCACGCCCAGGGTTATTTCGTTTACGACTCGAAAAAATCCGGCGCCGTCACCGTGTCCCACCTGCGCTTTGGCAAAAATCCGATTCACTCCGCCTATCTGATCGGCAACGACCGCGCCCGCTACATCGGCTGCCATCAGACCCTGTTCCTGGAAAAATACGACGTGCTGGAAAAGGCCGCCCCCGGCGCCGTGTTCCTGCTCAACACCAGCGCGGACAGGGACACCGTGTGGGATACGCTGCCACGCACCGTGCAACAGGCCATGCTGGACAAGAAAATCCGTTTCTACATCATCGACGGCTACAAGGTGGCACAGGACAACAGCATGGGCCGCCGCATCAACACCATCATGCAGACCTGCTTTTTTGCCATCTCGGGCGTGCTGCCGAAAGACACCGCCATCGCCGAAATCAAAAAGGCGGTGGAAAAAACCTACGGCAAGAAAGGTCGCCTGATCACCCAGCGCAACTTCGAGGCCATCGACAGCACGCTACAGGCCCTGCAGCAAGTACCGCTGCCGGCGCAAGTGTCGTCGCAGATTGCACTGCGCGGTTTGAACCTTACCGGCGCATCGGACTTTGTGCGCAACGTCACCGCAGAAATCATTGCCGGCCGGGGTGATCGCATTCCGGTCAGCCAGCTGCCGGTGGATGGCACCTTTCCCACCGGCACCGCCGCCATCGAAAAGCGCAACATCGCCCTGGACATTCCCGTGTGGGATACCGAGCTGTGCACCCACTGCGGCAAATGCGCGTTCGTGTGTCCCCACAGCGCCATCCGCAGCAAACTGTTTCCGGCGGAACTGGCGGCCAACGCGCCGCCCACGTTCAAACACGTACCGGTGAAAGGCAAAGACTATTCACCGGGCCTGCACATCAGCTATCAGGTGGCGCCGGAAGATTGCACCGGCTGCACGTTATGCGTGGACATCTGCCCGATCCGCGACAAGAGCCGCGCCAATTACAAGGCGCTGAACATGGCGCCGCAACCCCCGCTGCGGGAACAGGAACGCGCCAACTGGGATTTCTTCGCCGCGCTGCCGGATTACGACCGGCGCGACGCCAAATCCTCCACCATGAAAGGCGCCATGGTGCTGGAACCGCTGTTCGAATTTTCCGGCGCCTGCTCCGGTTGCGGCGAAACACCTTACATCCGTCTGGCATCGCAACTGTTCGGTGATCGCATGGTGGTGGCCAACGCCACCGGCTGCTCATCGATTTACGGCGGCAACCTGCCCACCACACCGTGGACGAAAGACGCCGACGGCCGCGGCCCCGCCTGGAACAACTCCCTGTTCGAAGACAACGCGGAATTCGGCCTGGGCCTGCGCCTGGCCTGGGATCAGCGCGCCGCCATTGCCCGCGCCTATCTGAAACAACTGGAAGCCGAACTGGGCAGCGCCACTGTGCACGCACTGTTAACAGCAGAGCAAAACGACGAAGCCGGCATTCACGAACAGCGCGAACGCATCGTTGCGGTGAAGGAAAAACTCGCATCCCTGCAACACCCGCTGGCACAACCCCTGCTGGATGTGATCGACGCCCTCAGCAAAAAAAGCGTGTGGATCATCGGCGGCGACGGCTGGGCTTACGACATCGGCTTCGGCGGGCTCGATCACGTGCTGGCATCCGGCAAGAACGTCAACATCCTGATCCTCGACACCGAAGTCTATTCCAATACCGGCGGCCAGACCTCCAAAGCCACACCGCGCGGCGCCGTTGCCAAATTCTCGGCCGGCGGCAAACCCACCGCCAAAAAAGATCTGGCCCGCATCGCCATCAGTTATGAAAACGTTTACGTCGCCCACGTGGCCTATGGCGCGAAAGACGTGCACACCCTGCACACCTTCATGGAAGCGGAAAGTTACGACGGCCCGTCGCTGATCATCGCCTACTCCCCCTGCATCGCCCACGGCGTGGACATGGCGAACAATCACCGCCAGCAAAACCTCGCCGTCGACAGCGGCCACTGGCCCCTGTTCCGTTTCGATCCGCGCCGCGCGCAGGAAGGCAAAAATCCCTTCAAGCTCGACAGCAAACCGCCATCCATCGACTATGCGGATTTCATCAAGAGCGAAACCCGTTTCAACATGCTGTGGCGCTCCGATCCTGCCCGCGCCGACGCACTGCTGGAACAGGCCCGCAACGACATCAAAGAGCGCTTCGCCTGGTACGCACATTTGGCTGCCAGCGGCCAGGAGACATCCCATGAGTGATCTGCGCACCCAATACCTGGGACTGCAACTGAAAAATCCGCTGGTGCCATCGTCATCACCACTCACCGGCGATTTCGATTCCGCGCGCCGGCTGGAAGACGCGGGCGCCGCCGCGCTGGTGCTGCCGTCGCTGTTCGAGGAAGCACTGCGGCACGAAGAAGAACACATGACCGCATTCCTGCACCACCAGGACATCGGCCACGTCGAGGCGGAACAATATCTGCCGGACATGCCGGACTACCTGTCGGAACTGGATCTGCACGTGCAGCGTATCGAGCGCTACAAAAAATCGCTGTCGATCCCGGTGATCGGCAGCCTGAATGGCATCACACCACAAGGCTGGATTCGCCATGCCCGCGATCTGCAGGACGCCGGCTGCGACGCACTGGAACTCAATCTGTACGGCATCGCCTCGCGCCGCAACGAAAGCGCAGTGGAAGTGGAACAGCACTATCTGTTTCTGGTGCAGAAGCTGCTCGACACCGTCAGCATTCCCGTCACCGTGAAACTGTCCGCGCAGTTTTCCTCGCCCATTCACTTCATCGGCGAACTGGAACAGCTGGGCGTGCAGGGCGTGTCGCTGTTCAATCGCTTCTACCAACCGGACATCGACCTGGCCACCCGCCACATCGTGCCGCGCATCCAACTGTCCCACTCTTACGAATCGCTGGTGCGCATCCGCTGGATCGCCATGCTGCGCAATCAGGTCAACCTTGGCATCGCCGCCACTGGCGGATTTCACACGGCAGACGATGCGCTGAAAGGACTGATGGTGGGCGCCGACGTGATTCACCTGTGCAGCGTGCTGCTGATGCAGGGCCCCGCCGCAATGGCCGATCTGCTGCGCGACCTGCGCCAGTGGCTGGAGCTGAACGAATATGCGTCCGTGCAACAACTCAAGGGCTGCCTGAGTTACCAGAACGCCATCAACCCGGCAGCGTTCGAGCGCGCCAACTATGCCGAACTGATTGGACAGGATGCGTGGCTGAAGGTGGATTTGCGGCGGGGTCGGGAGTGATGGGTAGCCAACCGGCTACCCGGCTGAGCCGTCAGGAAGGTGGAACGGGCTCGCTGTTTTCGCTTTCATTTTTGTCTTTGTTTTTCTCGGTGTACTCATCGATAGCACCACGAGCCTTGCTCTGAATCACGTCATAAACACGCTCAGACAACAAACCTGCCGCGAGCGCCAGGACATAGAGGGGTTCGGGTCGTATCTGCAGAATACTGGCCGTCGAAATGACAGAGTGCGCCATGATATCAACAACAAACACGGCAATTGCCAGCAGGATTCCCAGAAAGGGCCGGTAAATGTAGGTGCTGAGCGGCAAGGTTTTGCCTTGCGGTGTGGTGAAATCACGAATCAGAAAAATGATGGCACCAAAAGCCCCCAGAATACTGAGCCGCATAAAGGTACTGAGCAGCGCAAGCGAGTCCTGCTTTTGCTTCATTATTGCCCGCTCGCGCTTGAGCCAGTTCTTGGCTGTTACTGGCAGATCCACTAGTTCCCTTTTGGATTTATTGTCGCCAAACAATGCCGCCACGTTGATGGTGGCCGTTTTGATATCTACGTTTTCCTCACTTGCAATCGCGCGCAACTCTTTTTCAAAAGCGCTCCTGAGCGCTTCATAGCGTTTGTAAATCAACAGCGCATTATCATAGTTGCAAGTCGTATAGACATCGCCGGGCTTTGCTCCGTCCTTGAAATAAACTGCTTTAGCCTCCCAACCGGGGTCAATCTGGGAAAGCGCAGCGGTGACCGGAAGTGGATTGCTCTCGCTGCCGTAACTTAGAATGCCCTCCAGCTCATGCACCGAAGGGCATGCCACAACCAAATCGGGAATTTGCGCACCCGTTTCATCGTAGAATTGGTGCAGCGGATCCCAGCCCAGCCACTCTTCATAGTTCACACTGTCGTTGACGCCATCTAACAGCATCTCCGACAGTTTATCCCCGAGGGAGTAGATAGCCACAAGCGCCAGCACCAGTATCCACACACAAAGAATGCCGCCGCGCAGAAGACTCGAAAAGAAATCTCTCACCTTGATCGCGTTTTCGGTGATGAAATTTGTAATTGATGACTTTGGATCGGACATGGTGCGAAGCCTCTGCCGCGTATGTAGGACACCGGATGGCAAAATTTCACAAGTTAAAAAGCGTGTTGCACTACTGTTTTAGCTGTTCAGGCGCCAGATCAGACTAACACCTTCTTTGCCAGCGCATAGAATTTCTTGCGTTCATCCATGCCGTTGTATCCGCCATTGATGGTAAGGCTGATGAATTCCACCGGCGACACGTCAATCACATTTCCCCGGTACTTCTTTTTCAACAGGCTGTTGTCAGGCGCATTGGCCGCGTCGTTGAGGCCACGGGTTTTCCAAAATTCGCAGGCGCTCCAGACGGCGAATTCCGGCTGCTCCAGCAGCTCAGGATTGTTGATGAACTTGTCACGGTATCCCAGCTTGATACCCAGTTGCAGATAGTTGGCGCGGCCTGTGGTCTGAAAAATTCCCCGGCCACGGAATTTCACACCATCGCCGGGCTGGGTGTTGCCAAGATCGGCACGGCCTTCGTAAGCCTTGCCCGACGCGTATTCCCTGAGCGTGTTGAAATGATCGGTTTCATGACAGGCCTGCGCCAGAAAATGACTGTACTCCTGGGGCGTATCAATTTCGTATTCAGGGCAGGTTCTGTTCATCCACTCCGCCAGCGCGGGCATGAGAGGGCGGGCTTTGCCGGCTATGGCGGCAAGATGTTCGGCGGTAATGATGAAACTCATGTGCGTTCCTTTCCGGCCGGATTCCTGGGTAGGCGCACTCAGACTACATGGTGTTCGTTTAACGGGTCAATCATGGCCTCGACGGGATGGCCGATCTGCTGCGCGACCTGCGCCAGTGGCGGGAGCTGAACGAATATGAGTCCGTGCAACAATTCAAGGGCTGCCTGAGTTACCAGAACGCCATCAATGGGGTAGCCGATGGCCTACCCGCTCATAGGCGATTGCCTACCAAGCCTGGCTCGCCGGCCTGCCAACCAAGGCCCAACGCTTTCGCTGAAGGGCTGTCGTGATGGTTGGGCAGGAAGTTGGGATAAGCGCAGCAGGGAAGCGGCTGCCGTTCACAGGTAAGCGGCGGGAGGATATAGGGGACGGGCGCTATCGCTGAAGCAGCCCAAGTGCGGAATCAGGCAATGGGTTTACGCCTGCTGCAGGTAAGGCTGCAAGTGTGTCGATTGCTCATTCAAACACCGTAGATATACTTGACGATACGGGCCAAGCGTGGCCAGCGGGAATCAGATGGCTCTGAGAGCGATTGTGAGCTGGAAGCAAGTGACGGGGTTATTGGCTGGGTGGTTTCGACCCATAGAAGACCGTTGATTGATTCCGCTAATAAGGTCACTTCAAGCTGATGCTGTAGGGAGAAGCTCGCGGCTAACTGACGGTGCAGGTACAACGCAGCAATTGTGGACGATTAGGAATCTTTCGACCTCAAAAGAGCCCTTTGCCTAGCCTGAACGCAAGGCCGGCAACGACGGTTTGACTGCTCTTCCGTAATCTGTCACGAAACGGGGTGCTAGTTTATTTTTTGTTTAATCCAAGACTCCATGTCATGACGGCGCCCCGCTGCAATATGCTGACGCTGGCATGAGGGACAACTGCATTGATCCGCTGATAGAGGCGTTCAATATCCAGTCCAGGCAGCGGGGTGGCCTGACCAGTTTCGTAAGGGGTCCAGAATTTCTCCCAATGAACAAGTACCACGTTCTGCGGCGCCATCCGCTCAAGCAAATACTCCGGGTAACGTTTCATTTTCTGATAGTTGGCGGCGCATAGCACCGCCATATCGACCGCCTTGCCATCATTCCGTATAGAGTCCGGCGGCAAGCCATTGGGGAAGGACGATGCGGACGTTTGAATGAACACCCGATAGATACTCGCGCCATTGTCATCGAGCAGGTCAAGCAGGTAACTGATATTCTCACCAGAGCGCCAATCGATAGCGTCCTTTGGCAGTTGTCGCTGAGGTTGCTCGATATTCCCAGCAGCCAGGAGCCAGAAGCCCAGTTGAGGCGCATGATTTGACTTGATCGGAAATATCCGCAAGTGAGGCGAAATCGTTAGCCACCGCCCACCGTTGCCATCAACGGCCATAGCGGGCTCAACATTGATAACGTGGCTGGATGCGAGTGCGGCGGCCATGCTGTTCTTTAAAGTCGCATTGCCATAAATGCCTGTGTTTGGCACCAGTTTTGTCGCTATGTAAGGAATATCAAGCGCATGATCATAGTGCACATGGCCCACCAGCAATGCTTTGACATCGTCGAGTGGGGGCAGATGGCGATCGATGGTTTCGGTATCGGGTGCAAGAGATTTCAGGCTTGTAATGGCCAGTAAGCCAGGATTCGAGTAAAAGGGATCAACCAGCACACCGCCAGTGGCAAAAGCGAGATGAAATCCGCCTGCCCCAATGAATTGCAGTTTTGCCATACCATTTTCTACATCGGTTGCCGTTCCGGTGTTGCTAATCCAGTGTAACGACTTGTTCTTTGCAGATTGCTGTGCCTCGCTACCTCCCAGTGCTGCGCATCCGGCCAATGAAATCACAAGAATAAAATAGTGAACTGTCAAACTGTTCCATCTGGAGTTCATCGGTGGGTCGTCACTCGTTAGCGGAGTTCACTGAATTGGCTTCAAAAATAATAGCGATTCTTTCAAACTGAAAACTCGTCACCGTCGCTGATTTTCTTAAGGTTTTCGATATCCAGAATTTCAATTTCGCCGTAGGACAATCTGATGAGTCCCTGCGTTTCCATTTTTTTCAGAATCTGGTTAGTGGTTTGCCTCGATACGGAAACCATCAGAGCCAGTTGCTGTTGCTGAACCTTGAGGACGTTGCGGCGACTATCCTGAGATAGTCCGTATTGACTGGCAATCAGCAGCAGCCAGCGCGCTATGCGCACGGTAGCCGGCAGAGTTGCCATGGATTCGATTGCGATGAAAGCAAGCCTGAGCTTGAAGGTGAGCAGTAAGCCAAACTCTTTCCACCATTCCGGTCGTTCCGAAAGAATTCTTTTTATGTGTGAATGCGCTATCCACAACAGCACGGTGTCATCTTCCGTGTACGCATCGTGCGTTCTTTGCTTGTTGTCGAACAACGCGATCTCGCCAAACCAGTTAGGCGATTCAAGTACGATCAGCACCGATTCCTTGCCGTTCTCGCTGATACCTGTAATCTGAACCGAACCCTTCAGCACCGCATACAGGCCGTTAAATTCATCACCCCGGGAAAACAATAGTCCTTTTTGGTGAAAGTGTTTTATGACGCCAGCATCGAGAAGCGACTGTTTCAGTTCCTCAGACAACTCATCGAACCAAAACCCGCTTTCCAGCTGTTTTCTGTAGTCATGAGGGTTCATCGACGGTCTCATGCCATGCTTCCTGGGATATGGTTGGTTGATTGTGCGTCCCACGTGGTCGTTGCTATGGGATCACTGTCAATATAGCGCACGCGAGTCAATTATGGGGCTTGGTCATGAAGTCCTTCAAGAATCTTGACCCGGTTCAGCTCGGCAGGTTCAAAGTGGTCTTGACGCAGGCGGTCAATTTGTTGCTGGCGATCAGTGTCATCAAGGCCCTCAACGGCCATCAAACTGTCGCGGTTCTTCAGCCAGCGTGTCATTCGCGCTTGCCATTGTTGACGTGATTGATCCAGTTGCGCCAGCCGATCGGCGACGTCGGGTCCATAAAAACTTTCACGCAGCTGGTAAAGGTCAGCGTCGGAACCACCGTTGTACCGAACGCGCGCGGTGAAAGTGTTCAATTGCTGTTGCTTGTTGAGCTCGCTCATCACTCGCTGGAGGTGCGGTGAGAGTGATTGCTCCAGGTCTGCCAATGCCTGCGTTCGCTGATCTGCCGACAGCGTGCCATCCTGTATGATATCCATGCGTCCCAGGGCAAGTTGATCCAGGGCATCGTCATCGGCATAAAACGCGTCAATGACTTCCGCAGGTAAATGCTCGCGGCGCAGACTCTGGATAGACAGCAGCCGTTCGCGCAGCACGCCTGTTTGCGACAGCCCGCCGGTTTCCCCCTCCACAGGTGACTCCAATGTCGATAGCGCTTGATTCAAC
This sequence comes from Pseudomonadales bacterium, assembly GCA_020062665.1. GTDB lineage: Bacteria > Pseudomonadota > Gammaproteobacteria > Pseudomonadales > Ketobacteraceae > Ch67. The sequence goes on from JAGUVW010000035.1 coordinate 49,166, forward strand.
GCCAGATAGTTTTCCAGTAACTGTTCTGCCTGCTGTGCTGCCTTCACTGGCAATTGATGCTGAATATAGGCTCGCAGCCGCTGCTCGATCTTCGCCAATGATTCAGCGCCGAGTGTCGATAGAAAATAATCGAAGACGCGCCTTATATCAGGGTTGATGATGAGGTTGCCGTTGTCATCGGCAAGCAGCGTGCCGTCCACCTCAGTGCCCTGCAGTGATGCCGGCAGCTGCTCCAGACCCGTGGTGAATGCAGGAGGGTCTGGCGCCAGAGCAAGCTCTGCAAAGGATATGGTTTCCGTCACAGGAAAGGCTGGTTCGACGCTGTTCTGCGGCCTCTTGTTCGCGTACAGCAGCACTGTTCCAGCAGCGAGGACAACGGCAACCAGCGCAACTACAAAGCTTCTCATCGTGACCTAAAGTCCTTCGAGTTTCAGACGATTGGCATGCTGGCGGTAAATCGAAACCGGGTCGGTATAGGGGTCACGCAGCCCCAGTATCTGATTGACTTCATCAAGATGATTCATCCGGTAGTCATCGCGTATTACCTTGCCCAGGTGACTGCTGCAGCGCCCTACAAGGCCATCGCTTTTGCCGTCGTCGACCCCGTTGAAAAGCAGGGCAGTGACAGACACCAGATAGTCAAAGGGATCGAGTACGTGGGTGAATACCTTGGTTCCACTCCACGAGTAATAGTGGATTCCGTTGACTTCATAGGCGCCTTCACCGCACCGGGTGTCGGGGACCGCCTGGGGAAAACGAGCGTTAAAGTCTGCGGCACCTGCGCTAGATAACACGATGAAAAGTTTGTGAGCATCCTGTTCGTATTGTGTGCCTTCCAGAAAACCGAGCACATAGCCCATAACATTGCCGACGGCTTCCGCAATCTTCTGAATCGGTGTACCGATGACAGGCAGCGTGAAGACGTCCTGAGCCCAGTCGGCGAGTGGTGATCCCAGTGTCAGGGAGCCAATTGTGGTAACCGAGGCAACCTTTTCCGGCGCTACCGCTGCCACATAACGTACCGTGAGTGCACCCAGGCTGTGGCCCACCAGATTGACTTATTCCGCGCCGGTAATGGCCAGCACTTCATCCACATGAGCCAACAGCTGCTCCCCCCTTACCTCGGGTGTATTGATCGAGGCCAGCTTGGGCAGAAACACCGTGGCTCCGTGTTTCTGCAAATCCTGCGGTATGCGATGAAAGGAATAAATCGGGCCAATCTTAGTGAACGCACCGCCGCTGGGAGAGATCACGATGGGATAACGGGTTTTGGCGTAGTCAGATTCTTCAGCCTTTGCCGGAATGACGGCCGATACTGTCAGTACGGCCAATAGAAATGCGCAGGATTTTATTGTCATTGTTTTGCCTGTCTGAATGTGTGGTGTTTTATGAAGCGGGCCTCGTGGTCCATGCACAGTCGAAACTAAACATCGATGAATCCGCGAATTTTTGTGCATAAATGTTGGCACCAAACTATCACGAGCAGGCACAGGACTCTGTCAGATAGCTGACAGAGTCGGCACGTATAACAAAATTCAACATGCCGCTACGATTCATAACAAAAAACGCCGTTTTCAACGTGACTGTGTCAGTTAGCTGACAGATTTAGTGAGTGTACGCCGTTATCTTTGCGTGCCGCAAAAGTACAGATACCTGCGGTACAACAATATGAATACAAGGTCACGCGCACTACTTGGACGGTTAGCTGAAGCATGAGAAAAACATCGATTGTGACGTTCCTTGCGTTGGCCTGTATTGCCTCTGTAGCTCAGGCCCAGCTGTCGCAGAATCTATCTGTTGGCAATCCTGTCGCACTGAGCCTGGGAAATTCCGTAACGGCGCGCCCGCCCGGTACGGACGCTATTCACTACAATCCGGCTGGCCTTGCGCTAATCAAGAACGAATACGAGCAATATAAATTGCAGACTGCTTTTTTCCAGTATGAAGGATCCGTGTCGGGACAGTCGCCAGGTGTACCGTTTGTTCCTTCAGATCAACCTGAACACAGACAGGATCCCATCTTGCAGGGTGAGACATCGCGTCCGATTGAAATTGAGTCAGTGTCGGTATACCTGCCGTTCTTTGGTCATGTGGAGCTTCCTTTTCTAATGGCACCGGGTTACGGGTTTGCCATTCGCCCCAAGGACAACAACTATGTCTTTGCCAATTCTGCCTTGACCCTGCAGGCATTCGGCTATACCAGGGACGAAGACAATATTGGCGCCTTTAATGGCCAGCAGTTTGGAATTACCCGTATCGCCTATTTCAATCCGACAATTGCGCTGAACCTGTCGGATGAAGTGCTCATCGGCGGTTCAATCGGATTTTCATGGCAAGGGCTGGGTATCAAAAACCGTACTCGCGCAGTTCTGCATTCACTGGGCGAGATCGACGCGTTGCTGGATGCGCTTGATCCGGATGGCGCGCTCGGGCTGGATTTATCGCCCTACACCGATGTGGGTACACTGGAAATGGAGGTGCAGGATCCACTCTCGGTGGCGTTCACGTTGGGGATGTTGTGGCAGCCCTTGCCGTGGTTTTCATGGGGATTGACGTATCAAAGTCCAGGCAAAGCAAGGATGAGTGGGGACTTCAAAATATCTTATTCGGATGATTTCAACGCTAACATGCTGAGGCTGCAACGTGCCCAAGACCTGCTGGCCTTGGTAGATGGTGGCCCTATCAGCGGCGATAAACAGCAGAGCGGTAAAGTCGAACTTGAATACACCCAACCGCAGTGGATCGCGACGGGAATCTCGCTGCTACTGACGCCGCAAGTGCGAATGAACCTGGATGTCAAATGGATAGATTACAGCGTGACAGAGCAGCTGGAGTTCCAGTTCGACAGAAACCTGGACTATCTGACGCTGTCGAGTGTGGTGAATCATCTATTCAGAGGAAACGTGGGAAGTGATTATAGTGAACCGGACGAGCTGCGCCTGCCACGCGAATTCCAGGATGTGACAGATTGGTCCGTCGGCGTGGAATATTACTATAACGATGCGCTGACATTGCGCGCAGGCTATGAGCCGCGTTCGTCGGTCATCCCGGAAAACCGTCAGGATCTGCTTATTCCTATTGGCGAAGCAGATCTGTATGGACTGGGCGTTGGATATCGCTTTGACGCGCATAGCCAGCTCGACATGGCGTTGGGCTACCTGGTGACAAAAATCGACATAAAGCCCGGCGAAAGCCGTAACTCCACTTCAACCATCGAAGGCGATTCGGTCTATAACCCTTTTCGCGGCATGCACGTGAAACACCAGTTGGAAGCCTTAATTTTCACGCTGGCATATTCGAAGCACTTTTAGCTGGGAGGCCTAACGATCGCTGGGAACCCCTACCCCCTGAAAGCCAAGAAATCCAGCTGGGAGCAGGTAGTTTTGACCAGCAATCATCTGGTCGACACTCGGCAGACTGGTTTGCAGTTCGGCCGGCAGGAATTCCACCAGCCGGCACATTGACAGATACCGCTTTCCTCCACTCAAGCCGTCACCCTGCCCACCATTTTCCGCACCAGCGGCGCCACCACTGCCACCGTGGGAAACGCCACCGGCCAGGTGGTGACACAGCTTTTGAGCCAGTCGCTCACGAACTCAGGATGAATCCCTTTCGAAACCGTGATGACAAAGGCGGAAACGATCGCCACCATAATTGCCGACAGCAACGCGCTGAAAAGCAAAGGTGCAAAGCGGGCAGGAATACGCATGGTGTTCTCCTCTTGGGTTGTGGTTCAGTTGAAAAAGATGAGATGGGTTACCCAGCCGGACGTATAGAGCCCCAGGCCGAATACCGTGTGATTGATCAGACTCTGCCAGCGGGCGGCCCGTGGCTGCGGTGTGCGCGATGCCGCGATGCCGGCGCCCATGCCCGGTTGCATCAGCAGAAACGGCGCCAGCACCGTGCCCACTCCGATCACCAGGGCCGGCAGCAGTGTGGGTGATTCAATCCAGCGCGTATCCCACACCAGCGTCAGCAGCGCGGCGAAGGTGATGCCAATCAGGTAATGCGCTGTCCAGCCGATGACGCGCTCGCCAGGAATCGGTGGGGATTTCGCAATGGCATCGTGCCTGAAGGTGCCGTTGGCCATGTGGCCCAGCCAGCGTCCCACCATGCCGTAATCCGGTGCTTTGCCCGCCAGCAGTTTCTTGCGCGCGATGCTCCAGGCGTCCATGATGGCCGTCGCGCCGATCCCGATGATCAGGGTGTAAATCAGGTTGTTCATCTGCATCTCCCTGTTTTGCGTTCAATGGTTGATGGTGTTAGCGTACAACTTCAAGTCAACTTGAGGTCAAGGGCGCATCATGGATATTGCTGAAGTGGCTCGCCGCAGCGGTGTTCCCGCATCGACACTGCGTTATTACGAAGAGAAGGGGTTGATCCGTTCCGTGGGCCGGCAGGGATTGCGGCGGTTGTTTGATGCCAGTGTGCTGGAGCGCCTGGCGCTGATCGCACTGGGGCGCGCCGCCGGGCTATCGCTGGATGAAATCGCGGGTATGTTTGCGCAGGATGGCAGACCTGCCATCGACCGGCAGCTGCTGGCAGACAAGGCGGACGAGCTGGACAAGACCATCCGCAAGCTGACCACGATGCGGGATGGCCTCCGCCATGCGGCAACCTGTTCGGCGCCGAGTCATCTGGAATGCCCCAAGTTTCGCCGCCTGATGGGATTTGCGGCGCTGAATGTCAGTCACGAAAAACGCAAGGCCAGCGCGTCTGGCAAGAACAGCAAAACGCAGACACGTAAGCCTCAACGCTGACGACTCATTCCCCGGCCGGATATCCGCTCCGCCCGGCAATCGCCGCCAGAGCCTGCTGCGCCACTTCCCGCCCCTTCAGATTTTTCGCGACGGGAATTTTCTTGCCGCTGCGAGTCAGGGCGCGAATGCGGCACACTTCCACATGTTTGGTTCCGGTCTGCTGTTTGTAGCTGGAATGGATTTCCAGCTTGCTGATGTCGTCCCGCGCTACTTGATCACGCCCCACGGGAATTCCCAGCCAGAAGCGTTCGCTGGTCAACCCCTGGTTATCCAGTCGCACCCGCAGACTCGAAAACATCGACACAATGGTGAACAGCAGAATCAGTCCGCCCACCAGCATGAACGCCCACTCCAGAATCGCGGGCGCGTCGTCGGCATACCGGAACATGCCCCAGCCCGCACCGCCAAAAATCCCGCCGAAGATCAAACCGAAAATCCAGCCGCCGGGATTGCGCAGCATGGGCGAGAACAGTTCGACGCCGCCGGGAATTTCCCGATAATCCAGTGCCAGCTCGATTTGCGCCGCGCGCTGCTCGATGGCTTTGGGATGTTGCGCCGATGAGCGGATGCGGGCGCCAGATCGTTCGCCCGTGGGATACACGGGAATTTCAAATTGCCGGTTCAGATCCACGCCGGGCAGATCGGCATCCAGTTGCAGACGCCACAGGCGATAGTCGTTGGAGGCATCTTCCGACGCGGGCAGATTGTCCGGCACGTCAAAACAGAAGGATAGCCGCGACCCCTTCATGCTGGATTCGCTGTGCGCCACTCCTTCGCTTTGCCAGAGCACGGATTCCTTGCGGCTGCGATTCTTGCCGCTGCCGGTCACGTAGCTGCGCACGCAACTGAGCGTGACAGCAAATATTTGCTGCGCATCGAACGGCAGCGGCACATCGATGTGGCCACCCACCTGTCCGCCGATGGCGCCGGGGAAAGGATCCATCACCACCGCCAGCTGCCCAAAGCGGCGCCAGCTCAACGTGCTGCGGACCGCCCACACCAGCAGAAGCAGACCAATCACTGGAAAGATCAGCGCGATCAGAATCAGGTGATTGCCTTTGACAAATTCCGCCGGCATGGCAAACAGCACCGGCGCACTGATCGCATTCCAGAACAGGGCAAAGATCCAGACAAACCACAGCCCGCCTTTGCCGCTGCAGAGGATGCGATTATCGACCCAGGCTCGCCGCGCCAGCCAGGGTTTGCTGGCGGCGTCCGGGTGGTCCACATGGGTCGATTTGCCCAGCAGCGTCCACGCCAGCAGACCAAAGCCCACGCCGCCGAATATCAGCGCGAACAGTCCCTTGAAGGCCAGCATGCCCCAGCGCATGTCGCGATTCAAAACCGCATCGGCAGGATTGGCCGGATTCACCCAGGCGGGAACGGGTGTTCCTGCACGCAATGCCTCTTCCAGACGGGCGGCGACAATCTGGTGAAAGTCACCGATGTTGTCACTGCCTTCCATGATGCCGACACGTTCGTTTTCGTAATACTGCCCGCCGTACTCATACGAGTAGCGGGCATCCACCCGATACGTGGTGGAGTCATCGCCGCGGGAACTCACCAGCTCGGCGCTGTGTAGCTGTGCGTCCACCTGGGGCCAGCCTTGCATCTGCCGCCATTCCATCACACTGGGAATGATGCTGAGCAGCAGAAATCCCGCGCCCACGCCGGCAAACGGCAGCGAGAACAGCAGCATGAACCAGCGGCCTTTCATTCTTGTCATCATCGAGTTTCCCTGCAGGTTTTCCCAAGCCAGTATCCCATGGCGGATCGGCACAACGTGCCATTCACTATAGCAGCGCTTCACTGTCGTCAAAAGTCAGCCTGCGCGCTGCCCTGCCCTCGCGCGCGCCGGCGCTGATCTTTATGCTGTGCTGCTGATTTTCAGGGAGGCGAACAACATGAAGTGCTTGGTAGTGGGTGGCGGCCTGGCGGGAATGGCATCGGCAGTGTGGCTGGCGGAAGCCGGTCATCAGGTGACATTGCTGGAGCGGCGCGGCGCACTCGGTGGCCGCACCATCGCGATTCCGCAACCCGAGGTCGACGATGTGCCCGACAACGGCCAGCATGTGTTCGCCAGCGGCTACGAAAATCTGTTCCGCTATCTGGACAGCGTCGGCACCCGCCAGCACGTGGCGTTTCCCGGCCACATGTCGATCCGCATGCCGGGCGGTGACGTGCGTCGTTCTTCCTTCGCCGGTCTGGATGGTCTGCGCGCCCTGATCGGTGATCTGCCGGGCGTGAAAGGCATGGACAAACTGCGCACCGCCATCGCACAAGCAAAACTGATCAAGCAGGCGCTGCGTCAGCCCAAGGATCTGGACAGCATCACGGCCGATGAATGGTTCAAGCGCATCGGTATGCCGGATTCCGCACGTCGCGCCCTGTGGGACGGCATCGTGATCGGCCTCACCGGCGACAAGACGGATATTTCGTCCGCCAAGGTGCCCGCCGATCTGCTCGTCACCGGCATGCGTCAGGCGAAAAAAATGCGCACACCGGTTTCCATCGGCTATCCCACTGTGGATCTGGACACGCTGTTCGTGCGCAGCGCAGAAAAAACCTTTGCCCGACGCGGCGTGCAGGTGCGGACGCGCGCCCCCGTGCGCAGCATCGACGTGGACAACGGCAAGCTGCAAGGCGTGACGCTGCTGGATGGCGAACAGCTTACGGCAGACGCGGTGATCTGCGCCGTACCCGTGTGGAAAGTGAAAGGCCTGCTGGATCAGGTGCCCGGTCACGAGATTTATTACCGCGCGGTGGAGCATCTGACGCCGGTGCCCATCGTCAGCGTGAATCTGTATCTGGATCGCAGCATCGACATGGAAGACTGGGGCGAAATTCTTTACGACGGCGAAGGCGTGCTGGAGCAGGTGTGGGATCGCCAGAAAATGCACGGCCGCGCGCCGGACAAGAACTGGTTCTATTCCACCACCGTGTCGGCGTCCTATGAGCTGATCCAGAAATCCAATCAGGAGATCATCGACACCCAGATGGACATGCTGCGTCGCTACTATCCGGCGGCGCGCGCCGCAAACGTGGTGCACAGCCATATCGTGCGCATGCCCTACTCCACCTTTGCCCAGCGCCCCGGCACGGCGGGTGTGCGGCCACCACAGAAAACTTCGGTGAAAGGCCTGGCCGTCGCCGGCGACTGGACCCGCACCGACTGGACCACCACCATGGAAGGTGCCTGTCAGAGCGCGGCGCGGGCAGTGGACGCGATTCTGGCCAACTGAATACGGTTAGGAACGTTTCGCGCCGCGACGGTCATTGCTGATCCTATAAAAGCGCTTGCCAGAAGCGGCTGTCCCCACGTATGGTTGAACGATCATAAAAACAACAAACCATATTCATTATGCGTTGGGGCACTTCCGCGACGGATTCAGCCGTCGTTTCCACCATTGATGCCACTCTCAATCGCCTTCGCATGCGCGGCGATGCGCTGGCGGACGCGGTGGCGCTGCGTCTGGATATGCCGCCCACGGTGAGTGCGCTGTCGGAACTGCGCTTTCTCGCGAAAAGTGAAATCGGCATATATCAGGAATTGCTGGATCAGGCCCACACCATTCCCGCTGACGTTGACTTCGCCCAGATTGAACAGGGCCGCCAGATCCAGCTGGCCTTCAGCCCGGTGCGCGATCTGGCCTGGCTGTGTGGGGCTTTGCCGCAGGGTCTTGGCCAGTGCCCGCTGCTGCATCCCCACCAGTTTCCCCTTGAATTGCAGCAACGCCTGCAACTGCACCGCCGCATCAATCAATGCCTGATTCAACCGAACTGCCTGCAGCCCGGCGGCGCCCTGCACGAACAGCTGCTGCAACAGCGCCTGCAGTGGGCGTTGCAGCGGCGATGGGTGCGTGAGGCAGGGTGGAATCCGCTGGAATTCGGCGAGCCACTGAATCAGGAGTACCTGTTGCTGATGTGGCTGGAGTACACGCAGCTGACACTGCATAACATGGCGCGACTGGGCGCGCGCCTCCGCAGCGCTGATGCAGCAGCGGTGAGTGCGTTCTGGCGTCTGGCGCTGCACTGGCTCGGCTTGGACTGGGCGGCGCTTCCTGCCGACCGGGAAGGTGCCGCCACTCTGCTGCGCCGGCTGCTGTGGCGTTATTCCCACGATCATGCACGACGCCTGCAGCAGATGCAGGTGCTGCGCGATCAACTGCGTCTGTGCAGCGCGCCGGTATCCAATGCACTGCTGGACGCTGTGTGGCACTGGTGCAATCCCGACAGCGACACCGCCACGCTACCCGATCGCGGCCTGCGCTGGCTGATCACGTCCAATCGCGGCGCGACGCTGGCCCACTATCATCTGCCCGGCGTGGACACCCTGCGTCAGCAATGGCAGGTGCGCCAGTTGCGCAACCGCATCAGTCATGATCTGCCCGCACGCGCGATGCCTTCCCGCCAAACCGCCTGATCACTTTCAACCGGTGTTCGCCTGTTCCGCCACGATCACCCGGTTGCGCCCGCTTTCCTTGGCGCGGTACAGCGCTTCATCCGCCGCGGTGATGAAACGGTTGGGCGTATCGAACGATGTGGGATTGCGCGCCGCCACACCCAGACTCGCGCTCAGCAGCACGCGCTTGCCGGCGTGAATGAAATTCACTTTCTCGATGGCCACCCGAATCCGGTTTGCTACTTCCAGTGCATCTTTTTCCGGCGTGGCCGGCAACACCACTGCGAATTCTTCACCGCCGTAACGGGCCACCAGATCGGTACTGCGGGTGACCACCTGGCGAATGGTCGACGCCACCAGTTTCAGACATTCATCCCCCACCAGATGGCCGTAGGTGTCGTTGATGGATTTGAAGTGATCGATGTCCACGAAGATCAGCGCCAGCGACTGCGACGTACGCACCGCGCGGGACAATTCCGCCTGCAGCGTTTCGTCGAAGTAGCGCCGGTTGTGCAGTTTGGTGAGAGGGTCGGTCACGCTCAGCTTGGCCAGTTCCCGGTTCGCCAGTTCCAGGTTTTTCATCGCCCGCTCCAACTCGGCGGTGCGGTCCAGTACGCGCAGTTCCAGTTCTTCGGTGTGACGTTGCTGCATGGCCATTGCCTGCGCCTGCACGGCCAGCTTCTCGCTGCGTTCGTCACTCAACGCCTGCATGGCCGCCAGTGCTTGCTGCTGGGCCTGCACCCGCTGTTCCCGCGTACGATTGATGCGATCTGCCAGCGCGAGCGAGAGCAACAGCAATTCCAGAACGAAGCCCGTCATCTGCACGTTTTCGGTGAGCGCGTTGAACGGGACCGCGCCGTAGGTCATCAATATGGCAAAAAAAGTGCCCAGAATGATGAACGACCACGCGATCGTGAAATAGCGGGCGGAGCGGTCGCCCCGTCGCATCAAAATGATCGCCGTCACCAGACCGATTACGCAGGTGAGCAGCGCCATCAGGTTGGCGGTATAGGTCAGGAAGACAATCCAGCCCGCCAGATTGCACAGAATCGCCAACGCCCAGTACACCAGCATGAAGGTGTTGAGGCGCAGGAACCAGCCACCATAGCGATGCAAACGCAGAAACAGACGGCCGAACAGCACCGCGACCAGAAACGAGATTTCCGCCGACAGCGAGTACGCGTTGGCGCGCAACCAGGCCCAGTCGCTCCAGGCATAGCGGCTGCCGAATCCGGTCACCGCCAGCATGTAGAAAATAATCGTCAGCACATACAGCGAATAAACCAGATAGGTGCGATCACGCACGAAGATAAACAGCGACAGGTTGTACAGCATCATCGCCAGCAACACGCCAAACCCCATGCCATAGGCGATGTTGGTCGTGTTCTCGTAGGTGCGGAACTGTTGTGGTGTCTTCATCAACAACGGAATGAACAGAACGGCCTTGGAATAGGCGCGCAGGTATACCGTCGCCTCCTCACCTGGCGCCAGCTGCAGGGGGAACACTGGCATGCGGAAATTGACCGGCAGATTTTCGCGCTCCACCCGATAACCGGCATGCAAGGGTTCACGCCAGGTGCCGTCGCTGTTCAGCACGTGCATGTCCACGTGGGCCAGCATGATCCAAGGCACCAGCAGCAGCCATTGGGCGGACTCCGACTGCCCGTTGCGCAGCGGAAACCGTACCCATACCGGATTTTCCTGAAGCTTGAAGTTGATGGTCTTGCGTCCCACCGGCTGCCAGGGCAGTGCGTCGCCGTGCGCGAGAATCTCGTCCCGGCTCAGGGGCTTGTCCGCGATCCAGTACTCAAACGCAGAAGCATCCAGCTGGTTGCGCATATCGGGATGCAAGGTGACACCGCTGACCGGCGCGGTTGCCACCACCAACGCCAGCAAAAGCAAAGCACGCAAGAAAGAAGACACAGTTAAGGCAGCACTCAATTATTGATATGTTCAAATTGTAGTCAGACGTTCGTCACAATTCCGGAATATAACGAACTATTCTAGTCAGGGTGTAAACCTATTCTGCGTGCCGTCGCCCAGCCATCCCGGTTGTCCGTTTTCACCGGCCATCAGGCAGATTTATTACGTTTTTCACACTCCCTATCCGGATTAGCCCTCTGTTATGCTCGCTCTCGCTTGTTGAAACACGACAACATCACCGGAGAGAAACCATGACCATTTCCATGTTCAACGCCAGCGTGCCTGTCTTTATCCGCATGCTGGGCAACCTGCAGAAGATTCTGGAAAAAGCAGCGGCCTTCGCCGACAGCAAGCGCGTCGATTCCAAGGTGCTGGCGGCCTATCGCCTGGCGCCGGACATGCTGCCGCTGTCGGCCCAGATCCAGATCGCCTGCGACACTGCCAAAGGTTGCGGCGCCCGTCTGGCCGGCGTGGAGCCTCCCAAAATGGAAGACAATGAAAAGACCCTGGCGGAGCTGATTGCCCGCATCCAGGCCACCGTGGATTTTCTGAAAACCCTCAAGCCCGAACAGATTGATGGCAGCGAAGGCAAGCACATCGTGCTGAAGTTTCCCAACAGCACCTTCGAGTTCAAGGGCCTGAATTATCTGCTGGGCTTCGCCCAACCCAACTTCTATTTCCACTGCACCACCGCTTACGCCATCCTGCGTCACTGCGGCGTCGAGATTGGCAAGATGGATTACCTGGGCGCGTCCTGATCCCGGCCCGGCGGTGGGATATTGCGGCGAAATTCAGTATGCTTGCCGACAATATCCCGCCGTCGACACTGCCAGGGGACGCCTGTAATCATCATGACCACCGCCGCCATCCACTATCGCATCACCGCCGCTGATCCCTACGCCCACCTGTTTCAGATTGAACTCACCATCGCGCAACCCGATCCCGCCGGACAAAAACTGCGGCTGCCTGCCTGGATTCCCGGCAGCTACATGATCCGGGATTTCGCCCGCAATATCGTGACCATCCGCGCGCACAATGCCGCAGGCGACGTCGCTCTGCACAAGCTCGACAAAAGCACCTGGCAACTGGCGCCGGGCACGGGTGCAGTCACCGTTTGCTATCGCGTGTATGCCTGGGATCTGTCGGTGCGCGCCGCGCATCTGGATCAACGTCACGCCTATTTCAACGGCACCAGCGTGTTTCTGGAAGTGCTGGGGCAATCCGGCCAGCCTTGCACTGTGGATATCGAAAAGCCCACGCTACCCGAGGCGCAGCACTGGCGTGTGGCCACATCGCTGCAGGAATTTGGCGCACCGCGCTATGGCTTCGGCCGCTACCGCGCAGAAAATTACGACGACCTGATCGATCATCCGGTGGAAATCGCGGATTTTTCCCTGGTGAGTTTCACCGCTTGCGGCGTGCCCCACGATTTCGTGCTCAGCGGTATTCACAACGCGGATCTGGAACGGATCGCGCGGGATCTGCAGCAGATCTGTGAATACCAGATCCGCCTGTTCGGTGAGCCGGCGCCGTTTTCCCGTTATGTGTTCATCACCTGGGTGGTGGGCGATGGTTATGGCGGGCTGGAGCATCGTGCCTCCACCAGCCTGATCTGCAGTCGCGACGATCTGCCGCTGGCCAAGCAGGGCGACGCAATGAGCGAAGGCTACAAAACTTTCCTCGGCCTGTGCAGCCACGAATATTTTCACAGCTGGAACGTCAAGCGCATTCAACCGGCGATTCCCTACGATCTGCGCCAGGAAAACCCGACGCCGCTGCTGTGGGCGTTCGAAGGCATCACGTCCTATTACGATGATCTGACGCTGGTGCGTTGCGGCCTGATCAGCATCAAGGAATATCTGGAACTGCAGGCGAAGAATGTCACCCGAGTACTACGCAATCCGGGCCGGTTGACGCAATCCGTGGCGGAATCCAGCTTCGACGCCTGGACCAAGTTCTACAAGCAGGATGAAAACAGCGTCAATGCGATCGTGAGTTACTACACCAAGGGCGGGCTGGTGGCGATGACACTGGATCTGACCTTGCGCCGCCTCACCCAGCACACGGTGACGCTGGATGACGTGATGCGCTGTCTGTGGCAGGAATTCGCCCTGCAACAAAAGCCAGTGGCGGAATTCGACATCCTGCAGATTGCCGTGCAGCTGCTGGAAGCCCAGGCCGTGGACACCAACGGCATTGCGCGCTTCCGGGAAATCTTTCAGCACGCGGTATACGGCACCCAGGATCTGCCGCTGGACGAAGCCTTGCGCGCCGTGGGTGTGGAATACAACCTGCGCGCGGCCACGTCACTGAATGACGGCGGCGGTGCACCAGCCAAGGCCGATCCCACCCGTCCGGACATGGGCATCGGCATCAGCGCGGGCAACGGTGGTGTGCAGGCGGCAAGAGTGCTGAACAATGGCCCGGCCCATCGCGCCGGTATCTCGGCGGGCGACGTGCTGATTGCCATCAATCAGCTGAAGGTGGATCAAGGCAGCTTCGAGAAAGTGCTGAATCGTTTCCAGCCCGGCGACAGCATTCGCGTGCATGGCTTTCGTCGCGATGAGCTGATGGAATTCAACGTCACACTGGCAGCACCAGCGGCTGACACCTGCTACTTCACCCTGGTGGATGAAAGTCTGTGTCAGCGCTGGTTGCGGGATCAGTAATTCACTGCGGTTTGGACGATGCCATGATGAGCTGCGGATCCAGCCGCGACTGAAACCAATTCAGACGCCAGCACAAATGGGGGCCGGTGGCTCGTCCACTGGCGCCGACTTTTCCGATCGGCTGCCCCTTCTTCACCACATCGCCTTTCTTCACCAGCATTTTGCTCATGTGCAGATAGCTGGTGCTGATGCCCATGCCGTGGTCGAGCACGATGGTGTCGCCGGAAAAAAACATATCCGGATACGCCATCGATACCACGCCATCGGCCGGCGCCACGATGGTGGTGCCATGAGGCACCGCCAGATCCACGCCAAAATGCGGGCTGCGCGGTTCGCCATTGTAGAAGCGCTGGCTGCCGTACACACCCGTCACCGGGCCTTTCACCGGCCAGACAAATTCATCGCGAAAGAACGTGTGCAGACTCACCACCTCGCGGGCACTGCCCACGGCAGCCTGTTCTTTTTCGATGCGCGCCATATCCTTGGGATCGGGATTGACCGTGCGCGCCGGCACGCCGGTGACTTTCTGGATCTGGAATTCCCGTTTCCTGATCGCCAGCGCGATGTTCTGCTGGGCGCCACCGGGCAGGGTGATCTGCAGGGTCTGCGGCGACACATCATCGCGGCCAAAACCCAGCACGAACACACCGTTTGCCGCCACGGGAAGATTGCGTTTCTGGAACTGGATCTTCGCGCCCGCCGGCGCCTGCCCCACCACCATGCCGCCCTGGGTGAAGCTGCCTTCCAGACGAATGCCGTTGCCAAGGTCGCGGACTTCGGCGTGCAGGGGGAAGGTTGTGCTCAGGGAGAGCAGCAGCAGTGAAAAAATACGCAGAAATAGATGTTTCATCAAATGATGTCCGCTGGAAAGATCTCGGTTCAGTTTAGCATGGGAGGCATTCACAACTGCACCATTCCGGTCACGGCTGCGCTACCCCCAACGCCACAAACACGTCCTGCGACGGAAAGCCATCCGCAATCAAGCCCTTGCTTTTCTGGAACGCGCGCACGGCCTTGCGGGTGCCGGAGCCGAGCACACCATCGGGCTGCCCGCTGTCAAAACCCGCGCCATTGAGCGCTGTCTGCAACTGGCGGATCTGCTCGTTGGTGAAGCGCGCCATATTGGGCGGCTGCCGTTTCAAGCCACTGCCACCATTGATGCGATCCGCCAGATGCCCCACTGCGATGGCGTAAAATTCCGAGCGGTTCCAGCGCATGATGATGTCGAAATTGTCGTACACGATGAACGCCGGCCCGGTGTGTCCCGCCGGCACCAGAATCGAGGCCTGCATCGGCAGATCCGGCAACTGTGCGCCGTTCGCCATCACCACGCCCTGCTGGCGCCAGAACGACAGCGGATGACGTTCTGCCAGCGATGTGAAGTTGTAATCGAATCCTGCCGGCAACAGCACTTCGCGTCCCCAGCGCGTTTCCTTCTTCCAGCCCATGCTGTTCAGATAATTGGCGGCCGACGTCAGCGCATCCGGAATGCTGCGCCACAAATCCGCGCGACCATCACCGTCGCCATCAATAGCGTGAGCGCGATAGGCGCTGGGCATGAACTGCATATTCCCCACCGCGCCGGCCCAGGAGCCGACAAACAGCGCCGGGGTGACGATGCTGGCGTCCACCATTTTCAGCGCGTCAATCAGCTCCAGCGTGAAGAATTCACTGCGACGCTGATCACAGGCCAGCGTGGCGAGTGAATCCAGCACCGGCATTTTTCCCAGATAACTGCCGTAATTGGTTTCCAGTCCCCAGAACGCCATCAGATACTGTGGCGGCACGCCGTATTGCTGCTGCAGTTTTTCCAGCAGCGGGCGATGCTGCGCCAGCATCTGGCGACCCTGCTGGATGCGCTGCTCGGTGACGCGGGCGGTAAGGTAGTTGTGAAACGTTTCGCTGAATTCCGGCTGGCGCCGATCGAGTTCGATCACCCGCGCCACGTAGTTGGTGTTGGCCAGCACCGCGTTCACGGTAGCCGGCGTCACACCGGCAGCCAGTGCGCGTTGTTGCAGGCCTGGCAAGCAGGCAGTAAAAGCGGGGTCAGCGCTGGCCGCGCTGGATGCCAGCAGGCCGGCGGTGAAAAGGGAGTACATCCACTGTTTGATGGTCACGGGCGGAAAACCTGGTTCATTGAGGGGCGATGCGGAGGCGGTCATGTTCTGACTATGACCACCTTTTTAGCATTTTTCGCCCGGCGAATGAATGCTGCCGTGACGGGATTTTGCACCGGATCGCAGGAATCCGCTGAGGTAGCCTAGCGCGCCGCCTGATAAACACCCTGACTGCGCAGATATTCTTCGTAACTGCCGCTGAAGTCCACGATCTTGCCGCCGGGCTGCATATCGATGATGCGCGTCGCCACCGACGACACGAATTCGCGATCGTGGCTGACAAACAGCAGCGTGCCAGGGTAATTCTCCAGCGCCAGGTTCAGCGCCTCGATGGATTCCATATCCAGGTGGTTGGTGGGTTCGTCCATCACCAGCACGTTGGACTTCTGCAGGATCAGCTTGCCGAACAGCATGCGCCCCTGCTCACCGCCGGACAGCGACTTCACCGATTTGCCAATGTCATCCTGGCCGAACAGCATGCGGCCCAGCGTGCCGCGGATCAGCTGCTCGTCGCCGCGCTCGGGCTTCCACTGCAGCATCCACTGGAACAGGGTCATGTCCTGGGCGAAGTCGTCGCCGTGATCCTGGCTGTAGTAACCGATCTCGGCGTTCTCGGCCCATTTCACTTCGCCTGCCTGCGGCGCCATTTCGCCCATCAGCGTGCGCAACAGCGTGGTCTTGCCGATACCGTTGGGGCCGATGATGGCCACGCGCTCGCCCGCTTCCACCAGCAGGCTGAAACGTTTGATCAGCACGTTATCGCCATAACCCTGTTGCAGATCGAACAATTCCAGCGCCTGGCGATGCAGTTTCTTGTTCTGATCGAAACGGATAAACGGACTCACCCGGCTCGACGGCTTGATTTCGGTGAGCTCGATCTTGTCGATCTGCTTGGCGCGGGACGTGGCCTGCTTGGCTTTCGACGCATTGGCGGAGAAGCGGCTTACAAACGTCTGCAGCTCGGCAATTTTCGCCAGTTTCTTTTCGTTGTCCGCCTGCACCTGCTCGCGCGCCATCGTTGATGCGGTCATGAAGGCATCGTAGTTGCCGGGATAAATCTTGATGTCGGCGTAATCCAGATCCGCCATGTGCGTGCACACGCTGTTGAGAAAATGACGATCGTGGGAAATGATGATCATGGTGCTGGTGCGATCTTTCAGAATGTCTTCCAGCCAGCGGATGGTGTTGATATCCAGGTGGTTGGTCGGTTCGTCCAGCAGCAGAATGTCGGGATCGGAAAACAGCGCCTGCGCCAGCAGCACCCGCAGTTTCCAGCCCGGCGCCACCGCACTCATGGGGCCGAAATGCTGTTCCAGCGGAATGCCCAGGCCCAGCAGCAGTTCACCGGCGCGGGACTCGGCGGTGTAGCCATCCAGCTCGGCGAATTCCACTTCCAGCTCGGCCACGCGGATGCCGTCTTCCTCGCTCATGTCCGCCAGTGCGTAAATGCGGTCGCGTTCTTCTTTCACCTTCCACAGTTCTGCGTGGCCCATGATGACGGTGTCCACCACGGTGAAATTTTCATAGGCAAACTGATCCTGGCGCAGTTTACCCAGGCGCTCGCCCGGATCGATGGACACGTTGCCGGCCGATGGCTCCAGTTCGCCGCCGAGGATTTTCATGAAGGTGGATTTGCCGCAGCCGTTGGCGCCGATCAGGCCGTACCGGTTGCCGTTACCGAATTTGACGGAGACGTTTTCGAACAGGGGCTTGGCCCCGAATTGCATGGTGATGTTGGCGGTGGTGATCACGGCGGAATCCTGCGAACTGCGGCTTGAAGGCGGCGCACTATAACAAAAGCACCCAGCCGGAACCATTGCGGCTATGTTGCGGTGGCCTGTGCGAATTAGGCGGCGCAGCAGAAATTTCCCGCGCGTTTGTGTGGCCTGTGTTAGACTTCGTTCGCAACCTTCACCTTATGGGGGTTGCACGCGTCATCGTTAGTTCTAGGTTTCTTACCTGTCCCGGGCCTTTCCGGCCGACCCTTTCGAATGCCGCACGGCGCTTGCCATTACGTTCCATTGAACCGGCAAGCCTTTATTTTTCAAGCAATTTCAATTGCTCATCGAGACTCTTACAGTATGTCATTTGCTTCCCTCGGCCTGGCCGAGTCGCTGGTTCGTGCCGTGCACGACAAAGGCTATACCCAACCTACTCCCATTCAATCCCAAGCCATCCCCGCCATTCTTGAAGGCCGGGACATCATGGCCGCCGCCCAGACCGGCACCGGCAAAACCGCCGGCTTCACCCTGCCCCTGCTGCAGCGACTGCTGGACGGCCCCAAAACCAAACCCAATCATGTCCGCGCCCTGGTGCTGACCCCCACCCGCGAACTGGCCGCCCAGGTGCAGGAAAGCGTGGAAACCTATGGCGCCCACCTGCCGCTGCGCTCCACCGTGGTGTTCGGTGGCGTCAGCATCAATCCGCAGATGAAAGACCTGCGCCGTGGTGTCGATGTGCTGGTGGCCACACCCGGCCGTCTGCTCGACCTGCATCAGCAGAACGCCATCAAGTTCAGCCAGATCGAAACCCTGGTGCTGGACGAAGCCGACCGCATGCTGGACATGGGCTTCATTCACGACATCAAGAAGATTCTCAACCTGCTGCCGAAGCAGCGGCAGAACCTGATGTTCTCTGCCACGTTCTCGGGCGACATCCGCAACCTGGCCAAAGGGCTGGTGAACGATCCGCTGGAAATCGATGTGGCGCCGCGCAACAGCACCACCGAACTGGTGGAGCAGGTGGTGCATCCGGTGGACAAGAACAAGAAGGCCGGCCTGCTGAGCCATCTGATCCGCACCGATAAGTGGACGCAGGCGATTGTGTTCACCCGCACCAAACACGGCGCCAACAAGCTGGTGGATTATCTGATGCGCGATGGCATCACCGCCGCCGCCATTCACAGCAACAAGAGCCAGGGCGCCCGCACCCGCGCGCTGAATGAATTCAAGAACGGCGAGGTGTCGATTCTGGTGGCCACCGATATCGCCGCACGCGGACTCGACATTCCGCAGCTGCCGCAGGTGGTGAATTTCGATCTGCCCAATGTGCCGGAAGATTATGTACACCGCATTGGCCGCACTGGTCGCGCTGGCGAAACCGGCCATGCGATCTCGCTGGTGGATGCGGAAGAATCACGTCAGCTGGCGGACATCGAGCGCCTGATCAAGCGCAAGATCACGCGGCAGGTGATTGGTGATTTCACCCCGCTGCAGTCACTGCCGGAAGGCAAGGCAGCGAGCGGCCAGCGGGAAGGTTCCCGCACTGGCGAGCGGCGTCAGCAGCAGGGACAGAACAAGGCTCAGCAGCCGCGTCAGCATAACGGCCAGGCAAAGAGTGCGCGCCAGGGCGACCAACGCAACCAGCCGCAGCAGCAAGGCAAGCGCCGCACGGGTGGCGGAGAGCAGCGGCAGGGTCAAGGCCAGGGACAAGCTCGCAAGCAACAGGATCAACGCACGCAGGGTCGCCGCCTGTCTCACGTAGACAAGGCACTGGCCAGCTCACCCATGACGCAGCGCATCGATCCCACCGAGGAACACCGCCGCGCCCAGGCGCTGGGCAACCGGATTGCGCCGGAGCCTGAACAGCCGCGCAAGAGTGCCCGACAGCCTCGCGACAATCAGCAGCAGGCTCATGGTCAGCGTCAGAACGCGCAGGGACAACGCCAACGCACTGAAGGCGGGCAGAAACGCCAGGGGCAGCAGCGTCAGCCGCAACAGCAGCCGCGCTCGCCGGATGCACCGCCGAAGAAAACCCTGATCCAGAAAATCAAGAGCTGGTCGCTGCGCACTGACGCATGAGTAGTGCTGCAACCTACTCGCTCGCCCTGGCCGCCATCCTCGCCGGACTGGTGGCCATCGGCCCCTTCGCCATCGACACCTATCTGCCCGCCTTGCCCGCCATGGCGCTGGATCTGGGCGCGCCCATTCCCTGGGTGCAGGCGTCGATTCCCGCCTACCTGATCGGTGGTGCGCTCGGCCAATTCATCGGCGGGCCGCTGTCGGATCAGATCGGGCGCAAGCCAGTGGGATTGTTCGGCCTCAGTCTGTATGGCCTGTCGAGTCTGGCGATCGTGTTCACGCAATCGGTGGAGATGTTGTTGCTGTTGCGCTTTACCCAGGCGCTCGGTGGCGGCAGCACCACGGTGATTGTGGCGGCGGTGGTGCGGGATTCGCTGGATGGCAAGAGCGCGGCACGGATGATGGCATTGATCGGCCTGATCATGACGAGTGCGCCGCTGGTGGCGCCGGCGGTGGGCGCGGGCTTGCTGCTGGTGTCCGGCTGGCGCGCGATTTTTGTGTTGCTGGCGCTGTATGCATCGCTGATGTTCGTGCTGCTGAAATGGCGGGTGACAGAAACCCGGCCACGCGCCACGGAAATTTCTGGGCGCCAGATGTTTGCGGCCATGCTGCACAACTACGGCGTCGTGTTCCGCCATCGGCGGGCGCTGGGTTACGTGTTCGGCCTGGGCTTTGCCTCGGCCACCATGTTTGTATTCCTGTCCAGCTCTGCATTTGCCTACATGGAGTATTTCGGCGCGTCCGAGCAGCTGTTTCCCGTACTGTTCGGCGCCAACATTCTCACCATGATGACGATGAACCGGCTGGGCGTGCTGGGGCTGCGCTGGCTGGAGCCGGAGATCCTCTGCCGCATCGGTGTGGTGATTCTGCTGCTGTCGATGCTGGCTCTGGCCGGTTATGTGGCGCTGGGTGATCCCACGCTCAACGGGGTCGTGGCGCTGATCATGGCGGGTGTCGGCATGATGGGGCTGATCTATCCGCAGGGAATTGCGAGCTATCTGCATTTCTTTCCGCAGCAGGCCGGCGCTGCCAGTGCGCTGCTGGGGATTCTGCAGTTCACCCTGGGTGCAGTGTGTGGTGCGCTGGTGAACGTGTTGCACGACGGCGGTCTGCAGCCCATGGCCACCGGCATGGCGATCACCGCATCGATCAGCTGTGTCGCGCTTTTTGCTTTGGCGGGGCCGACCGGCAAGCACGCCGACTAGATTCCATCAGCCGCAGTCGCGGAACAGGTCCGACTGCACGTCCCGCCGTTGGCGCCGCAGGGTATTGCCTTTGGGCTCGCGATAACCGTCATCCAGTTGCTGTTCGATCCGCTCCAGCTTTGCCTGCAGGCGGGCGCAGTGTTTTTCCTGCCGGGCCGCCTCGCGCTCCGCCGTCTGACGACGTTTGCGGGCGGCGGCCTTTTCGCGCTTGGCGGTAGTGGAGCGTTTTGTACGGCTGCTGCTGGTTTTCTTCGCCGCCGGCGTGGATGATTTTGTCGAAGCCGGTTCAGGAATCGGCTCCACCTGGCGGTAATAGATGACGCCATTGTCGTCGGTCCAGCGCTGGAGTTCGGCGTGGGCCAAGCCCGGCACCAGTACGGCCACGGCTACCAATATCGAAAGACTCCCCTTCATCCTGTCATGCCTCCAATGATTGCGTCCTTTCCAGATAGACAGACCTGACGCAAACATCAGGCGTTTCGCACCAAGACAGCACCCACACCCCGCAACCGCCCAAATTTGGTGCGCCTTTTGTCTGGCTGAAGGCTTATGCACTCCCATTCGCCCTGGGAATTCACTGCCCTGGATTGCCTGGCACCCTCCTTGCTAGAAGAACATCGTGGAGGAAAACAATGGCGCAACCATTGAGGGTACTCTCAGTAACAATTCGGTTTGCAATGGACAGCTAGGGTTCCGATCGTGACTGGTTTATACCAGCCGGTGTCTGGTCCGAGAGCTGGCGACCTTCCAGCGGGAAGGTTACACGGCGGGATAAAAGCCCGGGAGGTGACACTGGCGTGATGCCATTGATTCCTCCGCCCAATTCACGTGTAACCATGGGAGATCCACCATGTACAAACAGTTGAAAACCCTGCTCCTCGCACCCGTCTTCATTGCCGCTCTTGCTGTTGTTGAGATCGCACATGCTGAAGAAAGAAAATCCTTCAGTGTGTGTTGGTCTATTTATGTGGGCTGGATGCCTTGGGATTACGGCGCACAACAGGGCATCGTGAAAAAATGGGCAGACAAATACGGCATTTCCATCGACGTCGTGCAGATCAACGATTACGTCGAATCCATCAATCAGTACACCGCCGGAAAATACGATGGCTGCACCATGACCAACATGGATGCGCTGACGATTCCCGCTGCCGGCGGTGTTGATTCCACCGCACTGATCGTGGGTGACTTTTCCAACGGCAACGATGGCGTCGTCCTCAAAGGCAAAAAATCCCTCGCCGATATCAAAGGCCAGAACGTCAATCTGGTGGAACTGAGCGTGTCCCACTATCTGCTGGCGCGCGGGCTGGAAAGCGTAGGGCTGAGCGAGAAAGATCTGAAAGTAGTGAACACCTCCGACGCCGACATGGTAGCCGCCTACACCACCAAGGACGTCACCGCCGTGGTGACCTGGAACCCGCTGCTGTCAGAAATCACAGCGATGCCCGACAGCACCAAGGTGTTCGATTCCTCGCAAATTCCAGGCGAAATCATCGACCTGATGGTGGTGAACACCGAGGTGCTTTCCGCCAATCCGAAATTCGGCAAGGCGTTGGCCGGTGCCTGGTATGAAATCATGGGCGTGATGCAGAAAGACAAGGCCGCGCGGGAATTCATGGGCAAGGCATCGGGCACCGATCTGGCGGGCTTCGATGCGCAGCTGGCGTCCACCAAGATGTTCTACAGCCCCGCCGACGCGGTAACGTTCACCACCAGCCCGCAACTGAAAACCACCATGGAATATGTCGCGAAATTTTCCTTCGATCACGGTCTGCTGGGTGAAGGTGCGTCCGGCGCCGGCTTTATCGGCATTGAGACACCGGCAGGCATTTTTGGCAACAGCAAGAACGTGAAGCTGCGTTTCGACCCCACCTACATGCAAATGGCGGCCGACGGCAAGCTGTAAACACGCCGGCGGGTGTCTTGCAGCACCCGCCTTTCAACCCTGCTGTGGATTGCCCATGAAAAAGTTCATCAACCTGCATCCCAATAAATCCGCCCGCTGGTTTCTGGGGATCCTGCCTTTTGCGCTGCTGCTAGTGCTGTATCTGACAGCCTCTGGCGCACGGCTGGCAGAGAATCCCAACGACAAACTGCTGCCGGCCTTCACCACCATCGGTGAATCCGTGTACCGGCTGGCGTTCGAAGCCAACAAGCGCAGCGGCGAGATCCTGCTGTGGGGTGATACCGCCAGCAGTCTGAGCCGGCTGGCCTGGGGCGTAGGTGTGAGCGCATTGGCAGGGCTGGTGTTCGGCGTGCTGAACGGCGCGATTCCTTACGTGCGCGCCAATCTGTCGCCGCTGGTGACGTTTCTGTCGCTGATTCCGCCGATGGCAATTCTGCCAATTCTGTTTATCGTGTTCGGGCTGGGCGAGTTGTCGCAGGTGATGCTGATCGTCATCGGCATCACGCCGTTTCTGATCCGCGATCTGCAGCAGCGGGTGCTGGAAATTCCAGCCGAACAGATCATCAAGGCGCAAACCCTGGGTGCCTCCACCTGGCAGATCATGCTGCGGGTGATTCTGCCGCAGGTGTTGCCACGCCTGATCGATGCGGTGCGCTTGTCGCTGGGTTCTGCCTGGCTATTTTTGATTGCAGCGGAAGCGATTGCCTCCACCGACGGCCTCGGCTACCGGATTTTTTTGGTGCGCCGCTATCTGTCGATGGATGTAATTTTGCCTTACGTGGTGTGGATCACCCTGCTGGCATTTCTGATCGACTTTGCCCTGCGCAAAATATCCCTGTGGAGCTTTCCCTGGTTCCACACCCAGACCGCCAGCAACGGAAAGCCCGCATGAGCTACATTCAGATCCAGAATGTGTGGAAGGAATACGGCGACCAGATCGTGCTGGAACGCATCAATGCTCAGGTGAAAAAAGGCGATTTCATCACCATCGTCGGCGCGTCCGGTTGCGGCAAAACCACATTTCTGAAAATGCTGCTGGGAACGGAATCGCCGTCGCGCGGAGCCATTCTGCTGGAAGGCCAACCGATTCCCGCCGAACCGAGCGAGCAGCGTGGCATTGTGTTCCAGCGCTATTCCGTGTTTCCTCACATGACCGTGTTGAAGAACGTAATGCTGGCGCGCGAACTGGAACGCAGCCCGCTGCTGGGCAAACTGTTCGGCCGTGCCCGCCGCCAGGTGCAGGAAGAAGCCACCGACCTGCTGCTGCGGGTGGGCCTGGGTCACGCCTTGAAAAAATATCCGCACGAACTTTCTGGCGGCATGCAGCAACGACTGGCTCTGGCGCAGTCGCTGATTCGCAAACCGGCCATACTGTTGCTGGACGAACCGTTCGGCGCACTGGATCCCGGTATTCGCGCCGACATGCACGGCCTGGTGCTGGATCTGTGGAAGCAGCATCAGCTCACCATTTTCATGATCACCCACGATCTGAAGGAAGGTTTCTCCCTCGGCACGCGGTTGTGGGTGTTCGACAAAGTGCGACTTGATCCGCAGGCACCCAACGCCTTTGGCGCGCGCGTCACCTACGATATTCCCGTGGGCCAGGCGGATCGTTCCCTGTACCAGAAAATCGACCGGCAACTGGAAGCACAGCCGTTGCGATTCGAGCTACCCCAAGGAGTCCTGCCATGAGCGAACCCCTGTATCAATACACGTTGCCTGGCGCCGCCCACTGGTCGCTGCGGATGCGGCGCGGCACGATTCTGAAACTGACGGATGTGGAAGGTGGCGCCAATCTGGCGATGCTGTTCTACAACCCGGAAGATCTGCTGGAGCGCTACAACGCACCGGACACGCTGAAGTGCCAACACACGTTCAAGCTCAGCAAGGGCAATTGTCTGTATTCGGACATGGGACGGATTTTCTGTTCCATCATCGACGACAGTCACGGCTGGCACGAGACGGTGTGCGGCAACAGTACGCGCAAAATGGTGAACGAGCGCTGGGGCGCGCACTCCTATCAGGATTATCGCAACGACTGGCAACTGAACGGCCACGACAGTTTTTTGGTGGAGCTGGCGAAGTATGGCATGGGTGAAAAGGACATGGCGGCCAATCTGAATTTCTTCAGCCAGGTGGTGGTGGATGATGCGGGCAATCTGGCGCTGGATGCTGCCGGTGCGAAACCTGGCGCCAGTGTGAGTCTGCGCTTTGAGATGGATACGCTGGTGATCATGCACAGTTGTCCGCATCCGCTGAACCATGCCGCCACATTCCCGCGCCATCCCGTGAATTGCGAGATCCTGCTGGCCGAGCCGGTGGGGGAAGATGATTTCTGTCGCAATTTCCGCCCGGAGAATCGGCGTGGTTTCGAGAACAACCGTCTGTACCATCTGGGTGTGCGGTGAGGAGTGCGGCATGATCAAGGTCAGTGAGCTGGATGTGAAGAACGCCGTGCACAAAGAGGTGGTTCCCGCCGGAGATTATTGGATGCACAAGCTCAAGCATGGGCAGACGCTGCGCATCCTGGATCTGGAGGGCAATCAAGCGGCAGATACATTATTTTATTCCGCGAAAGATCCGGCGGAGCGTTACAGCGCGATGGATACGATTCGCGAGCAGGGCAATGTGTATCTGACGGCGGGCACAAAGCTGTTGTCAAATCGTGGCAACGTGATGCTGGAGATTACCGCTGACACCTGTGGCCGGCATGACACACTGGGTGGCGCCTGCGCGACGGAGAGCAACACAGTGCGCTATGCACTGGAAAAGCGTTGCATGCATGCCTGCCGTGACAGCTATCTGTTGGCGGTGGCGCAGAATGAAAAGTTCGGCATGACGAAGCGGGATATTACCCACAACATCAATTTCTTTATGAATGTGCCGGTGACGGCGGATGGTGGGCTGACGTTTGCGGATGGGATTTCGGCGCCGGGGAAATATGTGGAAATGAAGGCGATGATGGATGTGATTGTGCTGATTTCGAATTGTCCGCAGTTGAATAATCCGTGCAATGGGTATAACCCGACGCCGATTGAAGTGATTATCTGGAATTGATCAATTCAGGGCTTGGATTCTACGTAGTCCGCTCCAGTCCGGAAAGCATTTGGATTCCGGACACGCCGTGAATCCTTCCCTGGAAGCTGCTCCGCGACATCCCTGTCGCAGAGCGTCCGGAATCCAAATGCTTTCCGGACTTACGCTGCTCTGAATCTTCGACCCTCCACCCTGGACGGCCCCGGTGGAAAAAATGTCAAGCGGGACGACCCGCACCGAACACAGGCATACGACGATGTTCAATAAAGTCCTGATCGCCAATCGTGGCGCCATTGCAGTTCGCATCATCCGCACGCTGAAGAAAATGGGCGTGAAATCCGTTGCTGTGTACTCCGAAGCCGATGCGGACTCCCTTCACGTTGCACACGCGGACGAGGCATACTGCCTCGGCACTGGCCCCGCCAGTGACACCTATCTGAATCAGGAAAAGCTGTTCGCTATCATCCAGCAGGCAGGCGTGGATGCGGTGCATCCTGGCTATGGTTTCCTGAGTGAGAACCCCGCTTTTGTCAGCGCTTGCGAAAAACACGGCGTGGCCTTCATCGGCCCCACCATCGCCCAGATGGAAGCATTCGGCCTCAAACACACAGCGCGGGAACTGGCGCGGCAGAACAACGTGCCGCTGTTGCCCGGCACTAATCTGCTGACCTCGCTCGAAGAAGCACTGCAAGCCGCAGGCAGCATTGGCTACCCAGTGATACTGAAAAGCACCGCCGGTGGCGGCGGCATCGGCATGCAGATGTGCACGGATGCAGACACACTCAGAAAAGCCTTTGACACGGTCAAGCGCCTGAGCGCCAACAACTTCGCCAACGATGGCGTGTTCATCGAGAAGTACATCGAACACGCCCGTCACATCGAGGTGCAGATTTCGGTGATGGCAACGGTGATGCGATCGCCCTGGGCGAGCGCGACTGTTCCGCGCAGCGGCGCCACCAAAAGGTGATCGAGGAGACACCGGCTCCCAATATTCCTGACGGTGTGCGCGCTCAACTGCACGCCACCGCCGAGCGCATCATGAAGGCAGTGAATTATCGCAACGCTGGCACGGTGGAGTTCATTTACGACCAGAAGGATCACCGCTTCTATTTTCTGGAAGTGAATACGCGCCTGCAGGTAGAACATGGCGTCACTGAAATGGTGTACGGCGTGGATCTGGTGGAGTGGATGGTGCGATTGGCAGCAGGGCAGTTGCAGTCGCTGCGCAATCTGGCGCTGAACCTGAAAGCCAATGGCCATGCGATTCAGGCCCGCGTGTATGCGGAAGATCCGAACAAGGACTTCCAGCCCTGCGCCGGCCTGCTCACCGCAGTGCGTTTTCCCGCGACATCCACCGCCACACTGCGCATCGATCATTGGGTGGAGTCTGGCATTACCGTGTCGCCGTTTTTCGATCCCATGCTGGCAAAGGTGATTGTCCACGCCAACGACCGCGACAGCGCGATCCGCGCGCTGGATCAGGCACTGTCTGAAACTGTGCTGGAAGGCATCGAAACCAACAAGGACTACGTGCGCGAAATCCTGTACACGGACACCATGCAGAAAGGCGGCATGTTTACCCGCTTCCTGAATTCGTTCCGCTATTCGCCCAGCACCATCGACATCATCACACCGGGCACACAGACCACCGTGCAGGATTATCCCGGCCGCGTCGGCTACTGGAATATCGGTGTGCCGCCGTCCGGGCCATTCGACAATCTGGCGTTTCGTCTGGGCAATCGTCTGCTGGGGAACGATGATCATTGCGCGGGGCTCGAAATCACCTTGAACGGCCCTACCCTGCGTTTCAATTGCGACACTCATATCGTGCTGACCGGTGCTGTGCTGCACGCAACACTGGATGGCACTGCGCTCGCATTCAACAAGACACAGGCAGTGAAAGCCGGGCAGACACTCTATCTGGGCAAGGTGAACGGCGCCGGTGCGCGCAGCTATCTTTGTGTCGCAGGCGGTATTCAGTGCGAACCCTATCTGGGCTCCAAATCCACCTTTACGCTGGGCCAGTTCGGTGGTCATGGCGGGCGCGCGCTGCGCACCGGTGACGTGCTGCATCTGGCGGCGCCGTTCAAAGCGGTGACACCCGCAACATTGCCCAAGAGCACCGTGCCACCGATCAGCAGCGAGTGGGAATTGCGTGTGATCTACGGTCCCCATGGTGCGCCAGATTTTTTCACGCCGCAGGATATCGACACGTTTTTTGCCACCGCCTGGGAAGTGCATTACAACTCCAGCCGTACCGGTATCCGCCTGGTGGGGCCAAAGCCGCAATGGGCACGCACCGACGGCGGCGAGGCGGGCATGCACCCATCGAATATTCACGACAACGCCTACGCCATCGGCACCATCGATTTCACTGGCGACATGCCGGTGATTCTGGGGCCCGATGGCCCATCACTGGGTGGCTTTGTCTGCCCGGCCACGGTGATTACTGCGGATCTGTGGAAGCTCGGCCAACTCAAAGCCGGCGACAAGGTGCGTTTCATTCCGGTGGATCTGCCAACGGCCAACGCGCTGGAGCGGGCGCAGCAGCACTGGATTGCCGATCTGCAAATTCCATCTGTGGATGTTTCCACGTTTGAACCCAAAACGCCGATCCTGCATCGCATCGATGCGGCGGACAACGGCGTGCAGGTAGTCTACCGCCCTTCTGGCGATCACTACTTGCTGGTGGAGTACGGCCCGCTGGTGCTCGATATCCGGCTGCGCTTCCGAGCCCACGCACTGATGCTGTGGCTGCAGCAACAGAGCATTGCCGGGGTGCGAGAACTGACCCCCGGCATCCGCTCCCTGCAGATTCATTACGACAGCCTGACTCTGTCCACCGATCAGTTATTGAGAATCCTGGTCGACGCGGAGCAGCAACTGCAGAACATCGATGAGCTGGAAGTGCCATCCCGTATCGTGCATCTGCCGTTGAGCTGGGATGACGCCGCCTGCCGCCTCGCCATCGAAAAATACATGCAGTCGGTGCGCAAGGACGCGCCCTGGTGCCCCAGCAACATCGAATTCATCCGCCGCATCAACGGCCTTGCCAGCATCGATGACGTAAAGAAAATAGTTTTCGACGCCAGCTACGTGGTGATGGGTCTCGGCGATGTGTACCTGGGCGCACCGGTGGCCACGCCGCTCGATCCGCGCCATCGCCTGGTCACCACCAAATACAATCCGGCGCGCACCTGGACAGCAGAAAACTCCGTGGGCATCGGCGGTTCCTATCTGTGCGTGTATGGCATGGAAGGCCCCGGCGGCTACCAGTTTGTCGGCCGCACGTTGCAGATGTGGAACCGCTTCAAGCAGACCAAAGCCTTCACCCAACCCTGGCTGCTGCGCTTCTTCGACCAGATCCGTTTCTACGAAGTGAGCGCAGACGAACTGTTGCAGATCCGCCAGGATTTTCCCAACGGCCGCTACGATATCCGCATAGAGGAAACCACCTTCAGCCTGCGCCAGTACGAGCAGTTCCTGCAGCAAAACCAGGGCAGCATCAGCACCTTCCTGCAGCAGCGCGACGCCGCCTTTCAACAGGAACTGCAGCGCTGGGTGGAGTCGGGGCAAATCAATTTCGAATCCGCCCAGGATCTGGCAAAGGACAGTGCCGACGAACACCAGCTGCCGGAAAATTGCATGGCCATCGAAAGTCACGTGGCGGGCAACATCTGGAAAATGCTGGTGCAGCCCGGCGATCGCATCAAGGCGGGGCAAACTGTCTGCATCCTGGAATCCATGAAAATGGAGATCGAAATCACCGCGCCGGCAGGCGGCACCGTGTATGCCATCAGCCGCAATGAAGGCCAGCAGGTGAACGCGGGACAAAGCCTGCTGATTCTGGAGGAAAACTGAATGTTGTCGCTGACACAAGTCGACATAACCATCGCCGGATTGTTGCAACACTACCGCAATGGCGATTTCACGCCCGCACAGCTGGTGGATACGCTGCTGGAAACTTACACGCAGCACGATGACAATCCAGTGTGGATTCGCCGGCTCAGCCGCGCGGAACTGCAACCTTATCTGCAGACACTGCAGAACAAGTCGCCGGATCAACTTCCCCTGTACGGCATTCCCTTTGCCATCAAGGACAATATTGATCTGGCTGGCATTCCGACTACCGCCGCCTGTGCAGCTTTCAGCTACACACCGGAACAATCCGCCAGCGTGGTGCAGCATCTGCTTGATGCGGGCGCCATTCCCATGGGCAAAACCAATCTGGACCAGTTCGCCACCGGCCTCGTCGGCGCACGCTCACCGGAGCCCTGGGGGCCGTGTCACAACGCATTCAACCAGGATTATATTTCCGGCGGCTCCAGCTCCGGTTCCGCACTCGCCGTTGCGCAAGGCTGGGTGAGTTTTTCACTCGGCACTGACACGGCCGGTTCCGGTCGCGTGCCCGCCGCGCTCAACAACATCATTGGGTTGAAGCCATCGAAAGGATTGCTCAGCACCACAGGCGTGGTACCCGCCTGCCGCAGTCTGGATTGCGTCAGTATATTCGCCCTCACCTGCCGCGACGCCAACACGGTGTTCGATGTTGCCGCGCGTCATGACAGCGCAGACAGCTACAGCCGCCCCAATCCCTATCACAACAGCAAGCGTTATTTCGGCCCCACCGCACGCACGCCGGTGATCGGCATCCCGTCAGCAGAAGATCTGGAATTCTTTGGCGACGCCGATGCGGCGCAGCTGTTCGCGCAGGCGCTGGAAAAAGTGCGCGCACTGGGCTGGGAAACGCAAACCCTGTCACTGCGGCCCTTCATCCAAGCCGCCAAGCTGCTCTACCAAGGCCCGTGGGTGGCAGAGCGCACTCTGGCCACGCAATCCATTCTGGATTCGCAACCCGATGCTCTGCTGCCGGTGATCCGCACCATAGTGGAAGGCGGCAAACATCTGAACGCGCTGGACAGCTTTCGCGCCCAGTATCAGCTGCAAGCCTACATCCAGCAGGCGCGTCCGCTGCTGCAAAATGCCGATGCCATCCTCACGCCCACCATCGGCACCACCTACACGCTGCAGGCCGTGCAGGCAGATCCCATCGCACTCAATTCCAATCTCGGCCACTACAACAACTTCATGAATCTGATGGATCTGGCGGCGGTGACCGTGCCCACAGGATTTTTCTGTCACGGTTGCGGTTTTGGTGTCACCCTGTTTCATCATGCCTTCAGCGACAAGAAACTGCTGTCGCTGGCTGCGCAACTGCACGTTGCCGCCGCCGCAACACTGGGCGCGACCACGCAGCCAAACCCGGCAAACCCATTCACACTGAAAGCACCGGAAACACACCTGCCCGTTGTTGTCTGCGGCGCCCATCTCGAAGGCCTCGCGCTGCACTGGCAACTGGCCGAACGTGGTGCCATCAAACTTGCCAGCACCACAACAGCGCCGCACTATCGCATGTATGCACTGGCGGGAGGCCCGCCGTTTCGCCCCGGCCTGATGCGGGAAGACAACGGCACTGCATTGCCGGTGGAAGTGTGGGCAGTGCCCCGTGAACACTTCGGTTCCTTTGTCGCGGAAATTCCAGCGCCGCTCGGCATCGGCAAAGTTCAACTTCACAACGGTGAATGGCTGCCAGGATTTATTTGTGAACCCTATGGTTTGCAGGGCGCCACCGACATTACCGATCTGGGTGGCTGGAAGGCTTATATGGCCAGTCTGCAACGCAACTGATTTTTCTGATCATTTATTGACTTTCGCCACTATTTCGCAAGGTTGGCTGACAAAATTCCTTGGAAAGTTCAATGTCTCCGCTTCATTATCAACTGGAGCAGTAAGGTCTAATGGAACGACGAGCGAACAGGGAGCGAACCATGAGTTGGCTATCCAGCATTCTCGGCGGCAGCGCCGGCACCATCGTCAAGGAAGTAGGCACCATCGCCGACAAGTTTCATTTGAGTGGCGAAGAAAAACAGCAATTCAAACTGGAAATGGAAGCGCTGCTGCAGAAGCGTGACAGCGAACTGGAACAAACCCTGCGCAAGGAAATGGAAGCCAAGGAGCGGGTGCTGGTGGCAGAGCTCACTCAGGGCGACAACTACACCAAGCGCGCCCGTCCCACCGTGGTGTATTTTGGCCTGGGCCTGATCTTTCTCAACTACTGCCTGATTCCCGGCATTCAATTGCTGGGCGATGCCAAATCCCAATGTCCACCTAACAGCGATCCCGCGGTCTGCACCGTGGCTGGCGGCATCGAGCTGCCGGCGGAATTCTGGTGGGCCTGGGGTGGCATCGTGGGTACCTGGGCCATTGGCCGCTCGCTCGAAAAGGCCGGCGCCAATAACCGCATGGTGCGCACCATCACCGGCTCACAAGCCCAATCCGAAGAGCCCGTCGGCTGAGGGAGGTCACCATGGCCATCACCATCAGCCAGCACCGCATCGACGGTGCACCGTTTCGCCCATCGCCCAATCACGGCAGCGCGTTTGCCGCCGGGCTGCCGGATGCCATCATCGTGCATTTCACCGGCGGCGCATCGGCGGAGTCCTCGGTGTCCTGGCTCGTCAATCCGCAATCCAAGGCGTCGGCACACGTGGTCATCGGCCGCGACGGTTCCATCGTGCAGCTGGTGCCGTTCGACACCGTGGCCTGGCATGCGGGTGCCAGCAGTCATGGGGGCCGTACCGGCTATAACCGCTTTTCCATCGGCATCGAGCTGGACAACCCGGGGCGACTGAAGCGCACCGAGGGCGGCGATTACGTAGCATCTTTTGGACGCAAATATCCGCCTGATATGGTGATCGCGGCCACCCATCGCAATGAACGCGTCGAAAGCTACTGGCTCGCCTACACCGAACCACAGCTGGAGTCTGCTTTCGCCCTGTGCAGCGCCCTGTGCCAGCACTACCCGATCCACGAAATTCTCGGCCACGAGGAAATTGCACCCGGCCGCAAGGATGATCCCGGGCCGGCCTTTCCGCTCGATGCAATGCGCTATCGCCTGATCAATCGAGGCCGCGACGAAGACACCGGTTTCCGCCGCAAACCCAGCGGCGATATCGATCCGGGCGCGCCTGCGATCACCCAGGGTTTTGTCACCGCATCGCTGCTGAATTTCCGCGCCGAACCACGCCCCACCGCCGACCCGGTGGCCCCCCCGCTACCACGCGGCACGCTGGTGGATGTACTGGATCAGAAAGCCGGCTGGCATCAGGTACGGGTGAACGGCAAGATCGGCTGGCTGAAATCGGAATACGTGAAAACCGCGTGAAGGCCTTATTGCACGTCGCAGCGGTGGGCATGTTGGTGGTCGTGGCAGGCTGCGCCAGCGGCCCCACTCTGCCTGCCGATCTGCAGGGCAAGGCCGCCATCGTGATGGGCTTCGATACCGACACCGCGAAGCCCTACGAAGGCGGCACCCTTTACAAGGGCCTGTTGCTGGAACGCATCAACGCCGACAACTTCACGCCCGCCCTGCGCCGCTACGATTACCGTTTGGTAGACCCCGGACAGGTGACCGTGGCAGGTCACTGCTTCTGGCAGCTGCGCGGCGTAATGTGGGATCGGCCCCAGGATCTGTTCGAGCCCGGCACTCTCACCTGGGAAGCCAAACCCAACCATGTCTACACCCTGTTTGCCGACATCGACGAATACAAGGCGCGCTGTGTGATTTCGTATTTCGAACAGGCGCTACCCTGATCCGTCCCCACTTCGCGCCGCTTTTTCAGCACGGCAATCCGAACGTTTTGCGGTACACTCAGCGCTTTCCCATCCCACGGACACGGCATGTCAGCCCACTCGCCCCCGGAACCCGATATCAGCCTGTTGCGGCAGCAGAATCACGCGGCTTTTTCCGCGCTGGTGGCGCGCTACCATCGCCCGCTGGTGGCGGTGGCCCGTTCCATTATTGGTGACAGCCTGGCGGAAGAAGTGGTGCAGGAAGCCTGGGTGTCGATCTACCGCGCCCTGCCGGGATTTGAAGGCCGCTCGGCATTGAAGACCTGGATCTACACCATCGTGGGCAACGAAGCGCGCTCGCGTCTGCGGCGGGAAAAACGCATCGTGGCGCTAGGCGATCTGGGCGAGCCGGAATCCAGTTACCTGGACGGCAGCCGTTTCAGCGTTGTCCAGCACTGGAAGGTGCCGCCGCCGGCCTGGCATCTGGATTCGCCGGAGCAACTGCTGGAAGAAAAACAGCTGCAGCACTGCATCGACATCACCCTGCAATTGCTCAGCCCTGATCAGAAGGCGGTGTTCACCCTGCGCGACATCGAACAGCAAAGTCTGGGCGACATCTGTAATATTCTGCAGCTGAGTGACTCCAATGTACGGGTGCTGTTGCATCGCGCCCGTCTCAAGCTGATGCAAGTCATTGATCGTTATCAGGTAACCGGTGAATGCTGACATGCCGTGACGTGGCCCGCGAGGCCAGCGACTATATCGACCACGCCCAGCCCTGGCACCGCCGCTGGCGCATGGCGTTCCACATTTTCATCTGCTTCTATTGCCGGCGTTTTCTGCGCCATCTGCGCGTCACCCGCGCCATGACCCAACAACGCGGCGCCGAGCCAGCCAGCCCGCAAGAGGTGGCACAGATCGTGGAACACGTCTGCAACCACCCCTGAATTGACTGCGCGTCTGATTCCACCACGCTTATTGCTTCACTGAGCGGCCGGCCGCTCCAGCAATGCCTGCAGGTTTACCAGCACTTCCGGCGTATAGATGCGTGACAGACCATCGTAACTCTGCTGCGTCTGCACATCGCCCAGCACTTTTTTCAGATCATTCAGCGTTTCCAGCGGCCCCTGTTTGGCGACAAAATTCGACAGCCATTTCGGCAGCGCGCCACCGGGATCTACCAGCGTCTGGAACAGCACACGACTGCCACCAGCAGGCAGCGGAATCACAGTAAAACTGTTTTGCAGCGCTGGAATGCGCACGTAATTTTTCTTCTCCGGCTTCAGCTCGGGGCGCGCGTCGGAGTGAATCACCACTCGATCCGGCAGCACTTCCACCCGGCTTTGCACCATGGCATCACGATCCGACGCTGGCCACACACCGTTGATCTGCAGATACACACCCACACCGGGAACGCGTTCGGCATGCTTGCAACGAAACACCCAGTCAGGGAAGCCTTCCACATGATCAAGCGCTTTCAACACCTGCAACGGCGGATGCGGAACATCCACTTCACCCAGAAATTCCTTTACCTGCATGCCTTTCACCTTGCGCACCCAGGTACTGACCTCGCCCGGCTTGCTGGCGGTGGCCACACTTTCCCAACCCTCCCGGGCCGACACCGGCACCGACAACAGCAACGCGCACAACACCAGAATCAAACGTTTCATCAACATGGAACCTCCCAATCAAATCGGACGCCATAGTGGCAGCAACATCGTCATTCCTGCAAGCTGGCCTGCGGGGGTAGGACACCGCGGGACACACGGATCGACACTGGCCTGATCTGACCAGACATTGGCCCTCCATCCACTAACCGTTGCGGGGCGCATATCTATACTGGAATCATCCCATCCTGACAAAAATAAAGGAGCGCCCATGGCAACTGCATCCCATCCGGGTTACGAGCGGGCCGGCACCACCGAGATTCCCGTGCGTCGCATGGATTTCGAATTCGACGACAGCATTCCCAAATACTGGTTCGGCGGCGATCCTCTTCGCACCATGATTCTCACCGCCCTGTCCTGTACCTTTCCGGAAGGCGAGCGGATGTTCATGCGCTCGGTGCGGCATTATCAGAACGATCTGCGCGATCCCGCGCTGAAAAAACAGGTGCGTGCGTTTATCGGTCAGGAGGCCCATCACGGCAAGGAACACGAGGCCTTCAACCGCATGATGGCCAACAAGGGTCTGCCGATCCGCTATCTGGAAAAATTCACTGAAGCGGGACTCGCCCGCGAGGAAAAATTTTTCTCGCCACAACGCATGCTGGCCAAAACCTGCGCGCTGGAACATTTCACAGCGATGTTCGCGGAAACCCTGCTGGAACATCCGGAGCTGATCGACGATATCGACGAACGCCTCAAGCCCCTGTGGCTGTGGCACGCAGTGGAAGAAAGCGAGCACAAGTCAGTGGCGTTCGATGTATTCAAGGAACAGGTGGACAGCTACTGGATCCGCACCAGTGAAATGGCGCTCACCACGTTACTGTTCAGCCTGTTCTCGGCGCTGCATACCCGCACGTTGCTGAAAGCCGATCCCGACGCCAAACAGGCCGCGCGCCCACTGCGCGAAAACCTGAAAGGCTTGTGGAAGAACCGGCATATCCTCGGCAAACTCGGCAAGCACTACCTGGCCTACTACCGCCCGGATTTTCATCCCTCGCAGAAGGACAGTCAGCAGCTGCGCGAAAAGGGGCTCCTGTTGCTGCAGAAGTACGTGGGTGACAAGGTACAGCTGGCAGCCTGAAGCAGTGCTGCCACGCTGACACCCATTCCTTCATTCAGGCAGCGCGTACTCCAGCGCTGCCAGCAATTCCGACACCCGATCCTGTTCTGCCATTGCGCCAAACAAATAGGTCTCCGCACTGGCATCCTCCTTGAGGAAATAATCAAACCAGGCCGTGAAATAGCGCCGCGACAAACGTTGCGCGTGATCGACAGTATCAACCACTTCCTTGCAATCGAAGTTCTTTCCTGCCGTGTAGGCAATACTGGTGGCGTCATTGAACGAGACGTGATTGGCACCGTTGATCAGGACAAACTGCCTGGCCGGTGCAGTAAGCGCCTGATAGTAGGCTGCATCCCACAATTCGCCGGTGATGCAATCCTGGGTGGACGCCTGAATCTGGATCGGTGCCGTGATGGCGGCCAGACTCGCGACGATTGCCTCTTTCAGAACGACCGGCGAGGTCGGTGTTCTGACAGTCTGCACCGTGTCACCCGGCGCACCCGGCGCCAACGCCACCACGGCATTGATATCCATGGTGCGCGCTGCGCGGGTTGCGGCGGCGCCGCCCAGTGAATGCCCCATGATGCCACGGCGATTCAGATCGATGCGGCCGAAGACAGCGCTGTCGGGATTGGCATTTTCTGCGGTCAGCCACTCAAATGCCGTCACAAAGCCAGCTTCATGTTGTGTCGTGGTGAATGTCAGCGGAATCGGTACCGTGAATATCAGCACCACATAACCATGAGACGCGAGGTGATTGCCCACCCAGCGATAATATTCCTTCTGCGCGCCAAGCCCGGGCGAAAACGCAATGGCAGGATAGCTGCCCGCGCTGGCGGGATGATACAGCGTGCCGGAATAGGTGCCGCGATCATTCTGCATGCGCAGATTGTACTGAAGAACGTCAAAGTCACCGGGCTCATCCACGCGCGTGGGATCCGGTGTGACAGCCGGCGGAATGCCCTCTTTATCGAGCGGACTGCAGCCCTGCACAAACAGCAACACACAACCTATCCATGCCAGAACCCAAAGGCGGTGATGCCTGTTGCGAATCGCGTAATTCATTGGCGTAATTCCTTGCGCTTGTTATTGATGGCCGAGTGCGCACTCAAGAATCGGTCTGCACCCCCTTCCTTTGTCTGCGCCAAACTAAATCTGACAACGATTGCAGTCAAATAAAACCCGACGAAATGCCTGACCGCAGCAGCATCAGACAATTCGGCATCGCCGTCTCGCCGGCATTGAAAAGGGAATGTCCGGCGGGTTCAAAGTGTGCGCTTGCCGGCTTCGATCACCGGTGTCACCAGGGTGGTATCCAGAATTTCCGCCACCTGCGCTATCGGCATCGGCTCAGCCTGGCGCAGCCACCAGGTCACCAGCTCCAGCACGCTGCTGACGATCAGAATGGTGCCCAGATCCGGCGGCATCAACCGATCCGATTCTCCGCGCTCAGCGGCAATGGCCCGCGCCTGCCGCAGAAATTCGTCACGGATGACGCCGGCAGCACCACCCGTCAACAACGTCGTCCACAGGGCGCGATTCGCGTCCACGAAGGTGAACAATGCGATGGCGCCGGCACGCAGATCCCGCGCATCCATCACCGGAATGGCCAGCCGGAACAGCGCACCGATCTGCTCCGCCGCGATGGCTTCCAGCAAGGATTCCTTGGTGGGATGGTGACGGAAAAACGTGGTGTAGCCGATGCCCGCTTGCGCCACGATATCGCGCACGGAA
This sequence comes from Pseudomonadales bacterium, assembly GCA_020062665.1. Lineage (GTDB taxonomy): Bacteria > Pseudomonadota > Gammaproteobacteria > Pseudomonadales > Ketobacteraceae > Ch67. Next base: position 87,080 of record JAGUVW010000035.1, read on the forward strand.
ATCTGCTCCAGGGATTTTTCCGTCAGCAGCTGCAACATCGCCGCATGCAACGCCTCCCGGGTGCGCACCGCGCGAGGGTCGAGATATTCCGCTGACTCATCCTGCATGTTATCGGCCCACCGGCAAAAGCCGTGATTCTATCATGGCTGGCTGGCGTGAGCGGCCGCCTGCCGCGCCAGCCGTTCATCGCGACGCTGGATCAGCTCGCGATAACCGATGGCCTTGTATAACGGCTTGGGCTGAATGCCCCATTCATCCTGCGCGGTCTTCTGCCCTGCGCCTTCTGCCGGCCCGAACAGCGGATAGGGATAGATGCATTCGCGGGAATCGTCGGCAAAGCGGATTTTTTCAAACTCGGTGCAGATCTCGTGCAACGACAATTGTGGCCAGCCATACCACAGCGCCAGCAGCGGAAAGGTGAACGCGCCTTCCAGTACCAGTGCTGTCAGGCAGACGATCAAACCGCGCTGCAACCATTTGTGCATGCCGGCAAATGCGGGCGTTGTGCCCAGCGGTAACTCATCGGTGGGTGCTTTATTCATGTTGATCTCCCGCAGCAGAAAGCGGCGTCAGTTGGAAAATATTTCGCGATTGACGGAATGCAGATAAGGCAATGCCAGGAACGGCGTAATATAAAAAATGTCGTACAGCCACCAACCGATCACCGGGAACACCACGCCGGTATAACGCACGTCGGCAAAGATCGTCATGTTGGCGATGTAACCCGTCCAGGCCACCACACCGAACCAGCAGGTAATGATCAGCCACTGATGGCCCCAGCGTTTCATCTGCAGAAAACCAATCGCCGCCGCAATCCGCATGGCGAACACGATCGGCAGCAACGCAATTTCCCAGGCTTTTTCACCGGGCGCCGATGCTCCGCCGAGCCACAGTTCGTTGTAATGCCAGAAATAGCCCGCATCGAACATATTGCCCCAGGCCATCAGAAACACCCGCGCCAGCAGCGTGTGATGGGCCACCAGATCCAGCGCCCAGCCGATGGTATTCAACGCCGCATCCACCGCCACCAGATAACCGATCAGCGTCACCATGATCGGACGCACCGTCAGCCCTTCCCGTTGCGCTTTCAACTGCAGTGCCATCCCGCGCAAGAACAGCGGAAAACCCAGTATGCCGAACACCGCAGTACCCAGCAGCAGCGCGCCGGACATCATCCATTTATCCGCCTGCCATTGCGCCTCACGGCTGCGGCGGTGATGGTCGTCCAGGTTGTTCATGCCACCCATGCTCATTGTATTGGTTGTCATCGGAACGCCCTCACCAGTCGCGGGTGGAATACATGTGCAGTTGAATCAGAAACATTGTCAGCAGATAGCCATAGCAGACGATCTGGAATGCAATCAGCGCACGCCGCCGCCGTCTGTCTTGTTCGCTGATGGGTTGTTCTTTCATGGATCAATCCTCTTGTTGTTTTGGTGGATGCCCGATTCAGTTCGGCATTTCCAGACTCGCGGCCGCCAGCTCGCGCAATCCGTCAGACGTAATCCCGTCATTACTGAGTGGTGCCAGGATGCAGGTTTCCGCCGCTTCCATTTCGGTCGCACCGGCGGCGATCAGGCTGGCAGCCGTCACCAGCACGCGGGTGGATGGCGGCTCGAAATGAAAGGCGGCGTCGGTATTGCGAATGCTGGTTGCCAGCGCCACCAGCCGCTGCGCCACCGGCAACGCCACGCCGCTTTCCTGCACCAGCACCTGGGCTTCACGATCCGCCGGCAGGTAGCTCATCGCCAGCGTGACAAAACGCTGGCGAAAAGAAGGCTTCAATTCTTTGATCGAACTGCGATAAGCCGGGTTGTAGGAACACACCAGCATGAAGCTGGCGGGCGCGTGCAGCACCTCGCCACTGCGATCCAGATACAGCGTGCGGCGGTGATCGGTGAGCGAATGCAGCACCGCCAGCGAATCGTGGCGCGCTTCCACCACCTCATCCAGATAGCAGATCGCACCCTGTTTGACGGCGCGGGTCAGTGGCCCGTCGTTCCAGATGACATCGCCACTGCTCACCATGAACCGCCCCACCAGATCGGCGCTGGTCAGATCATCGTGGCAACTGATGGTCAGCACAGGACGTTGCAGCTTTGCGCCCATGTATTCGATAAAGCGGGTTTTGCCGCAACCGGTGGGGCCAGTGAGCATCACCGGCAGACGCTGTTCATAGGCAAGCAGGAATAACTGCACTTCATTTGCATTGACGTGATAGTGGGGAATCATCAGATTGCTACCAATTGTTGATGAACATGCGCCAGCACTTTGGGCAGCTCCTCCACGCGACGAATTCGCGTCGAGCGCCGTGCGCCGAAAACGTCCGGCAGGGGATCAACACGTGTCGGCCCCACGCCGATGTAATAGGGAAATACGCCGGCATCTTCGGCTTCTTCCACGGCATGGGCCACATCGGCCCAGGCGTAGTAGCCTTCGTAGCCTTCGTCGGACATCAGACCGTCGCCGATGATGATCAGCAGGCAGCGCTCGGAACGCTGCTCTGCCAAACGGCTGGTAAGATGACGGATCGGCGCACCCAGGCGCGTATAGCCACCGGCGCACAAACCCAGATGGCCCGGCATCACCATGTTGCGATCGGCAAAATCCTTCAGGCACACCACATCCACCCGATGGCGGCTGTTGCCGCTGAACACGAACAGCCCGTGACGCTCACGCGCCAACGACATGGCATGGGACAGCGCATCGGCGCAGGCCAGTTCCAACTGGAAAATCCGCCCCTGTTGCGCACCCAACGAAGCGCTGCCGTCCAGCAACACCGCCGTGGTGACGTCACGGGCTGCCGGCAACAGATCGCGGAAAACCCGCCCTTCCGACAGGCCGCCACTGGCCACATCCACGTAATGATTGATGTATTGATCCACATCCAGATCCGCACCATCTTCCAAACGGCTTTTCATCGTGCGATGGGTGTGGGCCTCGAACCAGCGCCGCAGATTCGCGGCCACCGGCGTGGCCCGTTGCGCTGACGATTCCAGCTTGCGCTCCAGCACCGCCACATGATGGGGAAGAAAACGCTCTGTCCACACATTCCATTCCGGATAGGGAATCCCCGCGCGCCGGGAGGCATCGATCGGCGGATCTTCTTCGTCCGGACGGCTGGGCGGCGGCAGATTGGGATTCTGGATATTGCCCTCGCCACCCACGGGAATGGTGTAGTGACCTTTGGAAAAACGCCGCTTGCTCGACCACGGCATGCGGCCATACAGCTTGCGCAGCGCCGCGACAAATCCCGGTTGCGCCGCAGTGGCCAGCGGCAAATGACCCAGCAGCGGATAGTGCGGCAATGCCGTTTTTTGCTTCGCCATTTTCAGCGCCAGATCCAGCATGGCCTGGGCATCAAGGTCGCTGTCGCGCAGCGGCAAATCCGGCAGCAGGCGCTTCAATTCACCCGTCAGCCCCGGCCAGCGCGCCGACACCCAGCCCAGCGCCACGCCACCTTCCACCAGCGCCAGTGCGTGCTGCTCGCGCCGCGTCATCACATCCAGCGGCAACTGCGCCACGCGATCCTTCGAGGGCGAACACTGCAGCGCCACACCGCAAGTCAGCGTGCGCAACGTCCAGTTCGCCGCCAAGCGGGGAAAGGGCACATACACCCGCGTGCGATTCGGGCTCAGGCCGAAACTGCGGTGCTCGCCGGACATCAAGCGCACCCCTTCCCGGCGCCCGTCGGACAACGCCGACGCCACCAGCGCACAGCTGTGCTCCACCAGGGAAGCATGATGAAGGGCGGACTCGGTCATGGCGTCAGAACGTCCCGATGGAATCCATCAGCCAATACCAGAACGCAATAATGAGAATGACGCCGCCGAACGCGACGAAAAGACGCAGCAGATCTACCCACATAGGCTCAATCCCCTTGGCAAAGGTCATTACAACTATGGAACACTGTATATCGTAGATGCCCAACTATGATATACAGTGTTCCATAGTGTCAACCGAAAGTTTCACGGGGGCGTCACCTTGGCGCTGCCTCAGAAAGGCTGCTGATAGCCAATCTCGAACAGCAACACCTCGACTTTGGTTTTGATGTCCTGCCCGGCATAGGACGGATACACCACATTGGACGGGTCGCAACCATTTCCCAGCGCCGCTGAACAGGGCGGGAAATGCGTTTCTGATTTCATATGCGCCACCGCAAAATCCACATGCCGACCCTCTTTCAGATCCAGACCAAATCCGAGCGACATGAGCTTGGCGTCGTTCAGTGGAATAAATGCGTTGGGTGATTCTTCGGGCACTGCCGAAGGCCGGTCTTCAAATCCGGCGCGCAGCACCAGGCGATCGTTATATTGATACTCAACACCGGTTCCCCAGTAGGTCACATCCCGCAGACTGATCTTGTAGTCGACGGAGTTCGGTGAAATTCCGTTTTTGCCACCGGTGCCCACCAGATCCGCAATGTTGCCCCACATCAGCAACGGCACATCAACGCCAAAATCCAGATAGATTTCACTGAAGGCAGACCACTCCGTTTGCCTGACATCAACATTCCATTTCCACCGCGGCGTGAGCTGGAGACTGATCCCCGCATTCCAGCGTTGGGGAATCTGATAGGAAACCGTGAGCGGGCCCTTCGCATCATTTTGTATCTGCTCGGGCGTGGGCAGTTGCAGGCCCAGAGTCTGCACGAGGTTGCCTGCCAGCTCCATCACCTGACTGCTGTGGAAGCGGTACAGAAAGGTTTTAAAGGGATCGTAAATGGGAAATGAAAATTCACCATCCATCTCGACATCGATCGCGGAATTGTAGGACAGCCCCAGGGACAACCAGGGCTGCGGCTTCCACAGCAAACCCAGGTTGTAGCCAAGCACAATGTTTTGATCCACTTCAAATGACAGCTTGCCAAAGGTGGTGAACGGAGGCACTTCGGTGCACACATCTATTTTCAAACCCAGCTCGTTATCCGGCTGATTGGCTTCTTTTGGTGTGCCGTCGGGGTTACAGAATGTGCCCTGAATAAATGGTGAGCCCAGGAAAAAAATGGCGACGTGGGGTTCGTGGATAGGTAATTCCAGTCCCATGCCGGAGTAATTGAAATTGACGGAAAGTCCAACCGAAAGCGTGTCGGAAACTTCATAAGCCACCGTGGGTGAAAAATAGGTGATGAGGGTGAACGCCGCACGCTCCTGGGCAAACCGGCCGGGATCATCAGACGCCACATGCATCCCATTCATCATGGGGGAATAGACATTGGTGCCGAAAGTAAAGCGGCTTCCCGGCGGGCGGTAGCTCGCACCACCGGCCATACCCGCACCGATGGGCATATCCACCATGCCGCCGGGCAGCATCAGCGTGGGGCCACCTTCTGATTTGCTTTTCGTATTAAGTGTTTCGTTATAAACGTATTCATCCCACGGGCTTCGGCCATACAGCAGGTTGCCGTTTTCATCTTCGAAGGCTCGGTGTTGCTCGCGATATTCTTCAATCAGGCCATTCATATAGTCGCCGTAACCACCCAATTCCATTTCAGTGGAAAACAGCCCGACGATGCCCTTGAGAAACAGCTGGCGGCCCTTTAGCTGGGTCAGTCCGGCGGGATTGAAATGAATGGAATCGATATCCGGTGGATCTGCTGTGATGGCATGCCCCAGTGCCAATGCCTTCGGATTGCCGATAGTGATGCTATCGGTAAAGGAAGCGTTGGCCGTTTGGCAACAACACAGCAAAACCAGGCAGGAACACGAAAATGTTTTGGGCAGCGCCTTATCGCTGGCGCCACAGCGGGATTGCAGGATATCCATAACGGCGGGTCTTCATCAGATGTTTTCTTTTTTTGGGCAGCACAACGCCAAAGCCTATCGGCCCGAATGGTCTCGATGCCGAAGGAAACGTGTTTGTTAAACTTTTACAGCCGTGAACGGAAAGGATCCCATGATCGCCGCATTCACTTTTCCGCTGATATTGTCACCCTCCACTATTCCACTGAATTTCAGGGTCAGCGGTAACGGCTTTTTGATCTTGTTGACCCAGGACAGCTCGCCACTGTCCTGGTTGAACGCCAGATCGGTGGCCACTTCCAGCTGCCCCATGGCAGCTTGCGTGCCCGTCAGAAGACCATCTACGGTCTTCAGCTCTAACGTCGTCTCTTGAGGACCAGTAGGACCGTGAATGATCACTCTCCATTTACCATCGATAGGGGAAGCACTGTTGTTGACCAGGGTGCTCGACCCGGCGTTGACTGTGGTATCCATTATTGTTCTCCGGCTTTCGTATTTGCGTTGGGTTGGTTTCGAAACCATGGCTAGTGCGCGTCAGACATCCCACACCAGATGCACGCTGGTGGGGCCGGCAATAATGCTGCCGTGATAAGCCGGCGGATTGTTTGGATCCAGCCTGAACTCCGGCAGCGTTTTCAGCAGCGTTTCGTACATCACTCTCAGTTCCATGCGGGCAAGGTGGGCACCCAGACAGTGGTGCGGGCCGGCACCAAACGCCAGATGGCTGCACTTTTCCCGGAGCAGATTGAACTCCGTGGCGTTGCGATAGGCAGATTCATCAACGCTGGCGCCTGGAATAAACATCATGATGCGCTCTCCCTGCGCCAGCTTGATGCCATGAAACTCTGTATCGGCCTTCACCATGCGAATGGGCGCCACAAAGGCGTAACGCCGCAGTATTTCCTCCACCGCACCGGGAATCAATTCCGGACACTCGCGCAGCGAGTGTTGCAGTTGGGTGTCCACCGCCAGATGCCGCACGCCAAAGCCCAGTGCGTTCACTACCGTATCCAGGCCGGCAATGAACAGAATGACGCAATAGCTGAGCATCAGATCAAGCGTCATCGGTTCACCATCCAGCTCCAGCGACCACAGCATGCTGATGATGTCGTCCTGGGGGTTTTTCTCGCGATCCAGAATCGTGTCGCGCAGCACGTTGGCAATCGCCTTCATCATCAGCATGTTTTCCGCCAGATCCGGCGAGATCACCGACAGATGCTGTTTGGCGAGTTCGCGATACTCCCGTTCCTTTTCCAGCGGCAAACCGAACATGGCCAGAAAAATTTCCACCGGATAGACATCAGACACAGCATGCTGGAACTCGCATTGGCCTTTATCTTTGATGCTGTCAATCAACCGCTCAGCCAGCGCGCGGATTCTGCCTTCCATGGCGGATGCTGACTTGGGTGAGAAGGTAGAAAACAAAGGTTTGCGTAACCTGGTATGCAGCGGCGGATCGATGCAGATGGGAACGGGTGCCGGTATTCTTTCATCTTCCGGCAGTTCCGACATCATCGCTTCAAATGCTTCCGGGGAAAAATGCTCGCTGGAAAATTTTTTGTAGTCAGTGAGCGCCTCGGAAACGGCCTGATGGGACATGAACATCCAGTGGCCGCCATTGTAAGGCGTCCAGAAAATGGCAGGGGCCTGCAGAACCAATTCCGCTGCCCGGGCGTGAGGGTCCCTGCAATAGCCGGGATCGTTGTTGTAATCAAATTCAAACACGAGTTCTTCTGGCACATGGCCTGGCTTTTTCATCTTGCCCGCGTAATGAGTTTCCATTTTTCAACCTCGCTAAAACAGTGGGCTGTCCAGTACTTGCGAATCCGCATCCGTTGCCGCCATTTCCTTGCTTGGGCGGGCCGCCGCCTCGCGCACCAGGCGTTCGTCCCTGAACTTCACCAGATCGCGAAAGCCGATGCGCTTGTACAGCGGCCTGGGTTGAATACCCCACTCATCCTGCGCAGTTGCGGCAGGGCCATTGGTACGACCCACGCCTTCGTTGGCGCCATAGAGCGGATGCGGCACCAGGCATGCTGCCTTGTCATCCGACCAGCGCACTTTCATCAGCTCATCGCACACTTCGGTGACGCTCAGTGTGGGCCAGCCAAACCAGATCAACAGACCTGGCAAGCTGAATGACGCTTCGATTACCAGCGCCACCAGACAGACGAACAATGCGCGCTGCAGCCATTTGTGCATGTTGGCGAAATGCGCCATGGTGCCCGATGGCAGACTGGGTTCCTTTTTATCTGTCATTTCTTATTGCTCCCATTACCTGTCGCTGCATCAATCGCTGAAGATTTCACGGTTCACCGTATGCAGATACGGCAGCGACAGAAACGGCGTGATGTAGAAAATGTCGTAGATCCACCAACCCAGTACCGGGAACGTGATATTGGCGTAGCGCACATCTGCGTAGAACGTCATATTCAGGTTGTAACCGATCCACACGATCAGCCCCATCCAGCAGGTCACGATCAGCCACTGCTGACCCCAGCGTTTCATCTGCAAAAGGCCGATCGCCGCCGCAAGCCGTGGGCAGAAGCACGCCAGAATCAGGGCTATTTCCCAGGCTTTTTCGCCAGGCGCGCCAGAACCACCCACCGCGTACGGCCCCAGCATCAGCTCGTTGTAATGCCAGAAGTAGCCGCCATCAAACACCGCGCCCCATCCTGAGGTCAGCACGCGATTGATCAGGGAATGGTTGGCGAACAGATCCATCGCCCACCCCAGACTGTTGAGTGAGGAATCGATAATCACCAGATAGCCGATCAAAGTGACAATCAAAGGCCGCACCGACAGGCCCGCCTTGGCCGCCTGCATTTGCAGGTGCAGGCCGTAAAAGAACAGCGGCAAACCCAACATGCCCAGCACGCCTGTGCCCATCAACAGGGTGCCCGCGATCATCCATTTGTCGGCACGCCATTGTGCCTGCTTGCTGGTGTCCTGATGGGAATCGTATGCACTGAAACCGGATTTCGATCGTATTGCCGTGGTCATGGCGCGTTACCAGTCGCTGATGGAATAGAGGTGAAGCTGAAACAGAAACAGTCCCAGCAGGTAGGAATACAGCAGCACCTGGAAGACGATTAGCGCTTTCTTTCTCTTGCGATCCTGTTCGGAAACGGTGTTCTTGCTCATCGTGCAGCCCCTTCTCGGCGTGAACTTTGGTTGGCTTTCTTGTTGTTGGGTCGCGCAGAAGTACGCGCACTTGTAACGGCTGCCATGCAGGGCATTAATCTGAGCGCCCGCTGCCATCACCGCATCAAAAAGTACCCAGGGAATCCATCAGCCAGTACCAGAACAGGATCACCACACTGATCACGCCAAACGCGAGCCCCAGACGCACACACTCTGTCCAAATCAGCTCCCACATTGCCGCTCTCCTCGCATGAATGGATATCTTATTTATCTGTTTTTATTGGATTTTCTTCACTCGGAACGGAAAAACCTCAAGCCTCCAATCCCGAGTTGCTTTTCACTCTACGAATTTATTTACTTTCTCGCAAGTAGAATTTTAACTTGCTCGAAAGTAAAATACATGTAACCATCGCGCCGTACTTCACTCAAACGCAACAATTCAGGGGCTTAGACGTACCAGCATGAATTCCCAAGCAACGACAAAACCGACCTCCTCCAAGGCTGAGCGCACCAAGTCCGCCATTCTGGCAGCGGCCGAGAACCACTTTTCCCGACTGGGCTTCGCGGCCACCCGTTTGGAAGACATTGCCGATGAGTTGGGCATGACCCGTGCCGCGCTGTTTTACTACTTCAAAGACAAGCAGATGTTGTACGACGCCATGATTGCCGACGCCTTCGGCACGCTGACCAATATCCTGCTGGAATTGATTGATGCTACGGATCGCAGCATCGCCGAGCGACTCGAACAGGCGGTCGGCGCCTGGGTGGATGCGGTAGTGTCGCGGCCGAATCTGGCGCGGCTGATCATGCGATTTGTGGCCGACGGCATCGATCAACCGGCAATGCGCATCTTCACGGGCAACGAGCAAATTCCTGCGAAATTTTTCCAGCTGTTCCAGGAAGGTCGCCAAAGCGGTGAACTGAAACCCCTTCACGATGATCCGCTCCATGCCGCCAGCGCCATTCTGGGCACCACGGTGTTTTATGTATCCGCGCTGGCCGCCCTGCTGCCGAATCACTTTGAACCGCTCGATCCGGAACAGGTGGCCGTTCACCGTAGGGAAGCCCTGCATTCGGCACGGCGCCTGCTGGGGATCAACAAAATCGAATAGCAGGCGCAACCGCCGGAATAAAAAACAAGAACAAGAAAGGAGAACAGCATGTCAGCGAACAGCGACGCCATGGATGCTTCACCCCAAAAAGGAATCGCAGCAGGATGGTGGTGGCTGCTGATCTGCGCTGCTGTTGTGGCCGCGGTCATCCCGTTTTTCAGCACGGGATTAACATCGGAGCGAGTGGCCAATCCCAACGTGTCCGGGGCACCGCGTCCAGTGGAATTTCTGTTTGGCTATCCCCACTGGGCTGACTGGGCGAACTACTTTACTGTTATCGCGATGCTGATCGTGATCGTGATCTGCATTCGGGCCTGGCAACGCAATCCGGGCCATCCCAATGTGCTGATGGCAATCGCTTCTACTGCCATTGTCTGGCAAGACCCTATCATGAACTGGGCGCCCTATGCGGTGTACAACCCGCAGCTCTGGCATCTGCCGGAATGGTGGCCCTACATCAGTTTATCGCCCACAGTCGAGCCCTTTATCGTCATCGGCTATTGCATGTTTTATTTCGGGCCTTACTTTCCGGCCATCTGGATTTTGCGTCGCATGCAGGCCAAGCGGCCCATGGATGCGTTCGTCTGGCGACACCCGCTGTGGAGTCTGGCCGGTTTGATCCTGGTGATCGGCTTCATCATGGACATGATGCTGGAAGTGACGCTGGTGCGCACCGGTCTCTATATTTATTCGCAGGTGATTCCCTGGGGTTCGCTGTTTCCCGGCACCACGTTTCAGTTTCCCCTGATCTGGGAATCCACCTTTGTCACCTTCGTGATGATTCCCGCGGGTGTTCTCTGCTATCGCGATGACACCGGCCGCACCGTGGCGGAAAAGCTGGCGCAGAAACTCCGCTTTCTTTCGTCACGTCCGCGTCTGGCAACCTTCCTGCTGATGTTTGGCATCCTGAACGTGGCGTACTTCATGTATGGCGGCGCGTTTGGAATCATTCGCGCCGCCGGAATCGCCACCGCTGTCGCCTGTCCCTATCCATTTCCAGAAGCGAAAGTGTACGACCCGCAAGGCTACTACGAAGCAGAAGGGGAACCCGGGCCGTACTTTGAAGGCTACTGGAACACCTGGATGACAGGCCAACCCGACGGCCGCCCCTCAATAAACCCGATAAAGCAAAATGCCAGCTGCCTGGGAGAAAGATCATGACGCGCAGCATTGTCATCACGGGCGCTTCAAGAGGGCTGGGCCTTGCTTCTGCCGCCCATCTGTACGAGCAAGGTTGGCAGGTGATTGCCGCCATGCGCTCGGTTGACGCCGGATTGAAAAACCTGCGCGCAGTGACAGGGGCGGTGGAGAACAGCCCACGCTTGACCGGCATCAAACTCGATCTTGCTGATTCCGACTCCATCGCGTGCGCCGCGGAAGAAATCAAAATGCTGGTCGGTGCGCCGGATGTGCTGGTTCACAATGCAGGATTGGCCGCAGCCGGTGGCGCGGAAGAAACGCCGATGGCTGCCTGGCATCAATTATTTGCGACCAACCTGTTCGGACCGGTGGAGTTCACCAAAGCGCTACTGCCGGCCATGCGCGCAAAAGGCCGCGGACGAATCATCGTTGTCTCCAGCCAGGGTGGCGTTCGGGGCATGCCGGGTATCAGCGCTTATTCCGCTTCCAAGGGCGCTATTGAGCGCTGGGCAGAATCTCTGGCGCACGAGATCGCGCCTTTTGGTTTGGGCGTCACCATTTTAGTGACCGGGACCTTCAAGACGGAAATTCTGACCGAACAAACGCCGGACTACGGCAATCACAATGGCCCGTACGCAAAAGTGTATGAGGGAATTCATAGCGCCGGACGGGAGTTCGTCGACAAGAATGCATCGTCGCCGGAAAAATTTGCGCGTGCGCTGGCGGCAGCGATCGAAGACGATGCGCCCATACGGCGGCGCACCGTGGGGCCGGACGCGGCAGGTCTTTACTATATGGCGCGTCTGCTGCCAGGGAATGTTGTCCACACCATTATTCGCAAAGCAATGAAAATACCGGGTGCGAACGCGCTCAAAGACGCGTCAGCCAATACAGTGTCCGCCCGCAAGACCTAAGCCTTCCAACGGCCAATAGGGCTAACAACTAGAAGCGACGATGAGCATGCAATCCGACTCCGCCCAATTCAGCCAACTCGCCGGCCTCTGTATGCTGGCGTCGGCGCTGGCGGGCAGGGAACTGCGGGTGGAGTTTGCAGTGCCAGGGCAACCGGCATGGACAGACGGCAAAGTGATCTACATTACCGATGCCGTGAACCGCCAGCAGCAGACAGCCCAAATCTGTGTGCAAGCTGCGCTGCTGGCCGCCGACAGCCTGGATCGCGTCATCATCAAGCAGCTGGCAAAAAAGCCCGCGCTGACCAAACGCTATCTGGCCGTGGAAGCAGACCGAGCGCTGACCGCGATTGAATTGCTGCTGCCTCCGTCCGTGATTTCGTTTCTCACCTTGAAACAGATGTATGTCACAGGTTCTGCCCTCGAATCGTTGCAGGTTGCCCGCAGCACGCAATTCATTGCTGAACCACCTGACATCTTTGGGATGATTCTGCCGCGGGAACTGCTTGCCGCTCAACGTCAGGAGGGAGGCTCAGCATCCGCCGGACAACACATTCCCCGCAGCCAGCAACCGAAACCGCTGAAAGAACTGTCGGATCACACCAATGAAGACGACGCTTCCAGTGCAGATTTTTCCAGCCCCGTCGGTGGTGGTGGCGGCATTGGCAAGCTGCTGCAGAAAATATTCAACATGGTGCGCAATGTGAAAGGTGGCGGTTCGCCCGGTGCCGATGCAGCCACACATTGGTCGCGGGCAGGTACGCGCGGCAGCGCTCGCGCGGTGCAATCATCAGCAACAGCTGAAGCGGCAGCCGATGTTTTTAGCGGAACAGCAGAAGTTTCCTATCCGGAATGGAATATCCACGAACAGTGTTATCGGATGGACTGGTGCACCGTGCAGGAGATTGCACCCGCCATTGAAGAACACGCCGATGTGGACTGGCTCGAGGGCTACGGACTGCGCAAACCCATCACACAACTGGGGATGGGACTGGATCGCTTTCATCGTCAGCGCCAGGGCGACGATATCGATATTGATGCATTGATTGAGTGGCGGGTGGATCGGGCAGCAGGTGCTGCTCCTGATGACTATTGCTACGTGGAAAGTCAGCGTCACCGCCGCGATCTATCGGTGCTGGTACTGCTGGATATTTCCGGTTCGGTCACCCAGGCCAGCGTGAACGGATCATCGGTGCATGAACAACAACGCGGCGTGAGTGCGGCACTGACTACCGTGCTGTATGAAGTGGGTGATCGGGTGGCATTGTATGCGTTTCATTCCCAGGGACGCTCCGCCGTTCACCTGATTCCCATCAAGCGCTTTGAAGAAAATCTCGATAGCAGAATCATGAACCGGCTGTACAGCCTGAAGCCCGGCGCCTATTCCCGCCTTGGCGCCGCCATCCGCCATAGCGCCACCGAAATCATTGAGCGCGGCAGCACATCACGAAAATTGCTGGTGGTGCTGTCGGACGGCCTGGCCTACGACCACGGCTACGAGCCCCACTATGCCGCCGCCGATGTCAGAAAAGCGCTGGCAGAAGCCAGGCGTGATGGCGTGGGTTGTTTGTGCCTGAGTGTAGGCGCGGACACGGAAACGGAAACGTTGCGCCGCGTGTTTGGCAGCGCCGCACACGCGATGATTCCCAACCCGAATCAACTGGGGCGGGAGATCGGCCCCCTGTTTCGCGCAGCACTGCAGGCGGCAGAATCACGGCGACGGATAGCCTGATCCTCTTTCTGCAGCATTTTTCAGAACGACAGCGACAGGTTCGACGTATCATGAATATGACCAACACCAACATCAAGGCCAAATTTGCCCGACCCTATTACGTGTCCGTCGGGAATGAAAAAGCGGTGTTCAAGGCGGCGTACAAGCAGGGGCTTTCAATTCTGCTGAAAGGCCCAACCGGTTGCGGCAAAACGCGTTTTGTCGAAGCGATGGCGCACGAACTCGGCAGGCCGCTGATCACTGTTGCCTGTCACGACGATCTGACCACTGCCGATCTGGTCGGCAGATATTTGCTCAAGGATGGTGAAACCGAGTGGGTGGACGGCCCGCTCACCCGCGCCGTGCGCGAAGGCGCAATCTGCTATCTGGATGAAGTGGTGGAAGCACGCAAGGACACCACGGTGGTGCTGCATCCGCTGTCCGACTATCGCCGCCAATTACCGCTGGAACGACTGGGCATTACGCTGGACGCTGCGCCCGGCTTTTGTCTGGTGGTGTCTTACAACCCCGGCTACCAAAGCGTGCTCAAGGATCTCAAGGATTCGACGCGGCAGCGCATGGTGGCGATCGATTTTGATTACCCTGCCGCAGAGGTCGAAGAAAAAATCGTGGCACAGGAAGCGCATATCAGCGCACAGCAGGCGGCCAAGCTGGTTCAACTCGGGCAGGCCATTCGTCGGCTGGAAACCGGTGGTTTGCGGGAGGTCGCTTCCACCCGCGTATTGATTGCAGCGGGGCAACTGGTGGCAGAAGGGCTGACACTGTGTGACGCGGCGCAGGCTGCCATTGCCGGCCCGCTGACAGATGATCGTCAGGTCAGCCATGGTCTGAAAAAGCTGATCGGGATCTATCTGGATGGCTAACACATGATGTCACTTCTTGGGAGGGTACTGTTTTGGGCGCACTGATCATGTTGGGAACACTGTTCGGATTGATCGTCCTTATTTTTGCGTTGGTGCTCAAGTTCGATCCTGAAGCGCGACGTTCTGCCGATGACAAAGGACATCCGCAATGAACGAGCTCACACCTTTGCTGAAAGCCGCCATCGCGTTCGCCTACGTCGGCGGCGCATTTTTTGTCATCGCGGGAATCTACCTGAGTTTTCGTCGTGGCCGTCTGCATCCGCTACTGCTGGTGTCCATATCTGCCATTTCGTTTTCCTGGATCGAGGCGCCCTATGACTGGGCTGTTTACGCGCAATTTCCGCCGGCCATTCCGCGCATGCCGTCATGGTGGCCATTGAATATGACCTGGGGTGGATTACCCTCCGCGGTGCCGCCCGGCTATATCGCCTATTTTGTGCTGCCGGCGGTGATAGGTGCCTTTATCGGGCGAAGGCTCAGCGCGACATTTCAGTGGCGCACACCGATCACACTGTTGATCACCGGCCTTGTGGTCGGCTTTGTCTGGGCTTTTCTGTTCAATGCGTTGCTGGGGGCACAGCTGGGTGTGTTCTATTACGGCCGGGTGATCGGGGGCCTGGCATTGTGGGAAGGAACCAAACACCAGTATCCGCTCTACGATGCGCTGGCCATGGGTGTGCAGATGATGGTGTTTACGTATCTTCTGGGCAGAACGGATGCACAGGGACGTAACCTGATTGAGATGTGGTCGGACGCCAGAACCAAGACACCGCTGCGTTCAGCATTCCTTTCGATTGCAGCGGTTATCGTGTTGGGGCATGCGGTGTATCTTTCTGTCTTTGCGCCCCATCTGGCAACCAAACTGTTGGGGCTGGTGACGGTGGGACCGACAGAACAACTGTTTGAAGGTGTGCCGAATCAACCGTTGTAAAGATGATGGCGGGGCTGCAAAGTGATTGCACTGCAACCCCGCCGATTCAGTCCTGCTGATTTAACCCTGCCGCCAGGGATTCGCCACCGCCAATTCCTTCAAGGCTGACAGAAACAGCTCATCCATACGCGGACTCAGATGACCCAGACTCGGTGCGCTGGCAAAATTGGCCGAGCCGAACACCCGATGCAACGCATCATCCGATGTGGAAGCGCCAATCGACAGACACAAGCACGCCACCCCCTCACCACGCAATTCCTCCAGCGCCTTGTGCGCATCCGCTTCGGCGTAGCGATGCTCATAACCATCGTCATAGGGAAAACCATCCGACAGCACCAGCAACAAACGATTGGGCGTGCCAGCGTCCTTTTTGAGAATTTCGCCCGCGCCACGAATGCCAGCGCCCAGGCGGGTGTAACCAGAAGGTTCCAGCTGATTGAGTCGCGCCCGGCCTCCGGCACTGAAGCGCTGGGCAAAGGGTTTGAGTCCCATCAGGTGCACGTTGCTGCGACCGTTGGAACGGAAACCGTACACGGCGACGCGATCGCCCAGTTCCTCCAGTGTCGCCGCCAGGGTGGCCGCTGCTCGCCGCTGATGATCATGAACAGACAAGCCATCCGGATCAGCGTCAATGGCGGAACCCGACGCATCCAGCAGAATCAGCACGCCCAGGTTGCGCGCGAGTTTGCGGCGTTCCAGATAGATGTTTTCTGCCGGTGAATGGCCGGCATTCAGATCCACCGCCAGATCGATCAGAGCTTCGATATCCAGATCTTCGCCATCGGGTCGACGCCGCAACACCTTGGGGCCCAAGCCAATGCGGGTTAGCCGCTGACGCAGCACCTCATCACGCTGCACTGCCGCATCGGCAAAATCCGCCTCAGTGGTCAGCGGAAAATCAAATACCCGACACCAGTCCGGCTTGTATTGATTGTTGTGAACATCCCATTCCGGATACAGCACACCGCCTATACCCATCGCGGCACCCGGTGCGCCGTTATCAGTGATCCGAAGCTGCGTCGGCAACGGGCGGGCGTTTGCGCCCACTTGATTCACCTTGCGCACGGAGCGCACCTGCATCTCCGCACCCGCACTGCCCTCACCCGGCGCGCGCGCAGTGCCAAACAGTTTACGGAAAAAATCCGCCATCGCCTGGGAGTTGAACAGCGGATTCTCAAACAATTTGAGAATTTTGCTTTCCTCGCCCTGCTCTTCGTCACCGTCGTTTTCGGCTTCTGGCATATCGATGGCGTCAAAGTCCAGATGCAGATCTTTGTTGGAGGCCTGCGCGCCAGGCCCTGCAACCGGCGTCAGCAATCGCGAAGGACGGATGACACCGAACCAGTCCGGCGCCTCCGGCAATGTTTGGCGGCTTTTTGCGAACTGGAGCGATTCATTGGCGCTGGAGGTGAGCGGTTCATCCGGTGGGCACAGTGTCGCTGCCAATGGAATCTGTGGCGCCAGTGCCGCGAGCACCCGATGCGCTTCCAGCACCAGATAACGTCGCGCCACACCCGGACGCCCGCGCAGCGCCTTGATGAACTGCAGATCAAGACTGCCGGCGCCGAGCAACGCACTCTGTACCAACATTTCCCGCCGCTGTTCCGCCAGTGATCGACCTGCCGAAACCAGTATCACCTGGCCATCGGTGTGCGCCAGTTCACCGGGCGCTGCTGTGCCGACACTCACCGAACGCCCCGCGACATAGCTGGCAAAAAAGCGCAGGCGTTCCGGTGTTTCCGCAGCTGCAGCACTCATGATCGCGCGATCACGCCGTCAACCAGTTCACCCAATGCGGCGACGACATCGGGATCGTCGGACAGCGCCTGCACGATGCCGACACGCACTGCGCTGCGCAGACTGAGTCCCTCTGCCACCAGGCCTCCCGTCAGAATCAGCATCCGCGTGGACGCCACTTCCCGCAGCTGTGCGCCACCAAGCTTGCGAATCGCGCCGCCGATTTTCACCAGCGCCTGCGCTGTCTTCAGATCGATACCGGCTTCGAACGCCACTACGTCCGTTTCGATATCCGGCGGCTGAAAATCCAGTTCAATCGCCACAAAACGCTGGCGGGTGGATTCCTTGATGCTCTTGAGCACGCTCTGGTAACCGGGGTTGTAGGAAATCACCAGCTGAAAACCGGGCGCGGCTTTGAGAATCACACCGAGCCGGTCCACCGGCAGCTCGCGGCGATGATCCGCCAGCGGGTGAATCACCACGGTGGTGTCCTGGCGCGCTTCCACCACTTCGTCCAGATAACAGATGGCACCTTCACGCACGGCGCGGGTGAGTGGCCCGTCAACCCACACGGTTTCACCACCTTTCAGCAGAAAGCGGCCCACCAGATCCGCCGAGGTGAGATCTTCATGACCGGCCACCGTGATCAGCTCGCGGCCCAACTCGTGGGCCATGGCTTCCACAAAGCGGGTTTTGCCGCAACCGGTGGGGCCTTTCAGCAACACCGGCAAGCCACGGCGTGCCGCTGCGCGGAATACGTCAATCTCGTCGCCCAGGCCGCGATAGAACGGAGCACGGGTTGCTGAATCTGCCAATTCTTTTCCAACGCCTACCGTAGTCATCTCAATGCGCTCCACGGTCGTAAGGAATTATTTTGGGAAGTTCGACCCCTGGCGGAAGCACCACCCTGCCGTCTGCATCGATATAGGCCGAGTTCTTCTGCTCGATAGGCAGCGCAGGATGCGGACAGAGCCGGCCGGTGCCTTCACCGCAAATGCCCATGGTGAAATAGGAGCGCTTCTGAATATCTTCGGGCCAGGGATCAGCATGCATTGCAAACCACTGCGCCGGCAGGTTGTAGCAGACGAAGAAGAACATACTGCAGGCGGCAAAGATCGCCAGAAAGCGCGTGATCTGCTGTTTCACGAAGCCGCCCTGTAAACGCTCCGAACCGCGTTCCACAAATGTGCGCCCGCGATCATCTGTGAAATAGCGCAGTGAACACAGCCCTGCCTGCACACCACCCCACATCAATCCTTCATAGATCGGCCATTGATAGTAGGTGCCCGCATTGATCGACCACGACTGAATGGCACCGGGATAGGTGAACAATCCCATCGGCATCAGGAACAGGCCTTCGATCACCAGATCAAAAAAGAACGTCCACACCACCAGCACACCGATCAGACTCAGATTGCTGATATTGGGCCAGCGCATTTTCGCGCGGCGCATCACCCAGCAACCGAGTATCGTGCACAGCAACACACCGTAGGAATAGCCGGGTGCATTCATCAGAATCGGTTCCGCCATCATCGCGCCCGGCTCCCCGTACGACACCCAGCCCGGCACGTGCTGCACCCACGACCCCATATTCCACATCCAGGTGTTGTAGGTGCTCCAGGTGTTGAAGTAGTTCAGCAGCGGGTCTTGAAAAAACAGCAGGCCGCACGCCACCAGCAACATCCCGTCGGTGGTGATGCGCCGCTCCTGCCGCCAGGGTCGCACGATGAAATAGTAAATGCCGATGGGCAACCCGATCAGGATCACCGCTGTCCAGATGGAAAGAATCGTCTTCATATACAGCGGCGGGTCACTGACGCCCGTCGGCACACGCACGAAATACGGGCCGGTGATCCAGCGCAGCCAGACATAGCATTGAAACGCGAGAATCAATCCGCCGAAGAATGCCCAGATCTGGATTGGCGTTACGGATGAACGGGACTGGATGCCCACTGCATTGAGGGGAACATCCTGATACAGCACAGAGGGTTTGCTCGCACTCATAGGCTAATCTCCTGATTTTGTTATTCTTGGAATGGCGGTATCCGGGAGCCGCCTGGTGCGATCCCCGCGCTGTAACTACCTTAAAAAACGCAGGCAAGAGGGACAATCAATTCGAGTATTGATCTTCGACTATCGATATTGAATTGCGACGCAGTGGTTCAGTGAGAACTGCGGAACTGGCCCGGCGTTACGCCGGTGGCAGCGCGGAACCAGGAGGTGAAATTGGCGATCGTGCTGTAGCCGAGCCGGTAAGCAATTTCCTTCAGCGGAAAATCGGTTTCCAGCAACAGCGCCTTGGCTTTGGATAGTTGCACGGCCTTGATGTAATGCGACACGGCCATCCCGCTGAACTCACGGAACAGCTTGGCAAAATAGCGCTCGCTGAATCCGCAAAGCGCCGCCAGATCAGTGACGGTGGGCGCCTTGCCGGTCAGTCCCGCCAGATAATGCTCCACACGCTGGAATTCGCGGATAGTGAACTTGCCACTTTTGTCGCATTCCTGCGACCGCAGCCAGTGCGCGCATTCGATCAGCATGGAATGGCCCAGGGAATCCACCACCGCCGTGCTGATCGGGCCGGGATGCAGCGCCTCGTGCATCAGTCGGAGCAGAATTGCCGAAATCAGCGCGCTGCGAAAATCCAGTGCGCTGTGCAACTGGGCGTGAGTGATGGTGTCGAGTGGCCCGATCCGTTCCGCCGCGTAGTCGTTATCGAAAGAGCAGGTCACCGTGCACAGGCGCCCCGGCGTAATGTGCGCTTTTATTTCACGGCCTGGCAGCATGAACAGAATGGCACCGACGCTGGCCGTGCGCACAAGATCTTCCTGCACATAGCCGTACTGAATGGTGGCGGTGGAAGTGACCAGCGACGAAATCACAATGCGGTGCGGTGTAAAGGTGAGAATGGTGGGCGACGCCCGATCCAGATCGCTGACCTCGACAGAGGTGGTTTCGGTGTGAAGTGACGCCAGTGCATTGCGCAGCTGGCCTGGGTGTATGATCGAACCCAGTTTGCTGCTATCCACCGCCCGCGTGGCGCCCGGATCACCGTGAAGGCGGAACACCGGCGCAACGGAATCCCTGTCGTTTTTCATATCATTGGCCCTCCGATGTGACAGGACGCTATGCGTAGTCGCCGAAGCCTTTCAGCCCCTCGCTCAATGGCAGGCCAAAACAGTTCATGTACATGCCCGCCAGCACATAGCTTCCAATGGTGAAGGTCAGATCCACCATTTGCCGGGTCGTCAATTCCTGCGCCAGCGCACTCCAGGTTTCAGCGTCGATGCAGGCGGCTTTGTGCATCTGGTCAACGGCGACGATAAGCAGCACATCCAGATCACTCCAGCCTGCAACCGTGGTGCCCCGCGTGATCCGCCATACATCATCTTCACTCAGAATATTGTCGCGCACCGCGATGGCGGCATGCTGCGCCCACTCCACCTCGAAACGCCACAACCAGGCCACCCGCAGAATCAGGATGCGGGTGTGCCGTGGTGCGAGGCTGCTCTTGCGCAGGATGTAATCCGCAAAAGGAAAGTACACGCGGGCCAGCGCCGGGTTCTGCAGCACGGTGGAGAGGATGGGCGAGAGTTTGTTTTTCTCGGCTTCGTCACCATTCATACCGTAGCGGCTGAACGGCACCGAAAATGATGCCAGAACAGCGCGCACTTCTTGCGTCCATTGATCATGGCTGATGGGTGGTATTCTCATGCCGTCAGGCCGGTCTGACACGGATAGGCCCTCCCAGATGCGTGCCACCATCCACTGGCAGAATGATTCCGCTCACCTGCGCCGACAGATCACTGGCCAGATACAGCGCCGCATTCGCCACGTCGACGGGCATGCCCTGGCGCTGCAACGGCTGCGCGATGCGAATGCGTTCGCTCATATCATAGAACGTCATGCCCGCTGGAATATGGCCCGGCGCAATGCAATTCACCCGAATGCCGTACTCGCCCAGATCCCGCGCGATGGACTTGGTGAAGTGAATAACACCCGCCTTGGCGGCGCGATAGGAAATCAGCGGCAGCCCGGGCGTGATCGCAGCAATCGAAGACGTGTTGATAATGGAACCACCGCCGTGACGTGCCATATGACGGCCGGCGTACTGGCTGCCGATCATGACGCCGAACAGATTCACCTCCACCACGCGATGAAAATCTTTCAGGTCATCATCCAGAAAGCGGCCGTGAATCGCGCCACTGATACCGGCATTGTTGAACATGATATGCAGGCCGCCGAACTGCGTCACTGCAAAATCCACCAGCGCCTGCACCTGATCGGGTTGGGATACATCCGTTTGCTTGAAAGCAGCCACATCACCCAGCGCCTCCGCCAACGCGATGCTCTGCTCGACATTGACATCGGCGATGACCACCCGGGCGCCCTGTTCCACAAATTTTTCCACGCTGGCCCGGCCGATGCCGCTGGCCCCACCGGTGATGATTGCAACCTTGCCGTTCAATAATGCCATCGTGTTGTGCCTTCAACTTTGCGGAATCGCATTCGCCATCTGTTCCACCAACGGCCACAACACATCGTCCGCCAGCACCGTGCAGAAATATTCATTCACCTGCCTGATCTTTCCATCGCGCACCGTGAACACCATGCAGTACTGGTTGTTGTAGGCAACGCCTTCACAGGTGGTGGCCCTGCCTTCGAATTCCACCACCACACGATCGCCTTCCGCTGTGACGCTTTCGATGACCGGCGACAAACCCGTCGGCAGCAATTGCTTGAATGCATCGATGGTACCGACGATGGTGTCGTAACGGCGGATGCCGGCGAACTTGCCAAAGCCCTTGGCGTTGGTGAAGGCATCTTTGGCCAGACAGGCCGCCGCCGTGACGCCATCGCTCTTGCCCATCGCATTGACAAAGGTGAGCACCACCGCTTTATTCTGTTCGCTCATCGGGATTCCCCTGTTTCGATTCGCTGGTCTTTATTCACTGGCTTTTTTTGTGCCGGCCAACGCCAGCCAGAATTTCCGCCACCAAGCTGCCATCGCACCCAGCCATCCCGTCAAGCCGCCTCTGGTTGGGACGGGTGAGGCCGCAATACCGACATGCTGTTCAATCTCCGCCTTGAGCTTTTCGGTGAACGCACTCGCCAGCGGATGAAACAGCGGTTTGCACACCGCCTCCCACATCGGCGCCATGGGCCCGCTGCCTTCCACCCGCAATTGCAGCTTGATATCGGTGTGACCATTGTCATTTCTGGATGCAAGATAGCAGCCGCCACCCACCACGGGTTCCGATTCCAGTTTGTAGGTGAAATTCACCCGCTCCGGGCCGTCCCATTTATCCACCCTCACCAGCACCTTGACCGTTTTCACCAAACCACCGGCACCGACCTTGATCGTCCACTGTGAGCGATGGTCGTCGATGATCAGGCACTCGCGGCAACCCGGCAGCAGCAGCGCCCATTTATTGATGTCGCGCACATAGTCCCACACGTTGTCGATGGGGGCAGTGATGGAAAATACTTTGTCGGCTTCAATCATGGCGATTCCTCACTCGCGCGTTTCTCACAGTTCCAAACGGCGCATTTCCTTTTCCAGCAGATCGCTGGGACAGCCTGCAGCATGACGTCCCGCCAGATAGCCATGGGTCATGCCGCGAGCGTTGGTGATGCCGCTCTGCATCAGCGCACCGTTATCCAGTCGCGCCATGGAATTGCCGGCCACGTACAGACCCTCGATCGGTTTGCCATCCCAACCAATGGCACGGCAATGGTGATCCGCCATCACACCAGCTGCGCAGATGCCACCGCCCGCCATACGATGCAGCGGCACGGCATAGAACGGCGGCTTCAGCACCGGCCCCAGATTGGCATTCGGCTTACGCGACGGATCACCACACATCAGCGCACCCCAGGGAAAAGTGCCGCGCTTGAATTCCACATCGTTGCCGCTCTCGCAATAGCGATTGAACGTGGTGATGGTAGCAACAAGCCCCTGAACATCCACACCAATGCGGTCGGCCAGCGCTTCGATGGAATCGGCGGTGGTGCCCAGCGCTTCCGGCATCGCCTGGCCGGGCATCAGCGATCCGAACGGATATTTTTCCCGGGCCTGGCTGTCGAACACCGCCCAGCAGGGAAAATTCGGATGCGTTTGCGTTGCGCCGTCGATGATGTCGAGCGCGTAATACACCGAACGGTAAAACGCTTCGTTGGAAAACCGCTTGCCGGCGCGATTGACCAGAATCGTGTGCGGTAGTCCCAGGAAGGGCAATGCACCACGCCACAGCGGCACACCTTCTTCCTGCTCCTCGCCGGGCACGTGAAAGCCCAGCATGCTCACATCCGGCACCCGCGCAATACGCGCGCCCACTTGCCCCGCCAGACGCAGATGCGCGCCATCGATTGACGGCATCACCATGGACACCGGATTGAGCTGGTGCCCCAGGGTTTTGGCAAAATCCGCATTGCGCTCGTAACTGCTCACCGCAATCACCACACCGCGATTGGCTTTGATGAAGAAATCCTTGCCGTCTTTTGTCGCGCGCAAGCCCAACACGCGCGTGCCATCGAACACCAGCGCTTCCACGTTGATACCCGTGAGCAAGGGAATATTCCGGTCCAGCACGCCTTTGACAAAATACGCAGCCAGCCCCGGCCCCGCGCAGCGTTCATCCTTTTCCAGCCGCGCGGCCATGGCGCTGTAATCCCAGTGGAGCATGTTCGCCAGGCCGCCGTTATCGAAAATCTCGTCGTGAGTCATGCTGTAGGGCACGTGCGGCGACACCCGGGTTTTGTGCTGCCACTCACCCAGCGTGGCAGCTGGGAACGGCAGCACTTCCAGGCAACGGCCTTCTGGCAGGCTGTCGTCCACATGGGGATAGTAATAGTCCGGCAGCTGGCGAATCGCGCGCATCTTCAGGCCAATCTTTTCCTCGAAATATTTCAGCGCCACCGGCGCGTGCACCGCCTGATTCAGAATCGATGCATCGTGGCCATAGCCCATCGACAGCTGCTTCACATAGCGATAACCACTTTCCGCAGAGTCTTTGATACCCAGTGCTGCTGCCAGATGATTGCCGGGAATCCAGACCTCGCCCATGGAATACGCGGTGACACCGCCCACCCGATCCGAACGCTCCAGCACCACCGCACGAGCGCCGTGATCGTACGCCGTGATCGCCGCGCACAGGCCACCTCCACCGGAACCGATGGATACCACGTCTGTTTCCAGATCCCATTTTTCGGGCAGGTTTAGCATCATCTTGTGCACCTCTTGTTATGCGATGTATTCACTTGCCGTGATTCAGGCGAAGGCTTCCTCGCCCAGCAGCGTGGTGCGATGCATCATGCGGCCACAATCCAGCGGATACGGCTCGACCCGGTGTAGTACGCCGGTGTTGTCCCAGATCAGCAGATCCCCCGGCGTCCATTCGTGGCGATAGACAAAGCGGGGCTGCGTCGTCCAGTCAAGCAATTCCTGCAACAGCTGCTGGCCCTCCGCCTTGTCCATGCCCGCGATGTGGGACGCATGGCAACCGATCACCAGCGACTTGCGGCCGGACTTGTGGGTCCACACCAGGCTGTGGGTTTTGTCGGGGAAATTGCGCCAGAAACTCAGATTCGCTTCGCTGGGCTCGATATCCGCCCGCCGCATCGACACTTCCACACTGTGCACCACTTTCAGCGCCGCGATGCGTTGCTTCATTTTTTCCGGCAGGGCTTCATACGCAGCGTAGGAATTGGCGAACTCCGTCTGCCCACCCATGGTGGACAGCGTGATGCCGGTGAGCAGAGAGGCAAACACCGGCACATCATCGTGGGTGCCGTCGATATGCCAGAGGAAAGAACCTTTCAGATAATCCCGCCGCGCGTTGGCATTTTTATCCAGCGTGATTTTATAAATGCCTTTTTCGCCTTCCTGACGCACCGATCCCATCAGCCCCGCCAGCACAACCTGTTGTTCATCACTCAGGTTCAAACCCCGGAACACCAGCACACCGCGTTGCACCAGCATTTCGCGCACCTGCGCCGCCACCGCGGGTGTCAGCAGATCTTTCACACTCGTACGTACTGCCGAACCAATCTCTTCTTTCAGTGCCCGCGCCTCAAACGCCATCCATGTATTCTCCCGGTTGAACAGACATGACAGACACGCCATGAATCGTTGCCATGAATTAATAGTACAGTTGTGTACTATTATTGGCAATACCAATCGGTGACCGGAAATCGTCGATCAGAACGGGAATTCAAAGAGAGTGATGCAGGATCAGGAAATGAAATGTGCAGCGTTCAGCCCGTTGAACGCTGCGCTCACCATTCAGCGCGTGATTGCAGCAACGTATCCACCGCCTGATCCACCCAGGCCTTACGCTTTACAACCGACACCTGTTGATCGGTCTGCAGCAGATAGGTGTACCAGCCGCGAATCATAAAGATGAACACCTCCGCCACTACCGTGGGCTTGCTGCAGGGAACACCATCGCGCGCCGCGCTTTCGCTGATGAATTCCGCAATGCGCCGGATGCCCAGCTGCGTTTTTTCCATTGCAGCAGCCGCCAGTTCCGGAAAGCGATACGCCTCGCTCTGGATCAGCCTGTTCACGCCGATCATGTCCCTCTGCAGACTGCGCTCCAGCATGCGATTGGCGTAGGATTTCAGGCCCTGCTCCAGATCGAGCGGCCCGGCCGCCGAGCGCAAAGCCGCCTCCGGTGACGCCCGTTCGATCTGGTCAAAAACAATGGCGCGGAACAACGCCTCTTTGGATGCATAGCGGGAATACAGTGTCGTCTTCGAACCGCCTACCGCCTTGGCGATCCGGTCCATCGCTGCGTCACCGTAGCCGTATTGCAAAAACTCCTGCAGCGCCACCGCCAGCAACTTGCTTTCAATCACCGCGGCATCTTCGGAACGTGGGCGACCACGCGGGCGTGGGCTGGTGGGTTTGGTTTGCTTGGTTCTGGGCATTGCCTGGGGTCGTCTGTGGGATTTTTTGGGAGGGTGCTTAGCGTAGCGGTTAATGCTGACCGTGGCGAATTGATGGATGGCTACTCACCCGCCGCTCCCGCACCCCCGCCATTACCGGCAACACCAGCCAGCTCAGTGCCAGCACCACCACGGTGAGCCAACCGCCGTGAGTGTAGGCCAAGCCCGCCACGGTGATACCCAGCCAGCCGCCCACGTAATAGAACAACACGTACAGCGCGTTGGCGCGCCCCTGGCCGCCGGTGAGTTTACGATTGATGGCGCCCACCGCCGCTGCGTGCACGGTAAAAAAGCCGGCGCATACCAGCAGCAAACCCATGCCAATGGCCCATGCCGATGGCAGCAGCAGACACAGCAACGCCAATCCCAGCACACCGGCGCCCAGCAACAGGGTGCGCCCGCTGCCGACACGATTGCCAATGCGCCCCGCCATCGGCCCCATGAAAATTCCCATCACGTACACCAGATACATCAGCGTGATCTGTCCGGTGGAAAAGCCAAACAGTGGCTCGCTCAAACGGAACGGCAAGAAATTAAACACGGAGGAAAAAATTGCGAAGCCACCGGCGCCGCACAGGAACAGCAGAATCAGATCGTGGCGACGCAGCAGTTGAACAAAGCTAACGGCCACCGCGCTACGCGGCGACACCGGCTGTCGCGGCAATGTGCGCAGCGCCAGCACCATCGCCACCAGCAGAAAAATCCCGGCGGATATAAAAGCATAGCGCCAGTGCAAGGGCGGATGCAGCCAGCCACCCAGCAGGCGTCCACCGAGCCCACCCACCACGGTCGCCGACACGTAATAGCCCATCACCACATTGAGCCGTTCCAGCGGCAAGGTCTTCGCCAGAAATGCCGCCACGCAGGTGGTCAACGCCGGCACAAACAGGCCCTGCAGAAAGCGCCCCGCGATCAGCACGTGAATATCGTCGGTGAGGACGCAGATCAATCCTCCCAGCGCCACGCACAGGCTGCCCACCAGAATCAGCGGCTGAATCGGCAGGCGATCTGCCAGCACACCAAACGGCAGGTTCGACACTGCGATGCCCAATACCACCGCAGAAATGGTGAACGACACCACCACACTGCTGACAGCGAATTCCTGCTGCAACACCGGCAACACCGGCTGGGTGATGTAGATATTGGTGAACGCCGCCGACACCAGTGCGAACACCACCAGCTGCAGGCGCAACTGCGCGCGATCACTCATGGGGGGAATCCGGCAATTTCGGCGGCAAGGGGCGACGATTGGAACGCTTGTCGTCCCAATTCAGGGATTTGGGGTCGTACCAGTTGATGGCCTGCAGCACTGCCTCGCGGGTGGGTACCGACAGCGTATCCCACAGCGTGCAGAAATCCTCGCGGCCCTGGGCACGGCGCCGCACCACCTTGCTTTGCAGACGGGCGATGATCGAGGGCAGCTTGAGCGCTTCGCCCAGCTTGCCCGGCACCACATACACCTGGCCCAGATATTTGCGCCGGTGCGTGCGCTGGGCAAGCACCTGCTGCAGCGCGAGCGCAGCTGCCAGCGCGGATTCCTCATCGAATTCTTCGGCGTCGATCATGGCGATTCACCCTGCAGCGGAACCCGCGCCAGCTGCGGCAGAATGCGCTCGCCCACCGCCAGTTGTGGCAGCGATGGCAGCATGTCCTCGGCCTGCTCCTGCTGCTCGATCCAGCGCTGGGCCGCTGCAAACATCTCGGGCCATTGCACGTAGCGCGGAAAGGCTTCGGCAAACAGGGCCCGACCGAAATAGGTGAGTTCCGCGTCGTCGGTGCAACCGAACGACGCGCGATCCGCCGCCGCCGATGTCATCACCAGGCGATCCGGATGCTGCAGCAGTGGCACCACGCCGCCGGAATAGCAGGCCGACACAATCACCAGCTGCCAGCGAATGCCAACCTCGTCGAGCAATTGCCGCAAGACCTGCGCCGACAGATCCGGCAACAGCAGGCCTTCCTGATCGAGCATGATGTCGTGCTGCTCGCTGCCATGACTGGTCAGGTACAGCAGCAACACATCTTCATCGGGATTCATCTGCCGCGCCAGCGCGCGCAATGCATCTTCCACGCTGGTGCGGGTCGCCATCACTGCCTCGCCGATGCGTTCGCGATCGTTGATCAGCAGCACGCTGCGCTGACGCAGATCGTAGCGCTGCTGCAATTGTTGGTGGATGAAATCGATCTCGCGGCCGAACACGCGCTGGGTGCCATCGCCGGCAATGCCCAGAAAATACAGCTCGGTCTGGCCTGGCGTACCGGCCGCCAGCGTCGCCAGTTGTTGCTGCAGACGCTGCTGTTCGGAATACAGCGCCTGCTCGACACGCTGCTCGATGGCCAAGAAGGCATCGGCGGACAGCGTGTACGACTCGCTGTAGTCTTCTTCCACCGGCAGCTGGGCGGGCAACGGCGGCACAGGCTCGCGCAGCAGCCAGCCGGCCACAAACGCACACGCCATCCACGCCGTTCTTACCCACCATTTCATCGTTTACAGCCCTGCCTTTTGCGGTTTATTTGATCCAATCGCCCAGCTTAACCAATGGCAATGCCGGAGTGAACCGGTTTTTTGGGCCGGGTGATGTTAGATTTTTTTGGTGTGGAAGCGGGTCAGTTTCAGTGCCATTTCTTCCTAGGATAGGTGCGGAATGTGCGCGGCTTCACGGCACGGCGCGCCCTGTGCGCTTTTGCTTACAAGCAGCGGGGCGCCTGGCTGTCAGAGGGTTAGGGCAGTGTCCGCCCGGCGCGCGATTCCACCTGAAAAAACAGCAGTTTGCCTGGTCTGCAGGTGACGTCGGACAGCATCGGCAGCAGAATCCTTGCAGCGCCGCTCCGTTGCTACACTTCGATGGCACACTTCCGTGAACAACTGAATGAAACATTATGAGCGACACATTTTCCATTGCCGTGCGCATCGCGGACGAACTTGAACGCCAGCGCCTGGTGGCGCTGTTCGACATCATGGCGCCCCAGCTCCAGCATCACTGGGTGGTGACCGCCCCCGCCGATGCGGCGGTGGTGATCATTGAGGGCGATTTCCCCGGCTCGCAGGATTTTCTGGCCGCCTGCAAGCAACTGGCCGGCGCCGTACCCGTGTTGCTGGGTCACACTAATCCGCTGCAGGCAGAGTGGTTTCTGCAACGGCCGGTGCGCGTGCAGACCACCGTGGCGTTGCTGAATCATCTGGGCCAGTACCTGCAGACCCGGCAGAGCACCCCTGCGCCCGTTGACGCACCCGCCGACTCCGGCGCGGGCACGCCCTATGGCCGCCTGCGCAGGATGTTCGATCACCTGCAGGCGCAGCCGGCTTACTATCGCTTCGACACCGCTGCCGGCTGGCCGCTGTACTACGACAGCGTGCGCGATCGCGTGCTGCTGCGGCAGGAACAGGCGCGCAGTTCGCAGCCAAGCCAGACGGTGCAGCAGATCGTGGAGTGCTTCGCGCAACGGCAACTCAGCGCCATCGCGGTGGAGCGATTCAAGAGTGTCAGCAACGATCCCCACTTCGCGCTGTTCACCCGTGATGCGCTGATCTGGATCTGGTGCCTGAACGACAACAGCACCGATCAGCCGATGAGTCAGGATGGTTACCAGCTCACACGCTGGCCTACCCTCACATCGCTGCCCCACACGGCAACGCATCTGAAACTGTGTCAGTACATGTCATCGCACCTGGCCACTCAGCAGACCATCGCCGCTGACACACAGCTGCCTGCGGCTACCGTGCGCAACTTCTGCAACGCCTGCGAAGCGCTGGGGCTGGTCACGATCAAGGCAGTGGTGCAGGAACACAACCCGGCACAACGCCAGCGCCAGCTCGGTGGTTGAAACGCACCAGCGCTTGCGTGCACGTCACAACAACTGCAGCTGACGCGCCTTGCTGACGGCCTCGGTGCGATTGCTCACCGCCAGCTTGGCGTAGATGTTTTTCAGATGCCACTTGGCGGTGGCCAGACTGATATTGGCGCGCCGACTCACTTCCTTGTTGCTGGCGCCGCTTTCCAGCAAGGTCAGAATTTCCTTTTCCTTTTCGGTGAGGGATTCCAGCACCGGTTTGGTGGTTGGTTCCACATTAACAGCAACCGACATCTGCAGCTGATCGCCAAACATCTGCAGGTAAATGTCCGGCAGCGGTTTGATGACACCTGTCGCCAGCGCGCACTGCAGCAGCGCCGCCGAGCCCGGCGCCTCGTCGAACAGGGTGCGGTTGAAGCACACCAGATGGGATTCGCGCAGGGTTTCCTTCAGATACTGCAACGCTTTGCTTTCGTCACCGCACTGCCACAGCAGCACCGCCAGATTGGCGCGGAACACCGCCCAGCGCGACAGACATCCCGCACGCCAGCTGGCATCGCACAGCTGCCGCAGCAGTGCTTCGGCCCTGTCGTGACGGCCCTGCTGGCGCAACACCAGCGCGCAGGTGATACCCAGACGATCGCGCCGCTCGTCGTACTGCTGCTCTGCCTGCCAGAATCCGCTGTCGAGTTTTTCCAGCAGGCCGTAATCCCGTTTCACTTTTTCCAGCAGCACCTGATCCTGGGTCGCCACACCGCGCAGCGCCAGTTCCAGCGCTATCTGGCTGGAAAAGCGTTCATACAAACCGTGCTGTAACACTCGCGACACATAATCCAGCAGACGCCGCGCTTCGCGATCATGTCCCTGCATGAAACGGATGCGCGCCAGCATGCAGTAATTCACCGAGATCACTTCAGTCGCACAGGCACTGGACACGCGCGGAATCAGATCGCGGAACATGGCCTCGGCTTCATCCATGCGATTCTGTTCGTAGCGAATCACGGCGATCGACGTAGCCGCGTTCACCCAGGCAGCGGTACCCGGCGCATGGGCACGGGCACGATAGGCGCTCTCGGCCAGCTGCACCGCCGGCAGCATGCGCCCCTGCGCGCGCTCGGTCAGCACCAGGATCAGATCGGCAAAACTGCTCAGGTATTCATGGCCGTTCTGGTTGAGAAAATCCTTGGCGCGCTGGGCTTCCACACCGGCCCGCTCGAACTGCGCCGTCAGCAGAAAGTGATAGGCGCGCATGGCCTGAAAAAACAGGCGCAGATCCCGATGCTGCTGCAGGTCGAAGGGCTTCTGGTACACCGGATTGCCGAGGAACTCAGTATCGCTTTGACACATTTCCAGCACGTAATCCAGAAAGCGCAGCGTGTCTTCGTCGGCGTAGCGGCCAGTGACGCGACCCTGCTGACACTCCAGCTTGAATTCCGCCAGAAAATACATGGCCTGGTTGAAGCGGCGGGAAAAAATCAGCCCGGCGATGAACGGAAACGCAATGTCGCTGCTGGCCAGCACGTCGGCTTCCGGCAATTCGTTCACCCATTCGATCAGCGCGGTGAGTTGGCCAGTCTTGATCCAGTACTCCGCGCACTGCTGCAATAAAATCTGCATGTCGGCGGTGGCGTGAATGGCGCGCAACAGGCGCAGGGCCGCTTCGTACTGCTGCTGCTCGCCATACCATTGCGCAGCGGCGCGGTGCAGCGGTTCGATCTGCTCGGGCTGCTCCAGCTCCAGGCGATGACGCAGAAAATCCCGGAACAGCGAGTGATAGCGCCAGGCCGGTCGCTCGCCTTCCACTTCCTGGATGAACAGCCGATTCGCCAACAGAAATTCCAGCTGCTGCTGCGCATTGCGGATGCCGAGCAGGCGGTTGCACACCTCCACTTCCAGCGTTTCCAGCATTGCGGTGCGCAGCAGAAAATCCCGCAGCGCCGGCGGTTGCTGTTCCAGCACTGCGTCGGCCAGATACTGGAACACTTCCGGCTGCGTACCATTGTACGGTTGCTGCAGGGATCGACCCGGCTTGCGCCCGGTGGCCAGCAGCATCAGCTTGATGCCGGCGATCCAGCCTTCCGTCATCTGCGCCAGACGATGCACATCGTCGTCCGGCAGGCGCGTGCCATTGAGCAGTTGCGCCAGCGCGTCGATTTCCGCCGGCTCCCAGCGCAGATCGTGCAGATCCAGCAGCAGCAGTTCGTCTTCCAGTTTCAACCGGCTCAACTGCAGCGGTGGGTGATTGCGCGAGGCAATGATGAAATGCACCGGATGCGGCAGATGAAACAGCACATCCGCCAGCGTGCGATGAATGGCAGCGGCGCTGATGAGCTGATAGTCGTCGAGCACCACGAACAGTTCACCGGTGACAGCGGCAAAACCCTGGCGCAGGGATTCGGTCACTGCATCCACGGAAAATTCCAGATCGTCCGCCAGCTGGTTGAGGTAATAAGCGTCGAAGCGCGGCAGCGCCTGACGGATCGCGCCGATCAGGTGGGAAAAGAACAGCACCGGGTTATTGTGGGCAGGCTCCAGCTTCAGGCAGGCGATCAGCGCGCCGTCGGTGCGCTGTTGCATCCACTGGCTGAGCAGCGTGGTCTTGCCGGAACCGGCGGGGGCCTGCAGCACGGTCAGCTTGTAGTGGGCGGCCTTGTCCAGCAAGGCCAGCAAGTGGGGGCGGGCGAGCCATCCTTGTCCCGTCACGGCGCCTGGCAAGTCCTGGGGTGGAAACAAGGGGGCAGCGGACATGGCTATGCTTCTTGAATTTTGTCGTTATTTTGCACAAACGTACCACCCGGACTGATGGGTTTCAACATTCCCCCACCCCCTCCATGGAGGGGGGCGAATATCCGCACGTTCAGGCAGTCTTTTGCCACAGGGCGTATTCCCGCTCGCCCTTTCGCCACTATCAGGACACGACTATGAAATATAACAACAAGATATGGGTACTGACCCCGCTGGCCTTCGCGCTTGTCGCCTGCCAGCCCGCCGGCGATTTCCCCGACCAGGGCGATCTGTGTGATTTCGACACCGTGCGCGAAAACGAGCGCGCTGCGTCTGCCGCCAGCTTCCCCACGCCGGTGATCAACACCATGCTGGTGAACGGCACCCAGGTGTGGACCTCGGCCAATCCCGCCGCCACGCCCACCCTGCGCCCCAACGACACCGTTACGCTGATTGGCACCGGCTTCGGCCGCGGCACCGACATCGACTTCAGCA
Organism: Pseudomonadales bacterium; assembly: GCA_020062665.1. Taxonomy (GTDB): domain Bacteria; phylum Pseudomonadota; class Gammaproteobacteria; order Pseudomonadales; family Ketobacteraceae; genus Ch67. Next base: position 120,351 of record JAGUVW010000035.1, read on the forward strand.
AGATCATGATCGGCAACAGCCGGGTGCTGGAAACCAACCTCACCATGTACAAACAGAAGCTGGATATCGAGGCCCAGGTGAATTACGAGGTGAACGAAATCCTCAGCACCTGGCCCAAGGACGTCCTCAACTGGACGCCCACCCAGATCAGCTTCAAAGTGCCTGTGCACGTGAGCAAGGGGCCGCTGACCGTGCAGGTGCAGAAGCGCACCGGCTACCTGGAATCGCTGATCAATCCCGGCCAGCCCCACAGCGTGATCGACGCCCTCACCAAGCGCATCACCGACGACAAGTTCCAGCATGAATGCGATGTGGTCTCCACGCTCGGCAGCACCAAGGCCACTGCCCCCATCGCCGTGAACGTGGTGAACACCGGCTTTGCCGCACTGGAAAAACGCGGCCGCGAAATTTTCTGGTCCTACGACTTCAACGTTGGCCTGGCCCACGCCGTGCGCAATCTGGACTGGAAGAAAATCTTCGAATACAAGACCACCGATCCCATCACCCGGCAGGTCGCTGATCCGGCCCTGCTGTTCGGCGCCTATCCCACCGTGGCAGGCGAAGTCCCGGCGGAAGCCATCGACGACGTCTACTTCAACCCCTATCCGCAGCCCAATCCGATTCCCGGTTTCCTCACCGTGCAACCCCAGCTCACCAAGGGCAACACCCGCAACAGCGGCTGGGTAGGCTACCGCTACGCGCAATCCAGCCACCCCTACAACGGCCCGGGCGAGTGGATCGGTTTCAACTGCGCGTCATGCCACAGCTATCGCATCACCTACGACAAGGGCGCCAGCAGCATCACCAAAGTCGTGCCCGGCCTGCCCAATCCGGAATGGTCCATGAAGTGGGCCGTACTAGGCGACAAAAACGCCGCCACCACCACGACCTTCGACGGCATCGAAGCCAATGAGGAAGGCCCCAGCTGGGATCCCGGCAAAAAGCAGATCGACAAGACCATGCTTATCTACTACATGCCTGCCGGCACCGGCGAACACAACATCGTGCGCCTGTCCGATGAAGGCAGCGAAACCGACAACGACTACCAGTTCTCGCCCATCGCCATTCCCAACGTGACGCACTACATGGGCATCCGCCGCTCGCTGTCGCACACGGAATCCTATGTGGGCTTCGAAGGTTCTTACATTCACTCGGAAGAACCGGACGGCGCCACCGGCTCGATGCTGGCGTCGGAACTGAAAGCACTGACCGCCTACATGACCACCCTCGACAAGGATGACAACGACCTGCGCAACGTGGGCCTGTACCGCTGGTTGAAGCACTACGGCAAGCTGGGCGCACAGACCGGCAACGGCAGCCTGGGCGAAGGCAGCTTCGTGCAGAACGGCTGGCAGAGCTATCCCGGTGTCGCGGCACGGGTCAATGCCGGCAAGACCATCTTCAATCGCGACTGCGGCAGCTGCCACACCGACAACCTGGGCTACCACACCAACGAGAAGATGTTCCGCCTGGATGAAGTGGGCCGCTTCTTCACCCCCACCATCTACCACAAGGATCAGCAGTCCATCCGCGCCACCTTCCTGCGTGACGTGTACTGGACGCAACATCGCGGCCTGCTGTCCGACGGCCACGTGCGCAACCTGGAAGATCTGGTGCACCCGGATCGCTGCAGCGAAGGCAGCGAGCTGTACAACAACTACTACACCCTGCATCCGCCGGTGAATCCGGCGCTGGGCGGCCCTGACTTCCCACAGCCCTATCCGGCCACCAACCGCAAGGGCGACGTGTTCCGGGTACCCAAGTCCGCCTCCACCAGTGCCACCGACGTGGGCGCCAAGCGCAACCGTTTCATCGAGCGCCACAAGTACTTCGTCGAAGTACCCTGGGATACCCAGCACTACTACTGGGACTACCAGGCCATGCGCGCCGATTGGGGCCCGGGTGAAATGGGCTCACCGGCACCCACCGGCATGCCGGCCGCACCGCACCCCTGGTGTGCAGCCAGCGCCACCGATGTCAGCGACCTGGTGCAGTATGTGTTGACCCTCTGAGCCTTGCCTTTCATCTGAAACATCCCACCTTACCAACGGGGCCTGCGGGCCCCGTTTTCACGCGTATCCGCGATTTTGAAAAGTTTTATCTCTCCCTTTTGGTATATGGCATCGCTGTTGCTTTTGCCCTACTGTCCGTACTTCCTTTGCACCACTTTGTTAACAAACTGTACCTTCTGCCCCTGGCCAGCAAGGTCGACCAACCTGGGAGTAGCATCATGACCTCACTGTATGAACGCATCGGCGGGGAAGCCGCCGTCAACGCCGCCGTGGACAAGTTCTATGAAAAAGTCCTGGCCGACGAACGCATCAAGCACTTCTTCGAAGGCGTGGACATGGCCAAGCAGCACCGCATGCAGAAAGGCTTTTTCACCTTTGCCTTCGGCGGCCCGGCCAACTATTCCGGCCGCGGCATGGAAGCCGCCCATCGCCGCCTGGTGAACGAGCTGGGCCTGAATGACAGCCACTACGACGCGGTGATGGAAAACCTGGGCGCCACCCTGGTGGAGCTGGGCGTTCCGGATGAGATGATCGCCGAGGCTGCCGGCATTGCCGAAAGCGTGCGTGGCGCAGTGTTGGGCCGCCCGGCCTGAGATTTGCCCGGTTTGCAGGCACTCCGCCTGCAAACCGCCCTCCCCTGATACATCCCTAAATCCCCGCTCCCCTACCTTTGTACGGCGCTCCCGTTGCAGCAATCGGGTTTAATGACCTCACCCTGCCGTTTCTTTGGCGTTCCCGCGCGCGACCATTTTCGGCAATAACAACAACGACACCGGAAAATATCGGACAAAGGTAAAGGTCTATGATGCGTACAAAATTGGCTGCCGCCCTGCTGCTTCCCTCCCTGATGCTGACCGGCTGCGGTGGCAGCGGCGAGACTCCCCGCTCCACCAGCAACAGCCCCAATCTGACCGGTTTGTGGCGCATGACTGTCACCAGCGCCCAAAGCAATCTGAAAGCCGACTCCAACATCTCGTTCACCTTGGTGGAAGGCGCCAACGGCCTCACCATGACCGGCTGTGACGGTCGCTCTGTCATCAATGTTACCAAGAGTGGCAACACCATCGACGGCCTGCCCAACGGGCTGGTCACCATCGTGAATAACGACGCTCTGCGCAACAACGGCGAGTACGGCAACGGTACCGCCTCGAAGATGGCCACTACCGCCAGGTTCGACATGGGCAGCCTGCAGATGGCCGCACCTGCACTGGGCAATCTGAACTTCTCGGATGTGTGCGTAATGTCCACCGACGCACGGGTGCTGGGCGTGATGACCCAGGACACCATCTCGGCCACTACGCTGTACAACGGCAAGCCTTTGCTGTTCGATGTGCAGCTGATGGGCAACCTGAAAGTGGGCAGCTTCAAACTGGCGAAGGAACCCAACCTGGGCGAAGCCACGCTGCGCCTGCAGGGCGAAGGCCTGAAGAACCGCCTCAACCGCACCGAACTGACCCTGAAGAGCGGCACCCTGCAAATCACTGAAGACGGCACTGTGCGCATGAAGGGTTCGTTCTCGGGCACCATGCCCAACGGCGAAGTTCTGGCCGGCAATTTCGATTTCGAAAAGCCCTGAGCACCTGAAATACAAAAGCCCCGGTCGAATCGCTTCGGCCGGGGCTTTTTTGTGTGTGCTGAATGACAGGTGGCTGCAGAACACTTGCGCGCGCGACATCAGCGACTGATGCCCAACCCCTCCACCAGATGCAACTCCTGCGCTTTCAGCACCGCCTCGGTGCGATTGCGCGCATCCAGCTTGCTGAAAATATTCTGCAGATGCCACTTCACCGTGGTGAGCGCGATGCTGGCACGGTTGGCGATTTTTTTGTTGCACAATCCTTCCGCCAGCAGCGTGAGAATTTCGATTTCCTTGTCGGTCAGACTCTGCAACCGATCGACTCCGCTCAGACGCACCACGGCTGCCTTTTCCGGCGCCGGTGTTTCGAAACGCTGCAGATCCTGTTGCACCGTTTGCAGAAAATCCGGATTCAACTGCTCCAGGAAGCGTTGCTGCGTCTGCATCATGCCCATCAACTCACACAAACCGCGACCATCGTCAGTCAACACCCGGCGATAACCGGACTGCTGGCACAACAGCAACGCCTGATTGAAACTTGCAACGGCATCCGCGTCGCGCTTGAGACGGAATTCGCTCAGCGCCTTGAACAGATAGAAGGTGGCCAGATGGCGGTGACAGCGCAGCCCCATGCTCTTGATCACGCCCTTGAGCGCAAATTCCGACGCAGTGGCATAATCCTCATCAATCAAATAAGCAAGCAGACGGGCCTTGAGCCAGAACAGGTGTTCCTCCTGGTAGGCATCCTGAAACAGCGTTTCCACCCGCACGCAGCGAGCGTGCAGCGCGTAGTGCGCCACAAGATCATCCGCACGCTGGCCAACATACCAGCGCGTGCGCATGCGCTCATAGCAGATGATGGCCTGAATGCGCGGATTGCGCTGGGTTTCCGGCAAGCCATCCAGGGATGCCAGCAGTGCTTCCGCCCGCGTCACGTCACCCTGATCCAGAAACAGTTTGGCCTGGGTGATGCAAGCGAGTAGACGCGGCAAGCCCAGTTCGGTTTTCTGCAGCACTGTCAGCGATTGCAGCAACAGCTGTCGGGCCGGCTGCATCTGGTTGGCCTCGTAACACAGAAACGCCTGACAACCGCGATGAATTGCCAGCGCATATTCCAATGCCGGATCGGTATCGTCCGCCGTCAGCGCATGTTGCTGCTGCAGGTTTTCGAAATCACTTTGCAATTGCAGCCAGGCGGCAAAGCCTTTGCCCATCATGAACTGGGCCGCCATCATCCAGCCGCGCGCCAGCTGGTATTGCACCAGGTTGCCCAGGGAACTGGCCTGCTGCGCGGCACGCTCTGCATGCTGGAGGGTCAGCTCCATATTGCCACTGGAATACTGCAGCACTGCATACTGGTTCTGCAGCATGGGTTGCAGGATGGTGGGATGATCCATGCAGGATTCCAGCAACGCCAGCCGCGCCGCACGGGGCATGGCCAGATCACGGTAGTAGCCCAGCCAGGCGCGCAGCACGCTGACGGTGGCCTCCACTTCCTGCAGTGGCCGCGCCGGATCCTGCACCAGCGCCCGCACATTCAGTTCACGCAGCGCCTGTTCGGCACGTTCGAGCTGCTGCTGCATGATCAAAGCCCAGATCTGGCAGATGCGCACGTTGACGTCCTTCACTGCGCGCAAATCCGTGTCCACGCCCAGACACTGCAGCACACTAGAAGCATCATGCAGCTGCAGCCAGCGCCGGCACATGCGCCCCGCCAACCACTGCGCCCAGGGCGGCACCACCGCCTGACGCAAGGCCGCCGCTGCCCACGACTGCAGCGACGAACGCCGCAGCCAAGGTTCGGCACGCAGATAAATGTCGGGCAGCAGCGGTGCATCCGTGCGAAACAGACGCTCCAGCAATGGCAAACGGCAGGATTCCAGCCAGTAGAAGTGAAGGGAAGAAGACGACGGCGCCACCGGCTTCAGACGCAACTGGCTTGCCTGCGCCAGCATCTGCAGCCGCTGTTCCGCCACCGCAACGGGGCAGTTCATCAAGACTGCCGCTTGTTGGCTGTCGCCGGATTCCACCAACGCCAGCGGTGCCACATCGTGACAACGCCACGGGTATCCAGAATCAGCCCCAAGTCGCCGATTCGTGTCCATGTCGGTTTGCCCTTGTCTCACGCAAATACTCATCTGGGCAGATGAATTCAATAGGGTCATGATCAGGATTCTGATGAGCGATTTTGTTGGCTTCGATCCGATCTGCGTCCTGCAGCAGGTTGTCGCCTTTGTTATTAATGTCCGCACCTGACTGCGGTGCGCTGGCGTCCTGCCTGACAGTCGTTGTTTTCGCCCTCATTAATACGCTTGCGTTAAATTGACTGCACTGGTACTCGCCGGCGTATCGTGATTAAGTTCTTGTTATTGTTTTTGCTTTGCTTTTTAATTTTCCGTGGTTTGCAGCCGCCCCAACTGCCGCGCTTCTGCGGCGACTCCCGGCCTAAATGACCAGCAACCAGCCACAGAAAACCAGATTTTGTTACAACTCTCAAGCGTCTTTTTGTTGCACTGACGAGCAGTCGGCAAATGCTCAGTTCCCTTCGTTCACCACGGCAAAACCCTTCCGCCGTTGCCCCATCCCCTACCTATGTACGGCGATGACCGTCGGCCAACTCGCTATTCTGCGCAAGACTGACGGCATGTGCCCCGCGCACGTGTTCGACCTTTCATAATTATAAGAAACCTGAGTGGAGCAACTATGAGTGCCTATGCGAAGTGGTGGGTCTTCGGCCCGCTGATCGGACTGTTGACGCTGGCGAACATCCGCTGTCAGCTGTTCGAACATAACCTGTTTGATACCTATGCGCCGGGTGAGTGGCCCACTGTCACCTGCGGCCCCAACGACATGATTTACCGTAGCGCCGACGGCCGCTGTAACGATCTGGAAATCCCGGCGATGGGCATGGCCGGCATGCGGATGGGCCGCAACATCCAGCCCGACTACAGCTGGCAGGACACTGGTAATCTGCTGAACCCCAATCCCCGCGAAATCAGCAAGGAACTGCTGACCCGCTCCAACGGTATCCAGGAAGTCCCCTTCCTGAACTACCTGGCGGCAGCCTGGATCCAGTTCCAGATCCATGACTGGTTCGAACACGGCGACCGTGATCACAGCGACCCGATCAGGGTGCCGGTGGCCAGTGGTGATTCCCACGACAGCGGCGACGGCACCATGCCACTCGGCCGCACTCCCGCCGATCCGACCAAGAATCCAGCCGATGGTCGCCCGGCCACCTTCCTGAACGAAAACACCGCCTGGTGGGATGGCTCGCAGATCTATGGCAGCAACCAGGCCAAGCAGAACCAGCTGCGGACATTCGTGGATGGCAAGATGATCGTGCAAAACGGCATGCTGCCCCGCGAACAGGGCACCGGCCTGCCGCTGACCGGTTTCAACAAGAACTGGTGGGTGGGTCTGGAAATCATGCACACCCTGTTCGTGCTCGAGCACAACGCAATCGCCACCATGCTCAAGCAGAATTATCCGAACTGGAACGACGAGCGCCTGTTCCAGACCGCACGCCTGATCAATGCTGCGCAAATGGCGAAGATCCATACCGTGGACTGGACTCCTGCCATTCTGAAGAACAACATCCTGCGTCAAGCGATGTTCTCGAACTGGCGCGGCATCCTGCCCCTGTGGGTACCGCGGCTGGGCAACCCGGCGACCGACGGCATCATGGGTGGCCCCACCCAGCTGGAAGGTGTGCCGTTCAGCCTGACCGAGGAATTCACTGCGGTATATCGCATGCACCCGCTGCTGCGTGACTCACTGGAAGTGCGTAACCACAACAACCACAGTCTGATCAGCAACAGCCTGCTGCAAGCCCACTCCTTCCAGGGCGCCGGCCAGCTGATGAGCCAGGCGGGCCTGACCAATCTGTTCTACTCGTTCGGTCATACCCACCCCGGTCTGCTGCAGCTGAACAACTATCCGCAGATGCTGCAGAACTTCACCCGTGAACCGGGTGTGGCAATGACCGACCTGGGCGCCGTGGACATTCTGCGCGATCGTGAGCGCGGCATTCCCCGCTACAACGAATTCCGCCGCCAGATCCAGCTGAAGCCGGTGAAGGATTTCCGCGACATCACCCCGGACGTTGCCCTGGCCGAAAAGCTGCGCACGCTGTACAACAACGACATCGAGTCACTGGACGTGATGATCGGTTCCTTCGCTGAAGGCTACCGTCCGCCCGGTTACGGCTTCGGTGAAACCTCGTTCCAGATCTTCATCGCGATGGCCTCCCGCCGTCTGCTGGCCGACCGTTTCTTCACTGTGGATTACCGTCCGGAAATCTACACCCAGCAGGGCCTGGACTGGATCGACAACACCACATTCACCCGCGTGTTGGTGCGTCACATGCCTGAGCTGAGCACCAAGCTGGCGAAAGTCGAGAACGGCTTCTTCCCCTGGGATGAAGAGAACGAATGGTACGAAATCAAGGCGCGCAAATAAGCGCGCCTTCCTTCACACTCAACCATAACGATAAAAAGTGATCGCCATGAATAAGACTGAACTGAATACCGTGGACGCGCAGGATCGCGCGCCCACTTCAATGTCACGCAAGACCTTCCTGCGTCTGAGCCTGGGGACAGCCGCCGCCGTTGCCTTTGCACCGCTGACCGGTTGCAGCAAGCCCGGCCGCAAGCTGCGCTTCAAGACCATCAACGACTGTCTGAAGGAAACCGCGCTGATCGAGAACAACCTGGCCACCCTGCAGATGCAGCAGCCCTGGTCGCTGTACAAGGTGCTGGAGCACATGGCGCAGAGCATGGAGTACTCCATGACCGGTTACCCGCAAATGGAATCCTCTGCGCTGATGGCGGCTGCCCGCGTGGTGTTCTTCAACGTGTTCAAGCCCCAGGGCTACATGTCCCACGATCTGGGTGCGCCCGTGCCGGGTGCGCCGGAAATTCCGGACAACGGCCCGCTGGAAGATGCGTTCCTGCGCTACCGCAACGCGTGCAGCGATTTCCAGAATTTCACGGGCGCGCTGATGCCGCACTTCTCTTACGGTGAACTGGATTACGCCAACTGGGAAATTGCCCATGCGTTCCACGCCGCCGATCACTACTCCAGCCTGACCTACTAAACCGTGTAAACTCCATCCGGTGGCGGCGGCAATCGTCGCCACCGATTCCGATGGAGGCCCCACCATGCAGATCACCCAGGATCACGTCGTCGCATTTCATTTCACACTGACCAACTCGACCGGGGATGTGATTGATTCCTCCCGTGGGCAATTGCCATTTCTCTATCTGCACGGACACGACAATCTGATTGCCGGCCTGGAGCAGGCGCTGGAAGGGCATCGCAAGGGCGATCAGTTCGAGGTGGTGGTGCCGCCGGAGCTGGCCTATGGCGCTGTCGATCCGGATCTGATCCAGACCTTGCCCCGCAGCATGTTGCCAGCCGACGTGGCACTGGAGGTGGGCATGTCCCTGCAGGCCGATACCGACGGCGGCCCGATGCCGGTGCAGGTCACCGCCGTGACAGACGACACCATTACCGTGGATGGCAATCATCATCTGGCGGGACAGACCCTGCATTTTGCCATCGAGGTGCGCAACGTTCGGCCCGCCAGCACCGAGGAAATCGCCCAGGGCTACCCCGATCCCTGAACCGGGGTTACGCTCATCCGCATTTTGCGGTAGCGTAAGCCGCTCTGGCCATCAATCAGGTATCTGGACATGTCGCTGTCCACCCTCGATAGACACCGTTTACCGGACAACGCCACGCTGCGTGATGGATGGTGGCAGGCGTACCGGAATGTCAGGCGCCACAGCCTGAATCTGGCGGCGCCGTTGTCACCGGAGGATCAGTGCATCCAGTCGATGGCCGATGCCAGCCCCACCAAGTGGCATCTGGCCCATACCAGCTGGTTTTTCGAGGCGCTGATTCTGGTGCCCTTGTGTCCAGGCTACCGGGTATTCGACGACCACTATCACTACCTGTTCAACTCCTATTACGAAGCCCTGGGGCCGCGCCATCCACGCCCACAGCGAGGCTTGCTGACGCGCCCCGCCCACGCCGAGATCCTGGCCTATCGCCAGCATGTGGATGACGCCATGGCCCGGCATCTGGACGCTTGCCCGGCGGCCAACTGGCCGCAGACCGCCAGCCTGCTGGAGCTGGGCCTGCACCACGAGCAGCAGCATCAGGAGCTGATCCTGACGGATATCCTGCATGCCTTTGCCTGCAATCCGCTGCTACCCGCCTATGACACCCACTTTGGGCCGGAGCTGGCGCTGACGATCCAGCCGGCACCGGCACTGTCCTGGCTCGATCACCCCGGCGGCCTGGTGCAGATCGGTCACGGCGGCGACGGTTTTGCGTTCGACAACGAAACGCCGCGCCACCCGGTGTGGCTGCAGCCGTTCCAGATTGCCAACCGCCTGGTGACCTGCGGCGAATTTCTGGCCTTTATCAATGACGACGGCTATCAACGCCCAACGCTGTGGCTGTCCGACGGCTGGGCCCAAGTCCAGGCCGAGGGCTGGCAGGCGCCCACCTACTGGCTGTCGCCGGACGATCCGCGCGCAGCCGCTGCCGAGTGGATGCAGTTCGGCCTGACGGGCGTACGGCCACTGCAGCTGAATGCACCGGTGCGCAATCTGAGCTTCCATGAAGCCTGCGCCTACGCGGAATGGGCCGGCGCCCGTCTGCCCACAGAGTTCGAGTGGGAAGCCGCCTGCCATCTGAGCGGATTTCAGCAGGCCACCGGCGTCGCCTGGCAGTGGACGCGCTCCGGCTACGATCCCTATCCTGGCTTTCGGCCTTTGGCCGGTGCAGCGGGGGAATACAACGGCAAGTTCATGGTAGGCCAGATGGTGTTGCGGGGCGGCAGCCTGGCGACGCCAGCGGGACACGCGCGCCCCACCTACCGCAATTTCTTTCCGCCGCCAGCGCGCTGGCAGTTCACTGGCCTCCGGCTGGCGAGGTAGCCATGTTTATCCAGCCCGCACGACAGCCTTCGACGCCCATTTCCAACCCGTTCGCCCAGGACATGCTGGCGGCGCTGCGCAATCGCCCGCGCTGGATTTCGCCCAAGCATTTTTACGACGCCAGGGGGTCGGCGCTGTTCGAACAGATCTGCGCGCTGCCGGAGTATTACCCCACCCGCACCGAGTTGGGGATTCTGCAACGTCACGCCAGCGAGATCGCGGCGCTGATGGGGGAGCAGGCGGAGTTGATCGAGTTTGGCGCCGGCTCGCTGCGCAAGGTGCGGCTGCTGCTGAATGCCATGCGGGCGCCGGCCCGCTTTGTGCCGATCGATATTTCCGGAGAATTCCTGCAGCAGGCGGCCCGGGAACTGCGGCAGGATTTTCCGCGCCTGAACATTCATTCACTGGTGGCGGACTACACCCAGCCACTGCGACTGCCGTCCCTGCCCAGTAGCCAGGGCCGCCGCATAGGATTCTTTCCCGGTTCCACCATCGGCAATTTCCAGCCCCGCGAGGCGGAAGATTTTCTGCGCATGGCGGCGCGCTTGCTGCAGGGGGGTGCACTGATTCTGGGGGTGGATCTGATCAAGTCACCGGACATGCTGCACCAGGCCTACAACGACGCCCAGGGCATCACCGCCGCCTTCAACCTGAATCTGCTGGCGCGGGCCAACCGGGAACTGGGCACGGATTTCAAGCTGGATCAGTTCGCCCACTACGCCTTCTACAATGCGCCCCAACAGCGGGTGGAGATGCATCTGATCAGCCAGTGCCGGCAGACGGTGCGTCTGAATCACTGGCGTTTCGATATTGCGGAAGGCGACAGCTTCCACACCGAGAATTCCTACAAGTTCACCCTGGATGGCCTCAAGCGGCTGGCGACCCAGGCCGGTTTTACGCCGGGGCCGTTCTGGATCGACCCTGCGCGCCTGTTCTGCCTGGCCTGGCTGCAGGCACCGGCCTGACGCCAACATGCGGGCACGAAAAAAGGCCCGGCGACATGGCAATCAGCAGGGCCTTGAAAGGTCGGCACGGTGTGACTGGAGCGGTGTGAAATGTCAGGACACCAGTAACGGCTGGCCGTAAATGATGCGGTTGGTCATGCGGGTGACCGGGCCGATGCGGTCGCCGTGGATGCGGCGGGTGGCCTCGATGTACGGCGGCAGATATTTCACGCTGTCCGGTGCGTGCCGCATGATCCGGCCAATCAGTTTCACGTCGAAATCGAATTTCGCCTGATTCTTCGCGCTGCGCGCCGGCAGGCCGAATTCCGCGCTCAGCCGCTCCGGCAGCAGGATCGACGTATGGATTTTGTGACGGTTCAGCAGAAACTGCGGCCGCATGCTGAAGATGAATGCCACCAGTTGCCGCCCCACGTCCCCCACTGCCAGCTGATCGGAATCCACCACGCTGTCGTAATAGGCGATGAAGTCTTCCCAGGTATCGGGAATGGCGGCGTCGGGAATGCCGAACAGGTAGGCGAACAGCTTGGATTCAGCGTAATACTGATCTCGCTCAGCCCTGCTCAGGGCGCCGTGGAACAGCTGGTACACCCGCAGCCCGGTGACCCACAGCGTCGCGTGCACCCACAGCATGGCGCCGATCTGGTTGGCCAGGTAGTCGCTGCCTTTTTGGGTGCGGCCCGCGCTTTCGGACACCTTGCCGGTGATGGCCGCATGGATGTTGTGCACCTTGACCGCAGAATCCAGCACCTGATCCAGGCTGCCAAACACCATGGAGTGCACGTTGATAAAGGTACGGCGCAGGCGCCCAAGGGGATCGGTCTGGGTTTTGGAATGCTGGTCGATGGCCTGGGACACCCAGGGATGGGCCAGTTGCAGCAGGTTGGCGCAGCCGGCGCCGAACATGATGTCGGTGTGGCGATTGATCTTCCAGGCCATGGAGCGGGGGCCGTACAGGCCTTCCCGTGGATTGAGCACCCGCTGGCTCATCTCTTCCAGCCGGGCCTGCAGGTCTTCCTTGGTGATGGCTTTGCTGTGCAGCGCGTTCTTGTCGTACATGGACGGTTTCCCCCTGAATGAACTACCGCGCCACTATGACCCGGCACTCACCATGAAACAATGACACACATCATCATATTTGTCTCATTTGACACGGAACGTCAGGGCGGGATGGCTGAGCGGGTTGAATGGGGGAGCGCGATAGCACGAATGGGTGGAAACAGAAGGCCGTCCCTGGCCGGGGGGTGTGTATGGAGGGAACTGTCAGGGAGCGCCTTTCTGGGCGCGCAGCTGGCTGGCCTGCTCCAGCAACTGCTGCTGACCCAGCCGGCGCAGTACATCTTCCTGCTCTTCGAAAGCTTTCCAGTCGCCCATCTCGGCGTACACCCGCATCAGGTACAGGCGCAGGTCAGCGCGGCCGGGGCGCTTGGTGATCTCGGTAAGGATGACGTTGAGGGCCTTCTGGTACTGGCTGTAGAGCAGGTAGAGATCGATCATCTGCTTGAGGTCGTCGCGCGGCTCGAGGGCTTCATTCGCCAGTTGCTGTGAGCGCTGCTTGCCGTGAGTGTCGGCCTTCTCGCGGATCTGGGTCAGGGCCTGCTGCAGCTGGTCGGGCGACTCGCTGCGGGTACGGTCGCGGCGGGAACCGAACACCAGATCGTGCAGGTTCTCGTCTTTCACCTGCTCGGTGCGACGGATCTGCTGCACCCGGTGGGAACGCATGCCCATCAGCACCACCAGAATGCCCAGGGGCACCATGGCCAGCAGATACCACAGGCTGGGGCCGCTGTTGCCGATCATGCGGTTGGACAGCGAGGGCGTGGGGCTCAGCAAATCCTGGGCGGCCACCGCTGCCGTCATGTCCAGCGTGCCGGGCGAAGGCGGCTCGGCAACCGCCATCAGATCGCGAAAGCGCACGTCAGACAGGGCTCTGGGGGCCGGATCTGCCAAAAGACTGATGCTGTCGGTGAGGGTCGGGGCAGAGTTGGTGGTGTCGGTGTTGGCAACAGTCGCGGACGTTGCCGCTTGCGTTGGCGCCTTTTCCGGCACACGTTCCACTGCGCCCGTGAGGGTGCTGCCGCTGGTCTGCATCTGGCGCTGGAGTTGTTCCATCTGCAGCAGCGCTTCAGTGGCGGCGATGCGCTGTTCCAGCACTTCGGTCATTTCCGCCTTGAGCTGCTGCTGGAACTGCTGCAATTCCTGCTTTTCCCGCTGCAGCTGGGCAATGGCCGCCTGAATGCCGGCCACATCCTCGGGCACGGCGGCATGTTGCGCCTGCTGGGCCTGGGTCAGCTCGGCCTGGATATCGACGCTGGTTGCGGGCGCTGCGGTGGTGGCCGCCGTCTGCGGTACCGGGTTTGAGCGGGGAGAGGAATTCTGTGCCGGCGCGGACTGGGCCAGCAATTGTTGCGACGTCGCATCAGCCGGCAGCGGCAGCCGCAAGGTAGCGCCCAGCTTGAGACGGTCGCGATCACCCCGCACGAAAGCATCGGGATTGGCGGCGTACAGTTCCTGCATCAGCGCGTGCACGGAATGGCTGCCCTGCCCGCCCAGCTGGCGCGCAATCTTCCACAGGGAATCCCCCTGCTTCACCACGTAAGCGGCACCGATTGTGACGGATGAACCGGGTGCTGGTTTGGCCGTTGCCTGTGCCGGAGTGGAACGCGTCACCGGTGCAGTCACGCGCCGCGCCAGCTGCACCGAAGCTGCTTCCACCGGTTGCGCCTGGTTGCTGCGGGGGGACTGCCAGCGCAGGGCATATTCCGGCGGATCCACCAGCAGATTGTAGCGCCGGTACGTGGAGCCCGAGGGCCAGCTCAGTTCCACCACGATGTCGAGAAACGGCTCGGTCAGCCGCTTGCGGGAACGGGCCAGCACCTGCAGCTGGCCACTGGCATCGCGGCGCACATCAAATTCGATCTGGCTATGGAAAGGTTCATAGTGGGCGCCGAGGCGATCGTACACATCCAGTCGCGCGATGCGCACACGGATGTCCTCTTGATCGTACTGCCCCGGGGAAAACAGATTCAGCTCTGCCTGCAGCGGCGCACCCAGATGGGAGCGCAACGCCATGTCGCCCAGCCCCATTGCCTGCACAGCGCCAGCCTGGGCAAGCAGCCCGGCCAGCCATAAATGACGATATTGCATGGTACAACCCAATCCCACGAATTCGAAAAACAGTCGGCTTGGATAAGGGTAGCGCAAAATTTCTGCAGCCCCGTTGATCGGTAGCAATCGGTAAAATTTTCATAAAAAAGCGCAGCATTGGCGGGTTTTTTAGCGCGCAAACGTCTAATCCCCGTTCTAGACTGGTGATAGATGGAATAAAAAGCCAAATTCCCTAACGATGTTTGGAGCAAGGTGAGACGTCGATCATGGAACACTGGGACGAAGGGGTATACGCAATCCGGGGCAAAGGTGCCAGTGGTGCCATTCCCCTGATTCTGTCAGCGGGCGTGCACGGTGATGAAACCGCGCCGGTGCAGGTACTGGAATCCCTGCAACAACAATTGCTGCAACGGGCCGTGATTCCGCGGCGCCCGCTGCTGCTGATCATCGCCAACCAGCCTGCACTGCTCAACGGCAAACGCTTCATGCAGGTGAATATGAATCGCCTGTTCGGCGCACCGGTGCGGCCACCCGGTTACGAGACCAAGCGCGTACTGGCGCTGGAAGGATACTGCCGGGATTTTGCCGACTTGTATGGCGTGGGCTGGCATCTGGATCTGCATTCCACCATCAAGCCATCGCGGCATGAGCATTTTGCGCTGATGCCCGCATGCAATCGGCACTACGACGACGCCTGGGCGCCGCTGCTGGCACACCGTGGTTTCACGGCCCTGGTGCGGCAGAATACGCCGGCCTTTACGTTTTCGAATTTCACCTGCACCAAGCTGGGATTCGAAAGTTTCACGCTGGAGTGCGGCGCAGTGCGTGGCAGCAGTGCGTCGGTGTTGCGGCCGCTGCTCATGGCGCTGCTGGAGGAAGATCCGTTCGCTGCGCCAGGTGATGCTCAGCTGGAGCGATTTGAAGTGGCAATCGATCTGGTCAAGCGCAGTGCTGCATTTCGTTTTCTGGTGGACGAGCAGTGCGACAATTTCACCACGTTCCCACGCGACACCGCATTGGCGCAGGACAGCGATGTGGTTGTGAGTGCGCCCTGCGATGACTGCGCGCTGCTGTTTGCCAACAGTGAAGTGCCGGTGGGGGATCGGGCGGGGTTGGTGTTGCGGCCGTTGTGACGGTGGAATGTTGTAACGGTGTCGGCGTCGTTCAGCAGGCTGTTGCAAAACGTAGCGAGTACAGCAGGTTTCAACAACCTGTTAAACGATGCCCAAAATCTGGCGAATATCGGTTACCACTTTCATCATCGCTTCCGCCTGGGCGAGATCACGCAGATCATCCAGATGCAGGGTATCAGGATAATCGTTCTCGATCAGTTGACGCAATTGGCAGTAGCGTTCCTGTGTCAGCAGTGCACGCCCATGCAGGCTGGCGCTTTCGGCTTCACTCAGCATCACCCGCAGGCGCAGACACGCCGGCCCGCCGCCATTGCGCATGCTCTGTCGCACATCGACGAACAACGCCTTCTGCACAAAACCACTGCCGACGATACGCTCCATCACGTACTGTTTGACCTGGGCATTGTCCTCGCACTCCACCGGCAGAATCATGCAGGTGCTGCCATCGCCCGTGGTCACGATCTGTGAGTTGAACAGATAAGTGCTGATCGCCAGATCCAGCGGAATATCAGCAGTTTTCACCTGCAGAATCTGCAGCGGTTGATCTGTCAGTTTTTCCTGCAGTTGTGCCAGCACGTTCGCCTGATCGACAAACGCCTGCTCGTGACAGAACAGGTGGTGATGATGGGACACCGCCACCACATCATTGTGAAAAGCACCCGCATCGATGGCAGCGGGATGTTGTTGCCAGTACAGCACACGCTGTGGCAGCAGTTGATTGAGGCGCGCCACCGCCTGACAGGCACTCAAGGTCTGGCGTGCGGGAAAGCGCTGGGTGGGCGACTGCAGATGATCTGCCGTGCCATAAACGAACACATGCACGCCCGCTTCACCCGGTGTACCCAGTCGCATGTGGTTGGCGGCGCCTTCATCCGCGAATCCGGCAAACGCCGGCAGCGGATCGTGCACGGCAAACGGGTTTGGATCGGAAAAAATGCGGCGCAGCAATTGCGTGGTTTGCGGTGCTTCGATGCTGCGATGAAAATTCGTCACCAGATTGGCGGGGGTGAAATGCAGGCGGCCATCAAGTGTATCGCAGGCAGGTGCCACTGTCGCCGCATTAGCTGTCCACATAGACGAGGCGGAACAGCAGGCGGCGAACAGCTCCGGCGCGGTTTTCCACGCAGCATCGAGCACCTGCTGATCGGTGCCAGAAAATCCCAGGCGGCGCAGCGTGGCGATGTCCGGCCGCGGCAGTGGCGGCAGCACCGCTTGCGGCACACCCAAGTCCATCAGCAAACGCATTTTCTCCAGCCCTTCCAGCGCGGCAGCACGGGGATTGGACAGCGCATCGCGATTGCGACTGGACGCCAGATTCCCAAACGCCAGCCCGGCGTAATTGTGCGTGGGCCCCACCAGGCCGTCGAAATTTATTTCGCGCCAAGACATGAGGGCATTCCCGGTGGCAAGGTTGCGGGGAGTTGGGCAGCAGGCGCGTGCAGGGTTGCCACCGGATAGGCACAGTAGTCCGCTGCGTAAAATGCGCTGGGGCGATGATTGCCACTGGCGCCGATGCCGCCGAAGGGTGCTTCGCTGCTGGCTCCGGTGAGCGGCTTGTTGAAGTTGACGATGCCGGCACGCAAACGCTGAAAATAGCCGTCGAAACCGGTGGTGTCGTCAGTGATCACACCGGCAGCCAGTCCGAAGCGCGTGGCGTTGGCCAAGGTGATGGCATGATCGCGATCACGATAACGCTGGATCTGCAGCACCGGGCCGAAAATCTCTTCGTCTGGCAGCGATGCAACCGCACTCACATCCACCAGCGTCGGCGTCAGCAATGTCTGCTGTGGAATGAGTGTGCGGGGTGGCAACAGCAGCTGGCCGCCACTTTGCACCAGTGCGCCTACCGCGCGCTGTATCTGTTCGGCGGCATGCGCGGAAATCACTGCACCCATAAAGGGCTGGGGCTCACTCAATCCTGGCGCCACGGTCAGTTCGCCGCTGCGCTGAATAAGCTGCTGCAGAAAGTCGTCACCCCAGGGGGAATCCGGCAACAGCAGCCGACGGGCGCAGGTGCAACGCTGACCGCTGCTGACAAACGCAGAGAACAGCACGGTGTACAGCGCGGCATTGACTTCCTGCACCGGCTCGACGATCAGCGGATTGTTGCCGCCCATTTCCAGCGCCAGTATTTTTTCCGGCTGGCCTGCCCAGCCTTGATGCAACGCATGACCGGCACGGGCACTGCCGGTAAAGAACAAGCCATCGAGCTGCGGATGCGACGCCAGCGCCGCACCCACGGTGTAGCCGCCCTGCAGCAGATTGATCACGCCGGCAGGGATACCCGCAATCTGCCAGCACTGCACGGTGAGTTGCGCCACAGCCGGCGTCAGTTCGCTAGGTTTGAACACCACGCAGTTGCCCGCCAGCAACGCCGGCACGATATGGCCATTGGGCAGATGGGCGGGAAAATTGAATGGGCCCAGCACCGCTACCACGCCGTGGGGCTTGTGGCGAATGCGCAATTCACCTGCGCCGGTATTTTTGTCCACGGTGCCGGTACGTTGCTGATAGGCAGCGATGGAAATGGCGATCTTGCCAATCATGGCGGCCATTTCTGTGTGCGCGTCCCACAGCGGCTTGCCGTTTTCGCGGCTGATCAGGCGTGCGAATTCATCCTTGCGTTGCTGCAGTTGCGCCGCAAAGCGTTGCAGCAGTTCGATGCGCTGATCCAGCGTCGTGGTCTGCCACGGGGGAAACGCGGCCCGCGCTGCAGACACAGCGGCATTCACCTGACTGTCGCTGGCACCACGCCCTTGCCACAGCACGTCGTTATTGACCGGATCGGTGGACACCAGCACTTCGCCTTCGCCAGCACACCGCTGGCCATTGATGAAATGGGTTTGCACGGATGCTTCAGACATGGGATTGATCCGGGTAAAGCGGCACCGCGCGGGCGGGCGCATGATCATCCAGTTGCACGGCCCGCCACGCTTGTTCGCACTGATGTGGATACCAGGGATTGTCAGCTATCCCCAGCAGGGTACAGCGAAAATCTGCGCGCCCTGCATTGCTGACCAGCCACATCTGCTCGCGAGCCTCCGGCACTTGCGCCGACATCAGCAAACGGCTGCGCCGCACGGCGCGAATGCGATCGGTGTAGGATTCCACCGTGGGCCCCGCGTCGAAAATATCCACGTAGCCTTCGTAGCGAAAGCCTTCCTGCTCCAGCATGTGCCGGGCCGGCGCGGTGTCACGATGTTCGCAACCAATCACCGCCTGCGCATCTTTCGGCAACAGATGGGTGTAGAACGGATAGCGCGGCATCAGCTCAGCGATGAACTGCTTGTTGCTCACCGCCGACAGATAATCCGCGTCAGAAAAATCCATGTCGAAAAAATGCCGGCCCAATCCTTCCCAGAACGGTGACTGACCCTGGGCATTGATCACGCCCCGCAGTTCCGCAATGATTTTTTCCGCAAACAAATTTCGGTGTTGAGCGACAAACAGAAAACGCGCTTTCGACAGCAACGCACCGGCCTGATGGCGGCGGTAAGCCGGATGCAGATACAACGAGCACAGTTCGGAACAGCCAGTGTGATCGTTGGTAAGAAACAAAGTGGGAAACTGATGATAGATATTCAGTTCCGACGAGGCGTGCACGATGGTGCCGACGCTGTAGGTATACCAGGGTTGGGTGAGGCCCACGGCGGTTTCGATGCCGCTCACGCCCACCACGGCGCCGGTGGTGGTGTCTTCCAGCACCAGCAGAAACAGGCCGTCGCCATTGTGCTGCAAGCTGCCGAGCGTGTGCACGGCGCGCTGCAGTTTGCGGGCGAGCACGGCTTCATCCAGCGGCAGGGTGGTGAGCCCGCCACCGGAGGTGCGTGCCAGCGCCACCAGCGCCGGCAGATCCTGCGGTTGTGCCATGCGAACAATCAACATGCCTGTGTCACCCTGCTCCGCTTTAGTCATGCCACTTAATAAAGCCCTTTGATTCCATTCTAGATAGGCATTCCCGTGCACCGCCACCCAACAGCAGCGTTTCTCCTGATTACCTTGTCACGCCAAACCGGTAGCGACTGTTCGTTATTTGCTCTAAAATGGCGTTCGACCTGATCTGGTCAAAATTAATGGATATCTGTGACACGCTATGTTTCGACTGTGCCCTGCCAGCACATAGCGTTGGCTGTTTGTTCGAAAAATTGAGGACATTGTGTGAGTCATCGGATGCCACGGCACGCCTGGATGTTGTGCGTGATTGTCTTTCTGACAGGTTGTCAGTCCCTGTCCGGAATCAAGCCCCTTACTGAAGACGCTACGCTGGACGCGGAATATGCCAAGGACATTGCCCGGCTGAATCAGGAATCGGAGCGATTGCATCAGGATTTTCGTCGCAAAGGCCTGCTGGTCACCGACGCCGTCTGCAATGCCTATTTCGAAGAACTGGCCGATCGCCTGATGCCACCGCTGCAATCCGGCGGCGCGACATTCCGCGTATTTCTGGTGAAGAACGCCACGCCCAATGCGATCGCGCTTCCCAACGGCGACATCTACGTGTTCTCGGGACTGTTGACCCTGGTGCAGAACGAAGACCAGCTCGCTTCCGTGATCGCGCATGAAATCGGCCATGTGGTGCTCAAGGAAGGGGAACTCTCAAACCAGTTTTTCAGTGTGCTGGAGGAATGGAACACGATCCTCAAGGACACGAGTATTGATTGGGAACCTTAAGCTTTTTCCAATGAAATCATAACTATACCCCTGTGTAAAGGGCGGGATCATCCCCGCCCTTTTTGTTTTTCCTGACGTTTACCGTCATTCAACCCGCAATCGCTACCTTGCCCCCTGTTTCCCACATGAAACGGGGTGGCGGCGTAGTGTTTGCCGCATAAGGAGATGCGCCTATGACCGAACCGCTGCCAACACCAAGACCCGATAAGCCATCACCCTTTTGCCTGCGCCTATCCCTGCAGGAACGGCAATGGCTGGAACAGGCTGCGGGGGGAATGCCGCTCGGCGAGTATATAAGACAGCGCCTGTTTGGCGAGGGTCGGCTCAAGCGCAAAACCCGCGTTCGCGTCCCCATCAAAGACCACCGGATGCTCAGCCAGTTGCTGGGTGAGCTGGGGCGCTCACGCCTGCCCTCCAATCTGAATCAGCTTGCCAAGGCCGTGCATACCGGCACGCTTGTCCTATCCCCCGAAGTCGAAGCCCTGCTGATGGAATCTTGCGCCGATGTGCGGAGCATGCGCGCAAATCTGATGCAGGCTCTGGGGCTGGAGGGGTAGACATGATCATCAAGGCCAGCCAGCGTGCCTCTGGCCGCGAGCTGGCACGCCACCTGCTCAACGGTCATGACAATGAACGGGTGGAGGTGCACACCGTCCATGGCTTCATGGCAGACAACATCCCCGATGCCCTGCACGAAGCTCAGGCTCTCAGCCGGGGCACACGCTGCCGCCAGTATCTGTTTTCCGTGAGTTTGTCCCCGCCAAGGGATGAGCACGTTCCTGTCCATGTCTTTGAAGAAGCGATTGCACGGATTGGCCAGCAACTGGGGCTGGAGCACCAGCCCCATATCATCGTCTTTCATGAGAAGGAAGGCCGTCGTCATGCCCACGCAGTGTTCAGCCGCATCGACACGCAAAGCATGACCGCCATCAACCTGTCCTATTTCAAGAACCGGCTGATGGAGATTTCAAGGGAGTTGTATCTGGAACATGGCTGGACGCTGCCGCAAGGTTTTATCGACAAGCAACAGCGCAACCCGCTCAATTTCACGCTGGAGCAATGGCAGCAGGCCAAACGCCTGCAGGAAGACCCCAAATCCATCAAGCTGGCCTTAAAGGAATGCTGGGCGGTTTCGGATAGTTGCGCCGCCTTTGCTGCGGTGATGGAGCAACATGGCTATTACCTTGCGCGCGGTGACAAGCGCGGCTTTGTTGCCGTGGATTGGCGCGGAGAGGTCTATTCCCTCTCCCGCTGGCTGGATGTAAAGGCCAAAGACCTGAAAGAACGACTGGGGCAGCCTGATAATTTACAAAGTGTCGAGGAAACAAAAGCCGGACTTGATCAGGTGCTGCGCCAGCGTCTGCAGGCGCATATCCAGACCCTCCGCGATAACTACGCGCAGAAATTCGCTCCCCTGCTGGCTCGCAAATCGGCAATGCAGGAACGGCATAATGCGGAGCGGAGAAAAATGAATGAACGCCAGCAGGCGCGATGGGATCAGGAAAGCAAGGAACGCTCTGATCGTTTAAATAAGGGGCTGCGCGCGCTGTGGGATCGCCTCACCGGAAAGCACGCCCGCATGATCGCGCAAAACGAACATGAAGCCTATGACGCGCATTTGCGAGACCGCGCGGAGAAAGATGCCCTGATCAGCGTTCAGCTTGAAGAACGGCAAGCTCTTCAGCGTGATCTGTCACGCATGCGTGAAACACAGGAACGCGACATTGCCGATCTGAAGCATGCACATTTCACTGGAATGCCGGAAGAGCGAAAACAGGAAATTATTCAGGCTCTGGAACAGAGCGCGCCAACGCCACAGCGCGGCATTGAAATGGATTTCAATCTTTAACCCTAAACATCAAGGAGGAAAACATGGTGTGTACCACATGCGACAATTGCGGGGGGATTTACCGCTGGGACTGGACAGAGGCATTTTATAAATTCGGATTTAAGGATGGCAGCGGACAAGTGGAGACTCCTGCCGTAGCAGAAGTGCTGGAACGCGCCGGATTTACCGTCTATATCGGCGGAAGCAATATTCACAACGCCGTTATTGTTTCTCTACGCAAGGGATCGCGCGAATATATCCCGTTTGATCATCCCGATTACCGCTTTGGCTATGACGACCCCAGAGCATTCTTTCCAAAGGAAATCATTCAATTGCTGGATCGAGCGTTTCCGGCATGAACAATTTCCGAAAACTATTCCCCATCTGCCTGCGACAAATACCTTTCCAAGGTTTTCTGCGACACACCGAGGCGTTTGGCGAGGGATTTTATGGGGGTGTTGGGGTGGGATTGGAGGGTGTGTTTTGCGTATTGGATTTGCTCTGGTGTGAGCTTCCTTGGTCGCCCGATGGTTGCGCCGCGTTTTCTTGCGGCGGCCATTCCGGCCTTGGTGCGTTCGGAGATCAGATTGCGCTCCAGCTCCGCAAAGGCATTGCGGATTTGATACATGCACTTTCCCATCGGCGTGGTCGTGTCGATCTGATCGGTCAGGGAACAAAATTGAATATCTTTCTTCTCGAACATCTCCAGCACATCCAGCGCATGACGCAGCGAACGGAAAGCGCGATCCATCTTCCAGATCACCAGAACATCACCGCGATTTAGTGTCGCCAGCGCAGCCTCGAAACCGGGGCGTCTGGCGGAGACAGCGGACAGGCCGTTATCCTCGTAAATCACATCGCACCCCGCTGCTTCCAGCGCGTCACGCTGAAGATCAAGATGTTGTTCTTCCGTGCTGACACGGGCATATCCTATGCGCTGCACACTGCAAGCCTTCCTCTGTTTTAGTCCAAGTCGTTGAATCCCATAGCGGAATCTTCTGCTCTCCCGAAGCAGAGACAAAAAGGTTCCTTTTTGTTAGGATTTCCATAAGTTTTTTGCTGCAGGCGGGTGCGTTTCAAAGCGGCGGGGAAACAGGATGTTGGGGCGGTGCGAAGGTGGTTTTCTTTGCCGTTGCACGTCAGGCCAATAAGGAACCCTTTTAACGCATCGCGCATGCAGACAAAAAACACAAGCGTTTTTTATCCCTTACATTTTTGATTGATAGGAGTTTGTATGAACGGGCTTGGCTCGGGCGCGATGGTGCGCGCCCTGATGATGGCGATTGCGTGCGGCGTTGCCGGATGCAGCGGTGGTGATGGCGGCGGTGGTAGTGGTGGTAATGACGGTGGTACGGATAATCCATCCTCCACGCGCCGCAGTATCGGCGGCACCATTCAGGGCAATGTGGGCAGTGTGACTTTGCGCTTGAATGGACAGGAACAAAATTTTACCGGTAGCACATTCACCTTCACCCCGCGCGTGGAAGATGGCGGGCAATACACCGTGACCTTTGTGTCAGAAAGCACGGGGCTGGTCTGCACCGTGTTTAATTCCACCGGCATGGCCGTGCAGAATGTCACCAATATTCTGGTGAACTGCTCTGCCGTTCCCAATGTCTTGCGCTATGACGATATTGAAATTCTGGGCGGGCTGGCCACAGGGGATTTTAACGGCGATGGCCGCGCCGATCTGGTGGTAACCCTGCAAACTTTGAACGATCATCCACAAGGCGGCGGTAATCTTCTGGCGCGGTTTCTTTATGGCACGGATGGCGGTAGCTTCATGCAAGGGGCGGACGTTCAGAGCATGACCAGCATTTTAAGCAAGCGCGGGCGCATTGAGCAGGCTTCAGACCTGAACAATGACGGATTTGATGATTACATGAATGCGGGGCTGCGTAGCTTTCTGGGTAATGCGGGCATGACACCCACGCAAAGCTATACCGCCAGCACATGGTCGGGGGAACCCATCGAACTTCTGGATGTGACAGGCGATGGCATTACGGACATGATCGGCATTGTCTTTGGTGGACCGGTGCAGCATTTTCTGGGGCTGCGCCGTGGTGTTGGGGATGGATCATTCGGCGCGGTCGAGTATTTTGCGCCCCAAGCCCTCACGCTGCCCTCTTATCCCAACAACTTCACGACCGGCGATTTTAACGGGGATGGTCATGCGGACATCATCGTTGTGGGCACAAAGTGGGTTATTGAGGAATCCGGCGCGCATCGCCGTATCTCGCTTGGCCTGTTGCGCGGGGATGGCACGGGAGGCTTCGCGCAGCCCGATCAGGCCATATTCCTGTCTGATGATTTGATCATCGAGGACAATGACAGTTTGCTGGATTTTGAATCGCAGGAACTGGCCACCGGAGACTTTAACGAAGACGGGCATCTGGATGTGGCTCTCACCTCCAGCACGAATTTCCTGCAGGTGATTTTGGGCGATGGTGCGGGGAATTTCACGCAAGGCCAGCGCGTGCGCGCAGGCCGTCAGCCTCATCATGTGCGCGTCCATGATTTTAATCAGGACGGGCATGCGGATTTGCTTTCTGCCAATGCCACCACCCGCACCCTACATATCAATTACGGCAATGGCGATGGCAGCTTTAGTGATGAGGCTACCGGCACGCAAGGCTGGGTCAGTATCTTCACTGACCGGGATGCGGAGTTCGGGGATGTGGTGGTCGCGGATTTTGATCTGGATGGCTATCCCGACATCGCCCTGGCCGAAGGCGGCACCGCCCCCGAAGACCTCACCGCACGCGGCTCCCTCATGTTCTTCTTCTCCCCCGGAAAACCGTAATCCCACCCCGTAAAACAACCCCCGCGCCGATTGGCGCGGGGATTCAGAGCCTACCTTCAATCTATCCCGTGTCACTATTGTGACCACAAAACTTGACTTCTAGTGCTTCATATTTCTGTGCAGAAATTCAAGTGCTCGAACAATCTCATCCATATCAGGCATTTCGCCAAAGACAAGATCAGCAAAAACGCCTCTGTAAGTGGATTCCAGCGCAGAACGCCATTTCTCAAAATCCGAAAATAGCGGCGCAGCAGCTAACGGCTTTTCAAAACAGTCTGAATACTCGAAAAATCCCGCCTTTTCATCCGCGACGCAAATTGCACACAATGGCATGAATTCATCGCTCTGGACGAAAACCCTGTATTCGCCTTGGCGCAGGATGAGAGTTATATCGTAAAGATGGCGGATGCGATCAGAAAGCCGCGCCGCAGGATTTTCGTTGTAGCTGTCCTTGATAAGGCCAAGCATTTTTTCAACGAGCGTTCGGCGCACCGAAAGCACGTTGACGGAAAAACTCTCCAATCCGAACTGAGCGATCAAATCAGCTCGCTCCAGCTTGGGCAAGGTTTCCGCGATCAGCGTCTGTATCTGCCGCAACTCATAAGGCTCAGGATGCGTGAAGGCATTCACTTCGATCATGAGTTCCGGCGAAGCCTGCCCGAATTCCGCGCCGTCAACACTGCGCGGATAGCGGTAAACGGTTTTCCGGTATTTCGAGCCCTTCGATACTCTGGGATCGTCGTCAATTTCGGTGAGGCCGCTGGCCACAACAGTCTCAACGCCTTTCAGCAATGATTTTCGAGCGGCATCTCCTTTGCCTCCCGCAAAAACGGCCAAGTCGATGTCTTCCGAAAATCGCTCCACCAATCGGTAGGCTTTGGATAAGGACGTACCGCCTTTGAAAACCACGTCGTTGACGTGGGCGGATTCTGAAAGATGCTTCAGCGCCTTCGTTACCCAATAATCCTTTTCAATGTAAACCTGCGGCAAGCCAACGGCTTCCGCTGTGGCTTGCACCAGCTCAGAAAAGGCTTCTGTATCCTCGTGTAATCGCATCAGCGAATTTTCCATTCCCCAGCCATCGGCCAGTCTTTAGTATTTAGGTTTAATTTATAAGTCGTCGTCGGATTGAGCGAAAGAACCAAACTCTTCGGCACAGATAATTTCAGGCTGGAACACAGCAAGCCAACTAATGCTCGAACCTGCGGGCTGTAGTATTTCTCCGCCAGAGAAACAAGCCGTGCTTGATCCTGACCGGATAATTCAGAAATTTTCTTCCGCAGAATTTTCAGAGATAAATTGATATTTGAATCAGGTATGGTTTTGATCTCTTTCAATGCATCAAGATACTGCAAGAGCGGCACGTCCCGTTCTTCGATAGGTACGCGCGTTACTTGGGTTTTAATCTTGATCGTGCCGAACTCTTTTTTCTGCCGCCCACCATTAACGGCCAGCGTCACGGTGCGCGGCACCTGAGTTGTAAGGCCAAGCTGGTTGAACAGCGACAGACCAGTAACATAGCCGCGCAAGCGGCCATCCTTGTAGAGCATGGAGCGCAGCAATTCGCTGTCGGATGGTTTGCGTGAGCCCAGCAGTCCCTTTTTAGGGACATAAAACCTGCCCTTGGAAAAGCGCTCCAAACGCTTTTCTTCTACCAAGCGGCTGATAGCCTTCATGACTGCCCCTGGCGATTTGGCGTAACCGGGCAGCTCCTGGTAGCTGAAAATCTTACCAGCAGGAATGCTTTCAACGCTCTTTTCTATGGTTTGGGCAATGCTCATGCAAAGTACCTCCTATTACCAAACTACAGGATTAAGCCCCAAAAGACAAGTTTTTACTGCTATAAACCTGACATAAAATGACATTTTATGTCAGAAAACAATAGCTTGAATAGTATTCAAAGCCTTATCCCTGCCGCCAAGCCATGCTTGGCGGCGCGATTTTTTGCAGCGATCAGGAAACAGACAGGCGCGAAAAATCGCCGCCGGAGGCTCCGGCGGCGTTCTTCCTTGCCCTGGGGCTCAGTGATTCCAGAATATATGCACATCCCCATGGTCAAGCTCGATGGTGAAAATGTCGCCGCCCACCTCCATGTCATAGGCCATGGCGTTGTAGTCGATATAGCGAGCCAGATTTTCGGGAATCTGCGTGCATTCCTCCGTCAGCTCTTCGGCAAAGTCCGCCACACTTTTGTAGCATCCGGCGTATTTGTCTTCGATGGCGTCCCGCGCTTCGTCCATGCTGCTGAAATGGGCGAGCAATTCCGCGCCTAGGTCGCCATGCTCATCAATGAAACAAGCAACCTCGTGAACGGATTCCAGCCCTGCATACTCGCTTAAAGAATAACTGCCAAAGCCTTCATGGTCATGAATAGCGTATTCCTCGGCAAAGCCTTCGGTAACCGTCCGGTGAATCCCATCTTTTCAGTTGCCATAATCCAGCTACTTTAGTGTCCACCTATTTTTAAGTGGACACTTATTATGAGTACATCAAGAC
>JAGUVW010000089.1 GCA_020062665.1 Pseudomonadales bacterium
ATAGGGATCTCGAAAAAAGTAATACCCCTCTGGAGGCCACAGACGGCGGGGCCTCCAGAGCACTTTGTCGTTTTTGGACGGAAAATCCCTAGAACCCCTTCCAGGCACGGAAAGTAAAGCGACCGATAAGTTCAGCTTGAAGTATGGCGACGATGATCAGTTCGCACTGTTCAAGCCCGACAAACCTGATGATCAGCTGATTTTCACAATCGAGGACGACGGCAAAAAGCTGATTTACTCGAAAACCAGCGCGGTGGATCTGCCAGAAGTGTGGACCAGGAAAGTCAAAATTTAGAATTCCCCAAACAGAAAGCCCCCGGATTGGGGGGCTTTTTTATGGGCGTCAGATTCACCGTGCCAGGGGGGTCGAACCCTTGCCACTGCCGTGAAAGGGCAGTGGCCATGAATGAGAGTGACCCAGAGCCTGTAGGCGTATTCTGCGATCACTCTAAATTGTTAATTTTTCTATAGTAGTTCGTTAAGTGAAGATCCACAGCTAGCCAACTATATTCGCTGTATGCGCTATTTGGGCTGGCTGAAATGACAGGATGTGAGCGCCATTTTCTCATATCCAGCTGTTTCCTTGACCGCCTGAACTCGCCGACAGGTTTATCTATGAATCGCGCTTCATGCTGTAGGATTTCGCCTTGTAAATTCGGATTGTTATTAAGGAATTCTGTTGGGATCAGAAGTAAGGCATAAATTCCACCATTCCAACTCCTTGTGAGTATTTGATTGCCCGTAGCCTTTGTTTCGCGCGTTTTCATCGCTTCCATGATGGCCATTGTTGCTTGTTCCGCGAACATAATTTTGGTATTCATTCTTTGTTGGTCCAAACATCCAGCATTGCTAACAAACGCGCATTCCCAGTCAGGGCTAGTCACGACTCTATCAATTGCTGTCAACAGGAAGGGACGTATTCGCGCTGCCAACTCTGGGTCGCTTAACGTGCTAGTTACATAGGCATTGGCAATCGGCTCACCTTTAAATGCGGTATCAAAATCGATCAAGTTGATCCAATCGCTTTGTTTTGGTGAGTCTACGAACTTCATGTCAATGTGGATAGGTTCTGGTGAGTCAATATTGGTGAACAGGACAGATACTTCCAGTATCGCTTTATTCTCAGTCGGAATATTTACGCCGCTAAAGACGCTGTGAATAATAGCGCGAGCATTGTTTCGGATTACTGGATCTGGGGAGTGATACTCCTGAACCAAAATTCCAAACTGATTGGTTGTCAACGAAAGTTGTCGTGCAGCCTTTGGCATCTGATAGCCTGCTTCTTTTAATGCTTGCGCCATTTCTTCACCTGCTGCCCTTACATCTTCTCCGACCCGGCACGAGCCGATTAAGTCTCCAAAAAAACCACATTCCTCTTTTGCTAGTGCTAATGGTGAGGCTAACAGAGCCCCACAAACTACCAAGGTTCGTGTCAAGGTTTGCATAGGTGCCCCCAAGGCGCTTTTGGAAAAATGAATATTATCCGAGCTACGTTATTAGAAAAGCATCCCGTACATCAGGTGATGCGTTTCGCCGTTCAGGATACGGGCATAGATTTCCGTATCGGCAATATTACGATGCCCCAGCCATTCCTGCACGGTCTTTAGGGTGCGGCCCTGGAACAGACAGTTGATGGCAAAGGAATGACGGAAGGTGTGGGCACTGAGGCTGGCCACCGGCAGGTTCAGGTCAGCCTGTATCGCTTTCAGACGGTTGTCGTAGGCCTGCCGTGACAGCGAGAACAAGGGTTCTTCCTTATTGGGTTTGCGGGTCGCCAGAAAGCGTTCCACTTCGTCCAGGTAGACCGGATCGACGATGGGGATAAAGCGTTTGGGTTTGGCTTTGGCTTTATCTTTGGTGGACGGCCGGCCGCGGCTGCGCTGTTTGGCGGTGGCCAGGGCCACCATGGAATTGCGCACCCCGTCGATATGAAAACTCTCTTTTGTCAGCGCCAACGCCTCGCTGATTCTGGCGCCGGTATGCCACAAGGTATTGGTCAGGAAATGGGTATCCATATCCTTGATGCTGTCCAGCACTTGATGCACTTCGGGCAATACCAGGTAGTGGGGAATGTCCGGATCGTGGCCCAGCAAAAAGGCGCGACGCTTGCGCCAGTGCTGCCAGTCGATGACGGTGCGCAGCTCGCCACTGTGGGGAATGATGAGATCCGGCGAGAGGGGAAGGGGATAGTTCACGGGTTGCCCTCGATGATTTTGCGGCTGTTATCGAGGTTTTCAAAAATGTCGAAGGTGGCATCGTAGGCGCGGGCATTTTTAACGGATTGCTCACGGCCGTAGCGTTCGACGTAATAGGCGGCGCGGGTACTGAATTGCACCAGATCAGTGTCGTCTTCTAACTGGCCGTAATGCAGGATGCGGTAGTAATTGCGGCCGTCGCGGGTGCTGTATTCCTCGACGCCGTAAATCATGCCATCAAAGGGGGCAGTGCTCATTCAAACTTTCTCCATGGCCATTTTTGGGCCGTGTGTGTCGATTCAAAACGGATCAGGTTCATTGCCTTTCAATGTATCAATCCACTTCCAGGCCAGGTGCTGAGAGGCAAAGCAGCGCCGGCGCCCGTGGCGGTCCACCAACTGGCCGTCGGCTTCGCCCTTGGCAAAGACAAAGCGCACCCCGTCCTCAATGGCGGTGATGCAGATGACCTCTTGGTGTTGCCACGCTTTTTTGAGTTGTGCGCCCGTCAGATCCATCGCTCGGCCTCCCTGTTCTTTCCCTATTGCCCGTAGCGTTGTTTGGCTTGCAGCTGGGGCCAGCGCTGCACCAGCTGCGTGAACTGTGCTTTTCCGTCCGCCACGATGGTGTGGGGTTCCTCTGCCAGCAGGACGCGGCCGCGAATGGCGATCAGCGCGTGTTCCAGCAGATCCAGATCCAGGATACAGAGGTCGGCGATCGGGAAAGGATAGGTGGCGTCGTCGTACAGGCTCAGAAGGAGGTTAGCGGCGACCCGGCCGCCGCTGGTATCGGTGAGGGCGACCGGCAGCAGGGTTTTCACCGCCAGCTGGTAATCAGGCAGGGTGACGGCCAAGCGTTGCCGGCATTCTTCCTGGGCGCGCAGGGCCTCGAAAAACGCATTGCTCATGAGGGGCTTCCATCCGTGAAAAATAGGGGCGGGCCGGGGTGCCAGCCTGACAAAAACCAGCATAATGCAAGAAAATGACAAGAACAAGGTTTTTTAAATTAGGAGTTGCCGGCAGGCCTGCCGCACCGGGCCAGCTGGCGCATTCGCCGGACTATAGGCTAATAAAAACAACCGGATAGCCAAAAGAAGGACGGCGGGCAGGGCGGGGAAGGGGTGCCTGACAAAATAGGGGCTTTTGACAAACTAGGCCCGTAAATAAGGAAAGGCGTTGCCAAAGTGCGTAACACGAATAGCCAGACTGAATATCACGCGCAAAACGGAGACACGCGACCATGTTGAAGCAGAATCTGAGCCTCACCAATCTGCTGACCCGGCTGATCAACAGCCCGACGCCCCCCAGCAAGGCTGCTCCCGAGGGGGAACAGGCCCTACCGGTGCCGTCGGACAAGAAAATGAATACCACCGTGCGCCTGGATCCCACTCTGAAAGCGTTTATCGATGCGGAAGCCGAAAAGCTGGGGATTTCGTTGCAGGAATTTATCGCCATGTGTCTGAAGGCCATTATGACCGATACCCTCAGTCCCCCGGCCGGGTCCGTCAATCTGATGTTGGCGCGCTTTTTTGAGGTGTTCGAAATACACGGGGTGGGGGCGACGGATATCCATCACCTGGTGCCGGGACTCAATCGCTCCGATTTATTGGAGGCGCGGGGACTGGCCGATCGTCTGACCGACGAGATGTTCGAAGCTGTGGCCGATTTGTTTATGGTCGAACTGGAATGGCTCAAGGGCCATGGCCATCAGCCCTACGGCTACAGCATGCACAACTGGTATAAAAACCTCGATGGTTTCGCGGCGCGCTTGGCGTATTTACAGTGGCATTCCACCCATACGCGGGTGTATTTCTGCGTGAAGGAAGGGACCAGCTATGAAGCCCTGCTGGCGGCAAAGGAAGAAGGGGATCGCATCGAACCCTTGCAGATGAGTGTCGTGATTGAATGCGAGCGGCTGATCAATAAAGTGCGCTGCCGGGTCTATGACGTCTGGGAGGCGCAGCGCTGGAATTACGGGCCGTGCCGGCTGCACCTGAAGGCGATGATGCACCTGTGTGAAAAAGCACGGGTCAGTTACGATGGCATCCAGGTGCCCCAGGCTGAATTCACCTCATTGTGCAACGGTTCCTTGTTGGCGGCTCACGTTTTTCGAGCACGGGCAGTATGGTATCCGGATCAGTTCTTTTGGACCGATGAGCGCAACCTGGAGCGTGACGAAATCAAAGCCGTTAAAGCGTTTTTTAAAGAAAAACTGCCAACTTTTGCGAACGCGATGCGCGCTTTGGAAAACCCGTTGTCCGTGACCAACTGGGATACTTGTCTGCGCAAGGGGTTTATTTTTAAGGATCCTGTGAAGGCAGATTGATGTACATATTGGGGGAGGTATGCAGTCCAGCCCCCTTGCAGCGAATAACAACAGGAATGATATATGAGACCCCACAATGATGTGGACGATCAGAAATTTACACCAGAATTCATCGATTCGATCATCAAAAGCGGCAGTGTCAATGTTGAACGGGAAAATGCGCTATTGCTTTTTATGTATCAGAATTTTCCGCTTATGAAAGCTGGAAGCAGACCTTTGAAGGGATTGGCCTGAAGGGTTTGTTCGACCCATTTGAGATGTTCGAGTTGAATGGGTCGACGGGTACTTCAAGCTGGAAGCGGACCTTTGAATGCATTGGTTTGAAGGGGTACGTTCGCCCAAAGGAGACATTGGCTAATTGATAATAAAATTTCCAAAGTGCCCTGATCTCTTCAGTGTTCCTATAGATGCGAATAATGGCAACGTTGCTTCAAGAGTGGAATGGAATTTATAGCGGAACTCGGCGTTTCGTTATAAAAACACTAAAGAACAAATAGATAACACCACCAAACATCATGAATAGAGCACTCTAACGAGTATGGTACAAATCGCGGATTTAGGACCATGATGGTGTTGGCACAGATAAATACATAAACGTCATTTGATCTTGAAAAAACAATATTAAATTGAGTTAAACTCCATGAGAGAATCTGTCTGTGACATTAGTTGTGTGTTTTACCGATTCCGATAAAGTTCACTGCGCAGCAGATTCGCGAATATCTTCTGGTAATGCTCCAATAATGGAAATGGGCGCAAAGATCCACATTGTCCCGATTCGCTGCACATCAATTACCGACGGCCGGGAAGATATTTTTTTCAATCATACTGTCGGATTCGCATACGCAGGATCATCATTATTAGCAAGTAATGTATTAGCTATAGCTTCCAGTCTCTGCCAGATGATTTGTGCAGACCAGAATCGGAGCGTGCCTAGCCTTGAAACAATTGCCAAAATATTCACTCATTGTGGAAGCCATGTCATTAAGAACATGAATTTTCTTCATCCAAAGGGAGGGCCTCACCGTTTTGGTGGGTTAATATTCGGCTTTTGTCCAATTGAGAAGAAACCTCTCATATATCAGATCGGTACCATCATTTCTTCTGCAGATACAGCGCTATCTGGTGCGCCCTTTTATGATGCAGACATGAAGCGATTGGTAGACAAGAAAAATACAATTACATGCATTGGATCTGGAAAAGAGGAATTTTGGAGAAGACACGATGCTCGTGAAGCAAAGGGAAAAGCGAGTGACCCGTTTGGAATTCTGCGTGAAGTTATCGAGGATGAAGCAATAAGTGATGTCGGAGGATCGATTCTACAAGCAAGGGCCGACAAAAATGGATGTGTAATATATACAACTCTGGTTGATGGGTATGAGGGTAGGGATGGGGTCTATACAACTCTTTTAGGCGTAGATATAACGTTTCCCATTGATGGTTTTACTTTCGGTCGAGAGGCTGTTTTCACTGATCTCGATAGAGTTTTTATTCGTGAATGGCTGGAGAGGCGTGGGCGAAATCCAAATTGGAGGCAAGCTTCCGAGAAAACAAGAAATTTAGCTCTCATAGAGACGCAGCTTGTCGTTTGCAATGGTCGCCGGATGCCGATGTCCTTCGATCGTTTTGTTATGATTGAACCTGCATCACCTCAAATGGGGGTAAGTTACTTGACTTCGAAGTGTGCTACTTGTTCTAGAGCAGCGCCTCTAATTGCTATTCCGCTTACTTTTGATATGAATCTGGTACGTGGTGATGGTGGCGTGATAACAAAATGCTTTTTTTGCGGAGGCACGGTTCTTTCGAAGCTTGTTTCCGCAGAACCCTATATTTGGAATATTCCTACATATTAACAATACTGCTTTTGGGTTAAAGAAATGTCCGCATCTGGCCTTCGAATGTTTTGTCTCCCGGCCGGAATTGGAACTCTGGAACGAGCTGTACTGCATTTCGGCCAGCAATTGTTCCTATTTATGGACACTCTCATCGAGAACTATAAACTCATTCTCGGTAATCCATGATTATCAAATGATTCATTTAACTTTCTAATTAAAACATCTTCCTTTTTACTGCTCTTGATAAAATCGACTGCCACCTTCAGTTTTTCTTTATCAATTGCACAATATGCAGGCCCTGTTGCAACAAAATCTGGCAATCCTACTTGCTCACCATCAATCTCTTCAATTAAAAAATACTGCTTCCTAGTTCCTAAAATGGTTTCGTAACTTCCTAGACTTAAGAATGCAACCCATTTTGCCTTTAGTCTGGAACCCATGACCTCCTGATTTCTATTTCGTACTGCCAGCACAGTGCCGGAGTTGTCATTCGAGTAAAAGACTATATCCCTGGCTTGATCATAAGAATTGAAATTATCGCCGGGAGCTATGCGAATCAACGTTCGCTCAACAGGCGAACTAGAGTTCTCCTTTAGATATTCGACATACGATTCCATACCGTTGGGATATACGCCAGAAAACTGATGCTGTTTTGCTATTGCTTTAACCTCACCATACCACTCCTCCTTTTCCTTCTGCCCCTTATTCATCAACCCCAAACAGGTGTATGATTCAACCACTTGAGCGGTGTATTCATCTAATTTGTTCTCAAATGCAACCTTGTTTCTACGCTCGGTTTCTATCTTCTGTTTTTCTAACTTTTCCGCTGCTTTTTTTTCTGCGTATGAGCGTGCTGAATCTTGAACAGCTATCACGCTCTTCACCAAGGAATCACACGTAGCAAGCAACTCGTTGATGGTGTCTTTGTTGACTGGGTCAACCCCACGCCCGAGGAAGAGTTGCATAGGCGCTTCCGTAGAAGAAGGTATGCTATCAGGATCATCAAATATGGATGTGCCAAATATTGTTGGAACGATCGCTAAAAAATTATTAATCGGATTTCGACACTTTTCAGTGAGCTCAGAATACTCGCGAGTATTCTGTGATAAATTAAATTCATTGTGAGTTCCCTTTACTTTTTTGTACTTTTTTACCCATACTACGATAGGTTTAATATCTTCATAGTAAATTGACTCTTCATTTGCTTTAGTTTTCTGGCTGTAAAGATTGCACAACAATAAAGCCAATATAAAAAGTCCAAATCTCATGTATATGCTTCCCCACAATCAGTATCTATAAAATCAACATCGCATTACTTTAAAAGCGTAAGCACCGTATTTCGCTCATTAAAGCCAGAAGATCAATTGCGCCTACTATTGGGTAACATCGTATGTTCCACCACCTATAGGCAAATAAGGTAGTGCACCGCCATATGCTGCTTTTAACCGATATTCCCGGTTGGCGTAGATATCACAGGCAAATAAATCACCTTTCATTCCGGAAAGCTCATAAGAAACAAAACCAGAATTTTGGATTGGTTTCCCGTCTCCAGTTATAATGGATTTCGAATACTTTACCTGCTTTTCAATTGCCAAACGGCATGCTTCGTACTCGTACTCTGGCATTGACTTTTGAGCATTTACTTCTGCCAGCCTAGAGCTGAGTGTTATCACAAACATGCGCTCATCAATAGCGGGTCCAGCCTCAAACGTATAATTAAGCGTATAAACATTTCCAACTATTGTTGACGCGTATCCATTAAAAAATGTCTCAATTACCTGACCAACATTCTCAGGCGAGTATCGCTTACCAACAACAGCCAGCCATTGCCTAGCTACACTTAGATCGGCATGCAGGCCATATCCCCGATCACGACTCCAATCATTCCACAAAAATTTGATGTTTTTGACATCACCATTTGATGGATCTTCATTTACAAAAAGTTTTACTGTCTCTGCATCGCCTCCAATACAACTAAAAAGTCTTCCCAGATATCCATCACCCGGTGTGATCGACGCATGTCCACAATTGATGGAGGCCTTAAGTTCACGAACTTCAATATCGAAGTTGCTTGGTTCCTGGCATCCGCCCAATAGGAACGGTGCAACAGCAAACCTCAAACAATATGCCCGCATAGGCTCCCCTTTTAACTACAACACCGACAGCAACAAGCTAACTTTAAGATCAGAGAACAGATTGCTTCTAGAGTAAGATGGATTGCGTGCGTAAATTAATCTAGTAGCTATGACGTCGCAACAATCCCATTCCAGCAAGCCCCGCCAACAGCAACACAATACTGTCGGGCTCTGACACGCTAACTGGTTTTCCTTTGGGGCCAAAGGAAAGCGAATAGTCTGCTCCCGAAGTGGAGTTGATGTCGTAATCTGAAATTTCCACGCCACCGAATGTCACAGATTGGATGCCGTCGAACCAGAAAGTACTAATACCACCCTTACCCAACTGCGCAGCGGAAGTTTGGGAATTGGCAAAGCTCGACACGCTAGTTTCCATCCACTGGTAAAATGCGTCGCCAAATACGAAATCGCTTTCCACAAGTATTCGCTCAACCCAGGTGTCGGAAGTGATCGTGATGGCCTCGGGATCTAACCCGGCCAGTGAAGAGCCCGAATTTGCGAACAATGATTTGGTCAAAGAGCCATTCAGACCATTCTCCTGGTAGTAAGCGGAAGTCCAAGACTGAGTCCAAGTGGCTCCCGTATTGATGCCGGCATAGAGCCCCATATCCATGCCCGCCTGACCGCCCAATTTCGCAACTACATCCAGATCCACATTGTGCACAAAAGCCAACACGATATGGCCCACCTGGCCGTTCAGGTCGTCCCGAGATACTGTTATCCAGTCATCCACTTTGGCATAGGACCAAGCGCTAGCAAAAGCATCACGGCCTGGTAAGGTGCCGCCTCCCACTTCCGACCGAACGATGCCTTGACTGGCCTGCACCACCGCCACAGCAATGGCTGAATCAACATGGGACTGAGTAGCCTGTACCGACATTCCACCGGCAATCGTTTCGGTGGTCTCCGAGATTTCAATATCACCGGTGTTATTACTGGTCTTGGTCGCAACTGTGGTGATGATCGTGGCGTTAGCTTCAAGGGAAATCAGGCTGGCAACACTAAGAAGTAAAAATGGGCGTCCGAAACGGTACGTCATGATGGATCCTAGAATACGGTTATTTGTCCTCCACAAGCATATTCCACACCAAAAGCGGCTCTCGTGAAAAATCATATAGTTGCAGAATAATCAATAAGTTAAGCTGCCTTTCCTGTAAAGTATTTCGACTATTTCGACATCATTCGCATTTAGACCAGATACAAACGAACCTTCTTCTCCAAGAGCTGGAAGCAGACCTTTGAAGGGATTGACTTGAAGGGGTGCATTCGACCCGAAGGGGAAATTCAATGCTGAACCGCAAAATGGCCGCTGCTCGGGCCTAAGCGGTCAGTCGCTGCAATTAATACAGGCTACCCAACGGCAGCTTTTAAGCAATTTGATCTACCTCTCGCTGCGTAGAAAAGCAGCCATCGGATAACAGGGCGCTTCAGACCGGTCCTAGCCAGGCCAGATAGTTATCTGGACAGCATGTCCAACCCGAGATACCGTCCGCGATACTCTACATTGGGGCAATGCCGAGAGGGGAAGAAAGTGCACGTTAAATCAATCAAGCTGATCAACTTCAAAAAATTTCGCGACGAACTTTTTGAGTTCAATGACGACATCAATATTTTCGTTGGTGATAACAATGCGGGCAAAAGCACTATTCTAGAGGCTCTGGAAATTGTGCTCAATTTCAATCATCGCGGTCGGCCCTTCAGCAGCGAATTCTCCCCTGATCTTTTTAATCAGGACGCCGTCAATCTGTTCCTCGCCTCCGACAAAACAGCTAAGCATCTACCCAGCCTGATCATTGAAGCCTACATTGACGGCGTGCCTGAGTATCGAGGCTCAAATAATAGCCTCCAGGCAGACGCCCAAGGCGTTGTGGTACAAGCATGTTTCGATGCGTCGCTGGAGGCAGTGTATGAGAAATACTTGTTGACTAAACCCAACATCACCAGCGTTCCGATCGAGTTTTACAAGTTGGATTGGCTCGATTTCGCATGGAACTCGATAAAGCCGATGGCAAAAAAATTCAAAGCGCTGTACATAGACCCCACACGCATTCACCCCACAATGGGGAAGAATCAGTACATTTCGAGCATCCTCAACACTGCTCTCGCGAAAGAAGATCTGGTCAAATTGACCGCCAATTATCGTGAAAATTTGCAGGTTTTTAACAACTCTGGAGAGGTTAAGTCCGTTAACTCCAACCTTGATGTGGATCACCTCATTACCGATGGCACACTCACCATTGCAGCGAGTACATTGCCAGTGGGCTCGATCCAGACCGGCCTGCAACTAGAGGTCAATGATGTTCCGTTTCACGGCATCGGCAAGGGCGAGCAGCGCAACATTCAGATCAAGCTGGCTATCCAGAATAAATCTCACGATATTGATCTGGTAATGATGGAGGAGCCTGAAAACCATCTGTCCCACGCAAATCTGAATAAGCTCGTGCACTATGTCGAAAGTCAGAGGGACAACAAGCAGCTGTTTCTAACTACTCATAGCTCCTACGTACTGAACAAGCTCAGCATCGACAAGATTTGCCTATTGCATTCGGGATACAAAAGGCTGCACAAGCTAGACCGCGAGGTTGTACGAACTCTCAGGCGCCTCCCCGGCTACGATACATTGCGGGTGGCACTTTCAAGCAAAGTTATTCTGGTAGAGGGGCCATCTGACGAGCTGGTACTCAAGAAGATCTACCAGCGAAAATATAACCGGCTTCCTGAGCAGGACGGGATCGATATCATCGTGGTGCGCGGTGTAGGATTCAAGACATTTATTGAGGTAGGGAAGGAGATTGGTACAAAGATCCATGTGCTCAGAGACAATGACGGCGATTATCACGGGAACGTTGTACAAGAGCGTATGGAGTACATGGCTTTCCCCAATATCAAACTTTTCTCGCCCGTAAACAACGAAGAGTTTTCGCTTGAACCTGCGATGATTTATGCCAATGCAATTGATATCAAAACGCTTAATTTGTTCGCAAAAGAAGTTTTATCTAATCAGACCTACAAAATGTATGACGCAAACATATCTTTGGAAGAAAGAAGAGAATATTTGATCCAATGGTTTAAGAGTGTGACGGGCAATGGAAAAGGTGCGCGAAAGGTCGATTCGGCCATCAAATTATTTGATAGTGGGCTAGATTTTATGTATCCAGCGTTCTTAGATGAGGTATTCGATTTTGCCTAACGAACTCTGGATTGCGGGCGCTGGTTCGGGGAAAACTCACAAGATCGTCACTGACGCCATTGAGGTCATCAAGGGCGGCGGGCGAGTGCTTGTGGTTACTTATACTACCAACAATCAAGCGGAACTACGCGCGCGATTTTTAGAACTGTACGGTTCTAGCAGCGAGAATTTCGTCGTCAAGGGGCTGTTCTCTTTTTACCTCGAAGACATGGTGCGCCCTTATCAGAGCGAAGTATTTTCCGGTCGGATCACGGGAATCTCATTCACTGAGTACAATCCTCATTTGATATCAGGTACAACTTTCACCATAAGTGGCAGAGCTGAGAAATCGGCGGATGGAATGATCAATCCGCTGCATTACCTTACGCCCTGCAAAACCATGGCCTACTCTGGACTATTGGCAAAGCTTGCGGCGCTCGTTGCTAAGCTGTCCAAAGATGCCCCGGCCAAGCGGCTTAAGGAAATTTATCAAAGGGTTTTTTTTGATGAAGTGCAGGATTTGGTCGGCTGGGACTACGATGTGATCAGATCGCTCAACAAGGTGATGGTTGATTCGATTTGTTGTGTGGGTGACTTTCGACAGACAATTTACACCACGACGTTTGGCCACAAAGCTCCGCAGACACCTCAGCAGAAAGTCGATTACTTCGTCGGTAAGATGAAATTTGAGAGACGTTCGATGCCGAATAACCGCAGGTGCATTCAGGAAATCTGCGACCTGTCCGATACGATCCATTCTGGGCTGTATGACAAGACTATTTCGAGCGTTGAAGAAATCCCTAAGGAGATGGCACATCACTGTGGCGTGTTCTTAGTAAAGCAATCCCAGTTAACAGATTATCTGAAAATCTTTCAGCCTCAAGTGCTGCGCTGGTCGTCCACAACTGGCCGTAAGTATCTCCCAAGCTGCATCATCTGTTATACATTCGGATCCTGCAAAGGTCTCGGCTTTAATCGAGTTCTCGTAATCCCGCCGGATAAACATCTGAAATTTATAGGCGGTGATATAAAGGTTTTCGAGACGGATAAAACGGACGAATCGCAAAACAAGCTATACGTTGCGATCACTCGAGCTCGCTATAGCCTAGCTTTCTTAGTTGAAGATAAGTTGGTAAAGGATCTACCTTACCCAGTGTGGGATGGCGCTGGAGCATTAGCTAAAACAATAGAAACATGAGGCACACTGGCGTGTCTGACCCATCAATGTAGTGAAATGTCCACGAATTTCGTGGTCACATTGAATAGCTGCGCTGAGTTATATTTGCACGTCATGATTTACTGTTTTGGGTCGATTGTACGAATTCGGATTTTGCAAAGCAGCCATTTAAAATGATTTCTTTGAGTTACGTCTCGAGCGGCCGCTTAGGCCGAATAGCCGTAAATTCTTCGACGGCTGGTTTTGATTTGAAGCAGTAATTGGAATGACTGCTTGCGAAAGGCCTGCAACGGCAGCAATTGGCCGGTTGTGGAAGTAGATTCTAATGGGGCGAAGGTCCGCTCCGCACCTAAATCTGGCGTACCGGCATCCGTTCGGAAACAGTTAACAACTTTATTACTCGCTTTTTGTCTTCTGCCTAATGACGGTCCAAATTTGTTAACAACTTTATTTTTGAAACCTGAATAGTCTGGCTAATAAAATCACAGGATTAGAGAACAATCAGTTAACAGCTTTATTACTCACCAACACTTTCATGGATGATAATAAGGAAGCACGGAATGGCCAAAAATGATGATCAAGTACAAGTCTTGAATTACTGCGCCCACGCAATTGAAAGCTTGCTGGAGCAGGAACGTGTGTATCGGCACCAGATGCCAGAGACGGCAAATGCCGTTCTGCAGGTTGTCAGTTTGTTACAACGCAGTGTGAAATTCATTTTGCCCAACGGCTGTAACCTCATCGAACCAGACGACATTAAGCAATCGCATTTGGATCTGACCCGGTTGCCTTATCCCTGTGTGGCATTTGAGGCGCCCTGGATTCTAGAGCATAACGTTGAGGTGTTGGGAGGCATTCCACAGGCGCAGGCAACCAAACGGATTGCCCTGTGTTGGGAGGCCGGTCTGATAGATGATCCATTCCCAAAGGTAAGCGCTGGGGTCTTGGGTCAGTTTCCACAAGGTGGGATTTTTGTGCTTCCCGTATTTTGGGGGGCCACCTACCGGCAATGGGTGGTACCGATAGGCGGTACGTTCGTGCCTTACGGAAGCACGTTTAGCAACCTGACGATGGATGACCTCATGCCGGCCAGTCGTCAGGCTCACCAGGCATTCATTGATGCAGGATTAACGACCTACAACGCCAAACAGTGTAAGGCTGAACCCTTCAGCCTTATGCCGGAGCTATTCGAGAACAGCCGGTCCTATCACGACGGGGATCCTGATAGGGTCTTTTCTCAGATTATTCAGGATTCGCATGACGAAACCTGGATGTTGGTTCAGGCCTGTAGTGTCCTCAATTGTGCCAATGTTGGCACAGCAGATGTCATTGCATCTCCCCTGCTGAATAAAAAACGCCTGAAAAACGGCAAACAACCTTTCTTCACTTACAAGGTGTTGCAGCTGACTGATGAGCGCGGTGGTAGTGGCAGCAAGCGTGGGGCAGGGGGTAGTCACGCCAGTCCACGCATGCACTTGCGACGTGGGCACGTTCGACGTTTGGAAAGTAAAAGCGTTTGGGTGCGACCAACCTTGGTGAATCCAGGTTCTCGCGATGGGGTGGTTGTGAAGGATTACGCCATTATCACCGAGACTGAAAAACAATAGTCAATCGGTCAGATGAAAGTTTTTGCCGCGTCCAAAAGACGCTGAACAAGCGTGAATGTACGCTATCAACATGGAACACTTTCTTTCAGTTTCAGAATTGGCAGAGGCGTTAATGGTGGTTCAGGAAAGAGCAATGCATTGTCGGATCGAGATGTGTAACGGACTTCTCACTGCGGATGAGCAGTTATTTTCTACCAAGTTCAGTGGTATTAAGCGGGGTAGTTTTTCTTGATGAAAATTTGCAGCAATTAAAAGTGGACAATCATCGGTTGGATAAAGAACAATAAAAAAGCCAAGGGTGCAGCCTTGGCTTCGGGTGGTGGGCTATGGAAGACCCACCGTGGTGTTAACTGCCCAGAGTATGAGAAGTTAACGGTGGAGAACTATGAATAGCGGTGTATAGCGGTGTATAGCGGTGTCATTAGTAGAATACTAACGACACCTCGTCGCCGCGTCCATACTATTTCGTAATACCGGTCTCTGCTCTGGGTTCCTGATTGGGGGGATCTATGAGGATCATCCTTATCATTAAAGGCCACAGAATCGAGATTGTAGTCACGCTCTCGATGCTGGCTGCAATCTACAGTCTGTTGTAGTAAATAATGGCCCGCAGTGTGCTGTCGCGGGCCCATTTACCCTTGTTTCATAGATCTGTCTTTGGGGACGGCGGGCTTTGTCGTCTCTAGTATTTGAATGCTTGGCGCAAGGTGAGAGACGTGTTTGTCAGGGAAATGCGTAAGGTTGGTATTGCGCTGGCCGTTGGATTGGCTGCGCTGATTGCCCAGGTATTGTATTTTTATCTAGGTATATCGCGGGCAACTGCGATGGTGGTGGGTGCATGCGTGGTGATTGGTGTGATGGGAATTTGGTTTTTTCTTCGCCGCAGAACCAATCAATAGTGTTAGTTACTTGGGTGCGGGTTAAACGCATAGTGGCAAACATTATATATTGCTGCAGCCAATAACCTGTAGAAAGGGTCACTGCATGTTATCTGAACTCGAATTGCTGGCCGTCATGACCTTAGAAAAGGCCGATCGCGTCTATTGTCAGGCGCCTGGGTGTACGAAATCTATCTACAAGCGAATTCATGTCGTGCGAACGCAGGTAGGGATAGAATTCTATGGTAGCGTCTGTTTTGATAAGGCGATGGGGGCCGCACAGTCTCTCCTTCCTCATTACGGTGA
This sequence comes from Pseudomonadales bacterium, assembly GCA_020062665.1. Taxonomy (GTDB): domain Bacteria; phylum Pseudomonadota; class Gammaproteobacteria; order Pseudomonadales; family Ketobacteraceae; genus Ch67. Next base: position 15,622 of record JAGUVW010000089.1, read on the forward strand.
CTGGGGTGATCGGGTGCTGACAGCAGAAGAAAAACGCCAGTTACAGCACAACACGGAAAACTTTCTGAGCCTGCTGAAAACGCAGTTCGAGCAGAAAGCGGCGGTAGGGCATCCTCCACCGCCTCACCCCGGTTACACCTTCCGCACCAACGACAGGCTACGGTGAGCGTCGGCACTTGTATTGCCTCCAATGCGATCGGCAATTTCATTCCCACGAGCGTTTCTGCATAACCTGCCAAAGTACCGACCATGTTTTTACATGGTCAAGTTAGTTATTTCTGCAATGGATTTTGATGGGCAATGCGTCTGGAATGGAAGGGCTTAAGGATTTCATTCAACTTTACGCAAAAATAATTTGTCACGACAAATCAAACACTGCTGTGATGGCACCGCCTGTCAGAGTATTGCTAATTGCTGGCGTTTAATCTAATGGACTTTAAACCTATCCGCGATGTTATTCGTGCGAAACTGCGCGTCTTGCAATCGAGGCGCTACTGTGGAACATACATAAAAAGCAGGTAAGTATTGATAATATTCAAAAAATTGGCGGCGCGGGTGGTAAATTAGCGGTGTCAGATATATTGTCTGGTTTGTTCTTTGAGGCTGGTTGAATAAGTGATGTGTGCTTCTAATTGAGCGCCCCTGTAATACAGGGATAAGCATTTGCTTGTAGACAATCATCAGCTGGATAAAGAACAATAAAAAAGCCGAGGGTGGAGCCTCGGCTTTGGGTGGTGGACCAGGAAGGCCCGCCTTTTTGTTAACGTCCCAAGGACTTGAGAAGTTAACGGGTGGAAATCATCAAACAGGTCGATTGTAGTCAAACTGGGTGCAACGTGGTGGTACCAGGCCAAATGTGTAGTTGCGAGGCGTTAAGCGCGATACTACCTAGCGCGGGTCGCATCGTCCAGTCTGTTTGATGAAGCAAGTCTCAAGCCAAGGGCTTTCCAATAGGAGGATCTATGAAAATCGTGTTGATTTTCAGAGGTCGCCGGATTGAGATCGTGATTACGCTCTCATTGCTGGCAGCATTGTTCAGCCTGTTGTCGTAGCCGAGGTGCCCGCAGTTCGTTGTCGCGGGCAATTTTCCCGGATTGGTAATAGACCCGCCAGTGTGTCTGGCGGGCGTTCGTTCTCGTCGAAAGGAAATTATGGTTAAACCAGAATTACCCAATAACAACAATAACGACGATTGGGAGGCTTGGTTGCAAGCTGCCTTGAAAAGGATTTCGACGGCTGAGGATGTCGATAACCAGGTGAACCGGGAAATTGTGCGCTACTGGCATGACCGGGTTCGTAACGCTGGTGACAATGCGGATGAGCTGCGCCGCATTCGCGCTGAAATTTCCCAGTTGATTATGAATATGCCGTGACCGGTCTACCGGACTTTACCGGTCAAATCACTAACCAAGTTTGCCTTTCATGTTCATCCCAATCCTCATTGGCATCCTCCCATTGGCAGCGACTACCACACAGTCAATTGGCTGTGGTTACAGTTACCGCGTGTGCGGGGTTAAGTCTTAGGATTCTGTCTATCGCTTCCAGGCATGCCTTCTGCGTGGGCCATTCCAAGTCTGCCTGGCAAATCGAGGAGCTATTGTCGTAGGGGTTTGGGCTTATCCGGGAAAAGCTAAATGTATAGCGGGATTCCCCCTTAGCGAAGCATCGAATACTTTCCAGTTTGCCGAACCGCATCGCCAGCTCGATTTGCTGCATTGATCCCCACCGATGTTTGCCGTTAGCGCGGTGAACATGCAGTATGTGGGGGCCATCGGGATGGTGGTAAATTTCTATCAGCCGGCAGTGGCTAGCTTCCGTAATGTATCCCATGAACTCGTTGGCCGAGTCGCCAAAAGAATCTTGCTCGTCGCCCAATCGGGTATCAAAAAGAAAATCCATGCTCTCATCGAAAACATCATCGAGCCAGACGCTAAGGAAAATTCTGTATTTCTCATTGAAATATGCAAAGTCGTTTATTTTAAAGCTCATGGATTTCTCCTTTACGATTCCCATATGTTGATCGTACATCAGCAGCGAGCGACGGGCAGGTCTGCCCAATTGGTTGTGTATTCAGGTGAACGGTGCTGCTGTTTCATGTACCAGGGCTGCGCAACACCTTGACTGGCGAAAAACACACTGCGCTTGCCGTAACGGTGATTGATCCGGTCCACCAAACCCATCAGTGTCGACGCCTGTATGCTTTGGCCCGGCTCCCACAGATCCTGCTGAAGATAGCGAGGATCCACCAATTCGATCAGTCCCACACCAGCCTTCATATACGCTGGCCCAGGTTTATAAAGCCGCGACACTGCCGCCCGTGCGTATTGACTAATGATGCGCGTGTCATCAGTTGGGTAGGGCAGCTGGACCGTGGTGGAACCGCTGTAATAGGCGTCCTGGAACGGTGAGTTGTTCAGAAACACATGCAGATTTTTTACCAGGTGCTTTTGTTGGCGAAGCTTTTCCGCCGCTCGTGCACTGTAGAGGCTGACAGCCTCCAGGATCGGCTCCAGTGTCATGGCGCGCTTGCCAAAAGACCGCGTGCAGTAAATTTGCTTTTTGGCGGGTGGTGCTTCTTCCAGTTCCAGGCATGGCCGGCCGTTCAGTTCTTCAATGATGCGCTCTACGCACACACTGGTACGCCGGCGTACGGTTTTGGCATCCGCCCGGGCGAGATCCCACGCGGTGGCAATACTCAGGCCGGAAAGACGTGCCGCCATCCTGCCGGCGACGCCCCACACCTTCGTTACCGGAAAATGTTTTAGCAGCCACTCCGTTTTGTGGGCCGTATCGAGCACACACACGCCGGCGCAGCGGGGGAGGGTCTTGGCCCCGCGGTTGGCCAGCTTCGCGAGCGTTTTGCTTGGGGCAATGCCCACACCCACTGGAATCCGGGTGTGTTGCCACACGGTATCTTTGATCTGGTGGCCATAGGGGAGGAGATCCACCGGCATCCGGGTGAGCTCAAGAAACATTTCATCGATGGAGTACACCTCGATGCTGGGGCTGAAGGCGCGCAGGGTTGTCATGACGCGGTTAGATAGATCCCCGTACAGTTTGTAATTGCTGCTGAAGACAGCAACGCCGTGTTTCTTGATCAGGCCTTCAACTTGAAAATACGGCACGAGATCACCCAGGCCGACGGCTTTGGCTTCTTTCGTGCGGCTGACCAGGAACCCATCATTGTTAGAAAGCACCACCACCGGCCGGCCGCGCAGATCCGGGCGAAACACTTGCTCGCACGATGCATAAAAGGAATTGCAATCGACCAGGGCGAACATCATTTGCCGTGACACCGTATGGAGTGGCGTACGACGCCCTCGATCACCAGATCTGAACCGTCTGGGATTTCAATGGGGCGGTACTTGTCGTTGGCAGGCAATAGCCTGTGGCGATTCTTGTCCAGGTACTTACAGGTGAGCTCGCCGGCGACTGCCGCCACCACCACGTCACCGTGCGCGGCTGTGGTGGCGCGATCAACTATCAGAATATCGCCATCAAAAATGCCCGCGCCTTCCATGGAGTCGCCTGATACCCGGCAGTAAAACGTGGCGGCGGGATGTTGAATCAGCATCTCCATGAGATCCAGATCCCCGTCCACGTAGTCGTCGGCGGGTGAGGGAAAACCCGCTGCCACACTGGACAGGTACAGGGGTAATTGGGCGTGTCCCACATCGGCGGACAGACTGATTTTGAGGGGCAGGATGGAAGTCATTGGTGGGCGCCTGTAATGCTGTATATATGTACAGTTTATCGCGGCGCGGGTGTTTCTGCTACTGAATTTATATGGCCTTCAAGGCCATATATGGTATATAATGCCACACATGCCTAATGCCACGCTGATATTTAAGGAAAAATTGGTATTTCCGGATCTCGCCATCATGGAGGGCGTCATCTGGCGTTTACCTGAAACCTCGCCCGAGAGGCCTCACGGCCTGAAATACCGGCTGTATTATGGCAAAGAAGGGCAGCGGATCATTGGCTACGATAACGAACGAGGCAAGGGCGATCACCGGCATTACCGGGACCAGGAACAGGATTACCTGTTCAGTTCGGTGGAGCAGTTGATAGCGGATTTTATGGCGGACGTGCGCCGCGAACGAGGTGAACCATGAGCAAGCGTAATGATGTGCATATCAGCACCGGCAACATGGAGCAATTCGGGCAGGATTTCATTAAAGCCTGGAAAGAGGGCGAGCAGGGTAAAGCCGTTGCGATCGATTCAGAGCGGGTATGTTTTATGGATCTGGCAACCATGCTCAGCACGCTTTCAGAAAAGCGCCTGGAGATCCTGCGGACGCTGCAAGGTCAGGCCGGCATAACCACTTATAAGCTTGCCCAGTTGCTGGGACGCGACTATAAAAACGTGCATACCGATGTGGGCATGCTGAAAGACATAGGCTTGATTCAGGTCGGTGACGATGGTGGTCTGATGGTGCCGTACACACGCATCCAGGCGGAAATTAATCTGGCGGCCTGAATATTAGGGGTACCCATGTGCTACTCATCGCGCCTGAGGGCGGAATACCAGGCCATGAAAAAAAAATATGGCGGGGATCTGAGTTGGCAGGAATTTCTACACATGGCCCGCATACGTGAAAAGGAATTTGACGATTCATTCCGTTCATCCATCAAAATCCCAGATGAGATGATTGCCGGCCTGATTGCTGAGGGCGGGACTGCGGCAAAGGAATTGGCGCTCATGCAAAAGCGTTGGAAGGTGAAGGAGCAACGTCAGCTAGAACAAGCGGTGAAAGATGCCGGTGCGGAATTTTTGGCGGCAGAGGAAAAGTTTAAAGCCAAAGCCACCAAAACCAATCAGAAGGCTTACGAGACCAAACAACGCAAACTTAACAAAGCAAGAACCGCTCTTGAGAACGCTAGCAAACCACCTGCTGATACCTATCGCATCTACCCATACTATTTTGCACCAATCATCATAGATGATGCTGGAAAGCGTCTAATCGTGCCGGCCAGGTTCCGTGTTTTGCCACGTACCGGGATCGAGGTGCCGAACAACTATAATGTGTTCAATAGTCGCCGCGATTCGCTTCAGAGCGCACGAACCTGGAAGCCGCTCTTTGGGAAGCAGCACGCGCTATTTCCATTTATGAATTTTTATGAATGGGTGGATCGCGATGGCCGGAGTGTGGAAATCAAATTCAATCCTGACGGCCACGAAGGCATGCATGCAGCCAGCCTATATGAAATCTATAAGCATCCAGAGCTGGGTGATATTCGTAGCTTTTCAATGGTGACGGATGAACCCCCACCGGAAGTCGCTGCAGCAGGACATGACCGATGCCCCGTTTTTCTGGGTTACGATAAGATCGACCAATGGCTGCATCCGGCAGGGCAAACTTTGCAGCAATTGGATGAATTACTTGATCACAAAGAGAGAGCCTATTATTCGCATGTAATGGCAGCTTGACCCCGGTTAGCCGGTGGAACTTAAATCGAATAAATTGGAGGATGAATTAAAATGCCAAATTGGGTTGTCACCTATAGTCAAAGTGGTTGCGAATCGCAGATAGAAGAAAGTTGGCCTAATAGGCCTGACCTTGAACGCGCAGCATCTTGGTTAGTGTTGGCTCTTTCACTTGATGTTCCAGCAGTGGATACTATCCAAGGAGCTAAAGATCCCAACTTTCAAAAGCTGGAGCATCACGACATTAAAATAATTTCTATTGAGGAGGCTCTGGCCCAACAGTAAGGCTGCAGCAGCCCGTTTGCCAACTTCCGCCTCGTGTATAACTTCGAGCTAGCCTGGCTCCATCAGGGGCTAGGGGCAAAATTTTCTAAATTTCCCCTGATCACCCCTTGTGCAGATCAAACAATTTGCTAGAATCCGTGGTAAGTCCGCAATGCTTTATTGCGTTGAGGTGGGGTATCTAGAAGTGATTGCCCATCTACGACCGGTCGCTTTCCTAATTGATATTTCAATTCTCAGGAACAGGACTGGCCACTGCTGCAAGTCCTTTGTAGTGAGTGACGCAAATGCACAGGATAATACGCCTTGCTATTCAGGCGTATTGCAGATCAGTTCAGCACCAATTGATTTTGTGTAGGTGATTGGCATTTAAGATGCCGCATCAACTTAATCGGTTGGAGTACATGAGTACATACGAACCATCTGCTCAATAAGCACGATTAAAGATTGCATACCCCCTAGAAAGGGTCACTGTGTCTTTTATCAGCTTATTGAGCAGATGGTTTTTTTTTTGCGCGGGAAAACTTTTTGGGGTATGGCGATCAAACTTACAGAAAAGTAGGATAAGCAGAAATTAGTTATTTAATATCAATAGGATATGGAATATTAGGGCAATAATCGTTCTACTC
>JAGUVW010000045.1 GCA_020062665.1 Pseudomonadales bacterium
AAGCTCCTATTCAGGCGCTGGAAAACAGCGTTTCGTAATGGCTGAGCCCGAGTTTACCGCGAAAAAACGCGGAACCGATGCGATAACACTTTATTACCCTATCTATAATTATCATGATTATTGCGCTTAGTCAGGATGTATTTTAGTATGTATATACATGGTATGTAATATATTATCTTAAAGGCGGAGACCGGTATGTCACGTGCAGGCTTGAACAAGTTCAATGTGCAGCAGGCGCGGGACACATTGTTGGCGCGGGGTATCAACCCCTCGGTGGACGCGGTGCGCGTCGAGCTGGGCAATACTGGCTCGAAAACCACAATCCACCGCTATCTGAAGGAGCTGGAAGCTGAAGATGCCACCCAACTGGGCGACGAAGCTTTACTGTCCAGCGCCCTGACGGACATGATTGCCCGTATGGCCGCCAAGCTGCGTGATGAAGCCCTGCAACGGGCCGATGAAGCTAACCGCGTCTGGCAGACCGAAAAAACACAGCTGGTGGCGCAGCTCGGTGCCGCACAGGCCCGGCTCAAAGAGCTGGGTGCTGACAATGCTGCCCTTACGAGCCGCCTGGAACGCGAAAGCGTCGCGCACGACGAGACCAAAGACCGACTCCACCATGCGGAACTTCGGGCCGAACGCTGCGAGCAGCAAGTGAAAGGGTTGGAACAACAGCTCGACGAAAACCAGAAGCACCTGATATCGCTAGAAGAAAAGCATCGGAACGCACGGGACGCCTTGGAACACTTCCGCACCGCCGCCCAGGAGCAACGTCAACAGGAGCAATTACGCCACGACACCCAAGTCCAGCAGCTACAGGCTGAACTACGCAACCTCAATCAAACCCTGATCGTCAAACAGAGTGAACTCACCCAGCTCAACCGGGATAACGCCAGCCTGGTCGGCGAAGTGGGCGAACACCGGAAACAGCTGAAGCAACTGGAAAGGAGTCTCGCTGAGAAAACGAAGCAAACGGAGCTCGCCAGTGAAACCAATGCAAAGCTCATTGCCGTGACCGAGGAAAAGAACGCGCTTGATTCTAAGCTTCAGTCGTTGTCACGGGCGCATGACGTTGAGATTGAAAAAGCCAGGGGGCTGGAACTGAGTCTAGCCAAAACGCAGACAGAGCTGGATGTGAAAAATGGACTGCTTGAAAAGCTTTCCATCAGATAAATCATCAGAATCAGACCTTCGCGCGTGCACTACTCACAGTCAAAAACCGGCCAATTGCGGACATTGGCGATTTGAACATCAACAGCTCCTAGGGGCGAAAAGCAGTCCTTCGCCCGAACACCCACGCACTTTAAGCAAGATTGAAAGCGGACCTTCCTTCAAGATGCAAAATGTCGTTAAACATTGGCACCTGGATAGGGATTGAATAGCTGTACATTGATATCCGTACTGATGACCGTTCCCGCCATGGGAAAAGCCCTTTGTGAGCAGTCCTGACGGGGGCACAACCGGCAGCCGGGGCCAATGCGATCTACGCTTTTATCGCAAGTAAGATTCAGTCCATCGGAATACACCAGACGATTGGCGTGTTGCACTTCACACCCCAAACCAATTGCAAAACGCTTTCCTATCGCATGAAACGCAGCACCGCGCGATACCACCTGCAACGCAATGCAGAAATAGCGCTGCCCGTCGGGCATTTCGGCCACCTGCCGGACGATCCGGTCAGGATAGGCAAACGCTTCATGCACGTTCCACAACGGACAGGCGCCACCAGTTTTTGCAAAGTGAAAACTGGTCGCACTCTGACGCTTGGAAATGTTGCCGGCCTGATCCACCCGGACAAAATAAAACGGAATACCTTCGTTGCCTTTGCGCTGCAATGTGCTCAGGCGGTGGCAAACCTGTTCGGTACTGACACCAAACATGGCTTCCAGCGTGTGTATGTCATAGCGGCAATGTTCTGCCGCCTGCAGAAAAGCCCGATACGGCATCAGTACGGCTCCAGCAAAATAGCTGGCCAATCCCGTCATCGTCAGTTTGAAAGCCTGCGCACTCAACGCGCCTTTGGAACATAAAGCCTCCATGTCATCCTGGTGTTTGAGTAACGCGATGGTAGTCGCCAGTTGAAAGGTTTTCTGATGTGATCGTTGCTGGGCCGCAATTTTCAGTAGTTTGCGTTCTGGCAAATAGATTCGCAGGGAGTTACCCATTGCGCTGATGTCTTCAGTCACGACAGAAACATCAAAATGCGACTGCAGATAGTCCTCCATGGCAGTCATCTGGTTATCCAGATTCAACTGCAAGCGCTTGGCGAGATCTTCTGCTGCTCTGTCCAGCTCGTCGATATGATTGTTGTGACGAAAGAAGAAATCGCGCACTTCCTCGTGCGGCAGTGGCGCCAACTTGAATTCGTGTTGCTCGCCATAAAAGCGGGTCACCAGTTGTTGAAACTCTCCCTCCAGACGCTGAAAGCGGTCATACATCAGCGCAAATTGCTGCGCCAACACTGGCTGGGTTTCGACAAAATCCAGCACATCCTGCCGCCCCACCTTGGATACAAACAACGCATCCTGCTGAGCGTTCATCAGGTGCTGCACCAGTTGTCCGCCCTGCTCCTGCGCCAGCGCTGCAATGTCCAGCCCGAACTTTTCCGTCAGCTTTACCAATACAGAGGCACTGACCGGCCGCTGGTTGTTCTCCAGCTGATTCAGGTAGCTGTGGGAAATACCTAGTTGCTGGGAGAATGCGTTCTGGGCGAGGCTGTTCTGCTCGCGGATACGCCGTATATGAGCACCGATGAATAACTTTCGCGACATGATGCGCTGACCTTTCAATCTTACCTTTCAAGAGGTTAACTGCAGGCAAACCGTGATTTGCAAATGTTTGCAAATTGACAAAACAAAAAGCAAATATATATGCAAATTCAATGATTTACCTTTGCCTACCATTCGAGTTTGCAAAATATGCAGCGATACTGCAAGCCGTTTGATTCCCTGTTTTGGCCAATCATTGGCCTCAATCCGTTTGCCGTAGGCAAAAACAAGCAACCTGTTGTAGCGGGCAAAACCACCATGAATACTGACTATCGCAAAAAGCTGCCGGGCACCGATCTGGATTACTTCGATGCACGGGCGGCGGTGAACGCCATTCAACCTGGCGCCTGGGAAAAGCTGCCGTACACGTCCCGCATTCACGCGGAAAACCTGGTCCATCGCTGCGAACCCGAAGCCTTGGTGGATTCCCTCAAGCAGTTGATCGAATGCAAGACCGAACTGGATTTTCCCTGGTACCCGGCACGCGTGGTGTGCCACGACATTCTGGGGCAGACCGCGCTGGTGGATCTGGCGGGCCTTCGCGATGCGATCGCGGAAAAAGGCGGTGATCCTTCAAAAGTAAATCCGGTAGTACCTGTGCAATTAATTGTGGATCACTCACTCGCGGTGGAGCATCCCGGTTTCGAAGAAAATGCCTTTGAAAAAAATCGCGCGGTGGAAGATCGCCGCAACGAAGATCGCTTCCACTTCATCAACTGGACCAAGACCGCGTTCGACAACATGGACGTGATTCCCCCCGGCAACGGCATCATGCACCAGATCAATCTGGAAAAGATGTCGCCGGTGATTCAGGTGCGCAACGGCGTTGCATTTCCCGACACTTGTGTAGGAACCGATTCCCATACACCGATGGTGGATGCGCTAGGCGTGATTTCTGTCGGCGTGGGTGGTCTGGAAGCCGAGAACGTAATGCTGGGCAATCCGTCGATGATGCGTCTGCCGGATATTATTGGCGTGGAACTGACTGGCAAGCTGCAACCGGGCATCACCGGTACCGATCTGGTGCTGGAACTGACCCAGTTTCTGCGCAAGGAACGCGTGGTGGGAGCTTATCTGGAATTTTACGGTGAAGGCGCTGACAGTTTGTCGGTAGGCGATCGCGCCACCATTGCCAATATGACGCCGGAATACGGCGCCACCGCCGGCATGTTCTTCATCGACGATCAAACGCTTGAATATCTGCGTCTGACCGGCCGCGAAGAAGTGCAGGTGAAACTGGTGGAGATCTACGCCAAGCAGGCGGGCCTGTGGGCGGACACACTGAAAAACGCCAAATATCCACGGGTGCTGACATTCGATCTGTCCACCGTGGGCCGTAATCTGGCTGGCCCGTCCAACCCGCACGCCCTGCTGCCGGTATCGGAACTGCAGAATCGCGGCATCGCTAAAGAGTGGAAAGAAGAAGCAGGCCTGATGCCTGACGGCGCTGTGATCATCGCCGCCATCACCAGCTGCACCAACACGTCCAATCCGCGCAACATCATCGGCGCGGGTTTGCTGGCGCGTAATGCCAACCGCCTGGGCCTGATTCGCAAGCCATGGGTAAAATCATCACTGGCGCCCGGCTCCAAAACCGTGAAGCTGTATCTGGAAGAAGCTGGCCTTCTGACGGAGCTGCAAAAACTGGGCTTCGACGTGGTAGCGTTTGCCTGCACCACCTGCAACGGCATGTCTGGTGCGTTGGACCCGAAAATCCAGCAGGAAGTGATCGAACGAGATTTGTATGCCACTGCAGTACTGTCCGGTAACCGCAACTTTGATGGCCGGATTCACCCGTATGCCAAACAGGCATTCCTGGCATCGCCGCCGCTGGTGGTCGCCTACGCCATCGCCGGCACTGTGCGTTTCGACATCGAGAAAGATGTGCTGGGTCACGACAAAGATGGCAATCCGATTCGTCTGATGGACATCTGGCCTTCCGATGCGGAAATCGATGCCATCGTGAAAGCCGCCGTGAAACCGGAACAATTCCGCAACGTCTATATTCCGATGTTCGAGCGTAACGGTGGTAACGAACGCGCAGCGAGCCCGCTGTACGACTGGCGCCCGCAATCCACCTATATCCGCCGCCCGCCCTACTGGGAAGGCACCATGGCGGGCAAGCGCGCCATGAAAGGCATGCGTCCGCTGGCGCTGCTGCCGGACAACATCACCACCGATCACCTGTCGCCATCGAATGCGATTCTGCCGGCATCGGCAGCGGGTGAATACCTGGGCAAAATGGGTCTGCCGGAAGAGGATTACAACTCTTACGCTACTCACCGCGGCGATCACCTGACCGCGCAGCGCGCAACACTGGCCAACCCAAAACTGTTCAACGAAATGGTGCTGGATGCCAACGGGAAAGTGAAACAAGGCTCGCTGGCTCGCGTGGAACCGGAAGGCCAGGTGATGCGCATGTGGGAAGCGATCGAAACCTACATGAACCGCAAGCAGCCGCTGATCATCATCGCCGGTGCTGACTATGGCCAGGGTTCTTCCCGCGACTGGGCGGCCAAAGGCGTTGCGTTGGCCGGTGTGGAAGCGATTGTGGCGGAAGGCTTCGAGCGCATTCACCGCACCAACTTGATCGGCATGGGCGTAATGCCGCTGCAGTTCCACGAAGGCACCACGCGCAAAACGCTGGAACTGGATGGCACTGAAATGTACGACGTGGAAGGTGAGCTATCACCGCGCACTACCTTGGCACTGGTGATCACCCGCAAGGATGGATCAGTTCAGCGCGTGCCGGTATTGTGCCGCCTCGACACCGCAGAAGAAGTATCCGTGTACAACGCGGGCGGCATTCTGCAGAAATTCGCCAACGAACTGATCGGCCAAGCCACCTAAACAGGAGCGAGCAATGGCTTTTGCACCTCAAATCAAAATTCCCGCCACCTACATGCGTGGCGGCACCAGCAAGGGCGTGTTCTTCCGCCTGCAGGATTTGCCTGTCAGCTGTCAGCAGCCCGGTGAGGCCCGCGACAAACTGTTCATGCGTGTGATCGGTAGCCCTGATCCTTATGCAGCACATATCGACGGCATGGGTGGCGCCACGTCCAGCACCAGCAAGTGCGTGATTCTGTCGAAAAGTTCGCAGCCGGATCACGATGTGGATTATCTCTACGGTCAGGTGTCCATCGAGAAGGAGTTTGTCGACTGGAGCGGTAACTGCGGCAATCTGTCCACTGCAGCAGGAGCGTTTGCCATTCACGCAGGCCTGATCGATCCAGCCCGCGTTCCTCAGAACGGCATCTGCGTCGTGCGCATCTGGCAGGCCAACATCCAGAAAACCATCATCGCGCATGTGCCTGTCACCAACAGCCAGGTGCAAGAAACCGGCGATTTCGAGCTGGACGGTGTGATCTTTCCAGCCGCAGAAATTGTACTGGAATTCATCGATCCATCGGATGATAGCGAAGATGGAGGGACACTGTTCCCCACTGGCAATCTGGTGGACGATCTGGAAGTGCCCGGCATCGGCACGTTGAATGCCACTATGATCGCCGCCGGGATTCCCACCGTGTTCGTCAATGCAGAGGAAATCGGCTACACCGGCACCGAGCTGCGCGAGCACATCAACAACGACGCAAAAGCGCTGGAAAAGCTGGAACAGATTCGTATCGCCGGTGCATTGCGAATGGGCCTGATCAAAACGCCTGAAGAGGCACAGAAGCGTCAGCACACGCCGAAAATTGCGTTTGTTGCCAAGCCAAAAGATTACAAGGCAGCGAGTGGCAAAACCATCTCAGCCAGTGATGTGGATCTGCTGGTGCGTGCCCTGTCCATGGGCAAACTGCACCACGCCATGATGGGCACAGCCGCGGTGGCAATCGGCACTGCAGCGGCAATTCCCGGCACGCTGGTGAATCTGGCGGCGGGCGGTGGTGAGCGCGAAGCGGTACGTTTCGGCCATCCGTCGGGCACGTTGCGGGTTGGCGCCCAGGCAAAACAGATAGAAGGCGAATGGGCTGTCACCAAGGCCATCATGAGCCGCAGCGCGCGGATTCTGATGGAAGGTGTGGTGCGCATTCCTGGCGATGCCATCTGATTTCAACATTCAACAAATTCGTAATGGAGTATTTATGCCTACAGGAAAAACACTGAGATCACTGGTCAATGCCCGTCGCGCCACCCTGGTTCCCGGCGCTTTCAATGCGATGTCTGCGCGAGTTGTCGCCGATCTGGGTTTTGAAGCCATCTATATTACCGGTGCCGGTGTCACCAACATGCACATTGGTTTGCCTGACATGGGATTCATGGGGCTGGCGGAAATTGCTGAGCAAACGGGCCGCATTCGTGAAGTTGTCGAAGTGCCACTGATAGTCGATGCCGATACCGGTTTTGGCAACGCGCTGAACGTGCGCCACACCATCAGAACCTTGGAGCGTGCCGGCGCGGATTGCGTACAACTGGAAGACCAGGTCAGCCCGAAACGCTGCGGCCATTTCAATGGCAAAGCTGTCATCAGCACTGACGAAATGGTGGGCAAAATCAAAGCGGCAGTGGACGCTCGCCGTAGCGACGATCTGCTGATCATGGCTCGCACCGATGCCCGTCAGGTTGAAGGCTTTGAAGGTGCACTGGAGCGTGCCCAGCGTTATCAGGAAGCCGGCGCAGATATCCTGTTTGTGGAAGCACTGGAAAGCGCCGATGAAGTTCGCCGCCTGCCGCAGTTTCTGCAGGCACCGCTATTGATGAACATGGTGATCGGCGGCAAAACGCCAATCGCCACCGCCAGCGAACTGGCTGATTTTGGCTATGGAATTGTTCTGTATGCCAACGCCGCGTTGCAAGGTGCTGTCGCAGGTATGCAACGCGCTTTGACCGTACTGCGAGATCAGCGTCACCTCAACGAAGATCCCACATTGGTGGCACCGTTCAAGGAACGTCAACGCTTGGTGGGCAAGGATCTGATCGACGAACTGGAACAACGCTACAAAGGCTGATCAGTTTCTTACAATCCAATTTTTACTGGTTTGGATTAAACGCTTCCCACAAAAAAGGCACGCAGCATTCGTTGCGTGCCTTTTTTGTTTTCACGTTAAATCCCTGTTCTGTAAATGCTTGATTTCCCACTTTACGTTCGCCGGATTTGCAAACATTTGCAACTTAGCAAACACTGCAAACCATTCATTTGCACATCCAACCATTTACACCCACTGCGGGTATGAGTTTGCAAAATTCGCACTGAAACTGCCATTCATCGAAAGGCCGTCAGGCCATGACCCTGAAAATCCTGATTGTTGGCAGAGGAAAAATCCATGAATGCGATCCCGCAAACGCAACCCAAACCAAAAAAATCTGTAGCGCTGTCGGGTGTTACTGCGGGCAATACTGCCCTGTGTACCGTCGGCAAATCCGGCAACGATTTGCACTATCGCGGCTACGACATTCTGGATCTGGCTGAAGCCTGTGAATTCGAGGAAGTGGCTCATTTGCTGGTTCACGGCAAATTGCCCAACAAAGCGGAACTGCAACAGTACAAAGCGCGCCTGAAAGAATTTCGCGGATTACCATCCGGCGTAAAAGCCGTTCTGGAGAGCCTGCCTGCCTCCAGTCACCCGATGGATGTGATGCGCAGTGGTGTGTCTACGCTCGGCTGCATTCTTCCCGAAAAAGATGATCACAATCTTGCAGGCGCCCGCGAGATTGCCGATCGCTTGATGGCATCACTGGGTTCCATGCTGCTGTATTGGTATCACTTCAGCCACAATGGCCGCCGTATCGAAGTGGAAACCAATGATGAATCCATCGGTGCACACTTCCTGCATCTGCTCCATGGCCGCAAGCCGTCGGCACTGTGGGAGCGGGCCATGCACACATCCCTGATCCTGTACGCCGAGCACGAGTTCAATGCGTCCACTTTTACGGGTCGCGTGATTGCCGGTACAGGTTCCGATGTGTATTCCGCTGTCACCGGTGCTATCGGCGCACTGCGCGGCCCCAAACACGGTGGCGCCAATGAAGTGGCATTCGATATTCAGCAACGCTATGACAATCCCGATGAAGCCGAAGCCGATATTCGCCGCCGGGTTGAAAACAAGGAAGTGATCATTGGTTTTGGCCACCCTGTTTATACCGTCAGCGATCCACGCAACACCGTCATCAAGAATGTTGCCCTGGAACTATCCAAGGACAACGGCTCCACCAAGATGTTCGACATCGCTGCGCGGTTGGAAAACGTCATGTGGGACAGCAAGAAAATGTTCCCCAACCTGGACTGGTTCTCGGCGGTTTCTTATAACGCCATGCGCGTACCCACTGCCATGTTCACGCCACTATTCGTGATTGCACGCACCTCGGGCTGGGCTGCTCACATTATCGAACAACGCATCGATAATAAAATCATTCGTCCGTCGGCCAATTATACGGGGCCTGAAGATCGCGTATTCGTTTCTATCGATCAGCGTTCCTGATCCTGTGATCTTGGCCTGAAACTGTTGAGTGGTAATCGATGACAAGCACCCCTTCAAACTTGCAACCGATTCGCCGTCTGCTGGTGGCGAATCGTGGCGAAATCGCCATCCGTATCTGTCGCGCCGCGCGGGAACTGGGCATTTTTACCATTGCCATTCACTCCCGCGAAGACCGGGATCTGGCCCATTGCTTTGCGGCTGACGTGCACTGCGAAGTGGGCGTAGGCAAGCATCCGGTTGCGGCCTATCTGGATATGGATGACATTCTGCGAGTGGCGAAGGAGCAGGACGCCGAGGCAGTTCATACCGGTTATGGTTTCCTTTCAGAGAACCCGGATTTTGCTGAAGCCTGTGAACGCAACGATATTCGTTTTGTAGGGCCGCGTCCTGCAACCCTGCGCACGCTAGGTAACAAAGTCGAAGCGCGGGTACTGGCGCAAAGTGTCAATGTGCCCATGGTGCCGGCTACCAGTGCGCTTCCCCATGACATGACGGCGTGTCAGCAACTGGCGCAGCAAATTGGTTATCCCGTAATGGTCAAAGCCAGTTGGGGTGGTGGCGGCCGCGGCATGCGGGTGATCGAAACAGTAGAGCAACTTGCACCGTTATTGGCAGAAGCCCGTCGCGAAACGTTGTCGGCGTTCGGCAATGACGAAGTCTATCTGGAAAAACTGGTGCGCAATGCACGCCATGTGGAAGTGCAGGTACTGGGCGACCAGCACGGCACTCTGGTACACCTGTTTGAGCGGGATTGTTCCGTGCAGCGGCGTCACCAGAAAGTCGTTGAGCGTGCCCCGGCTCCTTATCTGGATCAGCAGGGCCGCGACACCATTTGCTCTGCTGCGCTGCGTTTGTGCAGCTCGGTGAATTATGTTGGCGCGGGCACCGTGGAATTCCTGATGGATTCCGACACCGGCGCTTTCTATTTCATCGAAGTGAATCCCCGCGTACAGGTGGAACACACCGTTACCGAACAGGTGACCGGCGTCGATATCATCAAGGCGCAGTTGCTGATCGCGCAAGGTGGCCGCATTGGCCAGGAAGATGAAACCGGTGTTCCGGCGCAACACAATATCCGCCTGAATGGCCATGCGCTGCAATGCCGTATCACCTGTGAAAATCCCTGGCAGGGTTTCAGCCCAGATTTCGGCCGCGTCACATCGTACCGTGCACCCGGCGGTACCGGCGTACGCATCGATGGCGGCATTCTGTCGGCCGGCATGACCATCAGCCGACACTACGACAGCCTGCTGGAAAAACTCACGGTCTGGGGTAGCACGCCGGCCGAAGCAGCGCAACGAGCCACCCGTGCCTTGGCGGAATATCGTATAGCTGGCGTGCAAACCAATATTCCGTTTCTGCACGCCATCGTCCAACACGCAGCGTTTATTGATGGAACCGTAACAACCCGGTTTGTGGACTCCGCGCCTTCGCTGCTACCCAAACGCCAGGCGGTGGACGCGATATCACGCCTGCTGGATTTTATTGCGGATGTCACACTCAATGGCAATCCCGATATGCGCGGCAGACAAATTCCGGCTGTTATCGTGCAACCTTCGCAGCCTGTGCGGATGCACGATTCCATCAAGCCCGGCACCCGACAATTGTTGGAACAGCTCGGCCCAGTGGGCTTTTCCAACTGGATGTTGCAACAGGAACGCCTGCTGATTACCGACACCACCCTGCGCGACGCTCACCAATCGTTACTGGCCACCCGCATGCGCAGCCACGATTTATTGTCGGCCGCCGATGCCTATGCCCACAACATGCCGCAACTGCTGTCACTGGAATGCTGGGGCGGCGCAACGTTCGATGTGGCCATGCGGTTCCTGCGCGAAGATCCGTGGGAACGCTTGCACGGCCTGCGTGAACGGGTACCTAACCTGTTGCTGCAAATGCTGTTGCGCGGCGCCAACGGTGTCGGCTACACCAGTTATCCTGAAAACGTGGTGCGATTCTTTGTGCGTCACGCGGCGGAAAGCGGCATCGATTTATTCCGCGTTTTCGACAGCCTCAACTTGGTGGACAACATGCGCGTGTCCATCGACGCGATTCTGGAAAGCGGCAAGCTGTGCGAAGGCACTCTGTGCTACACCGGCGATGTACTTAATCCATCGGCCGATAACAAATACAACCTGCAATACTACGTAAAACTGGCTGAGTCGTTGAAAGCGGCCGGTTGTCACATTATCGGCATCAAGGATATGGCGGGCGTGTGTCGCCCCGCTGCTGCGCGTCTGTTAGTGACCACGCTGAAACAGGAAATCGGCCTGCCCGTTCATTTCCATACCCACGACACATCAGGATTTGCAGCCGCGTCGATTCTGGCCGCAGTGGAAGCCGGTGTGGATGCAGTGGATGTTGCGATCGATGCGATGAGCGGCTTCACCAGTCAGCCGAGCCTGGGATCGCTGGTTAATGCGTATCGGCACCAACCCCGCGACACCGGCATCGACATGGGCGCGGTGCGTTTGATGGCGTCCTGGTGGGAGCAGACCCGCGAACTGTATCAACCTTTTGAAAGCCCGATTCATGCGGCTACGTCCGATGTTTATCGTCATGCCATGCCCGGTGGCCAGTACACTAACCTGCGTGAGCAGGCGCGCGGTATCGGCCTGGGCGATGATCGCTGGGTTGAAGTGGCTGACGCCTACGCCACCGTCAACCGGCTGTTTGGTGACATCGTCAAAGTGACGCCCAGTTCGAAAGTGGTGGGTGATATGGCGCTGATGATGGTCAGTGCCGGCATCACTGAACAGGACGTGGTTGATCCGAAAAAAGATATTCCGTTTCCAGCGTCAGTAGTGGGTTTGTTCAAGGGCGAACTGGGTCTTCCACCGGATGGGTTCCCTGCAGCGCTCAGCCGCAAAATTATCAAAACGGATCAAAAACCCAAACCGTTGCCCGCGCCCGCACCGGTGGATTTAGAAAAAGCGCGCACACAACGCAACAGTGACGATGATCTGGCGTCGTGGCTGATGTACCCCGTGGTATTCGACGAGTTCGATCGCCATCGCCAACGTTATGGTGATGTCAGCCTGCTGCCCACATCCGTATTTCTCTACGGCATGAAGCCCGGGCAATCAGTACAGATCAATCTTGCTGATGGCCATGCCACCTCGATCCGCCTGGATGCCATCAGCGAGCCCGCCGCTGATCAGTCACGCATTCTGTTTTTCCGCGTGGATGGTGCACAGCATCAGGTTCGGGTGTTGCCGCTACAAACCGCGGGCGCGCAGCAACGCCCGAAAGCTGATCCAGCGCAGGAAGGTCATGTGGGCGCGCCGATAGCGGGTGTTATTACTGCAATCAATGTTGCCCAGGGCGCAAAGGTAAAAGTCGGCGACCGCCTGATGACAGTGGAAGCCATGAAGATGGAAACCGCTATCACGGCCACCCGAGCAGGCGTGATCGAAAAGCTGCTGGCCACTCAGCACGAGCAGGTGGAAGTCGGTGAGCTGCTGGTGCAGATCGCCTGAAGTCCGCGTTCAGCCATTGTTGCTGTCGTTTCTGTCTTTTAGATAAATAGTTGCCGTTGTCGCATTCTCAGTCGAGGAATTTGTAGTGCTTGAATCCTATCTTGATCACTGCGCCGAGCGCGCGCAGCAGGGCCTGCCACCCAAACCGCTGGACGAACAGCAGACTGCACAGCTTGTTGCATTGCTGCAATCACCGCCACAAGGTGAAGAAGAATTTCTGCTGGATTTGCTGGAAAACCGGATTCCCGCTGGCGTTGATCCTGCTGCGTACGTCAAAGCCGGATTCCTGGCGGCGATCGCACGGGGCGAAACCACTTGCTCGCTGATCGACAAACCCCGCGCGATATTTTTGCTGGGCACCATGCTGGGCGGCTACAACGTGGAACCGCTGGTGAATCTGCTGGATGACACGGAACTGGCACCCCTGGCGGCGGAAGCGCTCAAGGGCATTCTGCTGATGTTCGATACGTTTTTCGACGTGGAAACCCGCGCTCGCAACGGTAACGTTCACGCGCAGGCGGTATTGCAATCCTGGGCCGATGCAGAATGGTTTACCCGCCGCCCCGCCGTGGCAGAAGCAGTTACTGTCACCGTTTTTAAAGTCACGGGTGAAACCAATACCGACGATCTTTCACCTGCGCAGGATGCCTGGAGCCGTCCGGATATTCCTCTGCACGCGAAATCCATGCTGAAGAATGCGCGCGATGGAATCACGCCGGATGAAGCCGGCAGCGTCGGTCCGATTTTACAGATCGAAGCATTAAAGCGCCGCGGCCATACCGTAGCCTACGTGGGCGATGTGGTGGGCACCGGTTCTTCCCGCAAATCCGCCACCAATTCCGTGCTCTGGTTTACCGGCGACGACATCCCCTTCATTCCCAACAAACGTGGTGGCGGCATCTGCCTCGGCGGCAAGATTGCACCGATCTTTTTCAACACCATGGAAGATGCGGGCGCGCTGCCTATCGAAGCGGATGTCAGCGCGCTGAACATGGGCGATGTGGTGGACATTCTGCCTTATGCCGGCACCATCGTTCGCCACGGTAGTGATGAGGTGCTGAGCCGCTTCACCCTGAAAAGCGCCACGCTGCTGGATGAAGTCCGCGCTGGCGGTCGTATCAACCTGATTATCGGCCGTGGCCTCACCGCCCGTGCACGGCAATCACTGGGGCTGGGGGATCATCCGCTGTTCAAGCATGACGATTCTTCACCGGCAACTGCTCCCGCGAAAAAATCCGGCTTCAGCCTGGCGCAGAAAATGGTGGGCAAAGCCTGCGGTGTCACCGGTATCCGCCCCGGCGAATATTGCGAACCGAAGATGACCACCGTCGGCTCACAGGACACCACTGGCCCCATGACCCGGGACGAACTGAAGGATCTTGCCTGCCTCGGATTTTCTGCTGATCTGGTGATGCAGTCCTTCTGCCACACTGCTGCCTATCCCAAACCGGTGGATGTGGAAACCCAGCACACACTGCCGGATTTCATTATGAATCGTGGCGGTGTGTCACTGCGTCCTGGCGATGGCATCATTCATTCCTGGATCAACCGCATGCTGCTGCCCGACACCGTCGGCACCGGCGGTGATTCCCATACGCGTTTTCCGCTGGGCATTTCGTTCCCTGCCGGTTCTGGCCTGGTGGCGTTTGCCGCTGCCACCGGCGTAATGCCGCTGGATATGCCGGAATCCGTACTTGTGCGTTTCAAAGGTGACATGCAGCCGGGCATCACATTGCGGGATCTGGTGCATGCCATTCCCTATTACGCAATTCAGCAAGGTCTGCTCACGCTGGGAAAACAGAACAAACAGAATATTTTCAACGGTCGTATTCTGGAAATTGAAGGGCTGGAACAGCTCACGGTAGAACAGGCCTTTGAACTATCGGATGCGTCGGCGGAACGCTCCGCAGCAGGTTGTACCATCACGCTGAGCGAAGAGTCGGTCGCAGAATATCTGACATCCAATATCACACTGCTGAAATGGATGATCGACAGTGGCTACGGCGATGCCCGCACCCTCGCCCGCCGCATTCGCGCGATGGAAGACTGGTTGGCCAAACCAGAATTGCTGCGCGCCGATGCTGATGCGAAATACAGCGCCATCATCGAAATCGATCTGAATGACATTCGCGAGCCGATTCTGTGCTGCCCCAATGATCCCGACGACGCACGCCTACTTTCGCAGGTGGCCGGAGATCGCATCGACGAAGTCTTTATCGGTTCCTGCATGACGAACATTGGCCATTTCCGCGCCGCAGGTGAACTGCTCCGTAATCTGGACAGCCACATGTTAAGCACGCGCCTGTGGTTAGCACCGCCCACGCGAATGGATCAGCAACGGCTGATGGACGAAGGCTACTACAACGTGTTTGGCCGTGTAGGTGCGCGCACGGAAATGCCCGGTTGTTCCCTATGCATGGGTAATCAGGCACGGGTGGCGCCAAATTCCAACGTCGTTTCTACATCGACACGTAATTTTCCTAACCGGTTGGGCCAGGGCGCACACGTCTATCTGGCATCGGCAGAACTCGCAGCAGTGGCCGCATTACTCGGCCGTCTGCCTACCGTTGCGGAATATCAAACCTACGCACGCGACATTCACAGCCGCAGCAAAACCATCTACCGCTATCTCAACTTCGATCGCTTGCCAGAATTTGCAGAAAAGGCCGGCAAGATCGATGTGCAACAACTGGCGTAAAACGAGAACGACAGCCATGAACGACTCAATTCAACATCGCCACACCATTCAGGATCTGCTGCGGTTGGCAACCACCTCCCGCGCGCTCAGCGAATCCCGGATCACATCCGCGATCAGTTTGCTGGTGCAGAACGCCCGCTACGCATTGCAGGCACTGGACCGCGACGAAGTGGCCATCGCCCGGGTGCAGGCTTTATCTCATCCCCGCTGTCTGCATCCACGCTCCCACGGCGCCACAGTGTTCGGCCTGAGCAATGACGTACTGATCAGCGCCGACTGGGCGGCCTGGGCCAACACGCTGGCTGTGGTGAGTTCAGCGCCACCGCGCAAAGCACAGCCGACACAACGCATCTTCGATAGCGCCCTGGTGCCCACACTGATCGCCGTAGCGCAACAGGCTGGCACCAATGGTAATGATCTGTTTCAGGGGATCGCTGCCACCTCCGCAGCTTTCCATGGATTGCAACGGACACTGGACGGCAAAATTGTCGACGGCCAGGAACGGATGAAGCTTCAGGGTATCTGGGCAGCACAGGCAATGGCCTGTGGCATTGGGCGCTGTCTTCATCTGTCCTCATCGACTGTCCAGCAGGTGTTGCAACAGATTCAACAGGATTCCGTGATTCCCCACGCACCGGTGGCAGACATTGCGCGGCAGGTGATCGGACTTGTTGATCTGTGTATGCGTGGAGAGGAATCAGACGCTCCCCAGTTCCCGGAACGTGCAGAAAACGGTTACTCGCTCAACGACGCCACGCCGAGCGCTGCGCTAGAGGACGAGTTCACGTTGTTCGCAGCCGACACCGCAAATTGGCTGAGCACAAGCGCACAGCAAAACTTCCTCGCGTGCGTGCGCCAATTACCGCAACAGCCACACGCCGGCATCATGCGCATCAACCCCGCACCGGATCTTGCACAACCACAGTATCGCGCACCCGATGGGCGTGGCATTTTCTGACGGAGTTCATCATGTTCAACCTTAACGCTACACCCTCGTACAAACGCGAAATTTTTCGTGTTCAGCTCAACAGTGGTCGCCTGCTGCAATTTCCTGGCGCCTATTCGCCACTGGTGGCACGCATGATCGAACAAACCGGTTTCGATGGCGTTTACCTTTCCGGCGCGGCCCTGGCGGCCGAGCTGGGTTTACCCGATATTGGACTCACCACCATGACGGAGATAACCCAGCGCGGTTACCAGATCAGCCGCGCCACCAATTTGCCCGCCCTGATCGACATCGACACCGGCTTTGGTGAACCGATGAACCTGGCCCGCACGATTTTCGAATTGGAAAATCTGGGGCTGGCGGGCTGTCATATCGAAGATCAGGTAAATCCCAAACGTTGCGGTCATCTGGATGGCAAGCAGGTAGTGGACACCGCCACTATGATGAAACGGATTCGCACCGCAGTGGATGCACGCCGCGATCGTAACTTTATCATCATGGCTCGCACCGATGCCCGAGCCATCGAAGGACTGGAAGCCGCCATTGCCCGTGCACAGGCCTATGTGGATGCAGGTGCCGATGCAATTTTTCCCGAAGCATTGGCCAATGAACAGGAATTCGAGCGATTCCGCGCAGCCATCAAAGTCCCCATGCTGGCCAACATGACGGAATTCGGAAAATCAACGCTGCTAACGGCACAACAACTCCGCAATCTAGGCGTTAATCTGGTGATCTATCCAGTGTCCACGCTACGCGCATCCATGGGCGCGACAGAACGACTGCTCACCACTATTCGCAGCACAGGCAGCCAGAACGACGCTGTACCCCAGATGCAGACCCGCGCCGAGCTGTATCAACTGCTGCAGTACGAAGCCTACAACCAGTTTGATCAGGATATTTTCAATTTTACTCTGGGGGCCGGAACTGCCGACAGGGAAGTCGAAATCACAACGTGAACATGTTGCTTGTCAATCCATAAGAAACACTTTCTGCAATGACTGTGGTGGATTCCCAAATATCTGCCACAGTTCAGCAAAAGATCGATTAAGCCTGGGATGCATCAACGTCGGTGCTATCTGCGACAATGGCAGCAACACATAGGCCCGAGAATCAACATCCGGGTGTGGGAACGTGAAGCCGTCCACCTGCCCCACAATATCGCCATACAGCAAAATATCTATATCCAAGGGACAAGAGAGAGCTTCTGAGCCACCTTGAATGCGCCCACAGAGTCGCTCGATCTCCCTCAGCCGGCTTTTTATGGCTGATGCAGACAGTGCAGTTTTGATTTCCACCACCAGATTAAAATAACGAAACTGATCGCAATCCCCATTTGATACCGCTGGAAAATGATTTGGAGCGGATGCATATACAGGCGAGATTCGAATACATGCGAAGGTGCTTTTTAACTGGCATATTGCAATCCGCAAATTCTGATCGCGATTGCGATTACTACCTAGCCCAAGAAATACATGCCTGCTCAAACGATCTCCATGATTCGAATTTTCACTGAGATGCAGGAACACTTCGCAAACGACGCATCTCATCCAGCATCAAATGCGCCTGAGTCACACGAACCTCATCCAGCCAAGGCAGGGCAAGCTCCAGCAATTGGATGCAATTTTCAGAAGTTTGAGATGTGTTACCCAAGCCCCATTGCGTCCTCGGGGGAGACGAATTCGTTTTGCTAGCAGTTTGATATGCTCAGCAGCAGTCAAACAATGCGGTGCAGCAAGAGATGGTTCGGTTGCAACCATTTTCTGGCAAAACAGGAACACCAGCTCGACATGCCCAATCGCCGCTGATAGCTCGATCGCTTCCAGTATCGCTTCAGGTTGAGATGCAATGGTTGATTCAGTCGCCAGCTTTTCCGCCCACTTTCTCGCGGTTCTTTTTTTCCCCGAGTTCAGACAGGTCCGAATGATATCCAGTTGCAAGGACACTGCATTCTTGCATTGTTTGTCCAAATGGCTTTGGTAGACACGATTCAAATGTTCCGGGCGACCCGTTGTCAGTGCAACGGCCACTGCGTGGCCAAATTCCGACAAATTACAATCCTGACCAGTGTTGACTGAAGTCGTTGATTCCTGCATTTGACTACTACTCCGGACTATATCGGCACGAAAAGTGCGATATACATTATCCGCAATCAGCAAATCGGTTTGCAATAAAATCAAGCAATCATCCAAAGTGAAGTTTGATCACATCAACTGATAGTGCAATGGCTGCGCATCTTACGAATGCGCAGCCACTCGCGGATCACACGGATTTGCGCAGCGTTTTGGCTGCCTCAACCATATTGGTCAATGCAGGAATCACCTCATTCCACTGGCGGGTTTTAAGGCCGCAATCCGGGTTTACCCATAAGCGCTCAGCCGGAACACGCTCGGCAGCCAGTTTCATCAGCTTCACCATGTAGTCCTGATTGGGAATATTGGGCGAGTGAATATCATAAACACCGGGTCCGATTTCATTGGGGTACTCGAAGTTTTTGAACGCATCCAGCAGCTCCATATCAGAACGCGACGTTTCGATAGTGATCACGTCAGCATCCAGATCAGCGATGGACTTGATGATGTCGTTGAACTCGGAGTAACACATGTGCGTGTGGATCTGGGTTTCGTCTTCCACGCCGTTGGCCGTGATGCGGAACGATTCCACCGCCCAGTCCAGGTATTCCTGCCATTGGGCGCGACGCAAAGGCAGACCTTCACGCAGGGCTGCTTCGTCGATCTGGATCACGCTGATGCCGGCCTTTTCCAGATCCAGCACTTCTGCACGCATCGCAAGCGCAAGTTGATAGCAGGAAATAGATCGCGGCTGATCGTCGCGCACGAAGGACCAGTTCAAAATAGTCACCGGGCCGGTGAGCATTCCTTTCATGGGTTTCCTGGTGAGCGACTGCGCGTACTTGCTCCACTCCACCGTCATCGCTTTCGGGCGGCTGATGTCGCCGAACAGAATCGGCGGCTTCACGCAGCGGGAACCGTAGGATTGCACCCAACCGAACTGGCTGAAGGTGTAACCGTCGAGCTGCTCGCCGAAGTATTCCACCATATCGTTACGCTCGGCTTCGCCGTGTACCAGCACATCCAGATCCAATAATTCCTGCTCACGTACGCTGTACGCGATTTCTGCCCGCATGGCTTGCAGATAACTGGCTTCCGATATTTCCCCAGCTTTGAATCGGCGGCGCGCCTGCCGAATGTCTGACGTTTGTGGAAACGATCCAATGGTAGTGGTGGGAAATTTTGGCAGTTTGAGCAGCGCAGCCTGTTTAGCCGCGCGAGTGGCGTAGGGACTCTTGCGCTGACCCAGCTTGGCGTCAAGTTTGGCAATCGCCGCTTTCACAGCCGGATTATTTACACGCGGCGAATTGCGACGTGCTGCGATGGCAGCAGCGTTGGCTTCCAGCTCGGCCTTAACCGCAGCCGGGCCCTGGTTGATGGCAGTCGCCAACACTGACAATTCAGTCAGCTTTTGCTTGGCGAAAGCCAGCCAGGATTTGATCTCGGCATCCAGTTTCACTTCACTGTCCAGATCCACCGGCACATGCAGCAGCGAACAGGACGGCGCAATCCACAGCCGATCACCCAGTTGCTTGGAAACCGGCAGCAACCATTCCAACACGGCATTCAGATCCGTCTTCCAGATATTGCGGCCGTTGATCACACCCAGCGAAATCACGCGGTCAGCAGGCAGTTTTGCAATCAGTGCGTCCACTTCGTTGCCGGCATTGATGGCATCCAGATGCACGCCCTGCACCGGAAGGCTCGCCACCAGTTCCAGATTGCTTTGTAGCTGGCCGAAGTAAGTAGCCAGCAATAACTTGACCTTTGTGTCCGACAGCGCTTGATACGCCTGAGTAAAGGCTTTGACCCAGTCCGCTTCCAGTTCAGTCACCAGAATGGGTTCATCGATCTGCACCCATTCCACGCCTTGCGCAGCCAGGGCGTTCAGCAGTTCCACATACACCGGCAACAGGCGGCCCAGCAGTTCCAGACGGTTGGAGTCATCCTTTTCTTTACCGATTGAAAGATACGTCACCGGGCCAATGATGACTGGCTTGGCTTTCACACCCTGTGCTTTGGCTTCCGCCAGTTGCGCCAGCAGGCGCGAAGCGTCCAGCTTGAATTCGGTATCGGCTTTGAAATCGGGCACGATGTAGTGGTAGTTGGTATCAAACCACTTGGTCATTTCCCCTGCCGCTACACCCCCGTGGTTGCCGCCACAGCAGCCTTCTTCAGACGACTTTGCCGAGCGGCCACGAGCCACACGAAAGTAGTTGTCCAGCGCATCACCATGGAAGTCACGCACTCGATTAGGCAGACAGCCCAGGGTGAAGCTCATATCCAGCACCTGATCGTAGAACGAGAAATCGCCCACGGGGGCCAGATCCAGCTGGTTCTGCAGCGCCCAGTTCTGTTGACGCAGGCCAGCGGCCACAGCCTTGAGTTCGTCACGTGAGGACTGATCCTTCCAATAGGATTCGAGGGCAAATTTCAGTTCGCGCTTGGCGCCAATACGGGGAAAGCCGAGGTTGTGCGTGCGTGCCATGGGTGCAGCCTCCATGTAGTGAATGTGGGGCCATGCTACGCTGGCGAATTCATGAATAAAAATGGTACGATTTCATTACTCGATTATTTTTTCTCATGGATATTTCCCCCATGGCCAAGCTGGAACGCACGCATCTTGAAATCATTCGCGCCGTGGACGAGCACGGCTCACTGACAGCGGCGGCGGAAAAACTGCATTTAACCCAGTCCGCGCTAAGCCACACCATGCGCAAGCTGGAAAGCCAGCTGGATCTGGCCATATGGTCCCGGGAGCGCCGCGGATTGCGCCTGACCCAGGCCGGGGAATATCTGCTGGCGGTGGCCAATCGCCTGGTGCCGCAACTGGATTTTGCCGAGGAACGCCTGCGCCAGTTTGCCTGCGGGGAACGAGGCGCCCTGCGAATCGGCATGGAGTGCCACCCCTGCTATCAATGGCTGCTGAAAATCGTGTCGCCCTACCTGGCGGCCTGGCCGGCGGTGGATGTGGATGTGAAACAGAAATTCCAGTTCGGCGGCATCGGTGCCCTGTTCGGTTACGAGATCGACATGCTGGTAACGCCCGACCCTCTCTACAAGGCGGGGTTGCAGTTCGTCCCCGTATTCGACTACGAACAAGTGCTGGTGGTGGGCCCCAGGCATCCTCTGCTGGGCGCGGCCTACGTACAACCCGCCCAACTGGTAGATGAGACATTGATTACCTATCCTGTCGCCGTCGACCGGCTCGATATCTACACCCAGTTCCTGACCCCCGCCGGTATCAGCCCCAAACGCCACAAACCCATCGAAACCACCGACATTATGTTGCAGATGGTGGCCAGCGGCCGCGGCGTTGCAGCACTGCCACGTTGGCTGGTGGAGGAATACAGCGACAAGCTGAATGTCACGCCAATCAAACTCGGCCGCAAGGGTGTAGCGAAACAGATTTTCCTGGGATTTCGCGAAACGGATGCAGAAGTGGACTATCTGCGCGCCTTTATCGAACTGGCCCGCGCGCATCGCAAACAGTCAGGGTGAGTCGCGCCGATACGGAAACCAGGATTTCCGGAAATAGTAGATGCATCCTTTCCCGTCAAGCCAATACGGCCTAATAAATACCAAATATGGGGCTTTACCTTCAACCTTCCACAATATATTGTGTGCCTATCTGGTTGATGGGCCTATAACCCGTCTGAAAAGGGAATCCGGTGAGAATCCGGAACTGACGCGCAGCGGTATGGAAGAACGAACGCGACAGGGGAAATCCCCAGGCACTGTTTCCAGGCCTCACATGGGCAGAAACAGCAAGCCGTCGCCGTAGGTGTACCCGTTTTAGCAGAATACGTTTTAGCTGAAATAAGGGTACGTGCTTCCGAGTCCGAAGACCTGCCAGAGATCACTTCAGTCCTCGCGTAATGGGACAATGGAGCTGACTGTCGTTGGCGGGATCTCATGTGTTGGCGGGATTCCTTGCCGCATTGTCACGCCCTGCACCTGTACGCCGGACTGGTTTCTCGCGAGCCAGAACAAGGACAGGCCACCATGAATACCCCTTTCCCGGCACCATCATCCAATCGCCAGTTTATCGCTTCGAATGTTCGTCAACCGCTGTTTGTCGTCAAGCGCACCGGTCAGGCCGTGCCGTTCGATGCCAGCAAAATTGCCATCGCTCTGACCAAGGCGTTTCTCGCGGTGGAAGGCCAGCAAGCCTCCGGATCGGCCCGGGTGCGTGGCGCGGTGGACGCCATTTCCCAGGATATTGCCCAGCGTATTCAACGTCGCCTGCCCGATGGCGGCAGCGTGCATATCGAAGATATTCAGGATCTGGCAGAACTGGGTTTGATGCGCCACGGCTTTCAGAAAATCGCCCGCGCCTATGTGTTGTATCGCGAAGCCCAGCACCAAAAGCGCCAGAGTGAACAGCCTGCCCAGCCGGTGGATGGCATCGAGGTGGTGGACAGCCAGGGCAACCGCAGCGTGCTGGATCTGGCCCAGGTGGGTGACATTGTGCGCTGGGCCTGCTCGGGTATTGCCGATGTGGATGTGGATCTGCTGCTGCAAAACAGTCGCAAGGCGTTGTTCAACGGCATGAAGGCCGACGATGTGTCCACCGCGTTGATCATGGCCGCCCGCCCGCTGATTGAAACCGATCCCGGCTATTCCAATGTGTGCGCGCAACTGCTGCTGCACAAACTGTGGGGCGAAGTGGTGAACGGCCTGCAACTCAACAACATTGTGCCGACACATTACGAAGGTGAATGTTACGGCGATATTTTTCGCATCGCATTGCAAGCCGGCATCGAACATGAATTGCTGACGCCAGAGCTGGAACAGCTATTCGATCTGGATCGACTGGCGGCCGCATTGCAACCGGAGCGGGATCGCCAGTTCACCTATCTGGGCCTGCAAACCCTCTACGACCGTTATTTTTTGCATACTCAAAAAACACGACTGGAGTTGCCGCAAACCTTTTTTATGCGGGTGGCCATGGGCCTTGCCTTGCGGGAGGACGATCCCAACGCACGGGCGATTGAATTCTATGATGTGCTGTCCCGTTTTGATTACATGGCCTCGACGCCAACGCTATTCAATGCGGGCACGTTGCGCTCACAGCTTTCCTCCTGCTATCTCACCACAGTGCCCGATGATCTCGATGGCATTTACAACGCAGTGAAGGAAAATGCACTGCTGTCGAAGTGGGCCGGCGGCCTGGGCAATGACTGGACACCGGTGCGTGCATTGGGCGCCCATATCAAAGGCACCAATGGTGAGTCGCAAGGCGTTGTGCCGTTTCTGAAAGTGGTGAACGACACTGCCGTGGCGGTGAATCAAGGTGGCAAACGCAAAGGCGCCGTGTGCGCCTATCTGGAAAGCTGGCATCTGGATATCGAAGAATTTCTGGAGCTGCGAAAAAACACCGGCGATGAACGCCGCCGCACCCACGACATGAACACCGCCAACTGGATTCCCGATCTGTTTATGAAGCGGGTGATCAACGAACAGGAGTGGACGCTGTTTTCCCCCAGCGATGTGCCAGATCTGCACGACCTTTTTGGCATGGCGTTTGAAGAGCGCTACACCCATTACGAAGCGCTAGCGAAAGCGGGCGAGATTTCATTGTATCGCTCAGTGCCGGCCACCCAGTTGTGGCGCAAAATGCTCACCATGCTGTTCGAAACAGGCCATCCCTGGATCACCTTTAAAGATCCCTGCAACCTGCGTTCGCCCCAGCAGCATGTGGGTGTGGTGCACTCCTCCAACCTGTGTACCGAAATCACGCTGAACACCAACGACAACGAAATCGCGGTGTGCAACCTGGGATCGGTGAATCTGGTGCAGCACGTGCACAATGGCACACTGGATCAGGCGCGGCTGGAACGCACTATCACCACTGCCGTCCGCATGCTCGACAACGTGATCGACATTAATTACTACGCGGTAGAAAAAGCCCGCAATGCGAATCTGCAACATCGCCCGGTGGGCTTGGGTTTGATGGGCTTTCAGGATGCGCTGCATGTGCTGGAAATTCCTTACGCCAGTGCCGATGCCGTGCACTTTGCCGATCAATCCATGGAACTGATCAGCTACTACGCCATTCGCGCCTCGGCATTGCTGGCGCAAGAGCGGGGCCGCTATCCGAGCTACCACGGATCATTGTGGGATCAGGGCATGCTGCCCATCGACTCGCTGCAATTGCTGGCGGAGCAGCGTGGCGGCAATTTCTGTACCTTCGACACCCAGGTTCATCTGGACTGGCAACCGGTGCGACAACTGGTGCAGCAACACGGCATGCGCAATTCCAACGTGATGGCCATTGCCCCCACCGCCACCATTTCCAACATTATCGGCGTGTCGCAATCCATCGAGCCCAATTATCAAAACCTGTTTGTAAAATCGAATCTGTCCGGCGAATTTGCGGTGATTAATCCCTGGCTGGTGCAGGCACTGAAACAGCGCGGCTTGTGGGATTCGGTGATGATCAGTGATCTGAAATATTTCGACGGCTCGCTGAATGCGATCGAGCGCGTGCCGGAAGAGCTAAAACAGATCTTCGCCACTGCGTTTGAAATCGATCCGCGCTGGCTGGTGGAAGCGGCAGCACGCCGTCAAAAGTGGATTGATCAGGGTCAGAGTCTGAACCTGTATCTGGCGGAGCCCTCCGGTAAAAAGCTGGACAATCTGTACAAGCTGGCGTGGTCCCGCGGGTTGAAAACCACCTATTACTTGCGTTCCCTGGGTGCCACTCATGCGGAAAAGAACAGCGATCGAGAAAGCAGCACGTTGAATGAAAGCAACGTTGAAGACGTGAAATTCTGCTCCATCGACAACCCGGATTGCGAGGCCTGCCAATAATGAATAAAGCTGATTCTTCACTGAATGGTTGGGATGATCCATTTGCAGTGGCGGTACCTGCCGCCACTCGCAGTTTGTTTAATACCGGCGGCATCGCACCTGCGCTGAAAACAGCAGAAATGGTTGTGCCGCCACCCGTGGCACCAGAAAAAAAGACGCTGCTGGCGGAACAGGATATTGCGTCCCTGCCGCCGATCAATCCCGAGGACAAACGCATCGTCAACGCCAAAACCGATATCAACCAGTTGGCGCCATTCAAATATCCCTGGGGCTGGGAATTTTTTCTCAACGCCAACAAGAATCACTGGACGCCGCTGGACATCAACATGTCCCGCGACATTCATGATTTTCATCACCGCCTCACCACCGAGGAGCGCCACGTTTATACCAACGTGCTGGCCTATCTGACCACCTCGGATATTCTGGCCATGCGCAATATCGGGCTGGCGGTGATGGAAAAAATGAGCGCGCCGGAATTGCAGATCTATCAGGCCCGCCAGGTGTACGAAGAAGCCTTACACACCTGGACCTACCAGCACTGCATCGAAACCATCGGCCTGGATCAAAGCGAAATCTACAACCGTTATCGGGTGGTGCCGGAAATTCATGGCAAAATCCGCCTGGCGAATGCACGGCTGAGCAGTGTGCTGCGTTCGGATCTGAATCTGGATAACCGCGATGATTTGGAACAGTTCGCCATGTCGTATCTGTTCTTCGCCGCGATTTTTGAAGGCTGCTGGTTCTACAACGGCTTCAGCCCCATCTTTGCACTGCAGCGGCGCGGTTTGATGACCGGTACCGGCGAGCAGCTGCAATACATTCTGCGCGATGAAGTGCAGCATTGTGCATTTGGTCTGCGTGTGGTTCGCCAGTTGTTGCAGGAAGAATCACTGAGACTGGACCCGAAAGCGGTGCAAGCGTTGTTCGAAGAATCCGAAGCGGCTGAAGGAGCCTACGCCCACTATCTGCTGAAAGAACCGATCCTAGGTTACAGCGCCGAAGATCATATCGGCCAGTTCCGCTTTGTTGCCAATCGTCGCGCCAAGCAATTGCAGTTGCCGGAGCCATTCCCCGGCGCCACCAACAAACTGGATTGGCTGGATGAACAAGCGAGCATGCGCAAAGAGAAGAATTTCTTTGAAACGCGGGTGACGGAGTATCAAACGGGAGCGTCACTAAGCTGGTGATAGTCACAAGAGGGAGCAACCTCCCTCTTGTCTCGTCGTAGGAACGAATAATTGCGAATGACCGCTATCGGTAAAATGGCGCATATGATTCGATTGTCACAGATGTCCGCAATCAGCTTGGAGTGTCCATAGTGGTGGAGTAGATCGACTGTCTTCTACGGGTCGAATTCACCCCTTCGAGCTGCAGCTTGGTGAGCAGATACAGGAGGATCTTGTAGTATTCCACCTCCACCAAATGTTACAACACGCGCACACGCACACAACTTCCAAGATCTCATTGGAAACACCCGCCGAAGAAACAAGTCTTATGAGTCGGTAGTTATCCACAAACGTAACTATGCCAAACAGCTTTTTCAGAGATAACCGTGATTTTGCAGTAATCACGAAACGCAACTGATCCGAAACCAACGCAACCAAGCCAAAACCCGCGATACATGCAATTTGGGGCGGACGTAACCAATCCAAAGGACAACGTAACCAACCTGAATTTAGACATAACCAAGATGAATAGAGACGCAACCGAGCCAGAAAAGGACGTAACCAATACAAAAGATGCTCTATCTTTCTGATTATAAAGGATAAATTAGGCCCCCAATTATCAATATTCAACTATCAATAATTACACAGTTATCCACAGATACCGTACCTCCGTTTCAACCGTTGAAACTCTACTGAACAGCTAGGAAATCACCTAAAAATCATTAGTAATCAATAATATATATAACGTTTTTACAGCAATATCTTTTCATTCACTTGTGTTAGTTATATTTATGGCATCGAAACGTTTATAGCCAGTACAGAAAACCTAATATGTTCAATGATTTAAGCGACATACCTTAGTTATATTTTCGAAACCAAAACGTCCAACTGGCTGCTGTATATATTGTTAGTTGTCGTTCTGGAATTAAAACGTCTTGCTAGTTAGCCAGCTAGATGCTATACGTTTATATGGTTGCTTTCAGAGCACATAAACGTCTCAATGGTTAATAGATGAGAATCTGTACGTCCATTCTTCAGGAGAAACAAGGAAATCAAGATGACAACTGATTGGCCATGGAGCGGACAGATCTACGAGGTACCGGAACCTCGACTTGAGCAGCTTGCTTTAATGAGAAACATTCCAGGGCTAACGGAAGACGAAAGATATTTTCTGTTGGGTATTGTTTCGTTGGCTGCTTCAAATCCTGAACGGCGTACCGACCAAAGTAAAATACAAGCCTATTTGAATGCCAATAACAAACCCTTGGCACCTGCCACCATTAAGCTGCGAGTACTACACTTGCATGATCTTGGCATTTTCAATCGATATGAGATACCTAGACCAAAAACACGGAATGCCGTTGTTTTCCAATTGGAAGACCTTGCAAAGCTAATACAGTCTGAAAAGCTGGTTGCAAGAGAAGCCACTCTGAATCGTCCCCAAACCGCGTTCAACGGTCGAACAATCGTTCCTGACGAGCCCCATTTATTGCTGGAAGGTTCCGATGATCACAAACATGCGTACTCACGCAAAATAAATCACGTCATCCTCAGACGTTGTTCAGCCGATCCCACCCACTTGGGGAAAAAAATCCCCATTGTGTTACCAGGTTACAAGGAAACCGTTTTTGTGACCCAGCGTGTAGCGTCTGGAATACCGCCCATGGATGGCACAGAAGATCGATTACAACAGGCTCTGCTTACTATGTTCAAAGAGCACCTAATCAAATACAGGATGCTCAATCCGCACCTTCAACCCCACGACATCAAGAACGAGTGGTTACTGGATATGCGGGAAGTCTGCAGAAGCATGAAGCTCCGTCCCAGCTCTGGAAACATTGTCGTTCAGGCAAAACGCCTCTACCAGCTTCGCTACAATACGTTCGAGATTCACTTTGACCCTTCAGGTGCCGCCGCCAAAGCATTGAACTTGCTCAGGGGAGAAGGCATACCGGAGTTTTTCAAGGACGAACGCGAAGGAACACTGCATCAACTTCACAATGATAGAATTGACCAGTATTTCCTTTCACTTTTGGAGCCTGTGCGGGATGAAATTGTATGGTCTGCCGATCAACAAGCACTGGCACTTGAAGACAAGAGCTCGCAAGAACCTGTTAACCCCACATCAATCGATGACCGGGATCTTATCTACGACCGCAGTGGCCGACTTTACAGATTCTACCGGGTATCCTTTCACCCTTTAGTTTTCCAGGAATGCCTGGACGATGCATTAGGGCAACTCCACAAGCAACCGCCAAGTTTGCTGGAGGAGGAACGAGTGGTTGCACGATTGTTGGTTTACCTGGCCCAAAGGGTAATTGGTAAAACCCGGGATCGACCTTTTGAAGCCAGCTGGGGCGATATCGCGACAGAACTTCAACCCCTTCAGGATAACCAGAAGCTAGTTTTTCAACAGATGGAAAAGGTATTTAAAGCTGAGAATCCTCATTGGAAACCGTCGGATGATGAATCCGGTGGGCTCGCAGCCAATCTACACGGGTACATTTTTGAGACGATCATTCCACCTGGTAAGCAACGGCGGCGTAGACAGTGGAAACTCAGAATCTCCAGGGATCAAAACCACCCTTATAATGGCGATACAGGTCCAGCGGCAGTTGCCCGGTATCTTGCTGATGCACGTCGTGCGGCAGGGTTGCCATCGGGTTAATGGTTGGTTAACGCGCGTTTCAACGGTTGAAACGCGCAATCATCGATTGGGTAATAGCGCCATCAAATCATTCGCATCGCGGTATTTGAAAGTAAGCTCCACTCCCCACCTTTTTTTGGTCACCTTCGGTTTGTGATGAAGTTGGGCACTATCTACGATTTGAGCAATCAATTCTGAATCTAAATCGCTGACAAGAATCTTGCACCACCCTCCCCTACCTGTACTTCGAAATCGGATCTCGCAACCATAATGATTGCTGAGCTCATCAGCGTACTGTTGGCTTAGTACCTTCCCTACACGAAAGTCCCCTGCTCCATCTCCAATAAACCGAATAGCCTGTTCCAGCTCCCTGATCGTCGGTTTTGGATTGGATGTTTCATACCAGTGAAGCATCCGTAATTGGTGCTTCGCATCTGTCAGTGCAATTGTTCTGGCAACAGATTCTGAAATATCCCGGTTAATGAGGGCATTCTGCACTTCAGGCCTGAGTTTCAGCAGTTGAACTGTATTATTGATAACGGATCGCTTGATGCCCAACTGATAGGCGGCTTTCTCCTGAGAACCATGGACTCGGATCTGTTCAGCGAAATAGTCTGCCCGTTGTAACGGGTTAAGATCAGTAGGTGAAGACTGTTCCGAACTGGATTGATGGGAAGGTGTAACAGCGACTGTTTCTAAAATGGAACCCAGCGGAAGTAGATCTGGCATTGATGAAGGCCATTCACCAATCAAAGCCCAAACTGACACTTCGCCTGCCAGCACTGCTGCATGCACAACTTCTACATTCGTAGCTGGCCTGTAGCGATCCATGTCGCTCTTTCTCGGGTAAAGCAGGACAGTTCCTTGGGGACCACCTAATTGCTGGATCATCTGAGTCAAGTAGGCGACCAGCCGTCGGTCAGGCTTGGAAAAGCTCAAGTTGATCAGTTGCGTACTAACCAGTCTGCGCTCAATCATTGTCATGCTCCAGCAGTTCTGTCTCATGTGAGACAGAACAATTCTAGCATTGTATTTCATGAGATGCATATTCCCATGAAATACAATTACTTACTGGATGTAACAACGGAGAAGGGATCGTGAAAAGATACTACTTTGTTCCCGTTTCAACGGTTGAAACGGGAACACCTTCAACATAGTCTCGGTAGTTGATGCCTTGAAGCTTCAGTGCCTGTCGTATAGCAATACAAGCTACCCGAGTGCGAAAGTCAGAAAACTCACAGCCTGTTGATACAGTCATTTCTCCAAAAAGTTGAAGCTGGCGGGAGCAGCTGGGCGACATTTTGACCCGTACAGGAAGAATGTTGGCAACCAACGGAGGATGTAACTTGAGCGTGTCTATTACCTCAGGCATAGGCATGTCCCGCCAGGATTCAAATAGCTCCTCTATGGCTTCTGAGACCCAGCGACTTCTCGACTTGAGATTGTATTGTTTTTGTACCATAGCCGCAGATACTGCTTTCCAAATTTCAGGCTTAAGCCGGAGCGACAATGCTGCATTATGCTTTCTAAGAGACAGCCCTTTACGCATCAATCCAATTCCTTGAAGACATCTGCGAGCTCGCACCAGGCATCCAACACAG
The DNA here is from genome assembly GCA_020062665.1 of Pseudomonadales bacterium. Classification (GTDB taxonomy): domain Bacteria; phylum Pseudomonadota; class Gammaproteobacteria; order Pseudomonadales; family Ketobacteraceae; genus Ch67. The sequence goes on from JAGUVW010000045.1 coordinate 30,610, forward strand.
CATCGCGGCTCTCGTAATCAACTGATCGCAATGCTTTGCTGAGTCGTTTCGGTAATCTATTGGATTCTGCAAGGGTGCTCAAAACACCTTTGATAACCGTCAGGTCTGTGTTCTTCCGAATGCTAAGGCCCAACCTGGCGGCCTTAGCTTCATTGCTAGCAGCCTCTTTCAATTGTTTTCTCACAGACGCCGCAGACTGAGTAGCAGGGGTATCTTTGGGGTCTGTTTCAACGGTTGAAACCGGTCGGTGAGCGGATGGATTAGCTGAGATTACATCATGGGCGTCCTGCTGGTTCCCCGCCTCTGCGGCGATACTAATACCGGGGTCAAAGCCGGACTCTTCTTTTAAAACAGCTTCCATGCTGGCGGTTGTATCCTCTAGGTGGGCAACCCTGCCGCTTACTACTGCGTTGATTTCACGCCACCCCAATTTTTCCTTTCGAATGGTTTCAAGATAAGAAGCTTGAAGGGGATGGTTGAACAGCCTTCGCAGCACAGATGCGGTTCCTATGGCCACGTGCCAGATACGGGCAAGGTCTTTAACCTCAAGTTCATCCTTGTCGTCACCCAGTTCCTCCCAGATGGCAAGTTTGGCTGCAACAGTTTCATGGGGCTTTAGCGCTTTTCCAGTGTTTTCTTGGTCGGTGACTTTCCGGCACTGAAGAGGGGAGAGTCCTGTGTAGACCTTTGCCATCAGCACAGGAATCAGCCCTCGACTGTACAGCGCCGCGATCACACGGCGCTCACCTGCCAGTAGAACAAATCGATTGTCTTGAGGTCTAACCCTATTCAGCACGATATTGTGTATTTGGTCTTCCCGTAGCATCAGGGCAAGGCTATGGATCTCCTCAAAGAAGAGAATGATTTCGTCCTGCCGACCTTCTCGCTTTGCCAGATTCCACCACTCCTGCCGACAGCTATCCAGTGCCGACAACAATGCATCCCGCACTGCATCATCCGGGATATCCAGGCTTGGCCACGCTATCGCCCTGATTTCATGAAGCGTGCAGGGGATGTCGCGGGGGTTAAACAGGTGATCGATCTGGGTAACATCAACATGCATGAAAGCCGGTAGGAGACCTTCAACGGCTGAAATCTCTGCAAGCGCGCGCTTGATAGGAGGCATTGCATCGGACGTTTGGGGTTGTTGGTCTTTCAATTTCGCCTTTGCTGCAGCCAATTTACTTTTGTTTTGTTCCATTCTGCTGATAGTCGTCATGCTACCTCCGGCGAGAAGATTCCATTGTACAAACACTCAAAAAATACCTCGGCATCTCGACGTGCCGGGTTGGATGGCTTCTCGTGAAAAATGGAATAGGGTTTTGGACGACGCTCGACATCGTCGGTTAGGGTGCGGTAGGCCGTAAGACGGCGCAACCAGATGCCTTCATCCAAGTGAAATGATCCCGCATCCTCCATCGCCCTGGCGATGCACTGAATATGATCAGCACTGCGAGAGTCCACTATGTTTGGGGCTATCCCAAGTAACTGAAGTTTCTCCGGTCGATATTTGTAAATCACACGATTTTGCATAGCTGTTTTCACGGCATCGATTAATGCCTCGATACCGCTGACTGATTTGCTTTCTGGGATGTAGGGGCAAAAAACATGCGTCGCGGCATTCAGTGCAGCATTGAACAGCGGGCTATCGGACGGACCTGTGTCAATGATAACCAGGTCGTACTGTTCTGCTAGTGATGGATCAGAAACGAAATCGACTAGATGTTGAATTATTTGATCTGAGCCAATTTCAGCCAATCGGTGGTAGGGCGAGTTCTTCATTTCTGTTGGACTGGATTCCAGCAGATATTTAATGCCCATGTAGTTACCTGCCACGATATCAATGCGGGGTGACGCAACGTCATCTGGATCGCCATAGCAGAAGCGGGTAGGGTAGGGCATCACGCATTTATTGGCCTCAAAGATGTCCGTGATGGTAGAGCGCAGATTGTAGATTTCTAGTGCAGAAGGATCTTCAGCAGCCATTGCAGCCACAATGGGATTAGGTACCGGAAGACGCCCCCACCCAGGAACAGTTTCAACTCCTACATAAGATTTAGTCAGGTTCATTTGACCATCCCAATCTAACAACAACACCCGTTTTCGATGGTTGATACAGGCGTACTCTGCACTCAGTGATGCCAAGGTTGTCTTTCCAACCCCACCCTTATTATTCAAAACGGTATAACAAGGCACACCATTGGTAATCAAAGCGAATCTCCTTTTGCGCGGGTTGTCTTGATCAATATACTACGTAAAACAACTACATTTATATACTACGTAAAACAACTACGCAAATATACTACGTAAAATGCTCAGCGTCGCTTGACGCTGGTCTATCACCACAGCTAATCTACTAAGGCGTATCTCGTTGCCTATATGGCAACGCCCCCCCAAGCCACACCTGAACCTGCAATGTGGCAAGGCCAACTGGTCTGGTTCACTTTCACAAAACTGCCTCAAACGTTTTCACTCACCCCAATGGGAGAACCACCTCTCGCTGCCGGGCTCATGTGTCTCCCGTTTTCATTTGTAAACAGGCGAATCACATGGGCTGGAAATCCCGCGATGGGTCGATTGGGTATGTAGTATCACCTACGCACTTTTACACGGGCTACTAGTAGTTCAAACAAGTATTGTCGGCATCAACTGGAGCCTGGTTGCGGCGCCGAGATGGCAGCATCTCTGATATGAACTCTATCTGGTTAGGATGTTTCGAAAGAAAGGGCAGTCTACTGAGTGGGGCTAACTGACAACGCCCAGCTTGTCACGTAGAAGCTGGTTCGTGATAGAAGTCGATTCAGGCAATCAGTATTTAATAAGTCATGGTCAGGTTTGCAACGGCGACCTGGTGACAGATCAATAAATTTTCATTTTCAACCTACCTCCCAAGGGGATCACCCCTTGGGGCACTCTCCTTGGTTTTTTACCCATCATCAAGGAGAACGCTATGGATCAGGACGAAAAGTTTGCTTTCAAACGCTGGCTCAAGACGGCGACCGATCAGGAACTGCAGACAACAGAAGTACAACTTCTGGCAATGCGGGGACGTATTAAGGAACCGGGAGCCCTGTCAGACTTGCGCTTTATCAAGCGTAATCTGTATCAGGAGATTCGGGCGCGTCGCGAGTTAGCGGCTGTTATCAACAACCAACGAGAAAAGTGATCTGTTTTGGTGTTTGGTGAGCATTCGCTTGGCTTCGTCCAGCGAATGCTTGCCCAATACCATATCCAGCATGATCCGTGTTTCGGGATTGCTTTGGTTTGAACCACACTCTCCGGACAACCATTTTTCATTCAGAAAATAGGGCCGTACCCGCAAGCGCGCCAATACATAAGCTCGGCGGGTTTTCAGTTGGCTTAGGATGATGCCGTGGTTGGAAAATATCGGCTTCAGTACACGCTGGCCTAGTCGGGTGAATCGAATATTGCCCTGGTCATCTGAAATATAGTATCGCCGCATGGCGGTGCGCTCCTTGCCCTGAACTGAAAACGAAGGGTTATTCTAGCAATGTCAGGTCGTTTTGTGATGCTGCGTAGCTAGAATGATTCTTCCGGTTAATGCCTACTGGCCAGAAATCGCGTTATATCAAGGCTCACAGCGCTGTCCTGCCTGGCAGCATCCAGACCACGCCACACCTGAAACCTGTAATGTGGCAAGGCCGGTACCATCGGCCCGGTTTCGCTTTGCACGTCCAGCTACACTTCTCATCCAACCCCTGCGGGAGATTTCACGTTCCCGTCCGGGCATCGTGCTTCTCCTGTTTTTGTTTTTTTCTTACGGGAGAACATTCAATGGCTTACCGTCAATATGTCTACTTCGGTCGAGAGCAGACGCCGCGCTATCGCGTCAAAATCGTAGCATCATCGCGCTGCATTGACTGGAATCGCGAAGGAACCGCTTTTACCCGGTTTGTCTATGTAACTTTTCCTCGCAGCATGAATCTGGCCTCTATCTGGGAGTGCGCAGACGAGTTGTTTGCGACGGAATGTCAGCACTGCCACGATTGCTGCGGCCACTGGTATGCCCGCACAGCAAAGCCCAAGCGCCAGCGTAGCCGCACCTGGGCCATTCCTGTGCGTTTCATCCAGAACATCTGAATAACCCTACACAGAATTTTCACTCTCTATTGACTTGATAAACCACCCGCTCTAGGGGCCTTCTCCTCTAGAGAGGGCCTTTCATTTGTCATTGCCTTAACTGAAATATGGCAGGGTCTTCCGGCCCGGTTCGCTTTCATCATCCTTTTTTCAATCACCCCTGCGGGAGAAACACCTCTCCCTGCCGGGCGTCGTATTTCTCCAGTTTCAACTCACAATGGAGAAGCAATAATGCCAACGTTGATCAACACCACAGTACAGCAGCACCGGCGCGGTTCACGCATCTGGCTGGAAGGTCAGAAGATTTTGCGCGAGGGTTTTGTGCCAGGTCTGCGTTACACCATCAGCGAAGAAAATGGTTGCCTGATCCTGAGCGTTTGCGAAGACGGACGCCACCAGATCTCTCGGCGCCATCGACATGGGCGTGATACACCCATCATCGATATAACCAGCCGTACACTGGATGCCCTGTTCAATGGGGTAGAGCGTATACGGGTATTGGTGCGACCCGGTTGTATTGTCATCAGTGCCCACTATCACTGCCTTGATCGTAGGGATCGCGAAGTGCGGATTACCAACAAGCTTCGCGCTAACACGCCACTTTCAATCGGTTCCTTGTTTCATGGTGGTGGCGTACTGGATAAGGCTATTCATCACGGGTTTGCTGACGCGGGTATCAACTCGCACATCAGTATTGCCGTCGAAATAGAAGGTCAGTATCTGGATTCTTCCATTGCAAACAACCCGGAGCTATGGGATGGCGAATCCATTCCGATGGAGTCAGGCGTTCAATATCTCCAGCTGTCAGATAACACGCCTCGTCTGGACGGTGTTTGTGCGGGAATCCCTTGCACTGGGGCATCCCCCAGCGGTCGCAGTAAGCTGAAGTTGGCCTTTGCTGAAGATCATGCGAGTGCGGGCGCCTGCTTTTTCTGGTGTCTGCTTTTTGTGCAAAAAGTTAACCCGGCATTCATCATCATCGAAAATGTTCCCGCTTACTCCAACACCGCTTCTGCTTCGGTCATTCGATCGGTTCTCAACACGCTGGGTTATCGGCTACAGGAACGGGTGTTTGGTGGAAACGCTTTCGGTGCATTGGAAGATAGAAACCGATGGGTGCTGGTTGCGTTGTCGAAAGGGCTGTCTTCCGATTTTGATCTAGATTCAGTTCAGCCTGTCTGCACGAAACCGGGAACGATTGGCGATGTACTCGATCAGGTGTCTGCTGATGCGGACGCCTGGAAGCCGTACGAGTACTTGGCTGAAAAAGAACTGAAAGATCAGCAGGCGGGAAAGGGATTTCGGCGACAGCTATTGTCTCCGGAAGACCAAAGATGCGGCACCATCGGCAGGTCGTATAACAAGGCCCGATCGACAGAGCCATTTCTGAAACACCCGACTGATGGTTCGCTCTCCAGGTTGTTCACGCCCGGCGAGCATGCGCGTCTGAAAGGTATCCCAGAGTCTGTTGTTCACGGTTTGAGTACTACAACTGCCCACGAAGTATTGGGGCAAAGCGTTATTTATCCCGTGTTTGTTGCAATCGCGCAGGCGCTGGCTCGGCATCTTGTGTCAGTCGCCCGTATATCACCCCACCAGGTCGATGTAGCAGCCTGATCTGTAGCGATCTACACACATCTTGCGATGGATGTGTGTAGATCGTCACGGCTGATTTTCGACATCTAAATTCTTTCCCTCGTCGGGAGGCATACCCTCCCTGACGGGAGCGGTGTGTCTTCCTCTTTTAGGAGACACACCATGGATAGTTTTGAAAAATATCAGCTTGAAGCACTAACGGAAGCGGATAGACAGTGCGATTTCTGCTGGAACGAGATAGATAAATATGAGCGGATTGTCGTTGCGTTTTCCGGTGGAAAAGACAGTTTGGCCTGTCTGTTGTTGCTGCTGGAACAGGGCGTCTCGCCACGATGCATTGAGCTGTGGCATCATTGTGTTGACGGATTCGGGTCAGCCAATGCGCTGATGGATTGGCCTGTGACGGAGGACTATTGCCGACAAGTGGCCAATGCGTTTGGTATCCCGATCTATTATTCCTGGAAGGAGGGTGGCTTCGAAACCGAAATGCTGCGTTCGGATGCGTTGACAATGCCGGTTTGGTTTGAATCCCCCGACGGTGTTGTCAGAATTGCCGGTACGGGAGGTTCTCGTTCTACCCGGCTCAGGTTTCCCCAGGTAAGCGCGTCACTGTCAACCCGGTGGTGTAGTGCTTATCTGAAGATCGACGTTGCCTCCAAGGCGTTGAATCATCAATCCAGATTCAACCAATCCAGGACGTTGTTCATAACGGGAGAGCGAGCCCAGGAGAGCGCATCAAGAGCCCGTTATGCAGTGTTTGAGCCGCATCGCAATGACCGGCGATCCGGTAAGCTCAAACGACACGTCGATCATTTCAGACCGGTGCATGCATGGTCTGAGCATGAAGTCTGGGACATTATTGGCCGTCATAAGGTGAATCCCCACCCAGCCTACCGATTGGGATTTGGGCGCTTAAGCTGCATGACCTGCATTTTCGGATCAGCTAATCAGTGGGCCAGTGTGCAAAAAATCGCGCCTGACCGATTTTCACGGATTGCAAAATACGAAGAGCAGTTCGGCTATACGATCAACAGGAAACACAGCGTACATGGCATGGCTGATCGGGGCGTTCCCTATGATGCAATACCGCAAGAGCTTGTCGCGTCGGCGATGTCAGCCTCGTTCGGCGAACCGGTGATAGTGTCGGATTGGAAACTACCTGCAGGTGCCTTTGGTGAAGCCAGTGGGCCGGCTTGATCATCCTGGCGGTTCTATTTGACTGTCAATTGGTCCGATTGATAGCATTCTTCAGTCGAAACTGCCTGTCAGGCAGCCCAACAGTCACACCTGAACCTGCGATGTGACAAGGCCAGTATCACCGGCCCGGTTCGCTTTTAATTCACAGATCCATTCTATCCATCAACCCTTCCAGGGAGAAATCATTCTCCCGAGTGGGAAAGTGTTTCTCCTCGATTTAAATTCAATCAAGGAGAACACCTATGTCATCTGCCCAAAAACTATCTTTTCCACTGTTCCAGCGTGGCAAGCTGGTCATGACCCGTGGAATCAGCAAACTGATCGAACAGGGCATGCTGGACCCGTTGCCCTATTTCCAACGTCATCAGCATGGCGATTGGGGTGATCTCAGTGAAGATGTTCGGTGTGCCAATGACGCCGCGCTCAAGCACGGAGATCGCCTGTTTTCGTCCTATCAGATCAATCCTCAATTGGAACTCTGGATCATTACCGAATGCGATCGCAGTGTTACTACGCTGCTGTTGCCTGGCGAGTACTGATCCGACTTTCACAACTCAACCCCCCTTGGGAGACACGTATCTCCCACAGGGCGGACGTGTGTCTCCTAATAGCGTCAAGGAGAACACGTTATGTCATCCAACCTGATCTTTCGCGTTCTGGAAAGCCAGGTAACCGATTATGCCCTCGGACTGTCACCTCAGTTCCCGCTGCTGGATTTCCTCGATCGCCATCAGCGTGGTGATTGGGGTATGGCGTCGGGTAACGTTCGCCACCAAAACGATGATGCTGTTCGTAATGGTGGAGAGGTTGTATCCCGATTCCAGGTCGGTGCTTTTTATCTTGTCATTGTTAGCCAGGTGCTTGCCGGTTTCGCGCGATCGCGCATTACCATTGAGCGCATGTAAATAACATCACTCAACCTCTACGGGAGAAATTGCGTCTCCCCAGGGGACGTGTTTCTTCCTCACTATCATGGAGAAACACAATGTCATTGCCCGCCACAACCTATCCTTCCATTACCCGTTCAGGCGTCGAGAATCTGGCGCTGAAACGTTATGTTGAAACAGTATCGCAACGGAGCTTTCAGTTTGCCGTACCAGAAGTAAAATATCGCTTTCATCGCGACAGCCGAATGGCTTTGCGAATACTCGCGCGAAAGCTGGGTTTACCAGTCGGTAGTTATTCCATTCGATCGCACATGGGCGAACTATCGGAGCCAGGTCATATCACGCTGGAGCTGGCTAAAGGATCGATCCAGATCTTTCAGTCGGGATTGCATAAGGATATTCAGATCAAGATCCGCCGTTTCGATGGGGAGCGCCATCGATTACTGGTGGCAAGCCTTACCTCTCCAATAGCGGCTTTGCTTGATGTTGATCAACTGGTAGACCGAATAATTCCCACTCTTTCATTAGCTTGAAACCAGGCCACTGACTCTAACGAGCAGTGGCTTTTTTCATTTTATGGAGCACAACAAATCATGAACCTTGATGGATTAACCACTTCAACCGACCTGATCTGGGCAGCAGCCAATGATGCGCTTGATCTGGATTCACTAACGGATGCTCAGGTGAATATCATTGTCGATCTGGCATGCTTGCTGATGGCGAGGCGCGGGCAGCGGCAAGATGGGTTGTCATCGCCTAATGATGCCAAGCGCATTCTAAGAACCTTTATCGGTAACGAACGGCACGAAGTTTTTGTGGTGATCTATCTCGACATTCGAAATCGGATGTTGGGCATGGTCAAACACTTTCAGGGCACCATTGATTCTGCGCAGGTACATCCCAGGGTCGTTCTGCAAAAGGCGCTGGAATTGAACGCTGCGGCCGCGATCGTGGCTCACAACCATCCCAGTGGCATTGCAGAGCCTAGTATGGCGGATCGGCGCCTGACCAAAGACTTGGCGCTGGCGCTTCGCTACTGTGATGTTCGGCTGCTGGATCACATCATCGTAACAACTAGTGAAACGTATTCTTTTGCAGAAAATAGTTTGATTTAAAAGAGATGAATCACAATGACACCAACGTGGGCCCTTAGTGGCACTGCTGTTCCACAGGTTGAATCTAATAGCGAGCCTCATTTGAGGCTCGTTCCTTTTTCTGATGTGGTGGTCCAGGGACCAGTATAGCTTTGAGGCTTATCCGCTCAAACAGATTGAGGTGGATGACTCGCAGTGACCAATAGGCTAGGGATTTGTCAGCAATCTGCGGCTCAGTGAGCCGGTTTTTTATCACATGGGTACCGTTCATTAAGGTAGTTAATAACCAGCATTTCGATTGGGACGTCGTTATTCTTAGCACTCATGGCCAAGGTATCCGCAATCGATAGCAGCTGGTCGGTCAATTCCATTGCGCCGACCTTCTGCGGGGCGCAGTTCAACATCGCACCCGTATACGTTCCGCTGATCTGGGTTCCAACAATGACCCCGGCCATGTAATAACGGAACGTTTCTCGTGCTTCAAGCCCTTAGCTGCGATACTGATCCACGGTTTCTGCAACTGTAATCGCCGGCAGCAGGGTTATCGCTGCAGCCACCACCGACTTCTTCATCATTCACCTCCTAGCTATAAATGAAACAAAGCGTACAGCACTTTCGAGGATACTCGCAAGCCCTGCCACACTAGCGTCAATGAAGATAAGCCTGGAGAATCCGCTACCCATGGTTCCACAATTACGATTTGGCGCTAACCAGCACAAACGATTGCGGCCATTTGTCGGTACATCACGCAATGCGGTGTTGTACTCAGCTATGGATTGCCTTGATTGTCTATCTGCTGGTGGCGATTGCACGCCATAGCGCGAAAAATGGCTGGACGATACAGCGGGTGTTGCGGGTGTTACAGCTTAGTTTTTTTGAGAAAACGGGTCTGTCGGAGATCTTTAACCCGAGCCCGCCACCCAATCAAAAAGACCAACCTCAAATGAGGTTGGTCTCATGACTGTCAAACTGTGGGACAGCAGTGGCCATAGTGGCCCTTTTTTTATAACCAACCAACCACCATTTGACGCTTTGCGCAAGAACTGGTTATAGTTATTCGGCAAACAGCGCTGTCCTGTCTGACAGCACATGATCAGCCGCACTTGAACCTGCAATGTGGCGCGCCCTTCCGGCCCGGTTCGCTATCGTACGACCCTCTTTCTTTAACCACATTCACTTTTCCAACCTACCCACCAGGGGATGCCAATTCCCTATGGGGTCATTGCGTCTCCGGTTTTACTTGCGTTCACAGGAGTACACAATGTCAATCATGCTAGAAGGCACCCTTGCGGTTCAGCGCATTTCCGGGATCCACGGTGAATTTTCCGTTGGCAAACTGGAAACGGAAGTGGGGGTTCTCAATCTCAAGGATCCACACCTCGACCAGTATGAAACCGGAAAGTATGCTGGACGATTCCTCGTTGATCGCATATTTCCGCACGGGTACATGTCCAAAACCAATTGCTTTATCGTGGAAATCCGGGCCGTCGTGAAGGAGTACATCATTCACACAGACGAACCTGAGGAACTCGATACGGATGTGGGTCTGACGGAAATGGATCCGCTGGAAGCTACACCATCTCCTGTTCCAACCTCATTAGACTCACCTGTATTGCCATCGGTTAATCCCTCACAGGATGCTGTGGCGCCAAAACAGGATCAATCCAACCGCGCTAAACCGGTGACGCAACCCAATGCAGAACCGAGAGAAACCGCACCTGTCAGTGACAAACCTCAGGTACCGCAAGGTTCACCTGATGCGGCGCTGGCGGAACTGTTTGGCGAGTTGTGGCCGTTAGCTCAAACGGTAACGCTGGATCCGACGACGATACGCTCCGATGCGGAAAACCACCGCAAAAGGACACAGTATCTGAAGTCCCAAGGTTACCTGTTCAAAGCGACAAGTCAGTCCTGGGTCAAGCAGAGTAGCAACGACAACCAAAAAGAAGAGGTTACGGTTCTATGAGCCACACCTTTCTTGATGGATACCGTTGCGACATTGAGACACTTGAAGCCGGAAAGATGTACTTGCGCCTGACCGGTGGCAGGGAAGATCTCTCAGAGCGACCGGATCGCCCACAGGATAATGATCCCGTTTTTGGGCCGTTGACCTGGTTCAAACTGTTTGATTCGGAGGCCTGCGGGATTGAGTTTCAGGATGGCAACAGCTACCTGATTATCGAGAATGGTCCTGTATTGCATATCCGCAATGGCATGGTCTGGTATCTGGATCTCTATCATAGCCCGGTTCTGTTTGTGGCCGGTTAGCGTTAGCTCTTTCATCCCCTTACGCCATCGGCGGTTCACTACCGTCAGGTGGTGCTCCGTCGCTGGTCTCTTTTATTCACACGGAGCAATCTCATGGCATTAATGTTCTCACGCATCGCACGCAATTTTATCAAGAACGGCTATTTTCCCACGGATGAAGATACCTTGCAGCGGGTGTTATCAGCTCTGGTACCGCAGTCGGAACAACCGATTCGTCTCTGTGATCCCTGTTGCGGTGAAGGTGTTGCGCTGGCAGAAGCACAGCACTATCTGACAGGCCTGGGGGCATCGGTTACGTCCTACGGAATAGAGTATGACGAAGAGCGTGCCTGGCATGCAAAGCAGTTGTTGAATCGGTGCATTCATGCCGATCTCAATGATTGCAAGGTCAGCCTGCGCTCTATGTCGTTGCTCTGGCTGAATCCACCCTACGGTGATCTGGTCAGCGACTCCGAACGATCAATGACCCATCGAAGTGGTGGACGCAAGCGCCTGGAGAAGGAGTTTTTCCAGCGCTGTATCCACCTGCTGCAACCCGGTGGGGTCCTGGTGCTCATTGTGCCGTATACCGTGTTGGATGAAGAGTTCTCTGGCTGGATTTCAAAGTATTGCCGGGATATTTCTCTTCACGCCGCTCCGGAGCAACAGTTTCGCCAGACCGTGATTCTGGGTATTAAACGGTCTCGTGCTGTTGAGCCAGATAAGCGCGTGGTACTGCAGCTGACACAGGCCCAGAAGAACCTCTACTGCAATACGGAGGGTCAATGGGTCGATGGTTTCAACACACACTGTCAATTGCCGGAGATCTGGAGCAGGGCGCCTTATGAGGTACCCGCCAGCGCAGGATCACCGGAGATTGATTTCAGCACCATCAAACTCGATGTCAAGCAACTGGAAGCGGAAATCGTGGCCGCTCCAGTGTTGTGGGGGCGCTTCGATACACTCTTTCGCACTCGTACCGATACGGCACGCCAACCTTTACGCAAGCTGTCTGAATGGCACCTGGCGTTGATGTTGGCTGCAGGGCAAGTCTCGGGTGTAGTGACGGGAAAATCCGGCCGAACGCTCTTGGTAAAAGGTGATACCTTCAAAGCCAAGAGCATCCGCCGGGAGACTGAGTTCAACGAAGAAACGGGGAGTGTGACCGTAACACGAATCGCGACGGATAAGTTTGTGCCGTTGATTCGTGGAATTGACTTCACTCCGGGCAGTTCCAGCTTTGGCCGTATCATCCATATTGAGTGAGGTATTAACATGTTGAATCTGGATTTCAGTTCATCGGTGTTCTGCGACGGTCTGCTCACCACCCAGGATGGCGAACTGCTGTTCCTGTCGGTGTGGGGACGTGATACGGACATAACCGAGCTGTTGGCCCGGTTGACGCTGCCGGATCATCCTGATGGCATTCGTAGCTTTACTGCCAAGGGGGATGGGCATGCAATGAAAGTGGTCGTCCCGAACCCGAAACTGCTGGACAAACAGCAGGGCAGGGCAGCGGGCAGTGTTTTCGGCGAGTTAATTCAGTTGTTCGTTTTCGCGCGATCGTTGCAGCAACCGGATCGTGTCAGCCGAGAGGCCTGGGCATTGTTCAGGGTTCGGGATGACCAACCGGATATTCCCGATGTCTGGCCCTTGGTGATGGAAACCTGCCATGTCCCGTTACTGCCACAATGGCGGGAACCGGTGCTGGCAGCATTTCGGTACCGGGGCTGGATTTCCCAGGTCGCGGGTTACCGCATGGGCGCTCTAGGTGTTCATCTGGGTGACGATAATGTCGAGCTTTGCATCGAGGATCTGGTGCGTACTCGTCAAATCGGTCTCAGTAACGTTATTTAGTTCATCGTTCCCTATTTCAATCAACCACCCTGGCGGGATCAGTACATCCCGTTGGGGTGTGCTGTTGCTGTCGGGGTTTCTTTTTTTTCAAAAGGAGAAAACCATGACTGCTACAGCCATTCAATCCGTATTCGGCGAAACCCATCACGATCTGTTGGTAGAGCCTGCTTCAGAAGAATGTCAGACACCCAAACTATCCCTGCATCAGTTTATTGCCGATTTCGGTGATGATCTGCTTCAGGCGGTGGAGCGGGAGTTACCACCGGTGTACCAGGGGCAACGGCCAGCGGTACGTGATCTTGCCCTGGACGGACTCAAGCGTCAGCCATTCGACGCGCAGCGTGATACGGTTCATGCGGCGACCACCTTGCTGGTCGATCGCAATGAACAGGCCTGTGTGTTGAACTGCGATATGGGCACGGGCAAGACCATGATGGCCATTTGCATCTCGGTTTTGCTGCATCAGGCGGGTTACCGGCGCATGCTGGTTCTGTCACCACCGCACCTGGTCTACAAGTGGCGGCGGGAGATCCTGGATACGGTGCCGGGCGCGGTGGTTTGGGTGCTCAATGGCCCGGATACCCTGGCCAAGCTGTTGAAGCTGCGGGAATCTCTGGCGGTAACGGTCAGAGGTCCGGAGTTTTTCATTCTGGGGCGTGTGCGCATGCGGATGGGCTTCCATTGGCGTGTCGCGCACGGTGTACGTCATCGCTATTCCATGGATGCGGAGGACGGCAACAACCCGAACAGCCGGAAAGTGCTCTCCAAAGAGACCTATGCCTGCTGTCCGGATTGTGCAGCACCCATTGTGATTGATGAAAGCGGTCGGTATGCCACGACGAAGGATATGACTTTTTTTGATCGGCGTATTGGCTGTCCGGAATGCGGTGCAAGGCTGTGGACACTGATGCGCCCCAAAGCGCAACGGAGTCGGCGGGAGCTGGTGCTGGATACTGTGCAGCAACTACCGACTATCGGCCCGAAAACCGCCAATCGCCTGATCAATCTGTTTGGGGAGGACTCGTTGGCCGATATGTTGTCGGACAACCTGTACTCATTCATCAACCTGATGGACGATGACGGCAATCTGGTTTTTTCAGATCGACAGGCCAAACGGATGGAGCGGGCGCTTGCCAATATGGAGTTGAGCTTTGGCGACGGTCACTATCAGGCAACAGAATTCGTGAAGCGGTATTTACCGAAGAACGCGTTCGATGTGCTGGTGGTGGACGAAGGGCACGAGTATAAATCCGGCGATAGTGCCCAGGGTATGGCCATGGCGGTATTGACGACCCAGGTGCGCAAGACGCTGTTGTTGACGGGAACGTTGATGGCGGGTTATGCCGATGATCTGTTTTTCCTGCTGTGGCGTATTTTAACGCGCCGCATGCTGGAAGATGGTTATCGTTATAACAGTCGCGGCACCTTGGGATCGGCATCGATGGCCTGGATGCGCGAACATGGCGTACTCAAGGACATCTATAAAGAAACCGAAGGTGGCGATCATCGCACGGCCAAGGGAAAACGCATTACCGTGCGGACTTCCAAGGCACCCGGGTTTGGCCCCAAAGGTATTGCCCGTTACATCCTGCCTTTTACGGTGTTCCTGAAACTAAAGGACATCGGGCAGAACGTCCTGCCATCTTATGATGAAATTTTTCATGAGGTGGCGATGACGGATGAAATGGGACGTATCTACCGGGATATGCAAACCACGTTGTCAGACATGCTCAAGAAGGCCTTGCGCGCCGGGGATCATACCCTGATGGGTGTAGTGCTCAATGCGCTGCTGGCTTGGCCAGAGTGTTGTTTCCGGCCTGAGCAAATCACGCACCCGCGTGATCGTCGTAACGTGTTGCACTTCAATGCAGCACTGTTCGGCGATGGTGAACCGACTCCCAAAGAGCAGGCCCTGATAGACATCTGTCGAAACGAGCATGCGCAAGGGAGGAAGGTGCTGATCTATACCGTCTATAGCGGCACGCGGGATACCACCACCCGGCTCAAGACACTGCTGGCTCGCGAGGGCTTTCAGGCGTCAGTGTTGAAAGCCACGGTACCCACGGACAAGCGGGAAGACTGGATCATTGATCAGGTGGAGCGGGGATGCGATGTGCTCATCACCAATCCTGAACTGGTCAAGACCGGGCTCGACTTGCTGGACTTTCCGACCATTGTGTTTTTGCAGACAGGTTACAACGTTTACACCTTGCAGCAAGCTGCTCGCCGCTCCTGGCGGATCGGGCAGAAGTGGGCGGTCAGGGTGATTTTTCTGGGTTATCAAGGGACGGCACAGATTCAGTGCCTGCAGTTGATGGCCAAGAAGATCGCCGTGAGTCAAAGCACCTCAGGTGAGATGCCGGAATCCGGGTTGGATATTCTCAACCAGGAAGACGATTCCATCGAGGTCGCGTTGGCAAAACAACTGATCGCAGCTTGAAAATACCCCCACCTGACGTCCTGTCGGGTGGGGGACTTCTGCGGGCACCGCTTATCAGAATATTCAGATCACTCTTCCCATTCCGCTAAATACTTGCGCGCTGTTGTAATGCTGATTCCGTAGTGCTTGGCCAGTTTCACCTGGCTCATCCGCTTGGCATCCGCCAGAAATGCCGCTTTGTCCGTCAACTTGCGGCGCGAGGGGGCTCGTGCGATGCCGGTCTTGACGGCCCGTGAGCGGGAGACAGAGCGCAATCCCTCCAGGGCCGATACCCATCGCAGCACCAGTTCCCCGGTCTTATCGGCGGGAAGCGATAACCCATCCAGATCCAGACAAGACAGCGTGATACCTGCACGGTTTATCTTTTCCAGTAATTCGATCAGTTCGGCAGGCTTGATGTCCAGATCGGTCAGTGAAGCAACCGTGATTGAGTCGCCGGACTGGAGAGTATCCACGAGTTTCGACAGATCGCCCGCATTTCCGTGAATCACTTTACTACAACCTGCAGATTTCAACTTCCGTTTCACGTTCTCTGGAATTTCGTCCGCTTCCTGATCAGTCCAAAACCCGATTTTGGCCATGAATCCCCCTTGGATGGCTGGCTGGTGACTTCATCTAATCCCGAATCCTGTTATGAGTCAATCCATATAACCATAAAACTAACTATGTACATAAATATAGAGTTAATATTCTAGTTATATATGTGCCTTCATAAAGGGGGCAGGCATATACTCATGTTCGATCCCCTTAACCAGCGCGGATCGCCAACACCAGGAGGATTGCCATGCTGACCATTCCAATCACCACACTGATGTCCCAGGGGCTCTACGAGGAATATTTGTTTTGGCTACAGCGTCACGGGTGCGATGAAGAACATGCGGGAAAAGAAATGGCTTATGCGTTTATTCGCGATGTGGAAGCAGGCGGCTATGAAGTGCCCTGTGACGTGAAAACGGACGCCCATCGCCTCTATCTGGAAGTCAGTGGTGGCCTACCTAAAGCGGCCAGAACCACCCGAGCATTGATCGAATCCGGTCTCTGATTCGATCAAGAAAAGACCACGAAAGGGATTGAATCATTTCGCGCGAAATTTTTGGCTGCGATGACTATGTTGGCGGAATTCAATGAAAGCCCAGCCGGCGGTGGCATCAGCAACACCAGCAGTGCGCGCAAGACCACTATGTTCATAGGTGGGCCTCTCACAACAGCACGGCAATATGGTTCCCGAAACCGGAAGAACTTCTGTGTTGTTCGTGCTTCCTTGTGTTTTGTGAGCGCATGGATAGCCCGGAAAGACGGGCATCTCGATCTACGAACGTTATGTTTGTATGGAATATCCGGTGATACCGAGCGAGTGAAGAGCCAATGACAGGGAGCATGTAAATGACCAACGTCGAGATTGATCGCGTGATGCGAAAGATACAGAAATGCCTGGCACTTTCTGCGTCCAGTAACCAGCATGAGGCCGCCGCTGCATTGCGTCAGGCAAAGGCCCTGATGGACATGTATCAAGTGACCATGGAAGACATTGAACTGAGCAGAATCGAGGTTGAAGAGGTTGGTCAAGGATATTCCAGGCCTCCCAAATGGAAAGCCAATCTGTATTTGGTAGTGGCAAGGGCGTTTGGCAGCTCCCAGTTCCTTCGTGGTGGTCGGCCGGTTTTCGTGGGGGCTGCCCCAGGTCCTGCCGTGGCGAAATACGCGCTGGAAGTTCTCCTTCGGCAATTGGAAATGAACAAAAGGGATTTTATGGCTGCAATAGCCATTGAACGTCCATGGCTGGATCGTTCTGTAAAGGTTCGATTGGGCAAGGGGTATGCTGAAGGCTGGGTGCATGGTTGCTATCGAATTGTAGAGCAATTCTCGGCGGCGCTTTCTCCCGCCACGCATGAAAAGCACCGTGACCGCCTGCGTCAACACCTGCAGATTGAAAAGATTCATATCTCAACGCCACGTAAATCGGCGCTGGATGACCAGATTGGCCTGATCGCTGGCAAGGACGGATTTTTAGATGGGCAACAAGCAAAGATTCATGCGGGCATGACGACGGCTGGCGGGCCTGCTTTGCTCGAACGCGACTGAAGAATCACCGAAGATAAGCCACAAGGAAGTCACGTATGAAAAACATGAGTTTCGCACTCACCACGCAGCAAATTCTGGACGGCACCAAAACGGTGACTCGCCGGTTGGGCTGGTTGCAACTGAAGCCAGGTGATCATATCCGGCCAGTTCATAAATGCATGGGGTTGAAGAAGGGCGAAGTCGTCCAAGCCATTCGTGCTCCACTGGTCGTGGTATCCGTCCGGCAGGAATCGCTTGGCCTCTTATTGCAGGATCTGGCGTACGGCATGTTGGAATGTGCGCGGGAAGGCTTTGGTGATCACCCGGTTTACCGGTGGCCCCAAAATTTTGTGGATTTCTTTTGTTCAACCCATCGAGGCTGCACATCGACCACCGTCATTACTCGTATTGAGTTTGCCTACACATGAAAACGACTCTGCTTGAAACTGTCGATAGGCCGGTCATGCGTTACCATGGTGCCAAGTTTCGTCTGGCCCCCTGGATTCTGAGTTTCTTTCCCCCGCATCAGACCTACGTTGAACCTTATGGTGGGGCAGCCGGTGTTCTGATGCAGAAGCCGCGCACGTATGCTGAGGTCTATAACGATCTGGACGACGATATCGTTAATGTGTTCCGCGTTCTGCAGGACAGGACTACCAGCGAGATACTCACGCGCCTGCTAACGCTCACACCCTACGCGCGCCGGGAATTTGAGCTGGCCTATGAACCGAGCCTGGAGCCCGTTGAGCGTGCCAGGCGTACCCTTGTGAGGGTTGCCATGGGGTTTGGCTCCAGTGGCAGCACCAAGGGCAGCACGGGCTTCAGAAGTGATATGCAACGTACCTACGGTACGGCGTCTCATCTCTGGGCAGAGTACCCGGATCTGATCGCCCGCTTTTGTCAGCGACTCCAGGGCGTGCTGATTGAGAACAGACCTGCGTTGGCGTGTATCCGACAGTATGACCATGTGGACACGCTGCATTACATCGATCCGCCCTATGTGCTCGATACCAGGGTCACCCTGGGGCACCACTATTACCGCCACGAAATGAGCGATGCCGAACATGAGGAACTACTGAACGTTCTGCTTGCGCTGGATGGCTTCGTCATCGTGTCGGGATACGAAACCGACTTGTACGATGACTATTTGAGCGGATGGGAAAAGCACCGTACCCAGTCACGCATTTCATCTGGCCGTGGCACGTCGCTTCGTACAGAATGCGTCTGGTTGAATCCTCGCTGCGCGGACTTGCAACGCCAGCAGCGCTTTGACTGGGACGCCGAACATGCCAGCCATGTCCGTCAAACGGTTAGGTAATTGGACATTATTCAACATCAACACACCACAAGGATGAGTACATGAAGACAACACCTTTCGATTTCCGCAAATCACTGACAGGCGTTGTGCTGGTCGCCTCACTGTCCATCGGCGGCTGCGGCACTGTGCTGCCACCGATGGATTTCAAAGTGCTGGACGCCAAGGCAACACCGGACGAACTACTACAGCCCAGCGTCGATCCGATCGATGCGGGCACTGCCCAGCCTTTTACACCGGCCGCCTTTATCCCGGTGGAAATCAGCCAGCCCAAGGCGGACAAGCTGTTCGGGCTGAGTGCGATTACCGGAAACGACACGTCAGGTAGTTGGGCCAAAACCCAAAACACCTCGCAACTGTTGGTCAATGGAAAACGCCTGGTCGATCCCGAGGGCAGCATCACCCATTGGTCGTTGATGTCCAATACCGGTTACATCACTTATCTGGTACGCAATGATCGGGTCGAAGAAACGCCCGATAAGCTATCGCACTACGACCTGAAATTGCTGGATGTGCGGGCGCCCGGCCAGCAGCCCCAAAAAATTGCCTCGTTGGCCACGAACGGCTTCCGTCATCTGTGGCGCTTCGGTGATGATCCCACACCCATACAGGCAGATGTGTATTCGCTGACCTCCCGAGGGGTGGTGCTGATGCGGGAAGACAATTCCGTGATCACCTACTTTGAGGCAGGCAAGGCGCCGGTCACCACGGCGCTGCCGGTGGGATTCAAGGCGACTTCCTTTGGCATCACGACGGATTTTGCCTACGGCCGCCATATCCGCGTCATTCAACACCGGGGTGTTCACAAGCTGCTGGGATTCCTGCCCTCGGCCCAGGAAGAACTGTATGACGTGGGCTTCTGGAACATGGAGCGGGGCGAGCTGACAGCCATTGCCAAGGATGTGGTGGTGAATGTCGATAACGAGCAAGCCTTCAAGAACTACATCAATGGGACAGCGCAGATGGTGGATTCGGCGTCTGGGCCCCTGGTCATCACAGTGGAAGATACATTGAAAAAGACCGTGGCGCGTAACCTTGCGACGCTGCAGAAGGTGACGTTGGTGGAAACGCCAATCAAGCAGGGCCATGGCTTTGACAGCGGCTTTGAGATGAAGCGTGCCGGAGGCATCGGTGAATACCACAAGGTCTGGGTACGTTTCAGTATTGCCAACGGTAGCATGTCCAATTCCCAGATCAACGATCTGGAAAAGTGGATGCGGGAAAAGTCGGCCAATATCGCGCAGGTGCAATAAGGCGGTAATCACGCGCTGCCCAGTCTAGGCTGAGCGGCGCGAGGAACAAAGGTTGATACTGAGCTTGTAGTTTCGGGAGGCATCATGAATGAATTTGAATACCAATGCGATGGACTGATCATCCGTGAGATTAATGAGGCGGCAAAACGCGATGTTATGGCTCAGCCATTAACCCAAGTGGAACTCCGCGAGTTGCAGGCAGAGGTAGATTTGATTTCCGCCAGGCATAGGCGAAATTTGGTGATCGCGACTCTGCTTTCGGTGGTCTTATTGGTTGCTTGGATTGGTATTCTCATGACTGGATACCTCGACATAGGGCTGGCTCCTCTGCTTGCGACGATAACATTATTTGGTTTGAGCTTTGTTTTGTTGTCGGTACAAATGGAGCGGCTTAATCAGGCAGTTTGTGATGCGTGGAAAAAGGCGGGACTTGAATTCAACGGGCTTGCGCTGGAACGTTGCAGTGATGGCAGTGATGGCAGTGATGGCAGTGATGAAGGAGGAGTTGGCTTGTTGCAACCCGCCAAGCCAGGCGAGATCATCAAGCTGGCGGAGATTGTCCGTGATCCCGGCATGCTTGGGACTGGCGTTGGTCTTTTCCTGACGACCATCAAACAGGAAAGAGAGATTACGTCCCTTGAGGTTCATCTCTGCATTGCGCTGTCGGAGGTCTGGGGCAAACGTGAAGAGTATCGTGTAGCGTGTGCCGATATAGCACACGCAATCCAGCGATCCTGATATGCCATCGAAATCTCGCATGTTTCAACCTCCTAACCTAATGAGTGATCAACACGTATGATGACAAACTACCTATCCGCCATTCGGTTCTTCGCTTATGTCAGGCTGTTTTCGTGGCCTCTATATTTGGCGTTTTTGTGGGGTTGTATAGGCATATTTATGGATGTCCATAGCGCACTGGAAAGTCGGTTGCCGTGGGAATCAATGTTCGATGCTTTAGGATTTGTCGATACGGTAAGGGTGATGATATTTCCGATCGTGCTTTGTGGTGCTTCGTATTTCGGTTATCGCTGTGTTGCCAATGAGTGTCAGGACGATGTTGTCGATCTGAACCGTCACATCAATGTCATAGTAATCAACGCAGTTTTGTCGAAAAGATAGCAGAACATGGAAATGGCGGCCTAATGGAGGCATGGAAACTTGCAAACAGGATTAATATTCATGGCTAATAATATGGAGATACGCTTTGGATCGATTGACATCGATGCGTTGCTGAAGCGGAACTCTGAGCTGTTGCCGGATTGCGTTGCTGAAAGCCTGATGCGACCCGATCGGATTGTCAGTTTTGGAATCATTGCGCAGGTTCGTGACAAGGCCTCATTACCCGAGGATGGGCAGAAAATCGAATATCTCCGCTGGGGGATTTTGCTCTCGCTGGTCGGCTACATGATCAGCGTGTATCTGGCTTTGAAGGCAGCGTTTATAAGTCCTGGTTCGATGCCGGTGGCTTCGTGGCTTTACGACAATACGTCGCTATTGTTTTGGATGGTGGGTCGATTCGGTATCTTCCTGGGATACCTCTTGGTCGGACATTTTGCTACCGGAGGCCTTGTCGCTCTGGTTGGGCTTGTCTTGGGAAAAAAACCAGTTCTGTATGGGTATCGCTACCCCCTTGTCGTACTGATGAATCGCCAATGACTGCGGCTCATAAAAGCTAAGCGGATCGTTCTTAGGCTGATAGTTCTTCGGTGTCCCGATGGGCTTCCGTGAATGGGCATGCGTGAGGACGTAGCGCCAGCCATCGACCACCTTTCTTACGGCCTGCCAGTATTCGGCGGGCAATAAGCCAAACTTGTTCAGCAGCGGTGCGTCACAGATGGTGCGTTCCAGGTCCACCAGGCGCGCCAGCATGTCCAGCCGCTGTACGGTAAGGCTCTTCAATTGCAGGGATTTGTGGCGCCCAATGGGCACTGGTGGGCAGATTACCGGTGCCACGGATTCATTGCTGACCAGAGTGAAGTCGACATCACTGGCCAGGATCTTCTGCCCCTGAAAACGGCGTTCTTCTTCTGCCGCCTGCTCGGGCGTCATCATCTGCGCATTGCGATTCTTGCCGCTTCGGTTTTGGCGGGCTGTATGCTGCGGGAGAGGGTGAGCTTTTTCATATAACGCTTTACCGTTTATTGATGCATTCAAACGCATTTGGATTATAAGCGCCGTCAGACAAAAGAAAACCCGCCGTTGAGAGGGCGGGCGTGTCTTACAGTGGCGCGCAGCGGAAAGTCGGTTGTGCCATTACCTGTCTCCGGCGTGTGATCCTGATAGCGCCTGATCACGTCATACCCGTGCACGGTTGCCCGCACAAAAGGCCCACGTATTTTGTCGTCCGCCCGTGGAGGCGATGTGTTTGAAGGCAGCGCAAGGCGCTGGTTGAAGCGCCTGAACCAAGCACTTCAACCAGCGCCTCGACGACTGGCTAAAAAGGAGTGGGGAAACCACAGCGACCAGAATAAATCCTGGTATCGCTGTGGTATCAAAGCGCCACCGGAGGTGACAGGCATAACACCCATCTATCTGACGTTTTTTGAGGTCGTGTCTCGTATGTAACACGAACGTCATCAAGTGGGTAAGAAGCCCTCCAGCCAGAAGCAGGAGACGTGATCACAGGCTCAGGTCACATTCATCTGGGTGAGCAAGGCCACGACAGATGACGTAATGATAACCTATTTTCTACATCGTTGCCTGATTGGGTTGTTTTGTAATCAGGCAGGCCTGGCTGTGGAATGACAGACCTCTGAAATACTGATCAGGGTATAACCACACCCTTCCATCAAAAGCGCTTCGTATTCAGCATCTGTCCGATACGATTCAGTGAAACTCCACTCCTGTCCCTGTGAATCTCGCAGAGTCACCTTGTAGCGGGGGGCCGTGGTGGGTTCCGGCCGTTCCGGATCGGGCAGTGTGTTCACAACGGAGGGTTGGTTGGGTCGGTTGATAGATCGCAGTAGCATGCGGTTGTCCTCGTGTAAAAAGAAAACCCCGCGTGTGACGGCGGGGTTCCAGGGTGGTTCGATCAGGCAGCGTTGGCACTGGGTTTAATCAGCGCAAACGCAACACAATCGTCGCGGCCTGCCGGGATGGATTGATAACAGCCGGTGGTGTTGATGGCCCAGATTTTATCCATCGCCTCCGGATCGTTTTTTTGAAGCACAATCCGTTCAGGGCGGGCTTTGAGCCGTTCCTGCCAGGACAGTGGCTGGTCAGCGGGGGAAGTCGCTTCAGATGCCACGGACTCTGCAGCGGGGGCCTGGTGGGTACCGGATGCATCGTCGCTGGACTCGTCAGATACCTCGTCCTGATCCGGCTGCTGGCTGGTATCGATCACCAGTTCACCGTTGACCCAGGCCTTGCGCAGTTGCAGCAGAGTTCCTTTGATACAGGAACCCCATTGTCCGGCGCGTTGGCCCTTCTTGTACTGAAAGTGTTCCGCGCGGCTATCACCGGCCTTGAATTCGACGAAGATTTTTTTACCTTCGTTGAATGCGGCCTGCAACGCTTGTACGGATTCCTTCGCTGCCTTACCGACGACGTTCAGATCGAAAAGTGACGATTCACTCCGTCCATTTTCGTCTTCAACGCCATAGAGTGCACCGATGGAAACACACCAATAACCTTTGCCTTTGCCTTCGGGTTTCACAAACCGCAAGCGGTTCACGAATCCCATTCCAACAGTGTGCAGGTTGTAGGCTTTGGGTTGAGCGTGAGAGGTAGTTTGAGTAGTCATGGTATTTCTCCTGGGTAATGAAAGTCCGCAAGGCGAAATACCAGCCCTTACGGGTGGTGGTTCGCCCGCAAGTGGGTGGTTTGAAAGTATTGAACGGCAATGAAATAGACGAAATCGGCGTGAATCAGAATGTCATCTTTGTGGACAGCGCTCCTATCTGGCATTTACCAAACATCTTCACCGTACTGTGTTCCCTGTTGCATAGGGTCTGATTGCTTGGATTCCTGCAGCTTGGTGGCGTGCAGTTCCATCAGAATCAAAATCGCTTCGACCAGCACGCAGACAGCAAAAATTGCTTTCAGGTACATCTCATCATTTCCTTGGTAGATCTTGATCAGCTCCGGCTTGAACAGAACGAAGGCGACAATCAATACCAGGATATGGGTGTAGCGCGGAAACACGTCTTTGATGATTGAAATGAACATGATGTTCTCCTTGATAGTAGTGAAAGGGAACATCGCAACCCCGTAGGGAAGAGAATGTTCCCATCAGGGTGGCGAGTGAAAAAAACGATATCGGAACTAAGGTTGAATCCACTTTACGATAGGGTATTGGGCGAATCCGCTACGTGCGTATCGACCGGTAAACATCACAATGTTGGCTTCTTCCAGTTCCTTGATCAGATCTTCATAGTGTTCGCGGAGAATCGTTTCGCCGGGTGCTAAAACCGCTTCCGGAATACAGAGGGTCATCCGGCCTGCCTTGGCGTTGTCTTCATCTCTTACCAGATCCAGAATCGGCTGTTCGCGATTCGCGGCGTACTGGTCAGTGGATTTTTCAACGCGATAACGCACGTCGTACAACATAAACGTATTCATGTCAGATACTCCTAGAGGTAGTTGGTTAAAGGGCCGAGCACGGCTGCAACCAGGCAGGTCAGTATTCCCATGGAGGGAATAAGCCAAAGTGCCTGAATGCCGGGTGCGCTGCTGAACAGAATCAGTATCAAAACCAGACCATTGAGCAGGGCCAACGTCAGCATCAGTACCTGATAGCCATCGGGTTGTCTCAAGGACGCTTTGAGGGTGTGAAAAACAATACGGTTTTGCATGTGCATCTCCGGGTGAAGTGAAAACGCGGAGCATGCAAATCCCCGTGCGGGTTTTGGCATTTCCCGCAAGGTGGATGATAGGAGGTGTGACTGAGCAGAAAGGTAGAGCGTGCGAAAAGGGAGTCAGGCGATGTGCCGCGAGGATTGCAGACTCAAGTCCTCATCAAGGACGGCCATGGGCCGTACAGGTTTTTTCAAACTAGTATACTCGCGTGTTGTAGTCAATCATCGAACGCCTCATGCGGTATGTGCTTATGCTGATTTTTCGCGTGATCAACAAAATCAGCAGATTGGTGTTATAACGCATGGCTCTACAATTAATGTCATGAATGTGATAGCTGTTCGCTGTGTGCTGACGGTTTCATATCGAATAGAGCCTGCTGCACTGGACGCACGTCAAACTCATACCCGATCGCTGGCGTTACCAATCCGATCTGAGCACCGGCAGCGCATCCTCGCGCATTCTCTGCTTCGTCACGTGCCAGCCAGAGCACGGGCAGTGCATGAGTGTCACGATGACGTTTAAGGCGTTCGATCAGCAAGGTGCCATGACGCACGGACGCGTCGATCACAATCCGCGATGGCAACAGGAGGCTTGCTAGGGTCAATCCCAGTTCCAGATCGGACGCTACGCTGCACAGCCACCGGGATTGCAGCAACAGCCGTAATTGGATAACCGATTCCTCTTCCGCCACCAGGAGTACGTGCGGTCGGTGGCGCAGGCGGTACTCCCAGCGCCAGTGGACGGTGCGACGGGACTTACGGGGTGCCATCAGTCCATCAGCTCCGCCTGATTCGGCTCCATCGCGCGCTGCCAGGCCTGGCGCGACAGAGTTTCGAACTGCTGGTTGTCCAGCACTGTCCTGGCGATATCGACGAATGCCCGTCGATAGGCTTCTTCCCGCAAGGCGGGGGCCGGTGCAAAGGCGTTTCCATTGCGGCGGTAGATTTCGTCACGGACGACCACCAGTTGCTTGTCCGCAACAATACGGGCATGCACATCGTCACGTGGCCCCACTGAATCCACGATGATTTCGATGGGTTCGGCGAATAGATCCCGTGCCGAAACGGCCATCGCTCTGGTTTTGGGATAAATCAGGATGGACTGGCCAGGATAGCGCATCAGGTTGAGTGAACCGCGCTGACGTTGGGTGGGGTCGGTGTCGTGCATAAAAATCCTTTCGGTGAATGTTTAGAATGGGCAGGTGCCATCAGGAGGCCTGAGCGGCCCAGGCAAAGAACCGGCAGTTGCGATCCGTGCATCCGTACATGGGCTTGCCTGCGTTTTTCCCGGATTGCACGGTCTTGTAGCGAATCTTGCCTGCCTTGCAGACCGGGCAGGGATCACCATCGTGATACGGGCCGCCCGAAAAATTCGTGTTTTTCATATTCCTCGGATTTTTCGGATTTGTTTGTGTGCCACCTGTCTTATTGTTAGAGGCCTTCTTTTTTCGGGTTATCGTCGCCGCTGGCGGCGTGCTGTCCGGTGGCAATTCCCGTTTCTGCAGGGCGAGAGCGGCAATCTCACTATCCAGCTGCTGGTTGACCGTGCTCACCAATACCAGAAAGCGATCCTTGCGCTGGGCGATCTGATCGAGTCGTTCCTCGATGTTGGCGGTATAGGACGTTTCCGCAAACGCACAGGGTTGCACCACATCATACAGCGCCATCCCCAACGGGGTCGCATGCAGCTTGCGCTTCTGCAATTCCAGATACTGCCGATCCAGCAATCCCTTGAGAATGGCCGCGTAGGTGGAAGGCCGACCGATACCGAGGGATTCCAGTTCTTTCACCAGGGAAGCCTCCGTATACCGACTGGGTGGCTTGGTCTTGCACGCCACTACCATTCCACGCGAGGCCTGAATGGATTGTCCCGGTGCCAGAACGGGTAATTGCCGGTTTTGCGGCAATCCTGCAGCGGCACGTTCATCCTCGTTATCCTGCTCTGGTTCGTTGTCTGACTCTGGCAACAGTTTCATCCAACCGGCATAGCGCAAGGCGCGGGCACGGGCCGTGAACGTCAGGTTCTTCCCATGCAGCGAGGCCTGCAGCGCCAGCGCCTGCGTATCGTACACGGCAGGCTTCATCTGGGACGCTACCGCCCGTGTCCAGATCAGGTCATACAAGGCCTGCAGACGGACACGATCGGAATCTGCCAAGCCAATATCACGGATTGCAAAATCCACAGGACGGATCGCCTCATGGGCTTCCTGGGCACCATCCTTTGACGCCCAGCGCGGCGGGGTGGGATTGATGTCCTGGGCAAAGCCATTGGCACTAAGCCAGCCTCTGGCAAGCTGACCTGCGTCAGCGGACAGATTGGGATTGTCAGTCCGCATGTAGGTAATCAGGCCCTGCTCATAGAGGGTCTGAGCCAGTTTCATGGCATCTGCGGGTGATAGTTTCAGTGCGACACTGGCAGCCTGTTGCAGCGACGATGTGATCAGGGGCGGGTAAGGCATCCGGTTCTGTGGTTTCGCCTCGTAGAGCGCCACCTGGACGGTCTGAACCTGAGCCACTTGCTGAGCGAAGGCGCGGTCTGTCCAATGCGTCTGTCCTTCGGGCAGCAAGGGTGAGGCATCCCATTTCGCACACCAGGGAAAGGGATTGCCAGCCTGCTCGCCAAACAACAGATAAACATCGAAATAGTCGGTCACGACGAACGTTTGTATGGCAATTTCCCGCTTCACCACCAGCCCCAGGGCCGGGGTCTGCACCCGCCCGGCGGACAAACCGCGACGGTTGAACACATTACCCACCACCGGTGAAACCCGGTAGCCCACCAGCCGATCCAGCACGCGCCGTGTTTCCTGCGCGGCCACCAGATCCATATTCAGTTGGCGAGGCGTGGCCAACGCCTGCTGGATAGCCGCCTTGGAGATTTCCGCGAACGTCACGCGCTGGTACTGCTTCAACCCCAGAGCGACTTTCAAATGCCAAGCGATGGCCTCACCTTCACGATCCAGATCCGTGGCCAGGTAGACCTCGTCCGCCTGATCCGCCAGGGAGCGCAGTTGGCGAACGACATCCCGTCCCCGTTCGGTCAACACATACTGCGGGCGGAATCCGTTGTCGATGTCGATGGCCAGCTCATTCACCGGCAGGTCACGGACATGACCCACCGAGGCTTTGACTTTCCAGCAGTCACCCAGCATGGACTGGATTTTTTTCACCTTCCCCGGCGATTCCACGATCATGAGTTTCATGAAGCTCTCCCGCTTTCGCTATTCTGGGGTTGGTCAGGCGACACCGGCTTTTTCGGTAAGTGCCGTACCCGTGCGCTCGCCAAAGGGAATATCATTGTCGAGTTCTGGATTTGGCGTGCCTGCACCCACCGCGCTGTCCGGATCCTGTGCGTCGGATTTCGGTGAACGGGGTTTCATGCGGAAACTTTCCAATGAACGCAGATCCAGCGTCACCGTGTTGATGTGCAGCTCCGGCTTGGAACGGGCTTCGCCGGTTTCCTTGTCAACCCAATGTCCAGCGGACAAATCGCCGACGATGTAGACTTTGTCACCTTTCTTCAGATGACGGGCGACCAGTTCGGCCTGCTCGTCCCACAAACTGCCATCGACCCACAAACCGCGATCGTCGTAGTCATCACCGCGCTTGCGGAAGTTGAGCAGGCACAGACGCAATTCTGCGACGGCACGCGCCTCGTTGTCCTTGCGCCCTGGTACAAATTTAAGTTTGGGGTTTTCGCCCAGTCGGGCAAAGCCATGGATGTCAGTCATGTGCAGCTCCAGTATCAGTTGTGTGCGATGTCGCAGCATCACTAGACCACAACGTCAACGGGCTGTCGTGCGAAATGCCTAGATTGGTTTGAGTTTCAAAAAATGATCAGCGGAATCGGAGAAATCTGATAGCCAAAGCAGCCATACCACTACCCTCAAAAATAAGAGGGTTCCCATAGCCAAGTGCTGGCAAGCCAATTGAAACCAGCCCGCTCTGCCACTTCCCTTTAACGTACTCATAAAACATTTTCGCCTCTCCATCTGTCCTAAAACCGCAATCCATGATTGGCATCAATCACCAATTGTTCCAACCCAAAATTTCGATCGGATCAAGGTTTGATCTGGAATTTGTTGTCTCCGGATTCAAGATTCCGACACGCCTTTCTCGGCAAATACGGCTGTCAGTCGCTGCACCAGATCCCTATCGATCCGAACATGGCGGGTTACGATCATCTGCACATGCACCGGCCATTGCTCGATCATGACGCTGCCTCAGCTTCGTTCCAAGACCCCAACGACCCCCTGGTTTCATGTGAGACCAACCCCCGCCAGGCGGCCAATCCATCCAGCTGCTCCAGGCACTCCTGACCGGTCGAAGACACCCACTGCTGCAGTGTCGCCAGATAATTCAGCGTCACGCGCCAGGCTTCCACCTCCAGCAGCGCGGCCAGCACCGGAGACGGCAACCGCTCCAGCATCGCTTGGCAATCCTCCCGCTCCCGATCGAACAGCGCCACTACCACCTGATTGCCTGCCTCATTCGGCATCCGCCAGACCAACTGGGGCGCCTTCCCGCGGGGTTTCATCCGCTTCAGGTTCGCCACCCTGGGCTCCGCCAGCAGCGTCTCATAAGTCTGCACCAGTGCCTCGAATTGCGCCTCAACCCAGTCCGCCGACTCCACCTGCTCCAGCCACCAGCGGCGAATGACAGTTTCTCTGCACCCTGCTACACCATCGCCCCCCTTATCCCTTAAAAGGCCTTTTAAAAGGTAGGTCTGTCTTCTGAGGAAGGTCTGACAAAAAAAGTGACTCTGTCTTTCAGATCGACAGGGCCCGGAAACCTCCATAACCCCGGCAACCTCATCCGCGCGACCGCCAATTTCACTCGACACCTCACTCACCGCCTGCTCCTGCCCGCTTGGTGGGTTTGACTGCCTCTGTTTCCCTCGCCTCGGGTGCTGCTTCAGACTCCTTCACCCGGATAGGCGTTGCCACAGTTTCCCTCGCTGACGGCCCTACGCTGCCTACCCACTTCTGGTTCAGCGCCTTCAGGGATTGGGCCAGCATCGAGTCATCGCTGTCTCCCGCACTGGCATCGTCACCGGCAAACACCAGCGACCGGCTGGGATTCGGCCCCAGCTTGGGTCGGCGAAGCCCCTGAAGAATATCTGCAGGCAGTTGGCCCAGTTTCTCCAATGCCGCCCGTGCCCGTGCATTGTTGGCAGCGAAATCATCCCGCGCGGCACCACTGGCCCGGAAACGTGATAACTCGAACAAGTGCCGCATCGGTGTCACCGTCTGCGACAGAATCCGTTGCCAATCCTGCGCGGTCACCAACCCGAAATGACGTGCCGCCAATGCTTTCAGGATCACCCGATCCGTCATGCCCAAAAGCTGTACGGCCACTGCCGCATGCACTGCCCGAAAGCCGATGGGCACATCCACCGGACGCACACTGGACTGCGCTTCCGCCCGGATACCTGCATCCTCCATGGACGTCAGCAACTCATCCATCAACGCCATCAGTTCCTTCAACTGAACCTTCACCCGGTCGATCTGTTCCTCGACCTGAATCAGACGGGCATCGGCATAGGGGTCATCCGCCATCGCACACGTCCACAACGAATTGAGATTGCTGGCAAACAATGTAAAACACTGTTCGCGCCCGCCACCGGGCCGAGTGTCCTGACGCCCAAAGAACAACTGATGCCCGATGAACGTATGCAAACGGATGGTCGCCTTGGGCTGCACCGGCCCAGGCCGTTCCTGCTCGGCAAGCCGTGGAAGATCCTCGGCGCCGCCGCGCTGCCGAATCATGGCAGCAGTGTCCTTATCTGATTTCGCCATAAAAAAATCCTCGTGAAAGTCTGTGATTGACGGTTGATCAGTGATGCCGGGCCTACGGTAAACAAACTGCCTCAGCCTCCACCACCGAAATGCCCCAATCGGTTACGTGTCCAATTCGTGATCATCTCTGGGTGAAGACATTGTCATCAGTCCATCGGTGCCAGTTTCTACCGGTTTGGGTGAAGACATTGTCATCAGCTGGCACACGCTACCTCGCCTCATTTCCGCCACCCCATCTGCTGCTTGAGCTGGCCCAAGCGCTCGATGACCAGGTCTTTGTCCTCCTGGCTCATCGGCTTGACGTCGGCCTTGTCCTCGGGTTTCGGTTGGGTGGGGTTCGCTTGATGCGGATGTCGGGTACCCCAGGAGCTGGCGGCCAGTTCACCCTTGGCATGCAGGGCTGCGATCTGGCACAGGTAACCCACGGGATTGGGTACCGCTGGCGCTTCGCCACGGTTAGCAGCCCGCAGGCGATCAATCAGGTAATTCAGCAGGTACTGGGCATTGGCCTGGTCATGGGAACACAGGGCAGGCAGCATCAGGTTGCGTTCTGCAGGCTTGATCTGCGCTGGCCAGCGCAGGTGTTCCACCCAGTCGGGATAGGCCTCCAGTGGCTTGAAGTGAGGCCGGGTTTGACGATGCTGCGGTGTTTGCCGGGTTTCAGCGGGGCTGATCGGCGCGTCGGTGTTTTCTGCAGCCTCGCGCGCGGAATCTTGGTTTGTATGTTTTGTAGTAGTAGTTTTATTTATATTTTTATTATTTAAATAATTAATACTACCGCGCGCATGCGCGTAAATACCGGGCGCGCGCGAGGCGGAAAAATTTTCCGTGTGGGGAGAATTTTCTTCCGCAGGGGGAAATTTTTCTTCCGGTGTGGGGAAATTTGCCCCATTGTGGATAACTTTGGTTTGTCCTATGGGTAAATTTGCCCCATGTTCAATATTTGATCTGTTTTGTGGGCTGGTGGCATAGAACCCCAGGTATACAGACGAATCGCCGACGGTTTGGTTAGACCTGGATTCTGTCGTGAGCGATGGACTGGCTTCATGGAGGGCTGACATGCGACGGGCGATTTGCTCCAATGGTGCAACAGGCTGGCAGTAGTCCAGTCCGTTCGCCGTGTGTTGCTGAAGCGTTCGCAGGACACTTGTGCCGACTTCGCGCAGCCGTTTGATGTCACTCCGGCCACACTCCTGAATAAAGGCCATGTAGTCCGGATCCAGCAGCAATGTATCCGCCAGGGCCAGGGGCTCATCGTGCAATGCCCAGATGATGCCGCGTCCGTGGATCTTGGCACACTGGGTGATCCAGCGATTGGCCCGCAGGGCGTAGAGATAGCGACGCAGGGTTTTGCGATCCACACAGCAGTGGTGGGCCAGTTGCTGTTGGGTCAGCAGGCTGGCCGGTCTGGCAGGATCGGTGATGCAGATACGCATGATCTGCCAGACGCAGCGTTCCTCCAGCCGGAGTCCCTGATCGAGGATCAGCAGGCGGGGGATCGAGTCATGGACGGTGCCGAGATAGACCAGTCCCAACTGGTCGTCACCTGCCCCCTGTTGGGATGAGGGCAGGCTGGCGATGAGGTTATTGACCAGATGTTTCAGGGCATGCCCCCGGCTCTGCGCCGGGGAATTGCCAGATGGTGTCATGCAGTGGCTCCTGCCGGTGCGGCATCCGGCTTATTGTTTTTGTTGTTTGGGTCGTCCTGGTTGGCGGGCGCAGCACTGGCAAAGGGAATGGGCCGCTCGCCCGGCATGGGGATGTCGTATTTGCGGTAGCTGGCGTGCAGGCGGCGGATGCTGATACCGGTGGCGCGGGCCACCGCGATCCAGTGCTCCATGGGCGGCAGATGCCGGTGCTGTTTCCAGGCGGCATCGGTGATTTTCATTTCCTCGATGCTCAGTAAGGTGCTGCGGTGTGCCCCCTGGCCTTTGCCTACCAGTTGCAACGCTTCCAGACGGGATTGGACTTCATAGGCGGAAAAGCCGGTTAACTGCATGACCAGGGACACGGTGGCGCCCAGTTGCAGCATCTCGTCTACCTGATTCTGGATCGCCAACTGTTTCACCTGGTGATCCAGCAGGCGCTCGATCTGGGTGGCGTCACCCTCGAACTGGGCAACCGGCGACCGGAATTGCCCGAGCCGATCCAGCACGATGCCGGGGGAGGTGGCCAGGCGCCGTGCCAGGGGGATGGGCAGCCCAAGCGCCTCAATCAACGTCAGCTGCTGTTCCTCCCAGGCCTGCACGATGGCACGCAGATATGCCCGGTTGAGCTGGGCGACGATGGCGCAGGGTTTCAGGGCGGGCCGGGCTTGCTGTTCCAACCCGTTCTGGGGTGCGTCCTTGCCTGGGCCGTTGTCCGTGGTGCCGGTGTTGTCGAGATCCATGTAGTGCTCCTTGCTGATTAGCGTTATGGGTGTTGTGGCTGAGGGGTGATAGGCCCCAGGGGATTGAGGGTGGGATCGGCCTGCTGGCGCCGCACGAGCAGGAAGTCGTAGGCGGCCGCCTGCAGGCTGTGGAGGGCCTGATCCAGCCAGGTATGGACAGGATCGGCAAATACGAGAGGCGAGACGGCGTACAGGTGGAGTAATTGACCCACTTGAAACTCGGGGTACTCGGGCTCGACCCGGAGGCTGACGATCACCCTCTCGATCAGCGTCTGCATGCTTGGCTGGTCACCTTCGAGGATGGTGGGGCCATACAAAATCTGGGCAATGCGCAGCCATACAAAGTCGAATATATGGTTGCCCGTAAAGCGGTGGTGGTGAGGTGCCCGCAGATGAAGTTGCCGGTTGGTGGCGAACAGGTAGGTGAGCTGTCCGGGCGGATCGTTCGGTTCCGGTACGGAGGGAATCGAGAAATAGCCCAGAATGGTGTTGGCCCAGGCGACGACCGGTTTGGTAGCCCGGAACAATGTGTCGTGGTCGCGGGCCGTTTGCCAGGTAGCCAGTTCATCTTGAACCTGATGATAGAGGGCTTCATAGCCGCCGATGGGCCCTGCATCGAACTGAAAATGCTTGGGCAACAGGGACACCTCGGTATGGCTGGAGAGGGTGGGCATGGCTGCGGGTGTTCGTGCAGGCGTGGTGCTGGTGGCAGCTGTCGCGCGAGACGGCGCGGGCTGCCGGGATACCGCGGGTGCTGCCTGTTCCCGATGGACTTCGGAACGGGTGGACGTTGTCAGTGGGGCCTGGTTGTCGTTATCCTCGTCTTCGCCCGATTCCTCCGGGCCGTTGGTGTAACCGGTAAAGGCCGGTGCTGATGACGGCGGGGTAGCCAACGATCCCCCGGCCCGTTGCGGCGGATCCGGTGCATAGCCCGGCCCGCTGCTCAGTTCCGACATGGCGGTGCGATCCGGCTGATGCAGGGCCAGATCCACCAGGGCACTCAGATGCTGGGGTGATACGCCCAGGAGAGCACCGGCGCTATTCTCAAAGTATGCCTGTACCCCGTGCAGATCGAAGGGTAGATCCGGGTCATCGTGGTCATGCTGGACAAGGGCTTCGCCCCAGAGGGTCTCGAACTGCTCCAGATTCTCGCTGTGCTGTTGCCAGACGTCGCGGCTGACTTTTTCGTGCTTGCGGATTTTT
Source organism: Pseudomonadales bacterium (assembly GCA_020062665.1). Lineage (GTDB taxonomy): Bacteria > Pseudomonadota > Gammaproteobacteria > Pseudomonadales > Ketobacteraceae > Ch67. The sequence goes on from JAGUVW010000045.1 coordinate 64,844, forward strand.
TCGACGACGGGACGGCCAGCGCCTGCCTCCAGTATCAGGGGGATAAACTGGTACAGGTGGAGAGCGTACTGGTATTTACTGATTAGAGCCTGATGGAGCGAAAACCCATCCTTGTTGATCAACTCACAGGCCTCCCGCGTGCTCAGTTCCCGGCCTTCCACATCCTCGTGGATCTGCTTCAGGTCGCAGTAGAATTTGGCGGCCTCTATAAAGGACATCTGTCCCCGTTTCAGGTTTTCGATGCCGTGGCCGATGAACAGATCCAGTTCGTCCTTGTAGGGCTCGACTACCACTTCCAGTTCGTAGAAGCGTTTTTCGCCGGTTTCCTCCCACAATTCCCGCAGGATCTGATAGCGGGTGCCACCGCCTTTTTTGAGCGTGTGGTGGCGATCACCGGGGCGCAGGGTGACGACCAGGGGTTGATCCAGGCCCCGTTCCCGGATACTGGCTTTGATGTCGTTGTAGTCCGGATTGCGTGTCCAGCGCGGGTTGCGCTCATAGCGCTGGATGTCATCCAGACTAAGGCGCAACATGCTGGATTTGAGCGGGGCGGTGTCCAGCATGTCCTGCAGGAAGCTCTGGCTGGGCGGTTCTCCCATACGCTTGCGGATATTGCTGCGCAGATCAGTGACCTTCTTCTTGTCCTTCGTACTCATGGGCGGGCCTCCATGGTGGCCATGCGGGACAGGAGTTCGTCGGTCAGTTGACGGTACTGCTGGGACTGTTGCGAGTCGGGCGCGTGCTGGGTGATGGCCAAGGCGTTGGCATGGGATTCGGGGATCTTGATGCTTTGGGTGATCTGGGTTCCCAGCATCAGACGGCCATAGAGGCGCATCAGTTCTTCTTCGATCTGCTTCTCGATCCGGGTCTTGGCCCCGTGTACCTTGTTGGGCAGGATGCCCAGCATCTTCAGGCCCTGGTTATGGCGGTTGCGGATGCGCTCGACCGAGCCCATCAGATCGCGCAGGCCATCGAGGGCGAAGATGTCCATCTCGATGGGCACCAGGATGTAGTCCGCCGAGATCAGGGCTGCGTTGAGCAGGTAGCCGAAGTTGGGCAAGCAATCGACGACAATGATGTCGTAGTGATCCCGCAGGCTATGGATGCGGGCGCGGAAGTCGAAAATGACCTCGAAGGTGCGTTCCGCCACCGCCGCTAGATGAATATGGGTGCCCAGTAGTCCCAGTCTGTCGCTGATGACCATCGGGGCTACCGGATCGTCGGGGTTATCGCTGTAGAGGGTCAGGGTGTCGGAATCCGGGGCGACCCGCTCCTGGATGAAGCATTTGGTGGCGTTCCCCTGGGGATCGTTGTCCACCAACAGCACCCGTTGGGATTCGCTCAATATGTGAGCAATGTTGACAGAGGCGGTCGTCTTGCCGACTCCCCCTTTCTGGTTGGCGATAGCTAATATGATTGCTGGCATAAAATCTCCATGAAGGCCAATCCACCGTTGTAGGGTTTTTGAGGTGTTGTTTAGGTGTCTATTTAGTGTTGTTTAAGTCTACAATATGTTTGATCTTTGTGAATAGCTGCATGTGTTAGAACGATATTTCTGAATTGAGGGGTTTTTGTTCTAAACTATTCATAAAGAACACTTGGCGATGATCAATGAACACTCAAAATGAACTACGGGCATATTCAGATGGGTTCACCTCAAGGCTCGATGCATTGTTTGATGAGCTGGGAATCCGCCGGCATGGGAGGGGGGTTCAAATAGCTGAATGGACGGGTTTGTCTCCCTCCGGAGCAAGGAAGATGTACTCCGAAGACCGGCCACCCGGCTCTAGTGAAGCTTTAAGAAAATTGGTACAAGGGCTTCAGAAGGCTGCGGAGAGGACTGGAATCAAGGGAGTAGGTGAATCTCAAATTGAAAATTTCTTGCTGCACGCCGGCCCAAATCCGCTTAAAAAAGCTGAAATCGAAAAATCAGTTGCTCGAAAGCATTTTTCATCATTGGGGGCAGTTACCCAAGCGAAGATCTACATGCTTATCGACGAAGACGGTAAGAAAAGAGGGGTAAACATTTTCGATGATATAACGCCCGATCAATTGGAAGTCTTAATTGAGAAGATTTCCGAGATCCACATTAACCAGAACTTAGATTTGAATTCCATCCAGATGATTGAAATTGTAGGTGCACTAATAAAGCTCGCTCGATCAAATGTGCTAATTTAAAAATGATGAACATTAGTGATAACTACATTACTAAAATATTCACTAACAATTTTAACTATACTTTTAATAGGCGTTGCGCCGCTAGCACATGCTGACGTTGAAGTATTTACCGCAAATACTCCTGCTGGCCAAAGCTTCAAATCAAGATTAACTGAAGCGCTTCGAAACTCAGACACTCCCCCCTCTCAAACTAACGAGCGAATTGTTGTAACTTTGGGGTACCAGTCCTATCTGGAGCACAGGTTGCAGAAAGACATTGTACTAATCGCGGCGTTTATTTCGCGCGAACAATTTAAGAACCTGCCGCCAGTTTCCAAAAATGTTTACGTAATATTTTCTGACCCCCAGGCGGAAAAGTTAAACCAAGCAATCTCAAAATATTTACCAAATCGAACAGTCGGGTATTTAAACCAAACTTCGGAGATTCTGCTCGAAGATTTGATTTCTGATACCAGTCGATACCGACCCTATCGATACATTGAGGGTGATTTATATGGATCATTCTCAAATATGTATTCTTCAAGCCCGCCAAATGCATTCCTAGTAACTGAGAACAGAGAAATCTACAACCGAGACTCAATCCTGTATGTGCTCGAATCTCTATACAGAAACAGGATTCCGGTCGTATCAACTAACAAAGCTCTAATAGGAAAAGGCTCTCTTTTAACTGTCTATGTATCGAACGAGGAAATTCTATCAAGCCTCATTGAGACGATCAGAAAGTACCGGAACAAAGATCCATCATTGAAAACAGAGAACTTTGCAGAACCCACGATTGTGTTTGATAAAAATTTAGCGGAAAAAGTTGGAGTTGTTGTTGGAGGTGATTTATGAAAAATAAATTGCCACGGCTCAAGTTCAATTCGATGGTTATCATACTGGTTGTCTGCATGGGCGCGGTTTTGACGACTGCCCAATACTTCCTCCACTACAGCTATTCGCAAAAGATGGCTGAATCATTCGAAGATAATACAATACGACAACTGCAAAAAAATCTGCCGTCTATGCTTGTGTATCCAATGGGAATGAAAGATAGGAAGGAGATTGCACGGATTGCGGAAGAGGTCATATACCACGATTTTATATATTCAGTTGAAATTCGTGACGGGCATGGATTTCTTCTGGAATATAAATCAGATCCCATGGTTGATGGTGAGCAAATTCCAATTACAATCAAGGAAATTAAAATTGCAGATAATAGAACAATAGTGTTAGACGAGTTCGACGAGCTACGTTCTGAAGATTCAGAACGAGTGCTAGGATCTGTCCTTCTCGGTGTAACACAGACAGAGGCGAAGAAAAGCGCAATCGTGATATTGATTAAGCATATTGGCATTTCGCTAGCAGTTATCTTTGTTGCCATTGTTGTTGTCTTTTTGGTGCTCAGAGGTATTGGTGCCAGTATTAACTCCGCTATCAGATCACTCAACTCAATTGATACGGATGAATACAAGCCAATTGACGAAGAATCGGTCATATACGAACTTTCTGAACTTTTTGCATCTGTGAATTCAATGGCGAACACTGTTCATACTTCATTGGATCGGTTACGAAATACTGAAAAATATCAAAGAGTGATATTGGAGCTGGTTTCACATGAAATGAGACAGCCGCTAAATGCGTTGTCTCCAATGCTATCTATGTTGAAGCGGCAAATTGAGTCACGTAGAGAATTAGCTTTCCTTCAAGATCAGGTTCGAATTTGCAACTCTTCTGCTGAACAACTGATATCAGTTATGGATCAGTTGTTGGATTTGACACTAATTATGTCTGAATCAAACATTCTCGATGAAACCGAGTTCTACCCTGAGGAACTGTTTGATAGGTTGCACGACGTATTTATTCCAATTGTAAAAGAGAGGGTTCAGTTAAAGGTTCGGAATCACTCCGACAGCTCTAATACGGTTGGATACTGTAAGGGTGATGCGACAAAAATTTCAAGAATCGTATCGAACCTTCTGAGTAACGCAGCAAAGTTCACTGAAACTGGTGTTATCGAATTGGACTGGAAAATAACGGGCAGCGATATAAATCAACTGCAAATTACTGTCGTTGATACAGGTTGTGGTATAGACGAGAAGAACCTTAAAAGAGTGTTCAATACATCCTTTAGGGAGACCGGTTCTGGCAATGGTTTAGGTCTAACGATTGTGGGTTCTCTCGTGAGATTTCTAAAAGGTAATGCATCGATAGAATCGAGAAAGAATTTCGGTACTAAAATTTCAATTCAGATCCCAGTGAAGTTCTACCCATCAGACCACATTCCAAGCAGTGATTTTGATTACAAGATCATGAATAACCTAAAAAATGCTCTAGTGCTCGATGATGCAAATAGTAATTGCATTGCTCTGTCAACATTGCTTGCTGATTATGGAATCATTAGTTCTCCATTTACGAACCCAAGAGAAGCGATAAAATTCATTTCTGCCAAATCAGAAAGCCTAGACATTGTGTTTGTGGATTACTCGATGCCAGAAATGAGCGGAATTGCGTTTATTGAAGCGATAAAGCGTCATAACTTAACGGTCGTCTGTGTCACGGCACATGTTCAACCGAAGGTCATAGGAGAACTGGAGGAACTGATTCACACGGGGAGTGGACTCAGCTATTTTCTTAAGAAACCAATTCGGAAATCCGAGATTGAAGAGTTGCTCAAAAAAATAGCCGAGTCGAAAAGCGCGTTGAGTCAAATTATAGATAACATCAAAAACGTTGAAGATTAGGATGTTGGCCTGGAGAGTTTTAACGAAAACGGCGCTGGAGTCAAAGTCATAACTGGGGCAGGCTGCAATGGCTTGGAATCAGTATATTCAATATTGAATTTAGAGAGGATTCGCCAAAGCAAGATGGCTGCTTCAGCCGTTGCGAATTGTTCACCAATGCACGTACGTTTTCCGCCACCAAATGGGATAAATGCAAATCTAGGTAGTTGTTTCTCGAAATCCTCATTCCATCGCTGGGGAATGAACTGATCGGGTTCGTCATAGAACCTTGCATCCCTACCCATTGCATACGGGCTTATAACAACAGCGAACGTCTTTGGGATTTCTACGTTGCCAATTTTTGTATCAACCAAGGGTTCTCTACCGATGATATATGCAGGTGGATACAACCGTAGGGTTTCCCTTAACACGCCGCGTGTTAGCGGGAGTTTTACGAGCGAGCCATAGTCAATATTGTCCGGATCCAGGGTAGACCATTCCTCTCGCAATGATTCGATTAAATGAGAATTTTGGGAAAGAAGGTAGAGCGCCCACGATACGGTTATTGACGTAGTGTCATGGCCCGCCAATATGAGAGTGATCAATTCATCCCTAATTTCAGAATCATCCAATCCGCTGTTCGTTTCGTCTCGTGCATTTACTAACTTATCGAGAAGAGTTTTGTCGTCATTCTTTTCCCTTACGTTGGTAATAAATTGCTTAACGATTGTTTCTAGCTTTGAGAGTGCCGACCAGTATTCTTTGTTGATCTTACTCGGCCAAGTACTTTGAAAACCGAAGGGCCGTACTACTCTGAGAGCGAACTGCGACTCCAGTTGCTTTATGCAATCAACAACTTGCGATTTGACGTTATTAAACTCAACGTTGAAAAGGCAGGCGTTTAATACATTCAAGGTAATGTCCATCATGCTTTGATGGACATTAATTGACTGACCGTGGCTCCAGTTTTCCACATACTGATCCACTTCAGAGATCATGCTAGAGAAATAGGTCTGAACCGTCTTGCTCTGGAAGGCCGGCGCCATTAGCTTGCGGTGCTTTTTCCAAATCGCCCCTTCCGAGATTACAAGCCCCTGGCCAAAAATGTCGTCAAAGCGGCTCCAGAATCCACGATTTTTGATGTAAATATTGTCTGGGTCCAAGAGTACTTGACCAACGAGCTCTGGGTCAGAAACCATATAATTGACACCCATCAGCAGCCGAAAACGAGTGACATCTCCAAGCTCGCTGATGTGACGCAACGTTTCGACACGCTTTGAAACGAACGGCTTAAAGTAACCAAATAGCCAATGATTTTCGATTTTAAGTTCTTTTTTTGACGACATTGGACTGCTCCATGCTAGAGTTTGGCGTTGATTCCGATCAGCAGTTCTGTGGCGTCCCCGCGTTTTCCACTGTCTGGCTGGCCTGCGGTATATTCGCCGTAGTTGTAATCATCATGGTGTTGTCTGACCATCGCTTCTAATTCGACAGGTCCCATAGACTTAGCCAATCGAATGTCGAAGCGGGAGGAATTGGCAAGAGTCTCTCCAGTAGCGAAAGCAATAGGGGAGGTTGCGTAATATCCGGCCGACAACAATATTCCTCTGGAAAATGGTTTGATCACATAGATTGAGCCACCCGTGAATTCATAGTCGTTATAATCGGCCTCTTCGCTGGAATCACTGTTCAGATAGAACACTGACCCGCCGATTGTCAGTTCAGACACGCGGGCTTTTAGTGCTAGATCGATACCATCCCTGTCAAAATCGGTAATTGGAATGTTGGCCAGATCCTGATAATTAAGAATGTCTTTAAGCGCTTCCACGAAGTATCTAGCCTCAAGTTCGAAGTTCTGAGCAACGTAGTAATAATTGACTTCAGTGCTAGTGATGGTTTCAACATGGTCTTCATCTTGGTAAAGCGGAAAATATGTGATGAATGCGGACTGCGTATTCGAACCATAGACAGCTTCGGAAAAATACGTGGGAACTTGGTTGTAGTCTATTACCTCGATCCCATCAATAAGCCGCTTACCTTGGCTATGAACAACCTTGACGGCATTTCTGTGATCGAAATGAAAAGTGAAAGAGACACGAGGTGAAAATTGCGGATTAGAAAATTCATGTCCGAGCGACTCAACAAAAACACCGCCATTGATGGTTGCGTTATCCGATGGTTTAAATTCGGCATTTGTAAAGAATTTCGATTTTTTGAGAGTAGTCTTCCCGTTTCCATAAGTCGTAGATTCCATCCACCGATAGTCCATCTGTAGATAGCTGGATACGCGAACATCCTCTGAGGCCTGCCAGATGTCCGAAATTCCACCTATATATGTACGATGGTGATATTCAATGGCTGTTTCACCACATACTTCAGTAAACGACTCTGGATCGTTGGATATAGCATTTGAAATTTCATACGCTCGAATGAGTTCGTCAAGCGTTGCAGATGGTATTGATCCACCACCTAACATTGCATTCACCAGTGCAGAGTTGTCTCGATAAAGTTCGCCGAGTTCTGGGTAGTAAAATGCTTTTGGAGCGCAGGTTGGCCAGCGGTAATCCCAGTCTTTGTCATTGGCAGAACCTGTAAGTGATATTATGTGGTTCTGAGTGGTCGTGGTGTAGTTCATGGAAGTAAGAAGGGTATCCATGGACGCGACTGGATAATCCAACCCATATGCGCTTTGACCCAAATCATGCTCAGTTGTCACGATCGTTCCGGCGACAGCTAGATCCAGGGTATCTCCGGAAGATGTTCGTGTCAGAGATCGAATCTTAGCGAACTGGGATTTTTGATCGTCGTGGCGCTTCGCATCGCTGTCTTCATATGTGTCGTAGTGATCAAAAAAGGACTGTCTGTATTCAAGAGACAATCCTGTGTTTCCAACAACGTTCGATTGCCTGGCATAACCTGCCCACTCGTTACCACTTGAGGTTGAATATCCATAAAGCCCCGTACCCACCACGTCATAGGGGTTTTTTGTCACGATGTTTATTGCGCCGTAAAATGCGTTGGCGCCGTATGTTGCAGATGACTGGGAGCGAATAACTTCAATTCGCTCAATATTTTCAATTGCAACCGGTAGGTTTTCATATCGAACAATCCCCACCAATGGATTGACCTCTGACACACCATCGACTAATACCTGCAACCGTCTGGCTGTTGGATAATTTGGTCCTCGATTTATGCCAAAAAATGGTCCTTGAGTTGTTGAAAATCCAGGAACCAACCTAATGACATCGGCGAGTGTCTTGAGCCCAAGATCTGAGATCTGTTTTGCTGAAACAATTGTTACAGCACCGGGAGCGTCAAGAACCGATTGTTCCATCTGTGCAGGAGAAAATGCCGTCTGCGACAAAAAGGCGTATTCGTCACTTTCAATGTCGGTTTGAGCAAAGAGTGGTGTGATGCAGGAGGTTGTGAGAGTAGTGGTGGCAAGGAACAGCTTGATGAAATCCAACTTCATGTCCATATGATCTAATTAAGATTGACGTCTTTAAAAACCAGGCGATTTTAGCAAAAATTTGGCACGGCAATGTAATGTAAAATTGTCACGAACCCGAAATTGTTGCTGTTTTGTTATTATGTGTTGCTTAGCAATGTGCGATGCATCTGCGTATGTGGACTCCTACTTTCGGTGGTTCGCTTGTTGGCTGGAGAGATGTGGGTTTGCAGGTGGTGGAGAAACATAACCAAAGAGTTTGAGTGGCTCAAATAGAAATCCACTTACTCGTGAAACTTTATTCTGTCCTGAGATCGTATAAGTGTGAACACTCATGCCAGTCGGGTTCTTGATATTCTGGCGCAGCTTTTCCACTTTTTTCTGCACATGACGGGCCGCTTCGTCATTAGTCAGTTTATTGCCATTTTCCCGAAGATACAGGTCGAAAAACGCAATAAATTCCTTGAATGCTCTGGGTGAAACCACCAGGGCACCCTCGGGTACGATGTGAATGACGGCGTCCTGCCGGTTCACAGGCAACTTGCCGTTGCGCAACATGCGGGAGAGCCAGTCCATGAAATACTGGCCGGTGTTGTCATCGAGGTGACGCGGGCGGATGTCGTCGAAGTTCATTGTCTCTGCAGCGGGATTCAAAGACGCTGGCGCAGCTTCTCCCATATCGGTGTCCATGCCATCGACCGGGTGAACGGTGTAATCAGTATCCTGTGCTGGCGCAGTATGGATTGCGCTGGGCGTACTCACGCTATCCGTGGTGTCGTCCTGCATCCAGTTTGGCAGGCTGTCCTGGGAATCTGGCGCAGGTTCTGCCGTCGTCGTCGGTTGTTCTGGTACAGATGTTCTCGTGGCTGTTGGTGCAGTTGCAGGAGAAATAGGGGAAGCTGGCGCAGCTTCAGTCGTTAGAGGTGGCCTGCCAGTAGCGCCGTTATCCGTGCGCTCGATCACCTCGATGGTGCCATTGAGGGCCGCAGGGCGGCGAGTGGGGGGCAGCAGGCGCGCAATCTCGAATTTGAGCATGGTGAGTTCAAAACGGAAGGCGCCCTCCGGGCCAGTGACCACCGTGTGCCAAATCGCCTTTCCGGACGCTGTCGGCAGAATGTAGCCGTGTTCCTGCAGTGTGTCGAAGATCCGGTTGTGGTCAGTGGGGATCTGAGTGGAGCCTTCCTGACGCAGGTATTCGATCAGCTTTTTTGCCACGGTGCCGCAGACCAACCAAAGGTACTGACCGTCGCTCCAACCATCGGCGCCATGTCCGTTGATTTTGAGTTCCTTCGCTTCCAGCATCTGGCGCAATCCAATCATCAGACGATCCACTAGCGGAATGGTGGGCGCACCGGGGAAGCGGACGCGATCACCGTCGCGCTTCAGGTTCTGGGCGACGCTTTCGCCATCGGCCTTCTGCGCCAGTTCTCCGATGATGCCTGCTTCAAATATGTCGCCGTACAGGTAGGCGCAAACGTGGGACAAGATGTGGGGATACTGATCCAGCCAGGCCATCCCGGCATTGGGTAGCAAGTGCAGGCCTGAATTGGCAATGCGTTGGTGGAGTTTATACGGCGCCGAGGTGAACTCCACCTGATAGTGCTCGCCCTGATGTTGATCCAGGCGCAAATAGGGATTCCAGTATTGATTCGATGACAGCCGCAGGCGGATGGTGGTGTGCAGTTTGCCGATGTCATGCATCAAGACTGCGACAAACAGTGCATAGGTCCAGATGTGCTCCTGGCGTGCGCTAGTATCAGGATCCGCATTGCGGGGCAGCACCAAGGGCTTGCGGTGTCGCAGCGCAATTTCCAGTGTTTCCAGCGTGTGGGCAGCTAGCCCACCGGGGCCTGCGTGATGGTGTGCCATCGATGCGGGTGCCAGCTGGCAGGCTTCCAGGAAGCGATCCAGGGCCGGTTGGTAGAGGGCAGCCCAGTGAGCATCTTGTACCGCCACCAGGCGGCGGACGCTGCGCAACAGATTTGCAGCATCCAATATCTGCACCAGGGTGCTGGACGATAGCAGAGGAAGCTGCTGCAGATTCAGTGATGCCAGCTGGGGCGCTGGCGCAGCGCGAGTGGTTGCCGTGGATGAGGGCGTCTGGCGCAGTTTCCTGCGCAGGGCTTTAAGCATGGGGGAAGCCAGGCTCCATGCACTCGCAGTAATGAATGATGATGTCCGAGGCAGGATATTCATGTTCCGACTGTACGACGACCTTGCGATGCGTCGGAAAGAATTCATCGTAGGCGATTTCCAGTGGGTTCCAGTAGGACGGCGTCTGTAGCTCGGTCAGTTGCACGAAGGCGCGATAGGAAAACGCATCCAGCCGCGCAATCAGGTTGTAAATGCGGCGGGGATTGGCGGGGGCGGGTAGATCACGCAGTTTGCCCAACAGCTGCTGGGCAGGCTCCATGTCCAGATCAAATGGGAAATTGCAAAAGTTACGGGTGATGCGCTGCACCAGCGGTAACAGGTGTGGCACACCCAGGCGGTCAAGTTCGGTTTCAATCATTGTCAGTCGCTGCTCCAGAAATTGCTTTGGGGTGATATAAGCCACAGTAGTGTTCCTTACGGATGTTGTCGTCAGAATTGATTCAGAAGGCTTCGGAGTCATTTTTTAGGCAGGCGCGCCTTTTACCTTTTCCGCCTTTTTTATGTAAACCCTTAACCCTTGTTCAGTTTAACCCCTTAATTATTTAGCCGTTAAGCCTTTCCGTGCCGCCCGTCTATTCAAAGGCGGCACCCTTTTGGGTAGGCGCCCTTACCCCTGAGGCCCTTTCTGCCTTTTGCCAAAGAGGCTTGTCTGGTGCTGGTTAAATAAAGCTCACGAAGCTAACTGAACCATTTCGCACGACAGGGTATTGGCCCTTCGGTACGGTGCCTTCACACAACGGAGGTTCTGTCATGCATGTCATTCGATCCCTATTTATTTGCACCAGTCTGCTTGTTTCTGGCGTACTCGCTGCACCCGCTCAAGCACAGACCCAGAGTTACGCCGTCATCACCCCGACGGCAACGGCTGATCAGCGTGATCTGTTGGCAGTGGTGGTAAGCCTGAAGTTCCCGCCCACTGTCACCACCGTGGGAGAGGCGCTGACGACACTCCTGGAGCGCTCTGGCTACCGCCTCGCCTACGGCGACAATACAGACCCGCAGCTGCCGACCCTGATGCACTTGCCGCTACCCCAGGTACATCGCGCACTGGGGCCAATTCGTTTACGGGATGCGTTGCAAGCCCTGGCGGGCGGTGCCTGGATTCTGGTGGAAGATCCGGTGAATCGGTTGGTCAGCTTTGATCTGGACGCCCGCTTTCGTGGGGCTGCGAAGGCAGCCGGGGAGGGCGTATGACGCGCGCAGCGGCCAACTTGAGAATGGTAGAGGCAGACGAGAACGCTGCCGGTCAACCGGATGAGCGGCAGGAACCTTCACTGACTTTTGATCCAGACCTAGATCTGGGGGGTATCCGTCCCGAAGACGAGCAGGCGGATGGGCCACAGTCAACCCGTGCGACAGAGCCCCGCCGGGGCGGAAAGCTGTCCGGGCTGTTTCGTGCAGTGCTGTATGTGTTCGGGGTCTTGCTGATTTTGCTGGTGGCCCTGGTGATGTATCTGCGCGGCAGTCAAGACCCCTCATCGGCCCCCCTCGTAACGGCCAGTGTACCCGTGCTGGAAAGTGCGTTGGCGGGAGCCGGTCAGGTTAAGCGAGATGACCAGCACACAACCGCCATTCAGGCAGAAAACCAGGAGGTGGCGATAGTGCCACAGGAACCGTCCGTAGAGCCCCCCGTGACGGTTCCTGTGGCAGCCGATCTTGTGACGGCCACGGCGACTGACAGTGCACTCAACTCGTCCACCTCCGTGCTGGAATCGCCAAGCACGATCATTACAGAAATGCAGCAGATGCTGAGTGAACATCGACAACTGATTCATGAACAGCTGGAGCAGAACAAGCAATTCCAGGCGGAGTTACAGGATATTCGAACTTCCAGTGAGGTGACGAGCTTGCGGGTTGATTCACTTGCGGCGGATCTCGCTCAGGTGCGTCACTCGCTGGAAGACCTCACTGCCCGTGAAGCCAAAAAGGTCGCCACGCTGCAGCGGCAGCTCGCGGTGAAAAATGAGCAGGCACGGCAGATAGAACGTCAGCGGGAAGCGCAACGCCGGGAGCCACCACCGTTTCGTGTGCTCTCGGTAACGCTGTGGGGGGCTGACTACCTGGCCACATTGACACTGAATTCCGGGCAACAGCGGGATGTAACCGTCGGGGAATTGCTGGAGGGCTGGAAGATCGACTCCATCTCTGCTACGGGCATTTCCGTCACACGTCTGCGTGATGGCGCCAAGCTGAGTCTGGCGGCAGGGGTGCTGTAATGATGCGAATGACATTTCAAGGTTTTCTAACGGTGGTAGCACTGATGGGCAGCATGCTGCTGGGGGGATGCGCAACGCCCCACCGTGCTGCCGTTATGGCTCAGCCGGTCACGTGTGCCGTTCATCACCGCGACCTGACACAGCGTTGGGTCGCAGCAGATTATCGCTGTGCAGAGCCGACCCAAGCGTTGGCACCGCCACGTGTCCGCACGTTGCAGGCCACCGCTGTCGATCCGCAGCGGCTGCAGGCGGGAGGATGGCATGGCGCACGCTGATACCGTCTTGCGGTGGCTCGCCTGTGCGGGTCTTTGTTGGTTACCGATGTGCGTGATGGCGGTGGAGCGGCAGGATGTGCATGTACAGGCATCGGATAAACGTACCCAGCACGTTGGCTCGGCCCATTTGGCGCCTTGGGACAGCCTTTCGCCCGACATGGCGGCACGCGAATGGCAGCTGACAGTGTCAGAGTGGACGCACTACCGTGAACTGATGCAGGGGCGTGCACGCTATTTTGCCGCTGACATGCCGCCACTCATGGTATTGGCCATGTATGCGGAGAACGAACAGACACGGGAACGTTACGCCGAAATGCTGGCGCAGTATGAGCGGGACAAGGCTGATCGAATCCTGAAAGTACAGCGGGCCTATGATGCCGCCATGAAGCGCCTGTATCCGAATGAAAAGATCATCGATCTGGATTTACTGCGTCAGCAAGGGATGTTGCCTGCGACATCCTCCGCGCTACCCGGAGTCACACCACCCTCACCGGACAGTCGAATCCCCCGTTTCGGAGACACGTTGGTGCTGTTTGCGTCGTCAGAGTGCACCGATTGCGCGGACAAGATTCGTTCTTTGGTGAGTCGATTCTCGATTGCTCCGCTGGAAGTCTACTTTGCAGGTGATTCGGCTGTGTTCAAGCATTGGCTGCAGCAATCGAAATTGCAGCCAGACTGGCTCAAGCAGCACGGCGTCACGTTTGCCCAGGACGAAGGCCAGTCGCAGCAGTATCAGGCTGCACCGGGCACTGTGTTCATCGTGCGCGATCACGCACTGCTGGAAATGATGCTGTGACATGAAGGCTTTAATCGTATCCGTTGCAACAGCCGCTTTACTGGTGTGTACCTGCACTGCAAGGGCCAATGTGCCTACTGCCTATGAAGCCATCGCGCAGCAATTTGGTGTGCCCGCTGATGTGCTGTATGCCATCGCCCTCACGGAATCCCGCATGCAAGTCGGCAGAAACCTGACACGTCCGTGGCCGTGGACTGCAAATGTGGAAGGCAAGCCTTATCGGTTCAACACGCGCGCGGAGCTTACGGCCTTTTTGCGCCAGCAATTGCAGCAAGGCAATTCACGCTTTGATGTGGGGTTAATGCAGATTTCATGGCGACACCACGGTAAGCGGTTTACGCGCCTGGAAGATGCCATTGACCCCATCACTAATGTGCAGGCTGGGGCCGATTATCTGCGCTATCTGCTCAAAAAAACGGGTTCCCTTGAAAAGGCTATTGGTATGTATCACACCGGTGAGGCAGGGCCAGTACCCAGGCAGAAATTCTATCGACAACTGGTTTTGAAAGCATTGGAAGAAATTCACCGGGGAGAGGTGTGATATGTCCACTCTACAGATTCTGAAAATGATGGCTACTGCACTGACGGTTTTCACTGCTGTTCCTATTGGGGCTGCACCCGTTGTCATTTACGACGCCGGTGAAAAGAGTACGCAGTCCATGCAGACCTACTTACGTGTGTTGCACAAACCCGCGCAGTTCGTGCTGCCGGATGATCCGGAAACACGCGCCCGTATCCAGCAGGACTTGCTGGATCGTGCCAAGGCACACGGTGGTTATGGCGGTGTGCGTGTGCCGATTCGTACCCGCTCCCTGACACCGCAGCGAATCGCGTCGGAAGATGCCTATTTCCCTAACTTGTCGATCCCGCTGTTTATCGTCGGTGCTGATCCGGTATCCCTGACCTGGTTAAAGCAGTGGCGCGAAGCATTGCTGAAAGTGGGCGCAGTGGGCTGGGTAGTGCAAGCCGAAAACGCCGAAGAATTACGGGCAGTCGCAGAGGCCGGGGCGGGGCTGCGTTTCATGGCCATGCCCGGCGATGCATTGACGGACATTTTTGGTGTGAACGCATACCCCGTGTTGATTTCCGAACGCGCTATTGAGCAATAGCGTAAGAAACACTGTTAATGCAGGAGAATTGTTATGGCCAACCGAATGGAAGGATTGTTGCGCCCGCCTATCGAGTATGCCTCAGCAGCTGGTTACGCGCTGGTGGCGGGCATCATGGTGGCGGCCCCTATGTACCTGATGATGACGCCTACGGTGGCGGCGGTGACGGGGAGTGGTTTGATGATACTGGCCATCAAGCGTTTTCGGTCTGCTTGGCGTGTCCGACGCTACCAGAAGGGGTTGCGCCAGTTACCGTACTGGGCCATTCGGTTTGCGTCGTTACCCAAGAGCAAGGAGCGTCTGTTTTTGGGCAAGGGCTTCGAATGGGAGCCCAAACACACCCAACGCTTGCACGATTGCGAGCAGCCAGGCGCTGATCGGTATCTGAAACCAACAGCCCTCTACAATGCTGCGCGCTGGATAGAGTTGCAGGCCGAGTATCAGCCGATTTTTCGTCAAATTGCGAAGCTGACATCAAGCGCTTCCCGCTGGAACCCTGTTGCACCGATTGCGGATGTGGGCGGCAACCCGGCCATCCACGGTGTGGGATTGCTGGAGCATGAGCGGGACATCTTTATGAAACTCGCTGATCGAGTCGGGCATATGCTGGTGCTGGGCACCACCCGCGTTGGCAAAACCCGGCTGGCGGAACTCATCATCGCACAGGATATTGCACGGGGCGACGTGGTGATCGTGTTTGATCCCAAGGGCGACGCCGATCTGATGAAGCGTGTCTACCGGGAAGCGAAGCGAGCCGGTCGTCTGGATCAGCTCTACATCTTTCACCTGGGTTATCCAGAATTCTCTGCCCGGTACAACCCGGTGGGTCAGTTCACCCGCATTACCGAGGTGGCGTCCCGTATCGCGGGTCAGATGCCCGGTGACGGCCAATCGCAAGCCTTCCGCGAATTCGTCTGGCGCTACGTCAACGTGATTTCGTCTTGCCGAAATGCATTGGGTGAGCGTCCTGGTATCGAGCAGATCAAGTACGACGCTGAGAACCTGGAACCGCTGGTGATCGAATACCTGGAATTCGTCTTTACGCGCGAATGTCCTACCGATGGACCGCTGGGGGAGTGGCGCAAAACCATTGCCAAATGGGAACCGCTGTTCAACGATCCAGATGCGAAAGACTTTCGCAAGCCGAGGCATATGACGGATCGCAGTAATCGTGCCATGGCACTTTGTAAGTTCTACAAGGACCACAAAGCCAAACATCGAAATCTGGAAGACACCTGCGCCGAATCACTGATCACAACATTCTTTTACGACGCGGCCAAGTTCAATATGCTGGTGGCGTCATTGATGCCGCTGCTGGAAAAACTGTGCACCGGCAAATGCGCGGAGTTGATCAGTCCGGACTACCTGGATGGAGATCGAAATCGCCCCATCTTTACCTGGTCTGAGGTGATCCGGACTGGTGGCATTGTGTACGTGGGATTGGATGCGCTGTCCGATCCGGAAGTCGCGGCGGCGGTCGGAAACTCGATGTTTGCCGACCTGACGTCAGGATCAGGTTTGATCTACAAGCACGGTGTGGATCTCGGCTTGCCATTCTCCACCGGTGGCCGTCGTGTGTATATTCATGCAGACGAGTTCAATGAGCTGATTGGTAAAGAATTCATTCCACTGCTGAACAAGGCGGGTGGATCGGGTTACGCGGTAACGGCCTACACCCAGACCTGGTCGGATGTGATTGCCCGTCTGGGGAATCAGGCACAGGCCGGGCAGGTGGCCGGTAACCTGAATACCCTGATCATGTTGCGGACACTGGAATATGCCACCATTGAGATGTTGACCAAGCGATTGCGTCAGGTGGACGTGTCTCACGCCATGGATGTCTCCGGTGCTTCTGATGTCAGTGATCCTGATGCCAATACCTCCTTCACTTCTCGCACTGAACAGCGCGTTACTTCTCAGCGCATCGATCGGATTCACCCCAATGATGTGACACAGCTGCCCAAAGGTCAGGCGTTTTCCCTCACCGATGGCGGCAAGCTATCGAAAATTCGCTTGCCCATGCCGGACAAAGCGGATTTGGCGGATCTGCCGCCCACTCTGCAGGACATGGCCAGTGATATGGCAACTCGCTACAAGTCCGATGCCAACTGGTACCACTTCCAGCCTTGCTTTGATGTACCGGAGGCATTCAATGGCCTCAACTAACGCGGCTACACAGGCACCGACGGCACCGCAGCCTTGGCACTTGCGATTGCTCTGGTCGCCTCTGGCGTTGATGGGCATGTTGTTTGGCGCACTGATGTCAGCCGTGGTGATCGAATGGGTAGGCATGGCGACGGGCTTTTGGGACGAGCCTGGGGCAGAACATGCGCGGCAGACGCTGGTTCAGGACATTACCTATTTGAATGCCGATTTTACCCGGTCGGTGTTGGGTGTATCACCGGTGGAGCTGGCTGCACGGGCGGCGCAGTCTGTTTCCCAGTCGGTGGCTGACACGGTGGAGCGGTTGCAGCTGCAGCAGATCTATCAGCAGTTGAAAACCGAAGGGAGTGGGTTTTTCTCGAAGATCGTCAAATGGCCAGGGTTGCCGGGACAGCACCCGGAGTCGGCCCGTATTCCGCCTGATTTCCCCGTCAATGCTGATGCTGCACTGGCCACCTTCCTGACCTACCTGGATGCAGGTTTGTATTCCGTGCAGACCGTCGTCGTCAGGGTTGTGGTCGCCTTGCTGACCTTACCTGCCTATCTGCTGATCGGTTTTGCGTGCCTGCTCGATGGCGTGGTGGCGCGTGATATTCGTAAGTTCACGGCGGCCAACGAATCGGCCTTTGCCTATCACCGTTATCGGCCCTGGGCTAGGCGCTTCTTTGTGGCGGGCTGGTACCTGTATATCGCCTGGCCAGGGCCAATCCATCCCAATGTTGTCTTCGTTCCCAGTGCGCTGCTCTGCGGGTTGGCCATTTTTAACGTCGGCAAGTGGTTCAAGAAATTTTTCTGACGTGACTGTAGAGAGGGAAACCGGGGGCTTGGGCTGGTTAATTAAAGACCACGAAGCCATCTGAACCATTTCGCACGACAGGAATTAAAAAAAAGTAGACAAATGCACTGCATCGAAACGCCCCCAAAAAAGCGGCAGCGCGATGCGGCATGACCAGGGAGATACCTATGAGACCGCTAATCCACCAGAAACACCGAATAAATCGACGTTCACGTCTGTTAGTGATGCTGGCGCTGATCAGTAGCGCGTTTGCGTTGCCTGTCAACGCGGACAACTCGGCGCCACTGGCCGTTTCAGCCACCGAATTGGAACGGGTGCGTCTGGCCGAAATCGTGCGCGGGATTGATCAACTGATGGCGCAGGTCGATCAGGCCTCGCGCACCGGCGCCAGCGGTCGGGTGCAGTTCAACTATGACGCGCTGCGCCGTGACTTGCTTGGGCGACGTGAACTGATCCAGCGCTACATCAATGGCAGTTGGGACGTGCCTCGGGACATGGCACCGATGGCATCGACCTATAACCGATAAATACAAGGAAACCGAGGCATGGGCGGGTGTGAAGTCACCTACGGCAGCGCGGGTCTCAGGGCCATGCTGGAAGCATTTCAGCGCGGAAGCGGGCTGTGTGGTAGCCGCATGGCTTATCTGCTGGATACCTTGGCCATCGTCAGCGTCATGCTGCTGACTGCCTTGTTTCTTTACGGACAATACCGCTTGTGGCGCGCAGATTCTGACAACGGCGATATGGTACTCATGAACTGCGCATGGGCACTGGGCTTCTCCGGTTTGTTTGTCGCGATTCTGCTGTCATGAGCGCTATTTGCAACACCTACTACCACAACCACAACTGATGAAAGGAAGAAGACATGAAAACAACGCGTTCACTGATCAACAACGGTGCCACTCTGAAACTCATGCTGGCCGCCACTTGCTTTGCCCTGGGATCAACGGAAGCGTTAGCGGTGCTTCCGGCTGATCCAGGAGCCCTGTTGCCGGACTCTATTGGTGATGATGCAGATGGCTTTACCGCTGGTGCGAACCTGATCGAAATGATCCTGCAAATTGCCGCTATTGCAATCGGTGCAGTGATGTCATTTGGGGCGGGGTACAAAATGTACAACGCATTTGCGGATAAGAAGGCTAATGAAGACAATTCCAATTTTGCAGGCACCATCTTTGGTGGGCTGCTGGTGGTCGCCATCGGCATTGGTTTGGCGATTGGTGGCTTTACCTATGCAGACGGTATGGCTGCTCTGGTACTGGGCGCCTAAACCAGGAGTGCAGCGGCGATATGAGCAGTTCAGGATTGGATCGTGTAAATGAGCAGCCCCCGGTATTGCTGGGGCTGTCTCAATCCGAATTGAATGGTGCGCTATTGATCGGATTTGTAGCAACACCAGTGCTGTTGGCATTGCTATTTGCCTTGATCTGGATCTGGTGGATCGGGCTCGTGATCAGTCCCTTTGTGGGACTGTTCGTCGTGCGCTCCGTCGCGTCTGTGCTATGTCGCCTCAAGATCGGAAAACCTGAGAACTATTATCCGCTCCTGGTAAAACAACGACTGGCGGCGCTGATGGGCGCTGCCTCTATGCAACACGATGGGCCGTGGGCCGTCATTCGCCGCAGCCGTTTCGAAGGAAAACCCTGATGGCTACCTATCATGATCATGCACAAGAGCTGAAAATGTTCGCGCGCTTTCGAGACAGAATTATCATTGGCCTGCTGGTTGCCTTGGCCCTTGCGCTCTGGGGTTGGTACAACGCTGGCAGGGAAATCACCGTTTATTACCCTCCCAACATCACACTGAGCACCGTAATGAAGGCAGGTGCGATTCCAGAAGAAACCGTTTATTCATTTGTGCCATTGGTATTGCAGCAGTTATTTCTGTGGGAAAAAAATGGCGAGGAAGACTACGCCAACAATCGTGCACGCTGGCGGGCCATGCTGACCGAGCGCTATCAGCGCACCATTCTTGACGAAATCAATCAAGGTAAACAACGGGGTACTATGCGTGGTGTCACGCGGCGCATGCAGGTGTTGCCCACATCGGTATACAACGACGATTCGGTGCAGATCGTTGGCAACAGCTGGCTGGTGTGGCTGGATGTGGAAGTAACCGATGCCGTCAACAAGGTGCCCATCAACACCAGTGTCCGGCGCCTGGGTGTGCGGGTCGTGCGCTACGACGTAAACCGGGATGCCAATCCCTGGCAACTGGCGATCGATGGGATCGAGCACGATATTCCATTGTTGTCCGAGCAGGAAGTACGCCGAATTCAATCAGACGCTGCCGGTGCAGCCAAGAGGTAGACTATGTGGACATTGACGTCATGGCCAGGATTAGGTCACCGGAATTTTTTTGCGGTCTTCATCATGATCGCTTCGTTTTTGCTGCATAGTCTGGCGTATGCGGAAGCATCATCCAGCGTGGAAACGCTGGTTTGGAACCGTGCGCCGTTGCGCATTGCGCTGCCCGTCGGTCAGGAGCGCCGCGTCGATTTCCCTGTGGAGGTGGTGGCCTATGTACCGGATGCCATTGCTGACAAGCTGACGCTGACAGCTACGCTGGAAGGCTCGTTATTCTGGCGCGCCACCGCGGCCTTCAAAACCGAGCGCATGATCGTAACCGACAAGAGTGGACGTGTGCAGTGGTTGCTGGATGTCAGCGCTGAGCCGAAGGCGCCTCAGCATACTCTGGTGATCCGGGATAGCCGAGCATTGTCTGAAACGGGTAACTCCCTGCAGCAAGTAGGGCAGGATCAGACGGAGTCACCTATGGCGTTCAGTGCCGAGCACACGCTGGATGAAGTGGATCTGATCAAGGTGGCAGCCCGGCAGTTTTATGGCCCCAGTCGACTGGCTGTACTGCCCTCTGGTGTATCCGGAGCCATGGTATCGGATGAGGTGGTGGATATTTACCGAGGCGGTGGCTTGTCTTCGGTGATAAAGGGGCAGTGGCGCACATCGTCTGTTGAAGGTGAGTTGTACGTGACGGCTGTCCTGGTAGCCAACCAATCGCCACTGGAAATGCGGCCTGATCCCCGTCGGGTGAAAGGCAACCTGAATGCCATCGCCATGCAGCATGCCTGGTTGGCACCAGCCGGTCGCTATCCGCACGATACCACCGTTTGGTATCTGGTGTCAGAGCGGCCACTGCAGGAGGTTATGACACCATGAACAAACTGATCCCGATTTTGCTGAGTGCGGTTGCTGTCATTGTGCTGGTCATTGGCTGGCTGTCGTTTAGCAGTGACGAAGGTGCACCATCCACGGGTATTGCCAGCAGTCCCGGCGCACCTCCCTTGCCGGACGGCAAAGTCAACGATGAGAGCGCCGCCAACCTGAAAGCCGCCACCTCTTACGCAGCACAACTGCAAGGCGCGACCGGACAGATCCAGTCATTGGAGAGCAAGATCAATAGCTATGTCAGCGATACGGATAAACGGATCGCAGAAGAAGCCGAAAAAATCCTGCGGACGCAGTTACCGGTCATCGAAAAGCGTCTGCGGGAGGATATACGCAAGGAATATGAGCGGGGCGCGGGTGTGAAGGCACCTACGGGGCTTCCAGCTGCCGGGGATTCCAATCGGGTGGTGGAGCCCACATTGAGTCTGGCACCGCCTGCTGGTTCAGGGACGGCGCAAACCAGCACGCGCAACCGACTTCTGGATCCGGCACTGGCGGATATTCCAACCGGTTTGGGGTTTGACAATCTGGGTGGTTCCGTCAGTTTGCCATTCGATTCACTGTCCTCACGTAGTACAGGTGCGGCGCGGGCCGGAATCAGGCCCAGCCCTGCTGAATCGGCGCATCCGGGCTATACCCGGATTGCCGCCTGGCAACCCTCACAACCACTACCAGGCGTGAATCTCGCGGGTAGGGCGCCGTCAGCGGCGGGTGCGGTTCTTGAAACCACGCCGACCACCGGAACCGTGGGCAGATCGAACGCCAAAGACGCCAAACCCAAGCCCATTCCGGTTTATACCATCGAGGACACGGCGACTTTATTCTCCAATACCACTATGACGGCGTTGATGGGTGTCGTGCCGAACAAGAACAATGCTGTCAAGAATCTCATGCGGTTCAAGGTGATCACAGGCTCCGAAAACATTGCCTCGAACGGGCTCTTTTTGCCAGATGTAAGAAACATCATCTGGACAGGATACGCCATTGGCAATCGTGAAATGGAATGTGTTCAGGCGACTGTGGACACCATCACTTTCACCTTCAAAGACGGGACTATTCGCACTGTCAAGCAGAAGCAGGGCGCCAGTACCGGGCAGCTCAACGAGGGACTGGGCTATCTGTCTGATCGCTGGGGCAAGCCTTGCATCAAGGGTACGCTGATTTCCAACGCAGCGCAGTACCTGCGGGATCGGATGATTGCAGCCGGTGCCGCTGCCACCGCGTCAGCCTCTGCGGCCATGCAGACCACTACTTCACGGGATGCGCTGGGTGGTTCCTCCACCACCGTTACTGGAAGTGAAGGTGATTACATCGCGGGTCAAACGGGTACGGCCACATTGAATGAGCTGGCCGCCTACCTGCGTGATCGCATGGATCAGGCCGTGGATATCGTATACCTGGATGCGGGTAAGGACGTGGTCATTCATGTCGAAAAGCAGGTGGACATCGATTACGATCCGGCGGGAAGGAAGCTGTCGCATATTGCCCTTTCGCAACATGCGGCCAGGGCCAGTAAAGCACGACTTGACTGAAACGACCCTATTCGAACAACACGACAAGGAAGCACCATGAATACGCAAAGCAAACAGAACAGCAGTGCGCACGATGGGAAACCAGCGGATCACGCTTCGCCTCTACCGGATGCCATATCAACTCGTAGCGGCGAACCCGGTTTCGTTTTCTTTAATCGGGCTGGCGAGCCTCTCAAGGTGAATCCGTTTGACCAGCACCACCTCGAAACAGGCTCAGGGCACACCCTCTGTTTCGGGCCTACTCGTTCGGGCAAGTGTTCCAGCACGTCGGTCATCTTGCAGTCCCAGCAAGATGAAATCCTAAAAAAGAACCCGGCTAATACTTCGAGGACAGTATGATAAATCTAGAAATCTGCAGGTTTCTCCATCAACCCATCCTGTTATTCGTGGAGCAGGGCAAGCGCTATGAGAGTTTGGCGAAAGACATCGGCATGCTGAAAAAAACGGGATTATTGGTTAGTGCTCTTGCTTGTGTCAGTACTTCGGGGTGCAAGTCGCCAAGCACCGTTGATGAGGTTTTTTTCGCAGATCGCGTATTCCGCGATTGCGTAACCTCTGTGTATTCAGTTGATACGCCGGTGTCGGAGGTTGTAGAGCTAAATTGTCAGTTTTCCCCGATATCATCTCTAATGGGTGCCCAATGGTTCAGCCAGCTGAAAATCATGCGACTGGAAGGGCCAAACACAATCACCGACCTGAAACCAGTTGCGAAATTGCCGCAGTTTTCAATTCTCAGTTTATATGGCCTGTCCCAGGATCTGGTTGACGTGAGCCCGCTATTGGGCGCACCGGCATTTTCGGAACTCTATGTGGAGAATGGCCCCAAACTGGACTGTCAAGGAGTCAAGTCATTGAGAGAGAAGTTGGGCGCGAACTATGTCATTGTCGCGAACGGCGTTTGCCAAGGTGGGTAGAGGTTTTCAAGTGGGCGCCTTTCACTTCTGGTTAAATAAAGCTCACGAAGCTAACTGAACCATTTCGCACGACAGAATTGCTTGACTTCTGGATCATCTCGCTCACCACACACAACGGGGGTCGATGATCATGAGACTAGGTATTTTGCGTTACACCATTCCATGGCTGCTGCTGGGGTTGTCCGTCACCACCGGCTGTTCCAATCACAACATCCTGCCGGATACAGGCCCGGATATACAGCAAGTCTACAACCGTCATATTGGCGGACAAAAAGGTGATCCTGCCCGTCCATCCACGGACGCTGAGAAAGAAGCACGCAAACAGCAAGCGGCTGAGGTGTCCGGTCAGTCTGGATATTACCGGCCGATCATGAATGGTGCCGCGGATCTGGTGGATTACACCCGTCATGCCGGGAATGAGGTGGAGCAGTTGTTCCCACTGTTACCCAATCCGCAGATTGTGATTTATGTGCCTCCTCACTTCACGGCGAAGGGCAGACCGATTCCCGGTTATACCACCGTCACCCGCATGTATGACCGGGACGAATATGCCATGCCCGGTGAATGGATTCCGGATCATCCCGATGCAGTGGCTGCCGATTTGGCGCAAGGAGGCCAATAATGCGCCTCAAGCCTACCGTTACAAGTCCGTGGCAGGCCGCCCGCAAGACACTGCCTGTCGCACTGAACTGGTTGCACCGGCTGAGCGGCCGTATTCCCCTGGATGGGAAGGCGCCGTTGACCGAGAAAGAGTATGCCCGTATCTGGGATGGCCCCAAACACAGCATTTCGGACTATCTGCCCTGGGTTGATTTTGATGACGATACCAAGGTCTTCCTGCTCAACGATGGCGTGAGTGTCGGTGCCGCCTTTGAGCTGCGCCAGGTGAATATCGAAGGCAAATCCACCGAATTCATTGAAAAGGTACGCAGGGCACTGATGCGGGCATTGGCCAGTGTGCCAGAAGTGCATGAAGGTAATCCATGGGTGGTGCAGTTTTACTTGCAGGATGAACCGATCGAATCCGTGGTGCAGGATATGCAGCACTATGCGAAACCCGGTGTCCGCGACTCACAGTATTCGCGGGAATGGTTCAATCTGTTGGATCAGCATGTCCGGCAAATGTCCCGCGAGCAGGGCCTGTTCGAGGATGAGATGGCGGGTATCCGCTGGCGGGGCCTCACGCGGCGCGCACGGGTGGTGGTCTACCGCCATACCGAGCGTAGTGATTGGGTCACTGACGAGGGACTCATTAAGCGCAAGGGGCGAACCCCTTCCAGTGAACTGAATCAGGTAGCTCGCGTGTTCGTGCGTGCCTTGCAAGGCTCTGGCCTTGCCGTTAAGCGGATGGATGGCGCTGCCTTCTATGAATGGATGGGCCCATTCTTCTCACCCAAGCCCATGCACGCCGGGGACGGCTACGAATGGGTGCGCAGCATCAAGAAGTACCCGGCGGAGGGCAAACGTTCCGAATTTTATGACTTCGGGCAGGCGGTGTTTGCCGAAGAGCCGCGCTCAGATCTGGATGGCCGGTTCTGGTTCTGCGACAAACCGACTCGTTTTCTCTCCATCACGCCACTGGAAAACGAACCGGCGACGGGCATCATCACTGCCGAGATAAAAAACGCCAGCGGAAAAGAGGTCTCGCTGTGGGACGAACTGCCGCGCGGCTCGATGTTTGCCCTGACTATCGTCATGGAGTCACAGCTGGGCGTCCGCCATCACCTGGATAGCATTATCAAAGCAGGTGGTAAGGCGACGCGGGAAGCCAGGCTGGCCACGGCTCAGGCAGAGGCGGGGCTGGAATGGCTGGCTCAGGGCAACCGCATCTACCGGGTGTTTCCGGGCATTTACTTGCGGGCGGATGACGAAGGCGCGCTCGAAGACGCCACGCTGAATGCGATGACAATTCTATCCGGGGCTGGGCTCTCCGTGATCCCGCCTAAATACGATCTGGCACCGATCGATTCCTTCCTGCGCTCACTGCCGATGGCATACAGCTACCAGTATGACCGGTCACGGCTGCGGCGCGCCTGGTTGTGTGCTGCAGATCGGATTGGTGCACTGCTTCCCTTGTATGGCAGATCGACTGGCAGCGGCAATCCTGGTTTCTTTTTCTTCAACCGGGTCGGTGAGCCTTTCATGGTGGATCCGCTCAATAAGAGTGATCGCTCCAAGACGGCCCATATGTTGTTGTTCGGTCCGACCGGCGCCGGTAAATCGGCAACCGCCAACTATCTATTGCAGCACGTCATTGCTGTGCATAACCCGCGCTTGTTCATCATCGAAAAGGGCAACTCGTTTGGGCGCTTTGGCAAGTATCTGGCATCCAAAGGCAAGGTGGTCAATCACATCCGCTTTACCAGCGACCTCGACATATCGTTACCACCCTATGCGGAAACTCAACGGGCGCTGGAACAGCTGGCGCAGCAGGAACAACAACGGATACAGAGCGAAAGCCGCAGTCGTATGTCTTCGTTAAGCGCTGGTGAGGATGGCGGCAATTTCGCGGGCTTTCAAGTTGACGCGGAGGCCATTGATGACGGTGCTGATGAGGAAGATGAGCAACGGGATTATCTGGGTGAGATGGACAATCTCACCGTGATGATGATTACCGGTGCCAAGAAGGAAGAAGCGAAAAAGATCTCCCAGGCCGACCGATCCATCATTAAAGAGTGCCTGATCGCCGGTTTGCATGCGAGCCATGAACAGGGTGCTCAGCATGCAGTGATTGCCGATGTCGTCGACGCCATGGATGCGCGTCTGCGCGGCACGGATCTAGATGACTCCCAACGCATCCGGCTGCGCGAGATGCGCATGGCACTGCACCGCTGGACGACGGGCATTCATGGTCACTTCTTCAATCGCTATGGCCGGTCGTGGCCGGAAGTAGACTGTACCATCGTGGACATGGGCATTCTGACCGGCAATGACAACGATGACATGCTGGCGGTGGCGTTGATTTCGCTGATCAATACGATCACGGGCTTGGGTGAAAAATATCAGCATACCCACGACGCTCGCGAAACCATCGTATTAATCGATGAGGGGCACGTCATCACCAAAAATCCGGTGCTGGCAAAGCCGCTGGTGTTCGGCCTTAAAACCTGGCGGAAGCTCGGTATCTGGTTGTGGCAGGCCACCCAGAATCTGGGGGATTATCCGGATGAGGCGCAAGTCATGCTGGCTCTGGCAGAGTGGTGGATTTGTCTCAGCATGGAGTCTGCCCATGAAATTGACAACATCGCTCGCTTCAAGCCGCTGGCCCAGGAAGACCGCCACATGTTGGCATCTGCCCGCAAGCAGGATGGTGCTTTTACCGAGGGCGTGATTCTCGGCTCCAAAATCAAGGCGTTGTTCCGGGTGGTTATGCCCGCACTGCCACTGGTTTTGTCCATGACTGATCCGGACCAGAAGAAGGCCATTGCAGAACTTGCCAGGGTCAATGGCGTGTCGGAAATCGGTGCTGCGAAGCTCATGGCGAAGCAGATCATCGACAAGAGGGAAACCGCATGATGAAGCACCTTGCAACTTCACTTGCTGTTTCTGCCGCCTTGTCACTGCTGTGGGCGCCAGTTTGCCTGGCCCAATCCGTTGCGGTGTCTTTCTTCGGCAACAATCAGTATCAGCCCACCAATACGGAGGCGGCCCGGCAGCTGGGCGCCTCCGTTACGGTCTACAACCTCGATTCACAGGTCAACCTGGAAAAACAACTCGCCGACGGCTTACCGGTTAACGACCTGGACAAAGCCACTGCGATCGCACGACAGCGGGTAGCGCAGATTTCGCAGCAGGAGATGGTGAATCTGTTTACCGGTGTGCTCAAGGCCAGAGAGTGGGGGCTCGAACGGTTCCCTGCAATCGTCTTCGGGCAGGGTGAGTCCGTGGTCTATGGCGTCACGGATCTGGAGCAGGCCGTTTTGCTCTGGTGCGACCATCAAACAGGGGGGATAGGACAATGAAAATGTCCATGCGTATTCTGTTGCTGGCGATGGTGCTGATGGTCACTACGGTATCCACATCGGTACGCGCCGCCGGTGAAGACCATAGCGGTTTTACCATCGTCGATCTAGTGGAATCGGGCGTCAGGGGAATGCCTGACTGCCTAAATTATTGCGTGGTCGGTGTCTGCGTCCACCTGCGTGTTCGCCTGCTATCGATACAGATTTTGATTTCCCCCCGCGTTGAGCACAACACACCTGAATTTGTGGTGTCCGCCTACGCGGCGGGTAAGCAGCAGCCCTGGATGGAGTGGCGGGAAGTGTTTGGCCCGGCCCAGGAGTCTGCCAGCAATGGAATGTTGGATTTGATTACGTCTGGTGGACGCATGGGGGGATATGGCACTTACCAGGAAGAAACGCGCATCTATGATCGCCAGGAGATTTTCAAGGAAGTCGATGTGTTGGGACACCCGCTTTCCATGCTGCCTACCTTGCTGGCAAACGGCGATATTTCAAACCGAATGCCTACTGCGACCCAGCAGGCTAACCTGGTGCAAATGATCGACGGGGCCAATCGGGAGGAATCCCCCACAGAATTGGACACTTTCAATGATGCGATGGATTCGGCTAACGAGATTGTGGATACCGCCGGTTTCCCTGCTGTTTTCCTCGATCCGGCGTTATTGCGTGTGTTCTCTTATATGGACACCGCGAACCAGATTCGGGATTCAGTGAATACCGTCGCCGAGGCCATGAATCTGCTTCAGGAAGTCTCGGATCTGATCAGCTCTCCACCGGGTATTTCCGGTGGCTTTCGCACGGACAATCTGATGTGTCCAAACAGCGTGTTGCCGTTCACGCCCTATTTTTTGAGTTCCAATGATCTGTTTGGCTGGCGACTGGGTATTCCGGATCGTATTTTTCATGCGGGGGATATGGTCCGCGCCATGACACCGTTTATGGGTAACCGCAAGGTGCTGGGTACTGCTGATGGTGGTTTGCCAGGCTTGGGCGAAGGCACCTGGGCAGGCCTTTATCCTCGCATGGGATTCGTCCGCAATTCTCATGACGGCAAGGCCGCCAGTGTGGCGGCACAACGCGGTTTGGATCTGGTACTTGCCAACCGGGGCAGGGATCACCGGGGGCATGTGACGCTGTTCAGCCCTGGCTTCCCCAATCGCAATGATCACAGAGTTTTACCGTATGTGTTCAACGCGGATGGAGTTGAGGGGGGAGTGTGGCAGCCGGTTTTTCCGGCCGGGAAAAGTCAGTGCATGGACAATCTATACCAGGACAAGACCCTGGCGGACATCGCCAATGACCAGTCGGCACCGCGAGGCAACAAATTGCGCTACGCCTGGACGTTTTGGCGTCGCTACAACTGCTGTCTGCAGCGGCGTGGGCGCCTGATCGAGAGCATCCGTATTCCGCCGGTCTGTCTCACTGCCAATCTGGTCAGTGACCCGGCTCCCAGTGAAGAGGCGTTCTGACAATGAAGGAATCCACGATGGCGACAAACCGTAGGGCATGCATGAAGGCGGTGCTGATGTTATCAGCGGCAACGTGTTTGCTACCCGGTTCACCGCTGCGCGCTGAACCGCTGACCCAGTACGTTGACGACTTCTTTTATGAACTGGGTGGTGGCAGAGCCATTCCACGCGGCGCAGCGGGATACGTCACTTACCGGATTGGCGCACGCTTCACCATCACACCGGGCTATTCCTGCGGCAATTTCTCGCTTGAACAGAATCTCGAACAGGCATTGAACCGTATCCGCACGCAAGTACAAGGGTTGCCTGACCAGCTCGGCATGGCAGCCACCAATATGATTTCGGCGCTGCCGATGTATCTCGTCAAGAACTATGCATCGGACATCTACGGCATCCTGATGTGGAATCTGGATCAGTCGATCGAGTTGTTTCGCTTTCAGTACAAAACCTGCGAAACGCTGGAAGCGGAGATCATGAACAATCAAGAGGGTTACAACCCTTACGCGACCGCCACGCGAGCGGCGGTGCTGAACCAGTACATCTGGGGCGGGGAAAACGGCCAGACGATTGATCAGACCACGCGGGAAATTCAGACCAATCCGGGTCGTCAGGGTTTCAATTTCCTCGGTGACGGACGCGGTACCGCCGCGCGACCCATTCCGCTCAAACATGATCTGATGGTGCTGGCGTACAACAACCGGCTGGGTCGGGTAGCCAATCCGTTGGATGTCTCGGCACCGACCACCCAACAAAACGAAGCTCTGGTACAGACCTGGCGCACACCACAGCATGCTGCAGATTGGCTGGTGGCTGCGACTGGCGAATTTTGGCTGGTGGTCGATAACACTGCGCCCAAGGAATCGGCGCCGGGAGTGGGGCTGCGACCTGAAATCGATCTGCTGACCGATAATTACGAAATTGCCCTCACTAACGCCGTCGTCAACAACAATTACGATGAACTTGATGCATTGGAGCTGGGAGGTGTTCCCAACAAGCTGCGTCTGACAGATCGTGTCATCGAATCCATCCAGGCACTTCAAGGTGACAAACGCGCCATTGCCATCGAGCGCCTGGCCTCCGATACGGCGGTGGCCATCGTCAAGAACAAGGTCGATCTGGCCACTACGCTATTGCGTGCTGCTGTACAGGATCCTGATGTGGCCACATCGCAGATTTCCGGTGTGGCGGGGCAGGTGGCCTCTCAGGCACGCACTTGGTTGCGCGAAGAAATGGAGGAGATCAGCCAGATGATGGCCATCGATCGCATGGGCCCTGCCGCTACGCCGGTGATCATCATGAACCGTGGAATGCGGGAAGGCAGTAGAGGTGGTAGCCAAACAGGACGGGCGGAAACGCAACGTCACCAGACGGGCCGCGATGGCTTCCCCGATAACTAACGGATTAACAGGAGGAAGAACTCATGTTTTTGGGCAGCTTGCCGGAAATGCATCTCACCTCTTATGGCTGGATGCTGTACAACAATATGTGGGCATTGTTGGGATTTATCGGCATCGCCGTGTTCCCGTTCATCTGGATCATGTTCACATCAGTCGTGGATGCCGTGAAAAAGCACGGTCTCATGGCACCGGAGGCCAGTGCAGCAGCGTGGTTTGCGGCGATGCCCACCCTGCTACTCATGCTGGGTGTGTATGCGCTGGCGGTGGTGCCACGGGTTCCGCTCAATATCGACACCTGGGAATACAGCCAACTTTGCACGACTACCGGCGGTGCGCAGCAGGAAACCGATTTGATGACGCCGGGGAATACTGGCACACCACTGGATCAGGCTCGTGCCTTGACTCAGGCGAACATGAACGCGGCTGATATCCGGGTGCCGCTTCTGTGGGATTTCGTCATGCGGATCGGGGCCGGTGTGAGCCGTGCCATGAATTCAGCGGGCGCCTGTCCTACCAATACCACTTACCTCGACAAAGTGCTGCGTGAGATGACCATTAAAGACCCCGCGTTGCGCGCGGAGCTGGGACAGTTCGCGAAAGATTGCTATCTGCCCGCCCGTGCCAAATTTGTCCAAGCAATGGAAAGCGGCACATTGGATACTGTGCCGACCATTCATGATGCGACTGACCAGAATCAGTATGTGGCAGCAGCCTATCGAGAATGGCGTTCTTCCTCGCCACCGAATGCAGGGAATACGGAGCTGTTTTCCAGAAACACCGATCCGGGTTACATCGGCAGCCGCTTCTTCCTGACTACGCCAGGGCTGTACGCGCCGGTGACACCCGGACAGAATGGCATCCAAGGCCAAATATTGAAGGCTAGTATTCCGATCGCGGGTTGGTCTTATGATCCGATTCGTGACTGC
This sequence comes from Pseudomonadales bacterium, assembly GCA_020062665.1. GTDB lineage: Bacteria > Pseudomonadota > Gammaproteobacteria > Pseudomonadales > Ketobacteraceae > Ch67. The sequence goes on from JAGUVW010000045.1 coordinate 96,066, forward strand.
ACACGCATCACCCGCCCAGATCGGGATGGCAATCCCTGGTGTACCAGTTCCCACAATGATTCCCTCACTCACAACCAGGGTTCCCCGACCTGCGATGAATGGTGGACGGATGCGGATAGGGGATTGCTGCACAAGCTGAGACAAGAAGCTGAAAACTCCGTGCTGTTTAAACTCAGTCTCAATGGAGCGGCCACAACGGCTAGCCAAGCGCTCAACACGGTCATCACCAGCATCAATCCCGCCGATACCAAGTCTGATGACTGGCTGGCGGACAAGATGGTCGCCACCGCGCTCGTCAATGATCAGGAAGCCCAGCAGAGCGTTTGGGACAAACTCAAAGGGGCCTACAAGAACATATCCGATACGTTCAATTCCCCTGACAGCGGTGTATCGACATCTGCGCCAGGTACCTTAGATCTTGCGGGTTGGCTTGCCAGTGGCTTTGTTGCAGTCAGGAACGCCGGAGGAGGGGCTATAGCGGCAGGCACGCTGGCAATGAATCTCGCGTCGACAGCCGTAGAGTTCTATTCTACCGCCTGGATCGTCAAGCATGCCTATCCCGTCATTCAAGCTTACCTGATGTTTTTTTTCATTGCGTTGATGCCAGTGGTCATGCTGGGCAGTCTGTATGACATTGCCCGTCTGTTTCAGATGGTTTTACTGTTTCTGGGCATCATGTTCCTGAGCCCCTGGCGCTATGTCGTGGAATATCTCGATGAGCGCCTGTTCGAGATCATGTTCCCCGATCAACTGGGTGCGCTGGGAACGGATCTGATACTGCGCAGCAAGGAACGGTTGATCGTCGATGTGACCACCACGCTCATGTATACGTTGTTTCCGGTGATTTTGTTATGGCTGGTGGGGATGATGGGGGCGGATGCGGCGAATGGTATCAATGGTATTTTTAGGGCGGAAAATTATCAAAAATTCGGCGCATCAATGAGCAAATGGGGCGGTGGTAAAGGCGGGAAAAAAAAATAAGGTTGTGCTGTTGCCGCGACAGCTTGTGCTTGTCGCGGCGGTATTACCAGTTTCCCCATCGATCGCTTCTGCCTGGATCTGCACCCCACCGGTCACCACCCCATGCTGCTGATACTGATTCATCATCATCAATTTCAATATCAATGGACTCGATTTCCGGTGCATTACGCTGCAGGCGGATGCAGGCTTTATAAATCAGGATCACGGGGCCGAACAAAGCCATGGCCATGACACTCAAAGCCATGCCTGTTACTTTGGCAGCAGTGCCAAGCTGGGCGTCCTCTAACGGCTCCAGCCAGGGATTGTGAGCGTTGTTGACAGGTTCCATCTACTTTGATCTCCATGAGATTGTTTCCACCCCTGATGATAGGCGGGATTGCAGTGGTGTGCCAATAACCGATTTCCCGCAGTGGTGAAGCTATGCCCAATAGTGGTTATAAAACAGCCTGCTCGGTGGGCGGTATGTTCAGAATGAATCCTCAAAGCTGTATCCATGCCAACGGAAGGGCGCCTGCAATCCCGCATCCGAACCGGTACTGACGTATTGCAGTACGATCTGGTGCTAACCCCGGAAAACTCGAAGAAAGGCTACTATTGACGGAAAAGCAAAAGGCCCCGAGATGGGGCCTTTTCATGTCATAGCTGTGTCTTGCTTGTATCGGCTACTTTTCTGTCAGCTAGAATTACTTCTAGTGACTATTCTGGGAACACCCTGGCTCACAACCCCATAAACACCACGCCCAACAAAACAACCCTGCACCATTTGCCCCTCTGCGAGGTTCACCCACAGGGCAGGTATGTCATTTTCAAGGGCGTAGGCAGCAATGCTCAATTTGACCGGAATGGATTCCCGAATTTTTAAGGCGTCGCCCACATCAATAAAGCCCAACCACATAGTGTAAAAAATCTCTCCATTCCGGCGCAGAATTCCTACGCTTTCACCTGAAAACGTGCCGTTCAGGACAATGTTTCGGTAATTGAGCTTTCGTAATAAAAGTGGCATATAACCCCTTTACACTGTTTATTCATACAGTATAATTTGCGGAATCTACAAAAGGAATTTGCAGCCATGGATTTTCGGCAAACTGCGCTCGATAACAGGCACCGGCTACTTGTTTCACTGAGCTATTTAAATCGTCAGGCCGGTACCGGGGCGGCGGGCACCGTTTCGGAAATTACCCGGAAGGCGATCGCCTGGGGATATGTTCCTGAGCGGAATACCCCGACCGGTGAGTTAATGGGTACATGGGTTAGACGCAGAGCCATTCCCGCATGGGCAGCCAAAGCGGCAGCTAGGCTATTACTCCAATTGACAGAGTACAAACCCAATACCCTAGAGGAAACAGCCGCGTTGGCATTAATGCTGGCCGAAGGTTTTCCTGAAGCAGACGATCAAACCCTACGGTCTCAAATTCCCGATCATCTACGCAGTTTTCTCGTCGATGATGTTATCAGCAAGGCTATTCATGTCAGAAAAATCCATGCCGGGTAAAAAAAGTGATCTGTCTGATGCCGCTATTCAGCAGCGCCGTAAAGGCGTTGAAGAAGCATTGGCCGATGCCGCGATAGAAGGGTATGTTGCAACAGCAGACGAACTTGCGGTATGGGAGTGTTATATCGTGGGAACACAGTCACTTGAAACTACCACAAAGAAACTGCAAAAAATGGCGTTGTCACGCCAGAACGTAGTCTCCATCCCCGACCGCGACGCTTGAAATTGATGGCTACCCATCTTTTCCGGATTGTCCGGTTGCTTCTTGTAATGACCACTGTTTTGATGGCCATACCCTCTACCTATGCGCATCCGGGTGGACAGGATGCTAACGGTGGCCACTACAACCGTACCACCGGTGAGTACCATTGCCATCGCAGCGGTTGTGCAGGGAAGGGTGCTGCTACGGTTAGCGCAGTTGATCAATCAGAGGCCGCCCTGCAAGAGGCGCGGCGAGAGCACAGGCCGTTCAGCCTGGTGTATAGCCGGCAGGATTGGCCGCACTGGATCGACACAGACAGGGATTGCCAAAACACTCGCGCCGAGATCCTGATTACTACCAGTCTGTCACCTGTGCGTTACCGCAATGCAAAACGCTGCAGCGTGGTGGAAGGGCAGTGGTATGACCCGTATTCCGGCAAAACGCTCACGCAAGCCAGTGATCTGGATATTGATCACATTGTTCCGCTCAAATGGGCGCACAGCCATGGCGCGGCAAACTGGTCCAAGAGCCAGAAGCGGACGTTTGCCAATGACCCAGACAATCTGATTCCGGTGGATGACAACCTTAACCAAGCAAAAAGTGACAAGGGTCCGGCTAACTGGATGCCGCCCAATCAAAGCTACCGGTGCGAATACCTGGAACGGTTTACGGCGGTGGTGGCTGAGTACCGTTTGCAGCCGACGCCTGGCGAAAAGCGGATTATGGAACGGATGGGTGCGGCTTGTTCAGGTGGTGCCTTTCGGTAAAGTCTACAAGTAGGGGGTTCTAGGGATTTTCCATCCAAATGCGACATTCACACTGCTAAGTGATTTCTGGTAGTAGACTACGAGATGCATCAAATAAGTAATACCCCTCTGGTGCCCACGGATGGCGCAGCCTCCAGAGCACTTTGTCGTTTTTGGATGGAAAATCCCTAGAACCCCCTACTGGCAAGCCCCCGATCCATTCTGTTTCTATACAGTCACGGACGTATTGCAGTACGATCTGGTACTTACCCTGGAAAACACTAAGAATCGGTACTACTGACAAGTAAAGGAAAGGCCCCGACTCGGGGCCAACGTAAAGCGAGGGCTAGCAACAGTGGGATATTCGCTATTGGTTAAAACTTTCCGTCTTTGTGCATTTGTTTTTATTCTATTTACCATTTCCGCTTGTCAAAACTACGTTGATCTTGAGTACCAGGCGGTCTACAAGGATTCTATTAGTGCAGAGAAGAACAACCTTGCGGTATTAAAGAAACCAAAGATCCTACTGGTGGCAGATAATCAAAAGGCATTGGTGGCTACGGCGCCGATTTTTGAGCAGAGTAGTTTTTCTGAAAAAACGGTAAATACAGCGCACAGAAAGCCAGCGCTAGATGCGTTTTCGACCGATATTCTGGTAGAGATAATCAATAAAACAGACGCTGAACTCATTATTCATGCCGGTGATTTGCTCAACAATAGCTGCAGAAGTGAATTTGAGATGGTAACGCAAACATTAGCTGGAAAAACATGGTTCGCTGCGCCTGGTAACCATGATGGGTATTTTCTAGGTATTTCTTCCCCAAGGGATATCTCCCGCTCTTTTAGCGGACCGATACCATTTTTAAATAATCAGTTGCTTGATGAAAGGGCAGGCTGGGCCCAGGTTTGTACGCCAGTAATGGAACGAAAATGTAAGCGGAAAGACGACAACAGTGATATTCCTGATGTTTTTGAATGCGAAGATGCAAGCAAAGACAAAGAGCTGATTGGTTTTGGGTTTAGTGATGTGAGCGAATATCACTGGTACCAAAATAACGTACTCGACAAACTGGGTTATAACACTGCGTATTTAGAGGCGATCGGTATTGATAAGACCATGCGTCTAGATGCAGTTCCTACCCCTATCAAGATTAAAGGCTACGACAAACACGAAGGGTATTCTGTTAAGTGTATAGACTTCCTGAAAAAGACTGGCAGTCTGCATAAAGGCTATATGTCGAATGTATGTTGGACCGAGTTCGAAGGAAATGAGGATGGCTTCAACGACTTTAAATATGACAAAGATCAAAGCAGAAATTACAACTACAAGCGTCAATTTGATGAACGCTCTCCCTGGAAAAACTTTATCGTTCAAAAGCTTAATGTGGTGATTGATAAAAGGTTGATAGACATCCTGATCATTGACACCTCTAGCTATATAGACGGTGTTGCGGTAAAGGAAAACGGTCGTTTTCGGATTGGATCATATGGTGCTGCTGATGCAGGTTATATTTCGAGACCGCAGATGGATGTCATAGATGCCCTATTCGACGAGAACAAAGAGACAGTGATTGTTGGACACCATCCTTTGGTGGATTTCGATGAGAACTCCTACAAAATGATCCATAAGCTTTTTGTTAAAGGTAGTGGCGTGACCCGGTATATATCCGGGGATACCCACGATGGTTACGAAGCATTATTTAAGAGAAAACACGTCAGCAAGGAAGGCAAAGAGAACGAGCGGGTTGTGCGCGAGGTAAATCTAGGTTCAACGATTGATGCGCCAATAGAGTACGCGTTACTAGGGGTTGATATTAACAATGTGTTGAGGACGCAACGTTTTTCACTAACTCCCCTGAAGCTAACCAAGGGTGAGCAGCAGTATAAAGCCTACAAGAAAACAAACGGCAAGGTGGCTAAACGTGATATTGGTACATTGAATAAAGGGGGTAACGGTAGATCTAATCCAAGTCAAACCGAAAAGCTCTATGGAACGTTTGATGATGATATCTGGACCGGAATGTGTGGTGATAACGGCTGGTATTTTGATCATAACGGTACAAACATGACGCCCGTTTTCGACAGGGGCTATAAGTCAAATCTCTCCTCTTATAGAATCAAACAGCCTATAAGTTACTTCCTTGGTTTGCCGTATCTGTTGAGAATTGATAACCCCACCAAGATATACATTCGCAGCCAATACGCCTATAAAATTAACCGGTTGATTGAGTTAGCAGAAGTTTACTCGCAGTTACTCTATGTGCTGAAGTTTGAAAAGGAGCAGGATCCTACATTGGTCTCTTTAGAAAAAGCAGCTGAAAGCTCGTTGAATTCTCTGCAGGACGAAGGGTTAATGGCATACCTGAATCTCAGTCACGATCCGTTCCATACGACGCTTAAGAATTTATCGAAGCTCGTATTGCACTATGAGGTTCTGGATTTAGGTAGCAAAGAGGCTAAAGTGTTTAAACTGTGTAGCGCGCTATATGAGGCAGAGAGAGAGTTTCGCAGCGCTTGGCTCGATTAGATTGTTGTGAGATACCCGATATCGTCGGCGAACGCTTACTTCCGAGCTGAATCCAATTGTGCTGAATTTCTTTTAATAAAGATCCCAGATACAAGCTCTACTTGATATCGTTGCTTGACCCAGGGATCAATATCAGGCCCGGCCGGTAAAAATGCTGGATTTAGGCGCTTCGTCTATAAGTGGCTGATTTTATTTGGCCGTTTTACTGGCCGGACCTCTAAATTACGTGGATAGAGGCTATTGGACGGAAACCTGCGGTTACGATGTGGTCGCGGGACTCAAAACCGTAGGTTTTCGTTCAAATGCCCCCGCTGGTCCAAGTTGATGTGATCATCGAAAACGCCATGGGCGACTGTTTTGCCATTGAGGTCAAGGCTGCGGCAACCTTGAGTGCCAAGGATTTTACCGGCTTGAAACGCTTTCAAAGTGTGGCCGGAGAGCGCTGCAAAATCGGTGCATTGCTCTACGATGGTGATCACACGACGGCCTTTGGTGACAATCTCTATGCTGTCCCGCTGGGAGCGCTCTGGTCATGAACGAAAACTACACCATTGGCCAGTTAGCCAAGGCAGCAGGTGTCAACGTCGAAACCATCCGCTACTACGAACGCCGTGGTTTGATCCGTCAACCACCCAAACCCGCCGAGGGATACCGTACTTACCCAAACGCAACCTTGGCTGGAATTTTATTCATCAAACGTGCCCAGGAACTGGGTTTTACGCTGGAGGAGATCAACAACCTGCTGTCATTGGGCGAGTCGCATTGCTCGGAAGTCCAGGAACTGGCCGAAGCAAAGCTGGCCAGCGTGCGTGAAAAAATTAACGATCTGCACCGCCTGGAACAGGTGTTGGAAGAACTCGTCACACAGTGCCGGACCAATCCTGATAATGCGGCTTGTCCTATTGTTGAATCCCTCCAACCTGATCCTCGTCAATAAAAGGCATTGGGCTTGACTCCGTACCTTGGTACGGCATTTACACTGATTTCATCAGGTCAATAAAGTGGAGTCGGCGATGGCAGGAAAAGAGTCATTCACCAACACAAGGCTACCTATCATCGGTGGCATTACCGCTGCCATCGGCGCGAGCCTATGTTGTGTTGGGCCTTTCCTGCTCTTGTCACTGGGTATCAGCGGGGCCTGGATCGGTAACTTGACTGTATTGGAGCCCTACCGTCCCGTATTCATCATGCTTGTTATGTTGTTGTTCAGTTGGGCGGGCTGGCAGGTTTATCAACCGGTCGAGGTCTGTGAACCGGGAACCGCCTGCGCTGTGCCGCAAACTCGGAAACGGCGGCAAATGGTTTTCTGGATCGCGGTAATCGTCGCGCTGGTTCTTGTTACCAGTGCCTACTGGATTCCTCTGTTCGCATGAACACTCTGGAGCTAACCATACAGAAAATCATTCTCAGTCTCGCATTGACCATCGCCAGCTTCTCGGCCTGGGCCAAGCCACAAACCATCACGCTGGATCTGCCAACCATGAACTGTGCCATGTGCCCGATCACGGTTAAAAAGGCGCTGACCAGGGTCCAAGGCGTGACAAAAGCCGAGGTCAGTTATGAGCATAAGCAAGCCGTAGTGACCTTTGAGGATTCTCTGACCAACGTTGACAGATTGGTCGAAGCGACCACCAATGCCGGTTATCCGTCAACCATCGTAAAAAAGGAAACACCATGATGCCAAAGGTGATTTTGCAGTCAGAGTTGACTTGTCCCGAATGCGGCCATAAAAAAATGGAAACCATGCCGACTGACGCCTGCCAATGGTTCTACGAGTGCAAACAGTGTCAAACCTTGTTGAAACCCAAAGCGGGTGACTGCTGTGTATATTGTTCTTATGGCTCCGTGCCTTGTCCGCCGATTCAACTCGCACCAGAAAGTAAGGGCAAAGGCGACTGTTGCGGCGCTTAAATTCGCTCGCAATTTTTCAGAAACGAACGGCTTCTGGTTTCCCTGGTATTTTTTAAATACTGTCCAAATTGAAACACGAGAAACCACAGGCGTCCGATTTCAAGCGCGCAAGTATTACCGATTTTTATGCTGATCAGTGGTTAACGTCTGCAAGATGCCGCACTGTTCGATCGTCCTTTCACTGGAGCAGCTGCGGCGAAGCACTTTCAAATGCTTGCGCAGTTCAACCAGCTCCTGAATGCGTGTTTCTACTTGTTGAATGTGCTCATCCATCATGCGATTGACTTGATCACATTGCGCGCCCGGAGAGCGTTTTAATGTGAGTAACTGGCGGATCTCGGACAAACTGAGATCCAGGTTACGGCAGAGCTTGATAAATAGCAGCTGTTCGATAGCAGCTTCATCGTAAAGTCGAAAATTGCCGTCACTACGCTGAGTCGTGCACAGCAACTGTTCTTTTTCATAGTAACGGATAGTTTGCACCGAGCAATCCGTCCTTTTTGCCAGCTCGCCAATCTTCATTTACTCAATCTCTGCGCTTGACTCTATAGTGACTATAGAGTTTAAACTGCACACCTTGGATAGAACAAGGGCTTTTTATGACAACCAGATGCGGTGGCCATTGCCAAAGTGACGCGACGGAGAACACGTCCCAGACTGCCGAGATACACGATACTGCTCATGGCGGCTTTGTTAGTGAGTATCATGTTCCCAAGATGGACTGTCCTTCAGAGGAAGGCATGATCCGTATGGCATTGGACAGTACGGAACCTAAAGTCACATTGGAATTCGATACCCCCAAGCGCAAGGTGCGTGTCTACCATGGTGATAACGCTGACCTTATTGAAAAAAGAATGCAATCAGTCGGTCTGGGCGCGAGGCTGGTAAGCACAACGCCCGTCGCCAGCGAGCCCCTCGTCCGTGCACAGGCCTCCGCAAAGCAGGAGGCAGAAAGAGAAGCTGGTATTCTCAAGTGGCTACTGGCAATCAATGGCATCATGTTTGCCATTGAAATCACCGTTGGCTGGTGGGCACAATCCACTGGTTTGATTGCGGACTCCCTGGATATGTTCGCTGATGCCGCCGTTTACGGCGTGGCGCTGTATGCCGTAGGGCACAGTGTGCGGATGAAGTTGCGCGCAGCTCATTTTTCCGGTTGGCTTCAGATCATTCTCGCCTTGGGCGCTTTGGGCGAGGTGGTAAGGCGATTGGTATTTGGTAGTGAACCGGTTTCCACTTTGATGATGAGCTTCGGCCTTGTCGCCTTGGTGGCCAATGTGACCTGTCTGCTGTTGATTGCTAAAAGTCGGGATAATGGTGCCCATATGAAAGCTAGCTGGATATTCTCCGCCAATGACGTGATTGCCAATCTAGGGGTGATCCTTGCCGGTGGATTGGTGGCTTGGACCGGTTCTCGCTATCCGGATCTGTTGATTGGTCTCATTATTGGTGTCGTTGTCCTAAACGGAGCACGACGTATTTTGCAGCTAAAATCCTGATTAAAAATGAGCATTTGGGGAATTCTTCTATAATATGATAGTCTCTATCAGTGTTTTGAACCGAATAACATAAGGGCTCCACAATTCACATGAACATCCGCCATTATTTAACCTTGTTGTTAGCCGCACTGATTGCGTTGCAATCCGTGGCTGCCATGGCGGACGCCCACCGATTTCATCAGTCTGGAACAGAACACCTAAACTTCGATCATGAGCATGATTCAGCTCCTGCTGATTCAGTCAAGAAAACCTCCATGGAAGCAACCAAGGCCGCCGATCCCGCCAGCTCAGTTCTCCAGGATTGTCATCACTGCTGCCATTGCCATGGCATGACGTGTTTATATCTGGGTGGCCATCCGGATAACCTGGAACTCACAACGTTAGGTAAAGGGAGCTCGGACTACCGCTTTATCTACCATTCTTTCGCCGGAGCACCGGATAACCCCCCTCCCATTGGCTAGTCGAATACTCAGGCATTAATACCGACCGGACTTGTTGTCTCGGTTATCGACTTGTTCAATTGTGAGGAACGAACCATGAAAAAATTTCTTGTCTCCCTGTTATTGGGTTCTTGTGTTATTGCGTCTGCTTGGGCGGGCGAAAACTATTCTGTTGAAATTGTCCCGCAGCCAGATCAGGAATGGCGCTTCCAAAAGCTGATGGCTTATTCGGCCGATGCCTCCACCAAGGTATCGGGCCGCCTGACATCCAGCCTGCCCATGGGATTGCCCCGCGGCCATGTGGATGTAGCAGCTTATTCACAATCAGGTCAACTCATCGCCGAAACGACGACAGATTACGTGCCTTCCATGCTGACCCATACCATGAAGAAAAAAGGCGGCGTACAGTTTTCCGCAGTATTTGACAAGCCATTACCTTCGGATGCCGTGGTCAAAGTGGCTTTTCACCGTGATCCGCCCAGAACCGAGGTAAACCCTTCCCATAGCGGCAATATCGCCAAATAAAGGGTGGTTCTCTGTCCTCTACAAGCGGACAGAGAACCTTATTGCCAAACCGTTGAAAGGTTTACCTATGTTAAAAAATTATTTAGTGCCACAGCAATGGGGTGCTGCGCTGATACTTGCCATGAGCTGCGCACTCATCTCGTCATTCTCCTATTCAGCAAATACACAACAAGCGCTGACATTACAAACGGCTATTGAAAGAACTCTGCAACAAAATCCACAGTTGCATCAGTTTGAGTTTGCAAGCCAGCGCTTGGCATCGGAGCGCGAAACCTCTGATTTGAAGCCCGCGTATCAGTTGGGTGTGGAACTAGAGAATTTCGCGGGTACGGGTGAGGTATCGAGCTTCGATAGCGCTGAGCTGACCGTAGCCCTTTCTTCGGTAATCGAGCTTGGAGACAAGCGACAATCACGCGTTGCCTTAGCGAATGCAAGAATGAACACGCTAGAACTCGAACGACAGGCGCAAACCCTTGATGTCCTCGGAGAGTTAACTGGCAGCTTCATTCAACTTATGTCCACGCAACAGGAGCTGAAACTGGCAGCAGAAGCGGTGGAACTTTCAAAATCGTTGCACAACACCGTCAAAAATCGCGCCCACAGTGGCGCAATATCGGACGCTGAAGTGATGCGTGCTAAGGCCATGCTCACCCAATCCAACATCCAGCAAGAAAATTTACGCCGACGCCTGGAACGGCAGAAGATCGCACTCGCGCGTTTCTGGGGAAGCACGAAGATCGAGTTCTCGAGCGTCGAGGGAGATCTGTTCGCTTTTGGTCAGAGCCAAGCTTTTTCTGACCTATACACAGCGGTTCAACAATCACCGGCCATCATGGTTTTTGCTTCTGAACAACGCTTGAAAGACGCCGAAGTACGTCTGGCACAGACTCAGAACCGTGCCGACCTCGGTTGGCAGTTTGGCATTAGACGCTTCGAGGAGACAGGGGACTCAGCGCTCACGCTCGGCTTTTCCATGCCCTTGTTCAATGAAAGTCGTAACAGCGGTACCGTAAAATCCGCGCTGGCAGAACGCAATGCACTGGAGTATCGGCGCAGCGACCGGTTATTGGCGCTGCATAGTCGGCTTTATAGTGCTTATTCGCAACGTGAGCAGTTTATTGCGGCCCATCAGCAGCTGAAGCAAAGCGTGATTCCCGATCTGGAAAAAGCTCTGACGATCACTCGCCAAGCCTATGATCGGGGACGCTTGAAGTATCAAGACTGGATTACTGCGCAACAGGAGCTACTGAACGCCAAGCAGCAGATGATTGAGACGGCAACCGTCGCACTGTTGAATCAAGCGGTCATCGAACAGCTTACGGCGCAGCCGCTGACGGAATAAACCTTACTCGCCGCGCTGTTCAACATTTGCGAAACGGTGCGAGCAAACCAGACAGGATTTTTTAATATGAAATTGACCCTGATATTATCCGCAATACTTGTGGGGTGGCTGAGTCAGAACCCTGCATTTGCCGCTGAAACACCGGACAAAAAAAGCCACTCACACGCAGATCATGCGCCCCAAACCAGCCATCAGGAAGGCGAAGAGGTTCACGATGACGAAGCGCACCACGAAAATGAAACGGATCATACGCATACTGATGAAGAACATCGCAATGATGAAAAGGATCATGACGATCATGAGGGAGAACATGGTCACGGTGGTGAACACGGAGAAGAACAAAGTACCCGTATTGATGATGTCATGGCCGCCCAGGTGGAAATCAAAACCGCCAGTGCTTCGTCCCAACTGCTGCGCCAGAGTATCGTTGCCTACGGCCGTCTCACCACCGACGCCGGACAAATCAGCCATGTGAGGGCGCGTTACTCCGGCCTGATCAAATCGGTTAAGCACACCATCGGTGACGCCATCAAAAAAGGCGATTTACTTGCTGAAGTGGAATCCAACGAAAGCCTGAAAGTCTATCCGATCCAAGCTCCTATCAGTGGGACCGTTATCCAGCGCCACGCCAACACCGGCGAAATGACACAGGATCAAGTGCTGTTTTCCATCGCGAATTTCGACACCTTGTGGGCGGAATTCCGCATTTATCCGTCACAACAATCCGTTGTCAAGGCAGGCCAGTCAGCGCACATCGATGTGGATGAGCGAGAATTCAGTGGCCAGATCCAGCACATCATTCCTGCGCTCGACAAGCCTTATCAGTTGGCGAGAGTAAAACTCGATAACCGCTCCAGCGGATTGACGCCCGGTTTATTGGTAGAAGGACAAATTATCGTGGGGGAATTCCGAGTGGATCTGGCGGTTGAGAAAGCGGCCATTCAAACCCTGAACGAACAGCCGGGTGTATTTGTCAAAAACGCATCCGAATACGGCTTTGCGCCGTTACGACTTGGTCGTGCTGATGACCGTTACGTCGAAGTGTTATCAGGTCTGAACCCCGGGCAGTCCTATGTCAGCAAGAACAGCTACCTGATCAAGGCCGACATCGAAAAATCCGAAGCGGAACACGAACACTAAGAGGCGCATCATGATCGAGTCCATCTTGCGCCTTGCCATTGCGCGGCGCTATTTATTCCTGAGTCTGACTCTGGTGATCCTGGGCATCGGGATCTGGAGCTATCAACACCTGCCCATCGACGCTGTGCCGGACATCACTAACGTCCAAGTACAAATTAATACGGCGGCTCCCGGCTATTCGCCGCTGGAGGCCGAGCAACGCATTACCTACCCCGTAGAGACAGCGCTTTATGGGTTGCCCAATCTAGACTACACCCGATCACTGTCCCGTTACGGGCTTTCGCAAGTGACCGTGGTTTTTGAGGAAGGCACTGATATCTACTTCGCACGCAACCTGATCAATACCCGGCTGGGCGCGATCAAGAGCGTGCTGCCACCGGGTATCGAGCCTGAGATGGGGCCAATCTCCACAGGCCTGGGCGAAATCTTCATGTACACCGTGCAAGCCGAGCCGGGTGCTTTGCAGAGCAATGGCAAACCCTATGACGCGACGGCGCTACGTGAAATCCAGGACTGGATCATCAAACCGCAGCTGGCCCAGGTGAAAGGCGTGATCGAGGTCAACAGCATCGGGGGCTATAACAAACAGTATCATGTGCTGCCCGATCCGAAAAAACTGTTGTATTACCATGTCAGCGTCGAGAACCTGGTGCAGGCCCTCCAAGCCAATAACGATAACCGCGGTGCCGGCTACATCGAGCGCAACGGGCAACAACTGCTGGTGCGTTCCCCAGGCCAGTTGGCGACGCTGGAAGACATCGGCAACGTCATCATTACCGAACACGACAATGTGCCCATTAAGATCCGCGATGTTGCTGAGATTGGCATCGGTAAGGAACTGCGCACCGGGGCCGCAACCCAGGACGGCCAAGAAACAGTACTGGGTACAGCGATGATGCTGATCGGAGAAAACTCCCGCGCGGTATCAAGGGACGTGGCCAAAAAACTGGTGGAGATCAAGGCCTCGCTACCGGACGGCGTGGTGGCTGAAGCGGTCTATGATCGCACTGCATTGGTCGATAAGGCCATTGCTACAGTGACCAAGAATCTGCTTGAAGGGGCGTTATTGGTTGTTGTCGTACTGTTCCTGCTGCTTGGCAATCTGCGTGCCGCGCTTATCACCGCTGCTGTCATTCCACTCTCGATGCTAATGACCATTACCGGGATGGTGAAGACCGGAGTATCCGCCAACCTGATGAGTTTGGGCGCACTGGACTTCGGGCTTATTGTGGATGGCGCGGTCATTATTGTCGAAAACGCGGTGAGACGCCTGGCCCAGGTCCAGCACAATGGCACCATCCAGTCCTTGCGAGAGCGGTTGAATACCGTCTATGAGGCCACGGCTGAAGTGATTCGCCCCAGCCTGTTTGGTGTCGCCATCATAACGGTGGTGTACATTCCCATCTTCTCGCTGACGGGTGTCGAGGGCAAGATGTTCCACCCCATGGCCGCCACCGTGGTAATGGCATTGCTGTCCGCCATGGTACTGTCTCTGACCGTGGTACCGGCAGCCGTGGCCGTATTTTTGCGCGGGAAGATCAGCGAAAAAGAAAGCGTTATTATCGGTGTCACCAAGAAGGTCTATGCACCGCTGTTGGAACTTGCTCTGAAGTTTCGCTGGCTGGTCGTGGGGCTGGCGACCTTGTTGGTCGGTGTGTGTCTATGGCTGGCCTCGACATTGGGCTCGGAATTCATTCCGCAACTCAATGAAGGCGATATCGCCTTGCACGCCATGCGCATTCCGGGCACTGGCTTGGAGCAAGCCGTTGAAATGCAGGAGATTCTAGAGCAACGTATCAAGTCGTTCCCCGAAGTGGACAAAGTGTTTGCCCGGATTGGCACAGCTGAAGTGGCTACCGACCCGATGCCGCCCAATGTGGCCGATAATTTCGTGATTCTAAAACCGCGCAGCGAATGGCCGGACCCGGCCAAAACCAAGACAGACTTAGTCAGGGAGATGGAGGAATCCCTGGAGGAGTTGCCTGGCAACAATTACGAGTTTACCCAGCCGATCCAGATGCGCTTCAATGAGTTGATATCCGGCGTGCGTGCCGATCTGGGCATCAAGGTCTTTGGTGATGATCTGGATCAATTGGTTGTGACCGCCAATCAGATCCACCAAGTCCTGAGCAAAGTGCCTGGTGCCGCTGATGCCCGCGTGGAACAGGTGACCGGTCTGCCGACACTCTCGGTCATTCCCGATCGCACCGCGCTGGGCCGCTACGGGCTGAACGTCGTTGAGCTACAGGATTGGGTATCAGCGGCAATTGGCGGTGAGTCCGCAGGCATTCTCTACGAAGGCGATCGTCGCTTTGAATTGATTGTGCGGTTACCTGAAACATTGCGTCGCGACCTTGAAAAACTGGCTTTTTTGCCGGTGCCTTTGCCCAACGGAGAGTACGTCCCCCTTGAAGAAGTGGCGGAACTGGACATTTCACCCGCACCGGCACAGATCAGCCGTGAAAACGGCAAGCGCCGGGTAGTAGTGACGGCCAATGTTCGTGGGCGGGATCTGGGCAGTTTTGTTGAGGACGTCAAGGCGCAGATCGCCGAACAGGTTAAGTTGCCCGCCGGTTATTGGCTGGATTACGGGGGAACCTTTGAGCAGTTGGAATCGGCCAGCCAACGCCTCGCTATCGTGGTGCCCATTACTTTACTGCTAATTTTGGGCATTTTGGTGATGGCCTTTGCCTCGTTGAAAGACGCCCTGATCATTTTCAGTGGCGTACCCTTGGCACTGACCGGTGGTGTGCTGTCGCTCTATTTGAGAGGTATGCCACTGTCGATCTCTGCGGGAATTGGTTTTATCGCCCTGTCCGGCGTCGCAGTATTGAATGGTCTGGTTATGGTCGCATTCATTCGTGATCTCTGGCACGAAAAGGGAGATCTGGTGTTGGCCGTAACAGAAGGGGCTCTGACCCGTCTGCGTCCCGTGCTGATGACCGCGCTCGTGGCTAGCTTAGGTTTTGTGCCCATGGCGCTGAACACTGGCACCGGGGCCGAAGTGCAACGCCCGCTGGCGACGGTGGTGATCGGCGGCATTATTTCCTCAACCCTGCTGACCCTACTGGTGTTGCCGGTATTATATCACTGGGTGCACCGACGCGATGCTGCTGAGCGAAAACCAAAATAGTATCCTGATTGCGTCGTTGCTCTGAGCAGCGACGCAATCTGTGGGAGTATTCATGTATAATCATGACCATTCCAGCAGTTCAAAGCGAATTGGCTGGGCGTTTTTCCTAAACCTGATCTTCACGATTATTGAATTTATCGGTGGCTGGCTGACCAACAGCACCGCCATCATGGCCGATGCGGTGCACGATCTTGGCGACAGCCTCTCCATTGGCAGTGCATGGCTACTGAACCGTCTGGGTCAGAAATCCTCCAATCCTGAGTACACTTATGGTTATCGGCGGCTGTCGCTGTTTGGCGCTCTGATTAATGGCCTGGTGTTAATCGCGGGATCGGTCTGGATACTGGTCACGGCCATTCCCCGCTTGGCAGACCCCGTCATGCCACATACCGAAGGAATGTTGGCCCTTGCCGTGCTGGGCGTGGCGGTGAATGGCTACGCCGCCTATCGCCTTAGCCAGGGAAAAAGCTTGAACGAAAAGGCGCTCAACTGGCATTTGCTGGAAGACGTGCTGGGTTGGGTGGCTGTGCTGATTGTGGCGACGGTCATGCAATTCGTCGACTGGCCCATTCTCGACCCGCTGCTGTCGATCGGCTTCACCTTGTTTATTCTGATCAACGTACTACGTAATCTATTGGCAACAGGGCGGTTATTTTTTCAGGCAGTGCCTGATCCAGATTTGCTGGAGAGCATTCGCGAGTCCCTGATGTCACTCAAGGAAATCGACGACGTACACCATTTACACCTCTGGTCCCTCGATGGAGAACATCACGTATTGACAGCTCATGTTAAAGCCGTGCTGACGCAAGATCTGGCGAGATACGCACAGCTCAAGGCCATCATCCAGTCAGCCCTGGAAACGTACGAGCTGGCTCACACCACAATTGAAATCGAGCTGGCAGAAGAAGCATGCAGGGATCAACCCGTGCCCAGCCAAACGGACCAGCACTAATAAGAGAACTTCGTATGTCCATACTCTCCACGCTCGGTTTGTTCATCATCACTGCTATTGCGGAAATAGTTGGCTGTTATCTGCCATACCTCTGGCTGAAGAAATCCGCATCCGTATGGATTCTGTTGCCGGCAGCGTTCAGCTTAGCGCTGTTTGCCTGGTTGCTCTCTCTTCATCCGACCGCTGCGGGGCGGGTTTATGCGGCCTATGGCGGCGTTTATGTTTCGGTGGCCATACTGTGGTTGTGGGGTGTGGATGGGATTCGCCCGCATCTGTGGGATTTTGTAGGCATGGCCATCACCTTGTTAGGGATGGGTATGATCATGTTTGCACCGAGATGATTTCGATCCTGCGGATTTACTTTCCCTTTTTTAGGGATTGAGCGTTCAGCAACAAGCTCATTTTTTCCATCAGAATTATTGATGCGTTATTATTGAACTGCTGTCCTTCCTCAATGTACTCCCAAACGGTAGCATCACTTTTCCAGCCTCCTTGCTTTTTAATTAGTTCAAAGTCCACGCGCTCCCGAGCCGCTGAGGTAGAGAGGCCGCGGCGAAAACTATGACTGCTTAAGTCAGGTACGAAATCGAACTGACAGGCCTTGCCCAAAGTCTTGAGTAATTCATTAATGCCACCGGGATTCAATGCTTTGGGTTGAACCCTATCCCAACGGTTAATGGGACGAAAAACCGGACCTTCATTGATATCAGCCAATTCTATCCAGTTCTTCATGGCCATAGCAGGACAGCAGCCTGGTGCACCGAAAGGTAATGCTCGCACTAAGCCCATGGCTTGTTGATCGGTCTTGGAACGAGACAGCCGGATGAGAAGTCCTTCTGGTTCCCACACCAGATCACCGATTTGAATGGCCACCAATTCACTACGGCGAAAGGCACCGAAAAAGCCGGTCAACACCAGCGCGATATCCCTCAGTTTCTTTTTGGTGTCTGGCAGTTGCCGCAAATGATTCACCATTTGGACGACGTGCTCCAAGCGCAATGCCTTGGCTTTGCGTTTGGGTTGGCCATGGGTACGGCGGACGCCTTCCATGGTTTTGCGGACCAGCGGATCACTTACCGGATCGATGAGCCCTTGGTAATGGTGCCATTGGCTAATGGCGGTCAGATGTAAATCCAGGGTTCGGGGATTGAGCGCTTCGGCTCTTGCCAGTAGATAGCGCACGACGGCATCCCGATCCGAAGGCAGGCGACCACCCCATTTTTCAAATTGCCGGATGGCTGATCGATACGCTTTGCGGGTGTTGTCGGAGGTGGCTGCCTGGAGGTATTGCTGTAATGACTGGGCTTCCTGGCATGCAGCCAGGCTCGAATCCTTATTACGTAACGACAATTCATGGACCTTTTTTGGTGATTTGCTGCTCATGAATAGGCTTCCTCTAAGAGTCGCTGAAAAGGCGGCTGTGTAGGGGTTCTAGGGATTTTCCGTCCAAAAACGACAAAGTGCTCTGGAGGCCCCGCCGTCTGTGGCCTCCAGAGGGGTATTACTTTTTTCGAGATCCCTAT
>JAGUVW010000036.1 GCA_020062665.1 Pseudomonadales bacterium
CTGGAGCGGTTGCCGACGCAGCGTGCTTCGTTGATTAACGAGCTGCTACCGCATCACTGGAAACTGCCGGCTGACAAGGTGTGATCGGCGGACGCTTACATACGGCCATCGACTCAGCGGACTTCAATCTCATCGTATGAATCGGTCTCCCGGTTCCAGCGCAGTAGAATCAGATTGGGGTGCTCAATTGGCAGGTCGAAGGTAAGAGTCAAGCTGGTTGGTTTGCCCTGTTCGTTCAGCGTGTCGACCGTAATGGCCAATCCGTTGAGCGAGATGGTATCACCTGTTCTGAATGGAAAACGATTAAAGTCCCTCACAGCCGCCTCCGGACCCTGAATGAATCCGCTTTCAAGGCTGAGCTGGATTTCATTATCGCCCTTCCTGCTGATAACGATCTCTTCGTCGAGTGACGTCAGGAACCAGATGCGCTCGGGAATGGGCTCGCCGCGATAGAAACGAAAGGGCGCGATGGCCAGCGAGGATGCAAGTGGGGAACCTACCAAAACCAGCCTTTTGTGTTCGATGTCGGCTATGCCATCAAACTCGGATGGTTTCTGGGATATCAGGCTGGACCAGAATATTTTGGTGCCGTAGCTTGCGATGGGGAGCAGGAGCGGACTCAGTACCAAATGGAGCACGATGAGTAGTCCACCGACGGCTGTAGCGCTCCAGCGTGGAAAGAATCCTACCGCTGCTTTCTGTCGGAAAACGATCACCAGAAAATGCGCGAGCACTGCGCTGGCTCCGATTCCGGTGAATGTGAGTACGCGGTCTTGCGGCAAGGCGGTTGTCGCGGGCACCAGGGAGAAAAACATACCCAGCAACCACATGCGCAGGTAAGCATGTTTGATGCTTGTGGTGAGGATGAATGACAGTACGATCAGAAGAAATATAGCGCACCCAATGACGAATCCCATGCTTTGGTTTTGGCTGTAGCCATAGATTTCGGCGGGGATGATGCCCCATTGGCTGGCGAGCAAGACGGGGTAGCGTTGGAAGGAGAGGCTGATGAAGGTGAGCGGGTTCGCTGCCGGATCTACGTAATAGCCGTCGGCATTGGCCGCGCCGAACCCCGCGGATTTGTACACCAGCCACCAGATGACGATGATCGCGAAATGGGGCAGGCAGGCGATAAGGCCCTTGATTCGCCCCCGTGGGTCGCAGCAGAGGGCAAACGCGGCCACGTAGCCGAACGTCGAGATGCCCAGTTCGGCCGACAGAAGCGCGGCAAGCATCAGCAGAAGTGAGCCGAGTTGCCAGGTCAGATTCGTGTCTTCACGCCAGCGCATGTAGCAGTAAAAGGACGCCATGCCGAAAAACGCCGACAGTATTCCATTGCGGTTGGCGATCCAGCTGATGGCAAACCCATGCGTGCTGTCCAGGCCGTACAGTGCCAGCGCCAGTAACGCGATGCCAGCGGTCGCCAATGTCCGCTGGTAGAGTTTGAATGCCAGAAAGCACAGGCCCAGGTACCACAGCACATTCTGCAGGTGCATGAGGGCGGGGCTGCGGGGCCAAAGCTGGTGGTCGATCCAGTGGGTGATTTCCGCCAAAGGGCGCCAGAAGGCGTACTTCATTCCATCGTAAGTCCACCAGGGTATGACACCCAGATCCATTGCCCGACGATTGCGCTCGGGATCGCCGTTTATGAACGAAAACAGGCCAAACAGGGAGAGGTCGTCGGGCTTTTCGATGGGCAGGTTTTCGGCCTTGAGAATGGCGTAGTGCATGTAATCGTCCCCCATCAGGCCAGCCCACAGGCTGGGCAGGGTGAAGAGGAAGATCAGGGCGAAGATCGCCAGTGCGCGTTTGTTGGCAGCGGCGTGGGGTGTGACGGGCTTGTCCATTGTTTTTTATTGGTATTGGTTAAATGGATTGGGCAGTGTAGGGGGCTTGCTGATAGGGTGCAACGGACGGTTGAAGTTTATGCAGAATCGTTCGCGAAATTTTATGTGGCGGTCTGTTGTTCAAATGTATACACGGTATATTTTCGGCGTTTATCAGGGTAGAATTTGACCGTTCTACTGACTGATGTTTTTATTCCTAAAAGTCATAGGTTCACCCGTATCATTTGAGTTGTAGATTTGGGGGTTTTCATATGGAGCAAAATCAGGCTTCACAGGATAACGTTTTTGTTGACCTGCTGATGAAGGCGACAGAAAAGGAGCTGGATTTGGCCAGCGTCGAAGTCAATTTTCCGATTCCTGGCCAGGGAGCCAAGTCTGATGTGCTGTTCAACGCCATCGGCGTGTTCACCAGCAAGGGTGTGGAGGATACGACTGTCCAGGATCTGCTGGATGCCGCCAATGTGTCTCGGCGGACGTTCTACAAGTATTTCAAGAACAAGGTCGAAGTGCTGGAGAGCATTTATGAGATCGCGGCCGGGCTGCTGATGGCGCGGTTCAAGGCGGTGAAAAAGGAGTCGGCGTCGCTGAGCGATTTTGTGGTCAGCTGCGTGGAGCTGTTTTTTGATTATCACGCCAATCTCGGCCCGCTGATCCGGATGATGACGGAAGAGGCATTGCGGGCGGGCTCGCCGCTGGCGCCGCATCGAGCGTCGCTGCAGGAGCAGATGGTGAAGCTGTTCGATGACCGCTATTTCGAGGAAGAAGGCGTGCGTCTGGATCCGAAAGTGTATTACTCGCTGATCTGGATGATGGAAAGTGCGTCGATCAATATCCTCACGAATACTGAGGCTACTCAGGAGGTGGTGAATAGTTTCAAGGCTGTAATGAGCGCGATCAGCGCGCGGGCGATGGCCAGTAATCCAGAGCGTTGGGATGCGCTGCCGCGCTTGCCGGTGCTGGAACCCGCCTGATTGTTCCCGCAACAACGCCCCCTGTCGGGGGCGCTATCGATTCCACCCTTCCCTGTTGATCTGGCCTGCGTGGGTGCTTGATCTTCATCACGTTTCGGCCGGCCAACCGGCTCTTCGCTGTCAGCCTGCTAAGCTTCTAGAAGCACATCCGTACTTTCGGTGAGGCGGATGTTCTGACACTTGTTGTTCGAGCGAAGGAGGTCGCGTGGCACATTCACCTACCCAATCATTGCTGCTGATTGATGCGTCCGGCGCTTGTCGGTTGGCGGAGTCGCTGTCGTCGGGTTTCATTGTCCATGGGCTGAATGTCTTGGCGGTGCCGGCGGAGTTGTCTGCACAGGACTTTGCGGTGTTGCTGCTGGATGCGCGGGGTTTATCGCAGGCGGAATATTTCGCGCTGTGCCGCGCGTTGAAGACGCAGCCTGGGTGGGAGGACCTGCCTTTGTTCCTCTACGTTGGCGAGAACGAAAAGCTCGACATGATGCAGGTGTACGAAGCGGGTGTCGATGATGTGGTGAATGCGGCCACCGACACCAGCGAACTGCTGGCGCGGCTGAACAAGGCGGTGTTTCATACCATTGCCCAGCGTCAGTTGAAGAGCCGTCTCAAGCAGGCGAACGAGATGGCGTTCACGGCGATGGCGGACACCAGCGACCTGGGCGTGAATATCCAGTTTCTGGTGCATTGTCACGAGTGCAGCAATGTGGATGAGCTGGGCATGTTGCTGTTTCGCACGCTCGGCCACTATCAGTTGAATTGCAGTTTACAGATTCGCAGCGCTTTTGAAGTGAAGAATCTGGAGGAAACCGGCCTGGCCAAGGATCTGGAAGCGCGCCTGCTGTGGGAACTGAAGGATTCGGGGCGTTATGTGGATTTCGGCCGGCGCTGCGTCATGAATTACGGCAAGGTTTCATTGCTGGTGAAAAAAATGCCGGACGATCCGCGTCGCTTCGGTGCGATCAAGGACAATGTGTTCAGTCTGCTGCAGGGCGCGGATGCTCGCGTGACGGCAGTGGACAATGCGCGCTTGCTGGAAATGGAGCGGGATGTGATGCGGGGCATGGCGCAGAACATGCAAAAAGTCATGGCGCAGGTGGACAACCGCTATCAGGAAGTGATGGCGAGGTGCGCCACGCTGGTGGAAGACATTGCGATGCGGGTGGAGCAGTCGATACTGTTTCTGGATCTGACGGAAGCCCAGGAAGAAACGTTTACCGAGATCATGCAAACCGGTGTTCATGCGGTGAATCGCTTGTTCGCCGAAGGCATTCGCATCGACGAAAGCTTCCGCAGACTGATAGATCATCTCAATACGACGGTGCTCAGTGGCGACCACGCGTCGGTGGATGAGTTGCGTCGCGTGCTGGATCGTTTATAAGGCTTCGATGAAGCGAAAGCGTGGCACCTGTTCGCCCTCCACTGTCACGGACTCGGTGAACATGGCGAGCGGACGCACCCACAGATCGAAATCGCCATAGAGTGTGCGGTACACCACCAGTTTTTCCTGGGTTTCGCTGTGAGTGGCGACGCCGATCACTTCGTAGTCCTTGCCTTTGTAATGTCGATAGCGGCCGGGTTGCAGCATGAGATGTCTCCTGTTTGATGGGCGGCGGAGATCACCCTTGTCAGGCTGTGATGCGTGCTGTCCTGGCGGTGAACTCCGTGCATGGTTCATTGTTCAGCGAAACAGGTTCCGCTTCAATCGTTTCCTGCTAACATGTTGTGCGGACGGGAGTTGATGACAATCAGTTCAGATGGTGAGGGAGTCGACGGAGTGCGCAAGGGATGGTGGTGGGTGGTGTTGCTGCTGCTGGGATTCACCACGGGTGCCAATGCGGCTGGCGTGGGGCTGACCGCGGCACAGGCCGATTATGACCTGGGTTATCATCTGGAATGGTTGCGTGATTCGGGTGGCTCGTTGTCGGTGCATGAGGTTCGGGACGCAGCACCTTCGCGCTGGACGCAAGGCGATACGGCTGTGCCTAACCTGGGCTACAGCGACGATACGATCTGGTTTCGGGTTCGGTTGAACAACTGGAATGCGGGTGAGCGCTGGTATCTGGCCATCAACTATCCGCTCATTCGCAATCTGGATGTCTATGTGCTGCGGGCGGGACAGGTTGCGCAAGTGTTTCAGACCGGTGATCGCTATGAGTTCGCGGCTCGCCCGGTAGCGCATCGGGATTTCATTTTTCCTCTCACGATTCTTCAGAACGAAACGCTGGATGTGTATCTGCAGGTGAGCGGCCCGTACGCTTTGCAGATGCCGTTGCGTTTGCTGGATGAGCGGCGCATGTTGCAGCAGGATTCGCTGGCTGCACTGGCTCACGGTTTGTTTTTTGGTTTTGTGCTGGTGATGGCGGTGTACAACCTGTTCCTGTTTTTGGGAACACGCGAGCGCTCCTATCTTTACTATGTGCTGTTTTCCCTTTCCATTGGCATGTTCCAGTGGGTGCAGCAGGGCTTTGCATATCAACTGTTCTGGCCGAGTGAGGTGGCATGGCAGAACCGGGCCACAGGCCTGTTCATCCATTTGTCGCTTATTTCCAGCTTCTTCTTTGTCTCGGAATTTCTGCAATTGCGCGCCACAGGTTCCTGGATATATCGCGTGTTTCAGGTGATTGCCTGGTGTTCGGGGCTGATTTTCTTGCTGTCACCCTGGATTGGGGAGTTTTATGTGATGCGCATCGGGGTGCTGCTGTCGGTTCCGGCGTGTCTGCTGGCGATGGTGGGCGGCTGGTCGAGCTGGCGCTCGGGGCGAAGCGACGCGAGGGTGTTTGCTGCGGCATGGGCCATATTTCTGCTGGGTGTGTTTTTGCTGGCGCTCAACAAGCTGGGAATTATTCCGCGCAATTTTGTGACGGAGCACGGCGCCGAGGTGGGAACAGTGGTGGAGCTGGCGTTGCTGGCACTGGCACTGGCTGGGCGCATCAATCGTGAGCGCGCTCAGCGGATTGTGCTGGAACAGCAGACGCGGGAGTTGGAGCGCTCGGCCCTGCTGTCGAAGGAGCGCGCCCTGGAGCTGGAGCGTTTGAGCAACGAGCATCTTGAGCGCAGCGTGCGCGAACGCACCGAGGATCTGCATCGGGCGTTGGCAGAATTATCCAACGTCAATCGCAAGCTGGAGCAATTGAGCACCCAGGACCCGGTGACAGGTGTAGGCAATGAAAACAGCTTTTTGAAGGCGCTGGCGCAGGAGTGGGATCGCGCCTATCGCAACAGCGAAGAGTTGTCGCTGCTGGTGGTGGAGCTGGATGGTTATCGCGACATTCTGATGGACTATGGCCAGGTGGCAGCAGAGGAGTGTCTGAAGAGCGTGGCGGATATTCTGGGGCGTACCATCTGTCGCCCGGCAGATGTGATCGCCCGTTATGGTGACAAGGTGTTTGGCGTGCTGTTGCCGGGAACGTCCGCGGCCGGCGCGCGTTTTCTGGCAGAGCGGGTGGCGGATCAGGTGGGTGAGAAGCCGTTCGATTTTGGTATCTGCCAGATCTGCGCCAGCATCAGCGTAGGTATCGCCAGCGTGCAACCGACCCGGCCCGACCACTATCGTGAGTTGCTGTTGTCGGCAGAAAGCGCGGTGTACGTGGCGCAGAACAATGGCGGCAACCAGATTCAGCAGGCGCTCGACCCGTCTTCGCTCAGGAAGAACAGCTGATTTCCAGCGACTTGCCCCAGTCCGTTGGAAAGTCGGCGTATTTCTCCATCTCGGGCTGTTCGTCGAATGGCTTTGTCAGCAGAACGCGCAGGCGTTCCACTTCGGAAAAATCACCTTGCTCGGCCTTTTCGATGGCGCTCTGTGCGAGATAGTTGCGCAGGATGTATTTGGGATTGCTGGCTTGCATGCGGTGCAAACGTTCTGCGTCGGCCATGGGCTGTTGCGTGGCACGCTGGCGGTAGCGCTGAATCCAGGTGCGGGCTGATTCGCGATCAATAAACAGATCGGCTACTGGTGCCATGTCGGCGTCGTGCGCCAGACGACTGAGGCGGCGAAAGAAGATCGTGTAGTCGGGATGATTGTTGCTGAGCAGGCCGATCAGGTCGGTCACCAGTGTTTGATCGTCGGCAGTGGCGTTGGCGAGACCCAACTTGTCATACATGCGCTGGTGAAAGCTGGTGAGCAGTCGGCCTTCGTAGCTTCGCAGTGCATCCACCAGATCCTGTTGCGGCACCAGCGGCGTCAGTGCCTGGGCCAGCGCATTCAGATTCCACAGGGCGATGCCGGGCTGCTGGTGAAACGCATAGCGGCCGTTGTGATCGGAATGATTGCAGATGTAGCCCGGCACAAAATCTTCCATGAAACCGAACGGACCGTAGTCGAACGTAATGCCAAGGATCGACATGTTGTCGGTATTCATCACGCCGTGGGCGAATCCAACTGACTGCCAGTGGGCGATCATGTCGGCGGTGGAATTCACGGCGGCGCGAAACAGTTCGGCATAGGGATTGTCGGCCTGCTGAAAATCCGGGTAGTGACGGGCGATGACGAAATCCGCCAATGCCTGCAGTTGCTCTTCCATCCGGTTGTAGAAGAAGAATTCGAACGAACCGAAGCGCACGTGGCTGGGAGACAACCGGATCAGCGCGGCGCCCTGTTCGATGGTTTCCCGCTGCACCGGTTCGCGGCTGCCGAAAATGCACAGCGCGCGGGAGGTGGGGATGCCCAGATGGTGGAGGGCTTCGCTGCCCAGATATTCGCGGATACAGGAGCGCAGCACGGCGCGGCCGTCGCCAAAGCGGGAGTAGGGTGTCTTGCCCGCGCCTTTCAGGTGGATGTCCCAGTATTCGCCTTTTTCGTTGACGACTTCCCCCAGCAGAATGCCTCGGCCGTCGCCCAGCTGTGGGTTGTAGACACCGAACTGATGGCCGGAATACACCATGGCGAGCGGTTCGAATTTCGGGTGCAGCTTTTTGCCGCTGAACATGTCGAGAAATTCCGGGCGCTGCATCTGTGCCGGGTCGAGATCCAGCAGTTGCGCGGCGTCGGGATTGCTGGCCACCAGACGCACGTCGTGCAGTGGCGTGGGGGCTAGGCGGGTGTAGAACGTTTCGTCCAGGCGGGCGAACTGATTGTCGATCTGCAGGGTTTCGAGTGTACGCATGGGGTTCAGTATAATCACTGTGCGGTGACGATTCGATGCCAGCTTTTCTGGGGTTATTGCTGTGCTGGCTGGCGCAGGCTTTCCAGCGCGGAGGCCTGCCAATCATCCGGCACCACGAACAGGCGAAACGGTTCAGCCTGCCAGCCACTGATCCAGAGTTGCATCGGGCGTGGAGGCAGTTGTTGTTCCAGCTTTTCGCGAATGGTGGCGAATGACTGTAGTGCAGTGCCGTGATGAACCAGCCACTCCGTGCGCTCGAGCCAGTGATAGCCGGCTTGGGGGAACGTGCTGGCCAGTGGCAGGAATGCGCTGTGATTGATCCAGAAGCCGTTTTCGTGTGTGGGGTCGATGCAGCGGGGAGCGCATTGCACAGCGGGCGGTGCGCCAGTGTAGGGATAGTACAGACGCCCCTTGCTGATCAGCCGACGCTGGCTGACATTCCAGCCTTGGGCCAGACAGGCGTTGCGGCCGGGCAGTGTTTCCGACAATGTCAGTTGCTTGTCTACAAGATGACAATATTTCAGATCGAGGCGATCGCGGGTGTTGGCGCCAAACCAGTGGTGCGCTTCATGCAGCGGTGGCACGCCCAGATAGAATTTTACCGCGAGTTCCCAGTGTTCGATCTGGTCGGCGTGGGTGTCGCGCACGATGAAATCGAATTCTCCCAGGGTTTGTTGATCCGTTATCACCTGCAGATTGTGGGCGAGCAGTTCATAGCGGCTGTTGTGTTGCAGCCAGTATGACCACAGTCGTTCGAAATACAGGCCCAGGCGTGGTGTGGGAGCGGCGTCGAGATACTGTCGAAGTGGGGCATCGTCCTGATCCAGCTTGCGCAGATGCGATTCGATCAGCGTGAAGGCTTCGCGGAACCAGCGTGGCGACGGATTGTGATTGCCGTTGTTCGAGTTGATCAATGTGGGACTGAGCAGCGCCCACACCAGATCCCGCACCCGCGGTGAACGAAACTGCTCAAGCGGCGCGATTGGGTTGCGCATGGCGGTGGAACAGGAAGAACGAGATCAGCCCGGTGACCACGCCGGTGATGGCGCCGTAGAGATGGCTGTCGATGGCCACCTGTGCGCCGATGAAGGAGGCGGTAACGGTGTCTGGCCCGGCGATCAGATGCTCGTAAATAAATTTGCCAATCAGGAAGACCGTAAAAAACAATGAGAGTATCGCGCTGCGACGCCAGCCGATGATCAGGTTGTGGCAGAGAATGCCGTATACCGCGCCGGACAGCCCCACGTACCACTGGATGTCGTCACTTAACCAGTAGATGCCCAGACCCACCCCAATCACCGAGAACAGCAGCGCGATGGCTTCTTCTTTCGCGCTGACATCTTCGCGGAACGCGGCGCTGATGATCAGGTAGCCAACGATATTCAACAGCGTGTGGTTGAATCCCACATGCACGAACTGACTGGTGATGATGCGCCACCATTCGCCCTGATCGACCTTGGTTGCAATGAGCGCCAGGGAATCGATGGTGGATTCTGGCAGCCAGGTGGTAGCAGTGATCAGCAGCAAGACGATCAGGGAAAACCACCACTGCCGGAAGAATTCGTGGGCGCGGGCGGTGGCCAGGGCTTCGCGGGCGGCTTGGGTGGTTGGATCGTTCATCGGGTTACTCATGCAATGTGACGCTTGGCAGCGACGGTTTTGCACATCGTTGCCAAGCGAAAATGTCAGCGATTACAGCTGGCGCATTTTTTCCAGCTGGGATTGCAGTTCCGCCATCGCGGCTTTGTTCTCGGCGATTTTCTGCTTTTCCTTTTCCACCACGTCGGCAGGTGCGCGCGCAACGAAACTTTCGTTGCCGAGTTTGCTTTCCACCCGGCCGATTTCCTGTTCGCGCTTGCTGATTTCCTTTTGCAGGCGGGCGATTTCGGCATCCTTGTCGATCAGGCCCGCCAGCGGGATCAGCACCTGCATATCACCGACCAGTTGAATGGCGGCTAGAGGTGCTTCGTCGCCGGGGTTGAGCCAGGTGACGGATTCCAGCCGGGCGATGGCCTTGAGGAAGCCGCTGTATTCGCGGGCGCGTTGTTCGTCGTCGGCGCTGCCTTTCTGGAACAGCAGCGGCAGTTGTTTGCCGGGCGGAATATTCATTTCGGCACGGATGGTGCGTACCGCCAGGATCACACCCTGCAGCCAGGCGATCGCGGATTCCGCTGCCTCGTCGATCTTGCTGGTGTTGGCTTCCGGGTAGCGCTGCAGCATCAGGGTTTCACCCTTCACACCGACTTTGGGCGCGATCTGTTGCCAGATTTCCTCGGTAATGAACGGCATCATCGGATGCGCCAGACGCAGCGTGGTTTCCAGTACGCGCAGCAGCGTGCGGCGGGTGCCGCGCTTGGCTTCGGCACTGACGCTGTCGCTGTTCAGCACTGGTTTGGTGAGTTCCAGATACCAGTCGCAGTACTCGTTCCAGATGAAGGTATAGAGCGCCTGTGCGGCATGGTCGAAACGGAATTCGTCCAGTGCCTTGGTGATCTGAGCTTCGGTTTTCTGCAGGCGGGAAATGATCCAGCGATCGGCCACGCTCAGTTCCACTTCGGGATTGTCGAGGCCGCAATCCTGGCCATCGCAGTTCATCAATACGTAGTTGGTGGCGTTCCAGATCTTGTTGCAGAAGTTGCGGTTGCCTTCGAGGCGGCCGATGTCGAACTTGATGTCGCGGCCGGTGGAGGCGAGGGACAAAAAGGTGAAGCGCAGGGCGTCTGTGCCATAGGCGGCGATACCGTCCGGGAATTCCTTTTGTGTGCGCTTTTCGATTTTGGGCGCGTCTTTCGGATTCATCAGGCCGGTGGTGCGCTTCTTCAGCAATTCGTCCAGCGAGATGCCGTCGATGATGTCGAGCGGGTCGAGCACGTTGCCTTTCGACTTCGACATTTTCTGGCCTTCGCTGTCGCGCACCAGGCCGTGCACGTACACGGTCTTGAACGGGACTTGCGGCGTGCCGTCTTCGTTCTTGATGAAGTGCATGGTCATCATGATCATGCGCGCCACCCAGAAGAAAATGATGTCGAAGCCGGTGACCAGCACATCGGTGGAGTGGAAGGTTTTCAGGGTTTCCACGTCGTCGGGCCAGCCCAGGGTGGAGAAGGTCCACAGCGCGGAGCTGAACCAGGTGTCGAGCACGTCTTCGTCCTGGTGCAGGGCGATACTGGCGTTCAGATTGTGCTTGGCGCGCACTTCAGCTTCATCGCGGCCGACATAGACATTGCCTTCGTTGTCGTACCACGCCGGAATGCGGTGACCCCACCACAGCTGGCGGGAGATACACCAGTCCTGAATGTCGCGCATCCAGGCGAAGTACATGTTCTCGTACTGCTTGGGTACGAACTGGATATCGCCGTTTTCCACCGCTTTGATGGCAGGTTCTGCCAGCGGTGCCACACGCACGTACCATTGATCGGTGAGGAACGGCTCCACCACCGCACCGGAGCGATCACCCTTCGGCACTTTCAATGCGTGGGGATCGATTTTTTCCAGCAGGTTCTGCGCTTCCATGTCGGAAACGATTTTCTTGCGCGCCACGAAGCGGTCGTCACCGCGATAGATTTCCGGCAATGTGGTGTCGACGGTCATGTTGATGGTGCCGTCGAAGTTGAAGGCTTCGGCCTGTTCGCGCACGGTGGCGTCGATGGTGAAGATGTTCACCAGCGGCAGGTTGTGGCGCTTGCCCACTTCATAGTCGTTGAAGTCGTGAGCGGGTGTGATTTTCACGCAACCGGTGCCGAATGCCATGTCGACGTAGTCGTCGGCGATGATGGGAATCTCGCGGTTTACCAGCGGCAGCAATACGGTCTTGCCGATCAGCGCCTGATAGCGTACGTCGTTGGGGTTTACGGCAACGGCGGTATCGCCCAGCATGGTTTCCGGGCGGGTGGTGGCGACGACGATGTAATCCAGACCATCAGCGGTTTTCGCGCCACCGGTGAGCGGGTAGCGGAAATGCCACAGGCTGCCCTTCTCGTCGACGTTTTCCACTTCCAGATCGGAAATGGCGGTGTGCAGTTTCGGATCCCAGTTCACCAGGCGCTTGCCGCGGTAGATCAGACCTTCGTTATACAAACGTACGAAGACTTCTTTCACCGCGTTGGACAGGCCGTCGTCCATGGTGAAGCGTTCACGGGACCAGTCCACGGAGGAGCCCAGCCGACGGATCTGGCGGGTGATGGTGCCGCCGGATTGTTCTTTCCATTCCCAGACTTTCTCGAGGAATTTCTCGCGGCCCAGGTCGTGGCGGGTGACGCTTTGCGCGGCGAGCTGGCGTTCCACCACCATCTGGGTGGCGATGCCGGCGTGGTCGGTGCCCGGTTGCCACAGGGTGTTGCGGCCCTGCATGCGGCGGTAGCGGATCAGACAGTCCATCACCGCGTTGTTGAAGCCGTGGCCCATGTGCAGGCTGCCGGTGACGTTCGGCGGCGGGATCATGATGGTGTAGGACTCACCCTGCCCGCTCGGTTTGAAATAGCCTTTTTCTTCCCAGGTCTGATACCAACGGGATTCAATTGCACTGGGGTTGAACGTCTTTTCCATGGTTACCGGTGTCTCGTGTTGAAGGAGCCTTCGCGTCTCGTCGCGAAGGCTGCCGATTATACCGGTCTGGGGAGGATTTTGCTGCCTCCGGGGGCGGGGATTACTTCTTCTTGAGTTCCTTGAACATGCGATCCACGTCCTGCTCCAGCTTCAGGCGCAGTTCCGCCTCCAGCCGGGGCATGTTGGCGCGGATCACCTCATTCACCATCTGGCTGGCCTTCTGACGCAGTTGCTGGTATTCGCGGGAATTGGGCGCCATGTCGAAGGACAGTTTCTGCAACGGGTTGTTCTCGATCAGCTTGCGCAGCTCCGACGACGCATCGTTGGCGTGGTTCTCGCGGATTTTGTCCAGGGTGGACTTGGGCAGGAACGGGTTTTCGCTCTTGCCGGCGGTTTGAAAGCGGCTCAGGGGCTGGGTCACGCTCGCGGCGGTCATGGGTTTGGCGGGTGGTGGTTCCACTGGCGCAGGCGCAACCGGTGCCGGCGCTGGCTTGCTGGTTGCGCCCGGCATGAAGCTGGCGCTGACGCTGGGTGGAATCGGGCTGGCGGGCCGGGGTGTGTTCGCGGCCGACTTGGGCGTTTCCGTGGAAGCGGATTTCGCCGTTTCCAGCGATGCGTGTCTCGGTGTTTCCACCGGCGCTGCTTTCACCGCTGGAGCCGGCGCAGTGCGCGGCGGTGGTACCCGGTCTTCGACGGCATCCAGTGTGGGAATTTCCAGATCCGGCACCTGCTTGTGCTGGCGCACGGCGGCGCTGATTTCCAGCGGATCCTTGTCCAGGAAACTGACATCCAGCTGACCGCTGTTGCGGGTATTGGGCAGGGTGCGGAACTGGCCGGCGTTCTTGTCCACCGAGTCGGTTCTCTGGACGGGCACGGGCGCCGGCACGGGGGTCAGTTCTTCAATAAAGCGTTCGTTCAGCACCGGCACGTCATCCACGAAGCTCTTCAGCACCGGGATGTCTTCCGGGATCGGGCGGGACGGTTCGTCCAGTTCGTCGTCGAGTTCCTCGTCCAGCAGGCGGCTGAGGGATTCCAGTTCATCAAGCATTTTTTGTTTTTCTTGGTGTTTGAGATTGGGTTTGTCGCCGTGGTTCATGGGGACATCTCAGGGGCTGATGTTGTGGGTCTTTAAAGCATAGCCCTTTTCCTTGTAGAAACGGAAATTGTCCCGGCTTTGTGAACGGGATTCCGGATTACCCGGCACGATTTCCGCAACTCGCTGAAACTGCTGGAAAAAGGGTGGAATGATGCCGGCCAGGTTGACCAGCACGCCGGTGTGGTCGCCGGGCTGGCCCTGGTGGGAAACCAGAATGGCGCTGCCGGCGGTGCCAACGGCCGTGCTGTGGGCCAGGAAGCTGTCCGGCCGCTGCCACAGCAGCTCGCTCAGGGCGTCGGTCTGGGCCGTGTCGGTGGTGTGCACGTAGAGCCGGTGCCCCAGCCGGAACGCCTTTTCCACCAGCCTGACGGTATACAGCAACGGCGACAGGCTGTTGTCTTCCGGCAATATATAGAAGTCGACCTGCGGCATCATAGACGGGTCTGGCTGATGAGGTATTCGGTCAGCAGGGGCACCGGGCGGCCGGTGGCGCCTTTGGGCTGGCCAAGGAACGAGGTGCCGGCAATGTCCAGATGGGCCCAGGGGTATTTCTTGGTGAAGCGGGACAGGAAACAGGCGGCGGTGATGGAGCCGGCTTTCGGGCCACCGA
The DNA here is from genome assembly GCA_020062665.1 of Pseudomonadales bacterium. Classification (GTDB taxonomy): domain Bacteria; phylum Pseudomonadota; class Gammaproteobacteria; order Pseudomonadales; family Ketobacteraceae; genus Ch67. The sequence goes on from JAGUVW010000036.1 coordinate 14,172, forward strand.
TGTTGGCCATGTCGGCAAAGGGGCTGTCGAGCTGGGACTGGTAGTCGTCCCAGATGGGCATGTGCCAGACCCGGTCCTGGGTGTAGTCGGCGGCCTGCTTGAGCTGTTCCACCACGGTGTCGTTGTTGCTGAACATGCCGGTGGCATGGGCGCCCAGCGAGACGATGATGGCGCCGGTGAGGGTGGCGATGTCCACCACGGACGCGGGTTCATAGCGCTCGATGTAGGTAAGGGCGTCGCACAGCACCAGGCGACCTTCGGCGTCGGTATTGAGGATTTCCACTGTCTGGCCGGACATGGTGGTGACGATGTCACCGGGGCGGCTGGCGGTGCCGCTGGGCATGTTCTCGGCGGAGGTGATCACGCCGATCACGTTCAGCGGCAGCTTCATGTCGGTGATGGCTTTCATGGTGCCCAGCACCGATGCCGCGCCGCACATGTCGAACTTCATCTGATCCATGTCCGGGCCGGGCTTGAGGGAAATGCCGCCGGTGTCGAAGGTGATGCCCTTGCCGACGATGGCGTGGGGCTTGTCGCTCTTCTTGCCACCTTTATATTCCATGATGATCAGCTTGGCCGGCTGGGCACTGCCATAGCTGACGGACAGCAGGGCACCCATGCCCAGCTCCTTCATTTCCTTCTCGTCGATGATTTTCACCGTCAGCTTTTCCACCGCCTTGGCGAGCTTCTTGGCTTCCTCCGCCAGATAGGTGGGTGTGCAGACGTTGGGGGGCAGGTTGCCCAGATCCTTGGTGTAGCTCATGCCGGCGGCGATGGCCTTGCCGGTGGCGACCGCGGCGGCGATTTCCTTTTCGCTGGCCTTGTCGGCGACGCAGAGAGTGGTTTTGGCGAAGTGAATCTTCTTCTGGTTGTCCTTGCTCTTGTACTGGTCGAAGGTGTAGGTGGCGGCTTCGCCCAGCTCGACAATCTGGCGGGTCAGCCAGGTGGCATCGCGGTTCTTCACCACCAGTTCCGCCAGATCCAGGGTGGCGTCCTTGGCGACGGTGCCTTTCACGGCGGCGAAGGCGGCGGCGATGGCTTTGCGGAACTGGCCGTCGCTGGTGTCGCCATGTTTGCCGAATCCGGTTAGTACGATGCGTTTGGCGGGACAGCCTTTCAATGCTTGCAGGATCAGCGTTTCGCCGGGCTTGCCGCTGATGTCGCCGTGCTTGAGAACCGCGCTGATGGCGCCTTCACTGGCGGCGTCCACCGCCTGGGCGCCGCTGCCCAGGGTCTTGTTCTCGTAAACCGCCAGAATCAGCGCATCGGTTTTGGCGCTGGCGACCTGGGCATTTTTGCTCTGAAACTCCATGAAAACCCCGCAAGACATTCGAATTTGATTGGTGGATAATGGCTGGCACCGCGACTTCTGCCAAGCGATGCAGAATGACTGATGTGATTCGTTTTAGCGAAATTCGCTTCCTTTTTCCAGACTACGCGCTGCTTTTTTGATGATTATTTACCGCTACCTGTCACGCCAGCTGTTCTGGGCGACTCTCGCCGTCAGCTTCGTGCTGTCCTTCATCATCGTCTTCAGCCGCTTCCTCAAATATCTCTCTGATGCTGCCGTCGGTAAATTCGATGGCACCGCCGTGCTGTTGATCACCGCCTATCGTCTGCCGGGTCTGCTGGAAATGATTCTGCCGCTGGGATTGTTCCTGGGCGTTCTGCTGGCTTACGGCCGCATGTATCTGGAAAACGAAATGGTGGTGCTGCAGGCTTGTGGCGTGAGCCAGAATCGCCTGGTGCAGCTGTCGATGATGCCGGCGTTCTGCATGGCTGCAGTGATCGGATTCTTCGCGTTTTATCTCGGGCCCTGGGGCGCCCAGGAGGCGTTCAGGGTGATGGTGGAGCAGGAACGCCGCTCCGGACTGGAAGTGTTGAGTCCACGCCGTTTTCATTCTTCCAACGAAGGCCGCACCGTCACCTACGCCGAAGAAATCAATTCCGAAAAAGCCGAGATGAAAGGGCTGTTCATCGTCAACTATGATCGGGAAAACCGCTCGGAAGCCTATCGCAAGGTGGTGCTGATCCGGGCCAAGCGCGGCGAGTACCGTGTCGATGACGATGGCAATCGCTATATGGTGATGAAGGATGGCGAGCGCTTCGAGGTGGATCCTGGTGAATCCGATTTCAGCCGGCTGCACTACGAGGAATATTCCCTCAAGCTGAAAGAAAAACTGGTGACCCGGCGGGTGCTGGGCAGTGACGATCGCTTTACCGGCGAATTGCTGCAGGAAGGTACCGACGAGGCCTGGGTGGAATTGCAGTGGCGTTTGTCGCTGGTGCTGCTGGTGCCGATCATCACGCTGATGGCGGTGCCGCTGTCGCGGGTGAATCCGCGGCAAGGGCGTTATTTCAAGATGCTGCCGGCGATTCTGCTGTATCTGGCCTATCTGGCGTCGCTGATGGCGGTGAAGGGCGCAGTGGAAAAAGGCCGCATCGATGCCGGCATCGGCATCCTGTGGGTACACGTTCCGTATCTGCTGGTGGCGGTGGGCCTGAATCTGTGGCCCTACCTGCAGTTGTGGCGTACCAAGCGGCACATGGATCGCGGAGGAGCGCTGGCATGAAACTGCTCGACAGTTATATCGGCAAGACGGTGTTGATGGCAGTGGCCATGGTGCTGCTGGTGCTGGTCGGCCTGGATGGTACCTTTGCCTTCCTGGCGGAATTAAAGGAGCTGGAACGTGAATACCAGGCACCGCAGGCGCTGCTGTTCATCGTGATGACGTTGCCCCGTCGTATCTACGATTTCATGCCGGTGGCGGTGCTGATCGGCTGTCTGGTGGGCATGGGCACGCTGGCCAATACCAGCGAGCTGACAGTGATTCGTGCTGCCGGTGTATCCATTGCGCGGCTGGTGTATGCGGCGGTGCGCCCCGTGTTGTGGCTGGTGGTGATCGGCCTGGTGCTGGGACAGTATGTAGTGCCGAAGACTGAACAGTTCGCCCAGAGCGAGCGTGCGCGCAATATGGCGGAAGGCAAACCCATCAGCGGTCGTGATGGTTTCTGGTACCGGGAGGAAGGCCAGTACATTCACATTCAGGCGATCCAACCCAACGGTGTCATGTACGGCGTGTCACGATTTGTGTTCAACGAGCAGTTCGATCTGGTGCAGAGCGACTTTTCCCAGCGCGCCATTTATCAAGGTGATCACTGGGTGCTGGAGCAGGTTAAGCAGACGCGCATGCAGGGTGAGAGTACCGAATCGGAGCGATTCCAGACGCTGCGTTGGGATACCACGGTGACGCCGGAAGTGTTGTCCGTGGTGGCGCTGAAGCCGGATTATCTGTCCATCACCGGCCTGTATGAATATGCCACTTATCTGAGCCGGCAGGCGCTGGAAAGCAAGGCGTATTATTTTTCCTTCTGGAAGAAAGTGTTTCAGCCCATCACGACCATTGTGATGGTGTTCATCGCCATTTCGTTTGTGTTCGGTCCGCTGCGTTCTGTCACCATGGGGCAGCGCATCACCGCCGGCGTGCTGGTGGGATTGGCTTTTCACTATGCCCAGCAATTGCTTGGGCATGCCAGTCTGATCTATGACATTCCGCCGCTGCTGGGGGCACTGCTGCCCATGGCGGTGTGTCTGGTGGCCGGTGTCTGGCTGTTGCGGCGGGTCTGAGCGCTGCAGCGGATGTCAGCGGCCCCGTCGCGATGGCACCACTTTCTTGTTTTCTTCCTTCGGCAGCAGCAGGGTACGGGTACCGGAAAACGTATCGTGCCAGCTGTCGCCACTGGGGCTGAACAGCACCCACAGATAACCCAGTCCGAACGCTGACAGCGAAATCAGCGCCACCAGAAAACGGCTCAGGCACTGCAGCAGATTCAGCGGCCGGCCATCCAGATGGGCATCCACCACTTGCAGGCGCCAGGCGCGCATCCCCAGCGTCTGCCCACCGTGCATCCAGAACCAGCTGTAAAACGCGAACGTTCCCAGTAATAACAGGGGAAAGAGTTCCGTCTGCAATGCGTGGGGATGGGTTTGTGCGACATCGGCGCCGCGCACGCCCAGATAGGCGAAGGCGATGAGAAACCAGATCGCAATCACGATCAGTGCGTCATACACCATCGATGCAATGCGTTTGACCAGGCTGGCGGAAGGGAAGTCGAGATAGGATGTCGTCATGGCGTAACCGGAATTTGCGGGCTGGATTCAGGGTGGGCAGCATAACGTGGGCCGCCCGCCGCTGCGCAGAATAGCACAGCAGGTTCTGCGCTCCTACCGCTGGCCGGGCGGCAGCGATTCCGGGATTCATGTTAATCTTTTCCCGCTGTTCATCGGTTACAAGGAACCAGGGTTTGGTATTGACAGGCACGACAGGACTGGGCAAACGGGCAGGCGCGCGCTGGCGGGGATGGCTGGTGCTGCTGTGGTTCTGTCTGGTGCCGCACTGCCTTGCGGATTCAGTGGCCGTAGAGGTCAAGGGCGTCAGTGCTGCGTTGGCGCGTAACGTGGAGCGCCATGTGGGCCAGCTCGGCATTGCTGACCGCGAAAGCGCACGACGGCAGCGTACGCTGGTGATTCACCACACCCGCAAGGCACTCGAAGCCCTGGGTTACTACGCTGCGGACGTTCAGTTTACGCTGTCGCCACCGGAACGAACCCGCGCGGAAATCACGCTCGATATCAAGCCGGGGAAGCCGGTGATCTGGCAGGACACCCGAGTGACTTTCGTTGGCCCCGGCATGGATGATCCATTGTTTTCCCGCATCGTGCAGACGCACGGCCCCAAGGTGGGTGATGTGCTGAATCATCAGGCCTACGAGACGCTGAAAAAAGAGTTGCGCACGCAGGCGTTGAGTAACGGCTACTTCGATGTGCAGCTGCGTCGGCACAAACTGTTGATTGATCGTGTCGCCCGTACTGCCCGGCTTGATCTGGAGCTGTTTACCGGCGAACGCTACCGCTTTGGTAACGTGAGGTTCACGGCCACGGATCTGAACGACGAAGCGCTGCAGCGCCTGGTTCCCTTTCGTGAAGGCGATTTCTACGAAGAAGCCAAGGTCACCGAACTCAATCGCAATCTGCTGGATACGGGGTATTTTCGTACCGTTGGACTGTTCCCGCGCCAGATTCGCGCAACCAATTCCCATGACGCAGTGGTACCCATCGATGTGGAGCTGGAGGACAATGACTTCAATCGCGTGAGCGTGGGCCTGGGTTTTGGTACGGATACGGGCCCCCGCGTGCGTATGAACTGGTTGATGCCGATGCTGAACCAGTATGGCCATTCGTTGCAGTTTGCCACCTCGCTGTCGGAACCGCGGCGGGAATTCACGTCGGAATACAAAATCCCGGACGGCAAGCCTGGCACGGATTTCTGGTCGGTGCAGGGTGGCTATCTGGAAGAAATTTTTGAAGACAATCGCTACCGCCAGATTTCGTCGGGCATCAGTCGTCAGGAACAGGTGTGGGCGGACTGGAGCCGCACCTATTTCGTCAAATTCAAACGCGAACAGGGTTATATCGAAGGCAATGAAGTTGCCACCACGCTGCCCAGCGACGCATTCTTCATTACACCGGGCATCAGCTTCAGCCGTCTGAAAGTCGATGGTGGCATGCGTCCACGCAGTGGCCACAAGCTGAATCTGGATCTGGAATTTTCAGATCCCTCCATCGGTTCTGATACCGAATATGTCCGCCTGAGCGGTTTGGCCAAACTGCTGGCGCCGTTGAGTGAACGTCAGCAGATTCTGTTGCGGCTTCAGCTGGGCATGCTGTGGAGTCAGGATTTCGATCAAGTGCCGGTGAGCACGCGATTTTATGCGGGCGGTGACCAGAGTATTCGCGGCTTTGATTACAACACCCTGGGGCCACGCAATGAAAATGATGCGCTCATTGGCGGATCGAAACTTGGGGTCGTCAGTGCCGAATATCTGTACCAGTTTCGGCCCAACTGGAAGGCGGCACTGTTTGTCGATCACGGTGGCGCGATGGATGAATCCAATGAGCCCATCGATACCGGTGCCGGTTTTGGTGTGCGCTGGCTGTCGCCCCTGGGCATGATCAGTTTCGATGTGGCGCAGGCGCTGACAGAAGATGAAAAGCCCCGCATTCACATCACCATGGGAACTGTGCTGTGAAAGTGCTGCATCTGGGATTCAAGTGGTTGCTGTTGCCGCTGGCGCTGGTGGTTCTGCTGCTGTTGTTTCTGTTTTTTACCACTGCCGGTGCCAGGGTGGTGGCCACGGTGGCGGAACAGGCTTTGCCGCCGCTGAAAATCCAGGGGCTGGATGGTTCGATTGCCTATGGCCTGATTGCGCATCAGGTGGTGTGGTCGCAGCCAGAAGTGACAGTGACGCTGGATGGGTTGGCGAGCCTGTGGAATCCGCGCTGTCTGCTGCGGGCGCGTATCTGCGTGTACAGCCTGGTGGCAGGACGTTTGCACATTGATGTGCCGGACTCAGCAGAAAACAAAGATGACGACGATGGCGAAGTCACTCCGATCGACTTGCCGCTGCTGGTGCTGCCCTGGCGCCTGCGCGTGGAACAGTTCCATCTGGCAGAATTGTTGATCCAGGCGGGCGGACGCCTCACCAGAGTGAGCCCGGTGGCGTTTCGCGCAGAATGGCTGGGCAGCCGGGTGGCGATCGAACGGTTTCAGGCAGCCACGGAAGATGGCGACATCGGCATCATCGATGCGACGCTCACCGGCGCCATTGATATGAAGTCGGAATGGCCCTTCAACGCGGTAGTGAAAGCGGACTACATTCCACCGCTGGAAGGTTGGAAAAGTCAGCATGTCACGCTGGCGGGCGAAGGCAATATCCGCAATCTGTTGCTGCGTGGCTCGGTGAATGCCGCTGTTGCCGTTCCCGATCTGGAGCCGCTGCGTTTCAATGCCGACATCACCACGCAGTCCCTGAACAGTGAAATTCATCTGCAGGAGTTGCACGGGCAGTGGAATGGTGCGCCACTGTTCGCAAAGGGTGATGCGCATTTTTCCAGAACCGGCGAGTTGCAGTTCAAGGACATGCAGATCCTCTGGGGGAAAAATAAGGCGACGCTGAACGGCCGCTTGCAACAGCAATGGGATGTGCAGGCGGCGCTGGCGCTGGTGGAACCCCAGCTGCTGGCAGCAGACGCCAGTGGCGAGTTACATGGCAGCGCGCGCATCAGTGGCGCCCGGTCCGATCCGCTGATCGATGTGCAGCTGATCAGTGAAGAATTGAATCTGCCGCAACTGCGACTGCAGCAGTTTTCACTGCGCGCCAGTGTGGCGCCGGTGAGTCTGTCATCCCTTGATGCGGCAGCAGCAGCCGCGTCGCTCCAGTTCGGTGATGAACAGCTGCAGGCTGTGGACGTGGCATTGCAGGGTGATGCCGGCGCTCATCGCGTTACGTTGCAGGCAACCCGTGGCCAGCAACATCTGCAGGCCAGTGCCGAGGGTGCGCTGAACGTGGATACCTTCGACTGGCGCGGCAGCGTGATGCAATTGCAGCTGCAGCTGGAAAAGGATTGGCGCGTGCGTTTGCAGGATCCGGTAGCACTGCAGTGGCAGCAGCAGGCGCAGACAGTGCGCTGGGATCATCATTGCCTGCAGGACGAATCCAGTAGCATCTGTTCGCAGGGACTGGTGAATGTGCCGGGGCAGCGCGGCGATATCAGAATCGATGTCAGCCAGTTCGATCTGCGCAAACTGCAGCTGTTCCTGGATGATAATGTGCGCTTGCAGGGCGTACTGACCGCGCAGCTGCAGCTGAAAGAACGTTTTCTGCGGCCGGATCTGCAGGGGCGTGCGACCATTACCGGACTGGCATGGCGTGATGTCGATGCAAAGGTCGCGCTGCTGGAGCAGGGGGATGTCGCCGTCGAGTTCGCTGGCAAGCGTGCTGAGGTGAAGACCACGCTGGATGCGCCGCCGGGCGTGCGCTGGCAAAGTGAAGAGCCAGCGCTGATTGAATGGTCGACGCGGGCGTTGCAGATGCAGCGCACCTGTTGGCAGGCGCTGCGGGTGGCCACAGCGGTGGATGCGGCGGCCAGCCTGGGGGAACTCTGTCTGCAGGGCAAGGCATCCGAGCAGGCGGGACTGTTTGCCCGCGCTGACCTTGCCCTGGAAGTGGATGCGGCCACTCGCCCGTTCCTGCCCCCCGAACTGCAGTTGCATGGTAGGCTGCAGGGCCACGCAGAAGGCCGCCTGAAGGGACGCAGTCTGCTAGCTACGTTGCAGCTGGCCATGGCGCAGGGCGAAGTGGTTTGGCAGCGGGATGAACAACAGGAACCCGTGCGCGCGCCAGTTGAATCATTCCGCATCGACGCCCGCATTCAGGATGAAGTGCTGCAGACCAGCGTTGCGCTGCAGTCTTCCCGCCTGGGCGATGCCAGTGCCACCGCGTCGCTGCAGATCCGTTCGCCGGATCCGCAGCTGGATTTGCAGGCGCACCTGCAGGGGCTGAATCTCGAGCTGGCCCAGCCATTGTTGCCACAGCTCAGCGAACTGCAGGGCATGATCGACATGGCGCTGCAGATGCGTGGTTCGGTGCAGGCACCTGCGGTGAATGGTCAGGTTGATGTGCGTGGCGTAAAACTGCAAAGCGCTGGCATTCCTGCCGGCATTGACGATCTCAATGCGCGACTGGTGTTTACCGGACACCAGGGCGAACTGACGGGCGAATTGAAAAGTGGCAAGGGCCGGGCGCAACTGAGCGGGGATTTTTCCCTGGAGCAGTCCGGCTGGCAGGCCCGCGTGAATCTCCGCGGACGCAATATTCCCGTTGCGCAGCCGCCGGATATTCGTTTCATGATGCATCCTGATCTGACCCTGCAGGCGGACGCCAGTGGCATCAGCCTGCAGGGAACCTTGCTGGTGAACAGCGGCTTCCTGGTATTGAAACCACTGCCACCGGACGCGATTGGTGTTTCTTCCGATGTGGAGTTCGTGGATGCGCGCGGCAGTCGTCTGGAAACGGCCACTGCCATGACGATTGAAATGGATGTGGTGGCCAGCGTGGAACCCAGTCTGCGCATTCGCGGTTTTGGTGGCGAGATCCGCCCGAAAGGTTCGGTGCGCGTGTTGCTCGATCGCACTGGTGTGCTGATCGGGCGGGGTACCATCGACATCGAAGAAGGTCGTTACACCGGTTACGGCCAACAGCTGACGATTCGCAAGGGGCAGGCGATTTTCAACGGCCCGCTCAACCAGCCTTTCATCAATCTGGAGGCGGTGCGGCAGGTTGATACGGTGGTGGCAGGCATTCGCGTCACCGGGCCGGCGTCAGAACCGGTGGCTACGCTGTTTTCGGAACCTACCATGTCCGACAGCCAGATTCTGTACTACATCATCGCCGGCAAGGCGCCCGGCACTGGCACCGAGGATGACAATACTGCTGTCCGCAATGCATTGCTCAGCATGGGTTTGATGGGCGGACAACCACTGGCGCGTGACATTGCCAGCAAGGTGGGCATCGACGATCTGCAGATGGGCACCGCCGGCAGTGGCCAGGAAACTGCAGTGACACTGTCGGGCTATCTCAATTCGCGCACCTTTCTGCAGTATGGCATCAGTGTATTCGAGCCGGTCAATACACTGACAGTGCGCTATCGCTTGACCGATAAACTGTTTCTGGAAGCGGTCAGTGGCATGGCCAGTGCGCTGGATTTGCTTTACTCGTTTGAATTCTGACGCGGCGCATTTGTCGATCGCCTGCCCCTTCTGAATAACGTTGTGGATAACGCATTTTTTCCTTCATCTGTTGTTCACGCAGATGTTGTTTTTGTATGTTGCCCTTCCCCCCTGATGCACTCCCTGATTGACAGAAATCAATTGCAGATCAATTGCAGCCGCGCCTGACCGACGTTTGCGCGCGCCAGTTATCAACAGCTTGTTGCAGAAATGTGTATGTCGAAAATGTTGCAGCTGGACAGCAGAAATATGTCTGGCGGATTGCATCGGCGTTGCGTTTTGCGGGAATAAGTAGCTGTTTTTATGGAAAGAATTAAAAAAACATTCACCAAACTTTAACTATCGCACCCCTATAGTAGCCGCGTTCGAAAGTCGGGCTCGCGAAAAGTTCCATCAAACTCACACATTCTTGAGTGGAAACGAGCGAAGTGACGGATTTCGGCATCTGGGGAGTGGCCTGCCACGTTGGCCGCACCAATGGGAGTTCAAATTCAATTTAATTCATTCATCGTTAGAGGATATTAAGATGAAATTCAAAGCACTTGCGACCGCAGCTGTTCTTATGTCATCTGCTACCGTAGCCAACGCTGCTTGGCACAACGGCGGAGCCGGCAATTTTGACGGAACATTCGAAGGTAACGGCGAACTGCTGTTCGTGATTTTTGATCAGAATCGCCAGGTATCCGTGATGCAGGATCTGGGTGTTCGCTACATGGAAATCTGGGACAACCGCACCAACGGTGATTACAGCCTGAGCCTGACGCTGGATCCGCTGGTGGCTTCCATGCTGTCCGGTTCCACTAATTTCGAAGAAAACGTGCGTTGGGGTGTGTTCGCCAACAACTACGGTTTGTTCGGCTTTGACGGCTACAACGATCCGGCTTGGCGCGCCCAGGGATTCATGATCACCTCGACCCAAGCTGATGCCACCTATGATCGCGCCAACGGTACTGATGCCCTGATTCAAGGCTCTCAGGTGCAAGGCACTTCCAGCATCATGCAGGTTTCCACCGACGTGAATTGGGCGGCTAACAACGCAGTTTACGGTGATTCCTCCAATGGCAACTATGCTGGCGTTGAGAACGTTTTCGGCACCCGTCTGTACAACCAGATGCCGTTCAACGTTGTGGCCGAAGTAGACGATACCCAGTATTTCTGGGCCATGTTGTTCTCCAACCTGGACAGCCAGGACATCCTGATGGGTGAGTTCAATCTGGATCTTGGCAACAACGTTCTGAACTACTCCGCAGTACCGGTACCGGCTGCTGTGTGGCTGCTGGCGTCTGGCCTGCTGGGCCTGGGCGCTGTTGCCCGCCGTCGCAAGGCTTAATCGTTCATGCAACTCCCGGAGCAGCGGTTGATGCTGCTCCCTCTTCTGGTTAATCGTTAGGAGCAATCCAATGAAACTGAACACTCTGTCCGCTGCCGTGCTGGCGGCGTCCTCTTTCGCGGCCACCAGCGCCATGGCCGGCCTCAACCTGAACGGCATTGATACCACCCGTGCCACTGATCCTGTGCAGCTGGAAATCACCGTGGCTGGCGCCACTGCGATGGATAACGGATTTTTCAACACGTTTGAAAATCTGTGCACACCCAACACCCTGTCGGTTTACACCGACCGTTGCACCAGCAGCGGTGACACTTCCAACAACTGCGGCAGCTCCGCTCCCCGTCAGCCTGGCTCCAGCTATGCCGCATACTTCTGCGAAATGACGCCGGCCACTGTAGCAGGCCTGTCCGGCCCCACCAACGTGCTGGTGCGTAAGCGCTCCGCCGGTGGTTCTGGCCAGGGTGTGCAGCCGGTAGCGGATGCCGCTATCCAGACCCAGATGGTGCTGAACGCTACCAACTGTAAGGTGACCAGCGTTGCCGACGTTTACAAGTGCAGCAACACGGTAGTGGAAAACACCGTGGCGGATGCCGGTATCTCTGACGTTGAGCCCTCGATGTTCTATGGCCCCAACATCACGGCTGGCAGCACCGCGATTTCGCCCACTCAGCTGGCACGCTTGAATGCCGCTCCTGTATCCGCCCTGGTCTTCGGTATTCCGGTAACCAACGCCCTGTATGCAGCGCTGCAGCAGGCTCAGGGTCTGAATGCGGATCTGGATAGCGATGGCAACTTTGAAGGCCAAAGCGAAACTGCCACCGAGCAGGAAATCCTGGACAACATGCCCTCTCTGACCCGCGAGCAGGTGTCAGCCCTGTTCAAAGGTTCCATTGTGTCCTGGGGTAATGTGTTCACTAACGGCGTGGCCCTGACCAGTGTTGGTGGCGGTATCCCGGCGCCAGCGGATTCCCGCGTCACCATCTGCCGCCGTGTGAACGGTTCCGGTACCCAGGCCCAGTTCAACGCCCTGTTCCTGAACACTCCCTGTTCAAGCCTGGCGGAAGCACCCTCTACCGACAATACTCCCTGCTCTACCATTACCGGTGGCCGCGGTGCTCTGCCGTTCTGCGCTACATCCAATCACTATCGTGATCTGACCGGTATTACCGCTGGCCAGGCCATCATTCATGAGAACAGCGGTTCCGGTAACGTGGACACCTGTCTGGACGAGCTGAACGTCGGCAATCGCTGGGCACTGGGCATCCAGTCGCTGGAGAAGAAGTCCCCCAACTTCAGCTTCATCAAGATCGATGGTGTAGCACCGACCCTGGAAAATGTCGCCAAAGGCAAGTACTGGGATTGGGCAACCACCTCCATGCAGTGGCGTAACCAGACTGTGAACGGCGTTGCCGCTCCGACTGGTAACGAACTGGCAGTGCTGCAGACTCTGCGTGTTGCCTTTGCTGCCCCTGCTGTTCTGGCTGACATGAACCAGACCTGGGCGCACAGCTTCGGTCAGTCTGGCTACCTGTCTGTGAATGGCCCGACCCGTCCGTTCAGCAATGCGCTGCCCGTCATGCAGTACACCCGCGGCGCCAGCACTTGCAACATCCAGAAAGCCCGCGGTGCCATCGACCTGTAATCGGCGATGTCCCCATCCGGTGCAAGCCGGGTTCAACGAGCGGCCCCACTTCGGGGCCGCTTTTTTTTGGGTAGTGCCATCTGTTTGCCGCAGAGTTGTCACATTGAATCCCTAACATGTCGCGCCCATGCTGCCCGTTGCGGTGGCGGCGTTTATGCGAATTGCTTGTTCTGTCGGGGGAATCACTTGAAACAGTTTTTTACCGTGATGCTGCTGGCCTGCTGCGGGCTGTGGTGGAGCACAGTGCGGGCCGAAGCAGAGCCAGACAGTCAGCCCGGTGTTCGTTTTGCCGTGTGGGAATTCCAGGTCAAGGGCAATACGCTGCTGGAAAGAACCACCATCGAACTGGCGCTGACGCCATTTCTGGGGCCGGACAAATCGGCGGATACCGTCAACGAAGCCGCCTCCAATCTGGAGCGCGCCTACAAGAATGCCGGCTATCCCATGGTGGCGGTGAACGTTCCCAATCAGGACGTATCTGGCGGCAAAGTGCTGCTCGACGTGGTGGAAGGCACCGTGTCCCGCGTGCGGGTGAGCGGTTCCCAGTATCACTTGCTGAGCGAGATCCGCGATGAGCTGGGCACGCTGCAGCCGGGCCAGCCGCTCAATATCACCGGCTTTCAGGGCGATCTGAATCGCATCAATCGCAAGAGCCCGGATCTGCGGGTAACGCCAGTACTGCGGCAGGGCCGCGCGCCCGGCACTGTGGAAGTGGATCTGCGGGTGAAGGACAGTCTGCCGCTGCATGGCTCGCTGGAAGTGAACAACCACAACTCGCTGGATACCAGCACTCTGCGCACGGCCGCTGATCTGCGTTACGACAATTTGTGGCAGAAACATCACAGCATCTCTGTGCAATACCAGAATTCCCCGGAAGAGCCCCAGGAATCCAAGGTGTGGGCATCGACCTATATTTTTCCGCTGATCGACGATGTGAGCCGCATGGCGCTGTATGCGGTGACCACCGATAGCGAAGTATCCAGTTTCACCGATCTGACCGTGGTGGGTGCCGGCGACATTTTCGGTATCCGGTTTGTGCGTGCGCTGGGAATGGAGCGCGGTTACGTGCATTCGCTGTCGCTGGGTTTCGATTACAAGGATTTTGATCAGGCGGTGAATCTGGTGGGTGCCGATTCTGATGACACGCCGATTCAGTACGCCAACTTCACCGCGATCTATAACGGCACGGTGCTGCGGGAATCATCGACATCGCGCTTGGGGGTGAGCCTGACCCATGGCATGCGCGAATTCATGGGCGGCGGCGATCCCCAGGATTTCGACAAGAAACGTTTTGGCAGCCGCGCCAACTTTTTCACTGTGCAGGGCAATTTCAGACATGAATACCGTTTTGCCAACGACTGGCGCATTCAGGGTCGCTTGCGCCTGCAGGTGGCGGATTCGCCGCTGATCAGTAACGAGCAGATTTCAGCGGGGGGCGCCAGCAGTGTGCGCGGCTACTACGAATCCCAGGAGTTGGGGGACAACGGCGTGATCGGCGCGCTGGAACTGGTGACGCCGGATCTGATCGGTGCCTCACCGGAACTGCGGGTGCGGGCGTTCGTGGATTCTGGCTGGCTGCAAACTCTGGATCAGGTGGTGACGCCGATGGGTGGTGGCGACAACCAGCTCAAGACATTGGAGACATCCATTACAGGTGCGGGCATGGGCATCGACTTTCGCCTGAAGAAGTATGTGTCGGCGGTGCTGGATGCGGGCTATGCCTTCGATGATGCGGTGGATATCGATGCGGGTGATGTGCGCGTGCATGCCGCGCTGGTGGTGGATTTTTGATGAATTGTGAACCTTTCGTGAAAGCGTCATGAGACGGTCACAGGGCGTGCGCACACTATGGCGTGCAAAATTCTGGGTGGGATTTTTCGGGTCGATATGAAGCCAAATCGCGTTAGCTTTTTGCAGGAAACGGCGGTTTACGCCCTGGTGTCCGTGGTGGCCTGGCAGCCCCTGCTGGTGCATGCCGAGGTGGCGGCTAACGCCTTGCCGGTGGCCAGTCAGAACTGGGTCGAGCAGGGATCGGCCACCCGTGTCGAAACGGCGGGCCAGATGGACATCAACGCGTCCGATCGGGTGTTGCTGAACTGGAACAGCTTCAATATCGGCCGCGATGCCACGGTGAATTTCAATCAGCCCAACAGTGGTTCCATCGCGCTCAACCGGGTCAATGGCGGTGGTGATGGTGCCGCCAGCCAGATCATGGGCGCGCTCAATGCCAATGGCGTGATCTATATTCTGGATCGCAATGGCGTGCTGTTTGGCGAGAATTCCAAAGTGAACGTGGCGTCGCTGGTGGCGTCGGCACTGGATGTCAATCCGGATCTGGTAGCCAACTTCCAGGACAGCAATCGTTCCATCGCCGATGCGGTGAACAATCTGGAAGCCGCCTTCCGGGTGGCGAACGGGGCGCTGGATCCCGGCGTGTCCATTACACTGGAATCCGGCGCTACCATCCGCACCACCGAGGGTGGCCAGGTGTTTCTGTTCGCGCCTGAAGTCATCACCGAAAAAGGCAGCAGCATTCACACGCCCGGTGGCCAGACCATCATGGCCGCGAGCCGTGACGAGGTGTATCTGGCGGCATCGAGTGATCCCGATCTGCGCGGTATGCTGGTGGAAGTGAAAACCGGTGGGAGTATCGAGCATGCCGGTGAAGTGGTGGCGGAGCGGGGCAATATCACGCTGGCGGCACTGGCAATCAATCAGGCGGGTGCGCTGCGGGCTACTACCAGCGTGGATGCCAATGGTTCTATCCGTTTGTTGGCGCGGGACGGTGGTTCTGCAGTCAATAACCCTTATCGCGCAGGAACGCTCAGCGAAGAAAAGCAAGCAATTGCCGGCGTCCTGCTGGCTGACGGCGCTATTGAACAATCCATGCTGGTGGACTCCACCCAAAGTGGACGTCGCTATATTAGCGCCTCCAACACCCAGCAGCGTGGCGAGCAAACTGCCGGCGTGGTATTCGCCGACGGCAGCGTGACCGAGATCCTGCCCGATCGCAGCACCGACAGCCAGGGACGTGTCCGCACCGCCACCGACAGTGCGGCACAGGCGTCATCGTTTGTCGAAGTCATGGCGCACACGATCGATGTGATGGGTGGAGCTGCCGTCACCAGCACCGGTGGTACGGTGTCGATGGTGGCCACGGCTGATCCCGCCAATCCACTGGCCGCAACGGCCACCGATACCGGCGCCCGCATCACCCTGCATGATGGTAGCCGCATCGATGTATCCGGTGCCGATACGGCAGTGGTGGATATGGAGCGCAACTCCCTGCAGGTGGAATTGCGCGGTGCGGAACTGGCGGATTCGCCGGTGCAGCGCAATGACAGCGCCATCCGGGGCCAGACCGCCTACGTGGATCTGCGTGGTGGTGACAGCATCGCGTTCGCCGATATTTCCGGTTACGTGGCCGGTATCGAGCGCACGGTGGATGAACGTCTGGCAGCGGGCGGCACTGTCAAACTGTCCAGCGAAGGCACTGTGGATTTTCGCGCGGGTGCCGAGGTGGATGTGTCCGGCGGCACGGTGGATTTCAACGCCGGCTACATCCGTGAAAGTCGCCTGGTATCCAATGGCACCTACTACAACATCAGCGAGGCCGATCCGAACAGGGATTACGATGCCCTGCTAAATCCCGGTGAGTATTACAACGAGCGCTGGAACCTCAAGCTACAGTATGTGACCCAGGATGGGCGCGAACAGCACGGACGCTGGGTGGATGCGTACACCGAAGGCAAAAGCGCCGGCCAGTTCAACATCAATTCACGAGCCGTGGCGTATGACGGCACGGTGAAAGCCGATGTGGTGGTGGGCCCCTATCAGCGCCGCAATCCATCCCAGGTGGACGGTGGCCTGATCAGTATCGACACCAGCCGCTACAACGGTGCCAGTCAGCGCATTCAGTTGGTGTCCGAAGAAAAATTCCGCGAGCACCTGGCCAGTCAGGGCCCGCAGAATCCGAGCGCCAGCGAAACCCTGGTCTCGGTCGATCGCTTCCGCAACAGCGCGGATTCGCTCAGCATCAAAACCCGCAGCACGCTGACCCTGGCAGAGGATTCCACCCTGGTGCTGGATGGCGGTGGCAGCCTGAATCTGCAAGGGCGTCATGTCCAGATCGATTCTGACATTGTGAATCATGCCGGCAATGTGAAGCTGACGGGCAAGGTCGACAGCGACAGCAGTATTCTGGGTTCGGTGACGGTGGGTGCCGGCCGTCTGCTGGATACCAGTGGCCAGTGGATCAACGATTTGGCCGATGGCGGCAGCCGGGCAGCGGTGCGTACCCAGGGTGGCAATATCACACTGGATGCCATAGGCAGTGTTGTGGTGGGCGAAGACACCTGGCTGCGGGCCGATGGCGGCGCCTGGCGCGATAGCAGTGGCAGGATTCGTGGCGGTGCCGGTGGCAACGTCACCATCAATTCGAAGGAGCTGGGCCAACAGCCCGGCGTCGAGGTGGATTTCGCTGGCCGCGCCACCAGTCATTCGCTGACCCGTGGCGGCCGCTTCAGCCTGGTGGCGGATGGCTTTTTCATCGGTGAGCAGGCACCGGCGGACAACAGCGGCCGCACCCACCTGACACCGGAATGGTTCCAACAGGGTGGCTTCAGTGCCTATGATCTGCAGGCCCGCGCCAGTGGTGTGGAAGTGGCCGATGGCACGCAGTTGAAACTGGAGGCCAGCCGCTTCCAACTGGCGGGTTCGGACTTTGTGCAGGCCCGTTCCGGCACTGCCCTCAACGAACTGATGCAGGTGGTGATGCCGGCGGATCTGCCGGAGCATCAGAAAGGCGCAGTCGATTTGCGTTTGGCTTCGGGTGAGGCGCTGGCACCTGCCGACAAGCGCGTGGACGACATTCGCGTGGGCGAAGGCGCCAGCATTCTGGCGCGCCCTGGCGCCCGTATCGAGATGAGCGCCACCGGCGGTTCCATCGATATTGATGGCAGCGTCATTGCCCAGGGTGGCCAGATCGATCTGGCCATTTCACCCAAAGCGAGCGATGCCGCCTTCGATACCACGCAGGCGATACGTCTGGGCGCCAACAGCCTGCTGGATGTAAGCGCGACCAGTGTCGATCTGCCCGGCCAGCCCGGCCAGGTTCTGCGTGATCTGTATGATGCCGGCTCTGTGAGTATTCGCGCCAATGCGGGCTACATCCTGGGCGCCGAGGGTTCCCGCATCCGGGCGGATGGTGCCACTCGCACGGTTAGCCAGTTTGATTCCGCCAGGCGTAACCAGCGTGTCGTGCCGGTGGATCTGGCGGCTGGCGACATCGCGCTCACGGCATCCGAAGGCATTCTGATGGATACGGCGTTCAGCGCGACGGCCAGTGGCCGCGGGCGGGGTGGCAGCCTCGACGTGCGGATGTCGACGGAAGGTCGCTTGCCAGCATCTGTTCCCCCTGAGCAGCTCACCGGCTTCACTGATTTCCCCATGACGATTCAGTTGGGCGAATTCGCCAGCCTTACCGGTGCCGGCCTGCTGGATGCGGCCAACATTCGCCAGGGTATTACCGGTGCAGGCCTTCAGAACGGCGTTGCCTATCTTGACGTGGCGCGCCTGAACGACGGTGGTTTTGACAACATCCGGTTGGCTGCTATCAATTCCCAGCTGGAAGGCAACAGGCCGCCGTCACAGATTCTGTTCAACACGGATCGCGTGTTGCGCGCAGGCCGCGCCATTGAACTGGTGGCACCTGCCATCTCGGTGGCGGGGTTCGATGCGGGCGTGGCGGCACCCTATGTGCGCATCGGCACCGATTTCAGTGGTACCCAACAGGCCAATGCGGGCAGCCTGTTGACCCCGGATGGCACTTTTACGGCCCAGGCTGACTTTATCGATTTAGTGGGATCGATCCGGTTTCGCGATGCGGCTGACGTGGTGCTGAACAGTAGCGGTGACATCCGTCTGCGGGGCGCCCAACTGCAGGCGGGGGATCGCAACACGCCCACGGGCAGCCTGACCGCAGCCGGCGACGTGACGCTGCAGGCGTCCCAGGTCTACGCCGCATCATTGACTGACTATCACATCAACCTGTCGGGACAGGGTTCAACGCTGCATATTGCGCCGCCGGCGTCGGGTGAAAGCAAACCCTATCCCGTGCTGTCTGCCGCGGGCGCCATCAAGCTGGAAGCAGGTCATATCCTGCAGGAAGGGGTACTCAAGGCGCCCCTGGGCACTCTCAATCTGATCGGACGCGAATCCATTACGCTGGCGCCGGACAGCATCACCAGCGTATCTGGCGAAGGCCAGACAGTGCTGCTGGGCAGTGTCGACGGACTGGGCGACTGGCTGTATCCGCTGGATCCGGCCAATCCACAGGTGCTCGACGTGCTGCCGGAAAAATCCATCATCCTCGACAGCCAGAACATCGATCACCAGAACGGCGCCCTGGTGGATATCAGCGGTGGTGGCGATCTGCTGTCGTATTACTTCGTCAAGGGGCCCATCGGTAGCCGGGATGTGCTGGCGTATGGCAGCACTGGCGGTGCTGGCCAGTCCTTCGCCATCCTGCCCGCCCAGGGCAGCGCCTGGGCGCCCTACGATGCGCGCGAGACCAACAATTTCCCCTATCAGATCGGCGATACCGTGCGCTTCGAAGGCGTGGCGGGGCTGAACCCGAATACCGAATACGCCATTCTGCCCGCCCATTACGCCTTGTTGCCCGGCGCATTGCTGGTGACGCCGGTGGCCAGCACCTATACCCCTGGCAGTGGCCGCACCAATCTGCAGGGCGCGCAGGTGGTGGCCGGCCAGTTCAGCCATGCCAGTGGCACCAAGCCCGGCCAGCAGTGGGACAACTTTGTGGTGGAAGCGGGCAGTGCGGCCCTGGATCGCAGCGAGCTGCGGCTGTTCAGTGCCAACGGCTTCTTTGCGGCCAACCGGCCGATGGATGCGGGGCGGATCGTGTTTGACGCCGCCGGTGCCGGTAGCAGCCGGCTCAATATCGAAGGCCAGATCCAGGCTTTGGCAGGCGCAGGTGGCACCGGCGGCAGGCTGGATATCAATGCGGCCGATATTCGCCTGGTGGATCAGGTCGATCCCCTGGATGAGGACAGCGTGCAACTGCAGGCGGCGCGTTTGCAGGCGCTCAACGTGGACAGCATTCTGCTGGGCGGTGTGCGCAGCGATCAGGGCACTGCCACCCAGCTTACTGTCGGTGCCACACGGGTAGAAGTGGGAGCAGGCGCGTCGCTGACCGCCACCGAACTGCTGCTGGCCGCCACCGATACCGTGGCTGTGCGCGATGGCGCCAGCCTGCAGGCGGATCGTCCGGGGCGCACGCGCGGTGGTGAACTCGTTGTCAGTGGCAACCAGGGCGCCTTGCTGCAGATATCTGCGGGCGAAGTGATGGACGTGAAGCGCGTCAGCAGCCAGAGCACTGGCGGCACGCTGATTCTGGAGCAGGGCGCCCGCGTGGTTTCCAGCGGGGCGCTGACGCTGGATGCCACTCGCAATATTCTGCTGGGCGCCGATCTCAACACATTGGGAACCCTGTCCATCGGTGCCAACCGGATCGTGTTGGGAACCGACGATCCTGTCAGCAACGGTGTCGCACTCTCCCAGGCAACCCTGTCCGGTCTCAACGCCAGCGAACTGCGTTTGCGCAGCCGGGAATCCGTGGATCTGGCGGCGGATATGGTGTTCGATCTGAATCGGATGATTCTGGACACGCCGCTGCTGCAGCGGATTGGCGATGCGCCGGTGAGTGCCAGCATTCATGCCGCCGATAGCATTGTAATGCGCAACAGTGCCGGCACCGCGCCCGCAGCGAATGGTGCAGCACTGGGTGATTTGACGTTGGCGGCCCGCAGCATCCTGCTCGATGGCGGCCAGGACGCTACCAGCACTTTCGCTGTCAACGGATTCCAAGCGGTGTTGCTGCAGGGCAGCGATCGCGTGCAGGCCGATGGACGCTTTGCGCTGGAACTGCAGGGTGATGTGACCCTGCGCACCGGTAATCTCACTTCGGTTGCCGGTTCTGATCTGGCGGTGCGTGCCGGGGGTGATCTGCGCCTGGCGGCGGACACAGCCAGCGCTGCGCAAAACGATGCCAGCGCCGGCTTTGCATCGCGCTATGTGCTGGCGGGCGAGCAGGTGGAAGTGGACACCCGTATCACCGCCGGCAGTGGTGTGATCGAACTGGATGCCCGTGACAGCCTGTTGCTGGGGGCCAATGCCGCGCTGGATGTTTCGGGTCAGGTATTTGATTTTGCCGGCACCCAGGTGTCCACCGATGGCGGCACCATCCGCCTGAGTGCCCGCAATGGTGATATCAGTACGGCAGCGCAGACGGTGCTGGATCTGTCGGGCGGCGCCGCTGGCAACCAGGGCGGCGATCTGATGCTGTCGGCCCTGAACGGCAGCGTGTTCCTGGGCGCCACACCCGTGGTGGGTGACAGCGGCGGCAGTGTGGCTGTGGCCGTGGCGAATGCAGAAAACCTGCAGACATTGTTCTCGCAACTGCAGGGCTTCCGTGAATCCCAGCGTTATCAGGCCAGCAGTGGTGATCTGCTAATCGGCGCGGCCGATACGCTGCGCGCCCGCCAGATCGAGATCATCACCAACCAGGGCTCTATTGACCTGTTGGGTACACTGGATGCGTCGGGCGCCGACGGTGGCAGCATCGGCCTGCACGCGGGGCAGGATGTGCGCCTGGCCAGTAGCGCCAGAGTGCTCGCCCGCGCCGAAGCCGGCAATGGCACCGGAGGTGATGTCACCCTGGCGGCCCGTGATGGCGGCGTGTACCTGGGTGCAGGCAGCCGCTTTGAGTTGAATGGTGCCGGCAGCGGCGTTGGTGGCACCTTGCGTATCGATGCCAACCGTTCCGCTGATGCCATGGCGATTCACGATGCTGGAACGCAGGTGGAAGGTGCCCGTCAGGTGCAGTTGGTGGGTTTCCGCCGTTACGAACTGGGCAATGGGCAACTGAACCAGGCATTGGTGGAGGGTACACCCAAGGCCGACGCGGCAGCCTTCATGGCCGCACTGTCTGCCCAGCGCCAGCAGGAAGGTTTTGTATACGGCAGCCTGTTGCAGCAATTGGGTGATCGCCTGCAGATTGCCCCCGGTATCGAGTTTTACAGTGCCGGCGATCTGGTGGTGGACGCAGGAGGTATCGATCTGGCGGGTGATATTGATCCGTTCACGGCCACGTCGCCCGCGTTTGGCGGCCAGCTGGAATTGGCGCCCGGTGGCTGGCGCTACCAGCAGGGCAATGAGTACACCGCTGGCATCATGCGGCTGCGGGCAGCGGGTGATGTGAGGCTGGAGGGTTCCCTGTCCGATGGCATCATCCGTTCTGACCTGTTGGGTGGTATCGGATTCCTGACGCCGCAAGATACACCGCTGCCCTACCAATCCTGGGCATTCGAGGTGGCGGCGGGTGCAGACAGTGCCAGCGCCAAGGCGCTGGATGTGAATCGTGATGCGTCTGGCGCCTTGCGGTTGGCCGCCAACCAGGTGCTGCGCTCCGGCACCGGCGATATTCGCATCGCCGCCGCGGGCGACATCACGTTGCAGCAGGGCGCGTCGATTTACACTGCTGGCCGTTCACCCTATGTGGACTGGAAATTTGATTCCTCGTCGGATGTTGCCGATTCCACCGCTCCGGAATCTGGCTCGCTGGATCCTTTCAACGATTTTTCCAACTTCCTTGCCAGTACCAATCTGGGATCGGTGCGGATTTTCTATCCCATCGAAGGCGGCAATGTGCAGGTATCCGCGGGTGGCGATATCAACGTGATGGGCGGGTCGCAGCCCCATACCGACTGGCTGTTCCGCTCAGCGAAAGCGGAGACCGGCATCTTTACCTGGGGTGTGGCGTATGAAAACTTCCGCAACGGTATCGGAGCATTGGGGGGTGGCAATGTGGACGTGCAGGTTGCCGGCAGCACGCGCAACCTGACCCTGGCAGTACCCACCACGGCGATGCAGATCGCCAGCTATCAGCCGGGAATTGAAACATCGGCGCTGGTGGATATTCGCGGTGGCGGTGACGTTCATCTGCGTGCGGGCGGCGACATCCTGGGCGGCAATTACCTGGTGGGGCGCGGTGATCTGCGGGTAGAAAGTGGTGGCCGTATCGGAGCCGCGCAATCAGGTGCGCTGGCGAATCTGGTGGCGTTGGGTGAGGGTAGCGTCACCATGGTGGCCCGCAACGATATCGAGGTGTCGGGTGTTGTGGATCAGCATCTGGTGGCCGTCAGCTGCAAGCAATCCATCTGCAACCCATCAGTCACTGAACTTAATTTAAATCCATCAATTTATTTTTTGTCCAACACCACGCCGGATTCCTTGGATCTGACATCCCTGGCCGGTGATGTCGTTCTCAACCCAACTGGCGCCGCTCATGCCGGATATCTGCATCCTAGAACCACTTTATCGTTGGATGGTCTCTATGGTGCGTTACCAGCCCAAGTCAAACTGTTAACCCTGCAAGGAGGTGTCGATGTGCTGGGGTTCGTTGGTATCGAAGCGCATCCGGATTCGCGCCTGGATATTTTTGCCAGGGATTCCATTCGCGGCAGTGGTTTTGCCCAGCTGGTGGTGTCTGGCGCGCAGGATTACCAGAATTATCGGCTTGCCAGCGCCAAGCAGGGACGTTTGATCAGTGACACCGGTTCGCTGCAGCAGTTCGAGAGCTTTTTCGGCGTGAGCAGGATTCTCAATGGCGACGAGCGCATCAGAAACATCCGTAACGCCGTTTCTATTTTTGCCGAGGATGCCGAACCGGTTCGCATTGTGTCGCAGCAAGGTGATCTGGTCTCGGTGGATAAGGGCAGCAGCACCTTCGCCATCGAACTGCCCAGAGCCGCGCGGATCGAGGTGGGGGGTGATATCGAAGACGTCAAACTCTATCTGCAGAACAACCATGCCGATGACATCAGCCTGGTGCGGGCCGGTGGCGACATCAGTTCCACCACGTTCCGGGATGACAATGGCACGGTGGGCGTGGTGGGCAGCAAGGCAGCGCCCACGATTGGCATCCAGGGTCCCGGCACGCTGTTGGTGGAGGCCGGCGGCGATATCGATCTGGGCGCGTCGACAGGCATTCTGTCCTGGGGCGATATGTTCAACCAGGCGCTGGCGGATACCGGTGCCAGCATCGTGGCTGTGGCCGGCATGGGTGCCGAGCCGGATTTCGCCGCGTTCGCCCAACGCTATATGTCCGGGCAGATGCCGGTAGATCAGGCGGCCAGCTTTATTGTCGCCACACTGGTCAACCTGAATCTGACGCCGGACCAGATCAACGCCATTCTGGCTGATCAGGCGCAACCGCGCGCAGCGGCAGTGCCCCAATCTGCTCATCCCTCTCATCTGGAAGTGGTGCTGAGTTCTTCGGATACCCGCAGCCTGACAGAAGGGCAGACACTGTTCCTGAATCTGGCACCTGCGCAACAGCTGCAGGTGGCCAGCGCGTTCTACCAGCAGAGCCCGGAATTGCGTCAGCGGGTGTTGGCCTATGCCACCTTGCAGAACGAACTGACCCGCGCCGGTTATGAAGATGCCAGTCAGTCCGGTGCAACCGGGTTGGCTGCGCGTGGTGAAGGTTTTACGCGCGGGTTTGATGCTATTCGCACGCTGTTCAATCCGGATCAGCAGTGGCAAGGCAATATCGGGCTGGTGTCCAGCCTGATTTCGAGTCTGGATGGCGGTGACGTCAGTTTGCTGACACCAGGCGGCGGTATTGATGTGGGCTTGCCAGACGCGGTGCCCGGCGTGGACAGATCCGCCAATCAACTGGGTGTCATTGCTGTGCGCACCGGCGACGTACAGATGTTTGCCGATGGTGATGTGCAGGTGAATCAGTCGCGCATTTTTGCGCTGGATGGCGATGTGTCCATCTGGTCCAGCAACGGCGACATCGATGCCGGCCGTGGTGCCAAAACCGCTCGGGGTGATGCTGCGCCCAGCGTGTTCTGGAGCCCCAGTGATCACCGCTTCATTGTGGATTTCGGTGCCGTGGTCAGCGGCAGCGGCATCCGCGCCACATCCGCCGATCCCGGTGGATCGTTCGTGAATCTGGCGGCACCGCAGGGCGTGATCGATGCCGGTGATGCGGGTATCGGTGCCACCAACGTCATTCTCGCGGCGGCTGTCATCAAAGGCGCCGACAACATCGACGTCGGCGGTGTTTCCATCGGTGTGCCTACCAATACGGGCGTGAATGCCTCTGTCAGCGGTGCTGGCAATGCGGCCAGCGGTGCTACATCCGGCGCGATGGACGACATGGCAGCAGACGCCGCCGCGGCAAGCGAAGCAGCCCGTCAGGTGGCATTCCTGACGGTTGAAATCATAGGTCTGGGGGATTGAAGTTCATGTTCAGAACACTTGAGTCATTCATCGGGAAAGCAGCGCTGTTCCTGTTTCTGCTGGTTATGTCGCAACAGGCGTCGGCCTGGTGGAACGACAAGTGGCCCTACCGTGCACCCATCACGCTGGATACGTCCATCACCGGTGCAAACATCGAGTCCACCCAGCAGGATGTTCCCGTGTTGCTGCGGCTGCATGTGGGCAACTTCCAGGATTTCTTTCTGCTGAAAGAAAATCTGGCGGATGTGCGTTTTGTCGCGATGGATGACAAGACACCGCTCAAGCATGCAGTGGAATCCTTCGATATCGTGAATCAGATGGCGTTTATCTGGGTGCGGGTGCCGCGTCTTACCGCGTCGATCGCTACTGAACGTTTCTGGATGTACTACGGCAATGGTGACGTGCCGTCATCTTCCGATACCGCTGCCGTTTACGATGTGAACCAGGTGCTGGCGCTGACATTCAGTCCGGCGGAAAGTGACATCGCCGATCGCACCGCCTACGCCACACCGCTGGACATTCAGGGCGTGACGCGGGAAAGCGCGGGCATCATCGCGCAGTCTGCCCATTTCGATGGCAGCCAGTTCATTACCGTGCAGGACACGCCGGCCATGCGCATGGTGCCGGATCAGGGCGTAACGTTTTCTGCCTGGGTTAAACCGGTGGGTTCGCAGATCGACAGCCTGCTGCTGCATCACGCCAGCGGCGCCAGCCGGTTGAGCCTGGGCATCAACGGCAATCTGCTCTATGCCGAAGTGCAGAACGGCGGATCGGTGTTTGCAACGCCGCGTTCCGTGCAGGTAATGCCGGATACCTGGCAACACGTTGCGCTGATTCTGGCGAAAGACAATCTGAAGTTGTTGCTCAACGGTGAAACGGTGGCGTCGATTCCTGTGCAATGGGGTGAAATGGGCGGCAATACTTACCTGGGTGCCAGCGCCGACGGTGCTCGTGGCTTTGTCGGTGAGCTGGATGAAGTCCGTATCGACAAAGTGGCGCGCTCCACCGACTGGATTCGCGCAGCGGCGCTCAATCAGGGCATGGACGACAAACTGCTGACGATACAGGCGGCCGAGCAACTGGGCTCGGGTGGTTCCGGCAGCGTGTTCATGGTGATCGGCGAAAGCATCGATGAAGCGGGTTGGACGATCATTTTCCTGCTGGGCATCATGGCAGCCATCAGCTGGCTGGTGATGCTGGGCAAGACGTTCTACATCAATGCAGTGCGTCGCGATAATGCAGCTTTTATGATCCAGTATCGCCAGCTTGCCGGTGACGATCCTGCGATGCTGGATGCAGAAGAAAGCGAAGACGACAAGAAGTTGGCGGATTCCCCCATCGCACAGGCATTGCTGGGCAAACACGATCATTTCCAGAGCTCACCCATCTATCATCTTTATCACAAAGTGCTGCAGGAAGTGCGTGGCCGCCTTGGCACCAGTGTGGGCGCAAAAGCGGTTGCACTGACGCCGGCAGCAGTGGCATCGATCCGCGCCATGATGGATGCGGAAATGACCCGCGAAATGCAAAAGATGAATGGGCAGATGGTTCTGCTGACCATCGCTATCAGCGGCGGCCCTTTCCTTGGCTTGTTGGGAACCGTGGTGGGTGTCATGGTGACGTTCGGCACCATCGCCGCCACCGGCGATGTGAACATCGCTGCGATTGCGCCGGGTGTGGCGGCGGCGCTGGCAACCACGGTGGCGGGTCTGTTCGTCGCGATCCCGGCGCTGTTTGGTTACAACTACATTTTCTCGCGCATCAAGGAAACCATGGTTGACATGCGGGTGTTCGGCGACGAATTCGTCACGCGCGTCGCGGAATACTACGGCCAGGAGTGAAATGAACATGCGCGATTTTGACGATGGCAAACTGTTCGACGACATCAACGTCACGCCCATGCTGGATCTGGCCTACGTGCTGCTGATCATTTTCATCATCATGACCACCGCTACAGTGCAGGGTATTTCGGTGAACCTGCCCAAGGCGAGCACGGCGCCGAGCCTGGCAAAGCCCAAGACCAAGGCCATCACTATCACCCAGGACGGCACCATTTATCTGGATACCTATCCGGTGTCGCTGGCGGATCTGGAATCCCTGCTCACCCAGTACAAGGCGGTGACGCCGGATCTGCCGGTGGTGATCAAGGCGGACGCCACTGTGCAATACCAACTGGTGGTGGATGTGCTGGATCTGATGGGCAAGCTGGATATCCGCCAGATCGGATTGGTGACCAAGAAGCTGGTGAAATGACATGTCGTTGCGCGCTGCCATTGGCAAACGCCTGCCGTTGATTCTGGGTGTGATTCTGGTGCTGATTGCCATCGGGCTTGGCACCTTCATCAAGCAGATGATGGGAGACAAGAAAGTTGAACAGAAGAAGGTCGTCCAGCAGATTACGCTCGTTGCACCGCCGCCTCCGCCGCCACCGCCGCCAGAACCGGAGCCGGAACCCGAAGTAGAGGAGCAACCCATAGAAGAACCCATCGACGAATCCATGCCGGACGAACCGATGGACGATTCCATGTCGCAGGATCTGGGCCTGGATGCCGACGGCAGTGCCGGTGGCGATGGTTTTGGTTTGGTGGCACGTAAAGGTGGCAGCGGATTGATCGGTGGCGGCAGTTCTTATGCGGTGGAAATACAGACATCGATCACCGATCTGCTGTCGGAAGACGAAGAACTGCGTCACCAGGGATACCAGGCCGTGCTGAAACTATGGATCGATGAGCGCGGACATCTGTTGCGTTACGAAGTGCAGCAGCGTGAAGGCGATCCGAAGGTGAAAAAATTGCTGCAGACGGCGCTGGCCAGTATCCCGCCGTTCCAGAATCCACCGCCCATTGAAATGCCGCAGCCCATCCGGCTGAGAATAAAGTCACAGTTGTAAATTGGGGAATCGAATGAAACAGTTGAAGTTGACCTGCCTGTCTGTCGCCGTGATGCTGGCCATGCCGGCCTGGGCAGAAAATGCAGCGACGCCGGAAGTCAGCGCGCAGGACGTATTGAATATATTGATCCAGCAAGGCGTGGTGGATGAAAAGCGGGTGAATGATGTGGTGCGCAAAGCGCAGGACAAAACCCGCAGCCAGTACAATTCTGCAGTGGAAGCCGTGCCACGCTCCCAGGCGGATGTGAAGCCCGCGCAGGATGGCTCCGTGGTGCGCGTGCCCTATGTGCCGCAGTACATTCAGGATGACATTCGCGGTAAGGTGCGCAACGACTTGCGGGAGCAAGTGGTGGACGATGTCATGAACAAGGCGAAGCAGGAGCGCTGGGGCATTCCAGGCACAGCGCCGGACTGGACGCAGCGCATCAAGTTTTCCGGCGATGCGCGCGTGCGTGCCGAATCCATCATGTTCCCATCGGATAATGTGGTGCAGGGCTACAAAGACTACAACTACATCAACAGCAAGAAAGTGGAAGGCAGCCCCAACGACTATTTGAATACGTCGGAAGATCGCAACCGCATGCGCACGCGCTTCCGCCTGGGGATGAAGGCCAATGTGACGCAGGGAGTGGAAGCGGGCGCACGGGTGGTGACGGGCTCCACATCCAATCCGGTATCCACCAATGAAACGCTGGGCGATTACGGCAACTCATTTG
Organism: Pseudomonadales bacterium; assembly: GCA_020062665.1. Classification (GTDB taxonomy): domain Bacteria; phylum Pseudomonadota; class Gammaproteobacteria; order Pseudomonadales; family Ketobacteraceae; genus Ch67. The sequence goes on from JAGUVW010000036.1 coordinate 42,709, forward strand.
GCATCGTGATGGATCGCGCCTACATCAAGTACAAGACTCACGAAGAGCGCTGGTCGTTCGTGGGCGGGCGCTTTGAAAATCCCTTCATGCGTACCGATCTGATCTGGGATAACGATCTGCAGTTCGATGGTGTGGCAGCATCCTGGTATTGGCTGCGCACTGGCGCCTGGGACGACGCCGACCGCCAGTGGGATCCGTTCGTGACGTTTGGCATCTTCCCGGTGGATGAGTTCGAACTGTCGGACAAGGACAAGTGGCTGTTCGGATTCCAGACCGGATTCACCTACAGCTGGTGGAGCCAGGACGAATTGCGCTTTGCCGTGGGCTATTACCATTACGAAAATACCGTCGGTATTCGCAACCCGGTTGGGCTGGAAATTTACAATTACACCGCGCCGGACTTTTTCCAGAAGGGCAACTCCGTCTTCAACATCATGAATCCGGATCCGGGCGATCCCAATGCCGCGACCAAAGCCCTGTACGCACTGGCTTACGACTATCACATCGTGGACGTGCTGCTGGAGTATCGCCTGGCGGCGTTCTCGCCTCATCAGGTCATTCTCACCGCGGAATACATCAAGAATATCGGCGCCGACGATGCCGAGGCGGAAAGCCTGCGTCGCAGCGCGCCGGTGGAAACCCGTCACGACGGCATGCTGCTGAAAGCCACCTTCGGTTGGCCCATCGTCGCCAAGCCCAATGACTGGCAAGTGTCGGTTGGCTATCGCGCATTGCGCGCCGATGCAGTCATCGACGGCTTTGCCGATTCCGATTTCCATATGGGTGGCACCGATGGCAAGGGCTATGTATTCGAAGCTCAATATGGCCTGCTCAATGAAACCTGGCTGACGCTCAAATGGATGAGTTCGGATTCCATCGATCTGGCCAATCCGTCGAGCGATCCCACTTCGAAGTCCACGCTGGGCGTGGACATCCTGCAGATCGACGTTAACGCCCGCTTTTAAGCGGAGGAGAGGAGACAATGCGCGTTCATTCCCTGATTCTGATGTCTGCTGTTTTTCTTCATGCTGGCCACGCGGTGGCCGACGAACGGGCTTTGCAGCAGGCACTGGCCAAGGCCCAGGTCATGCTCAAGCAGACCAGCGCGGAAAAGCTCGCAGCGGAACAGGAGCTGACCAAACTGAAACAGGAATTCGAGCAATACAAGAAGAAAGCGGAAGGCGAGCTGGCGGCCCGTGAAGTGGGTGCCGAGCGCCTTGCCGGCAACGTCAATACGTTGAAAGAGCGCTATGTGGCGCTGGCCGAAAAATTCCAGCAGCTGCAGATTGCCCATCGCAACGTGGTGCTGGGAGGCAAGGAGTCCGAACGCGAGATCGAACGCGCAAAGCAGAACTTCCAGCTTTGCTTCGACAACAACAAAAAGTTGTTCGACATCAACCAGGAAATCCTCGGCAACTATCAGGACAAGGGCTTCTGGGATGTGCTGCAGCAGAAGGAACCCTTCACCGGATTCGCCAGTGTCAAGCTGGAGACGCTGATTCAGGAGTATCAGTACCAGAATGAGGATTTAAAGCTAGAAGACTCGTTGCTCAGTGCTCATGACCTGAAACAGTAGCCAATCCCGCAATGCACTATTGCTTGTTCCATTTACGGATGCCTCGGCCCGCTTCGGGGCAGCCGTCAGCCAACCTTGCGCAGTGAAAAAACTGAAACTAAGAGCATCACTGCAGTTTGGTGCTGTTGGCGCGCATATGCTTTCGTAAAATCAAAAAAATTCACTAAACGGTAACCGACGACGAAGCCAGCTCGACTATGGTGTTAGCGTTTCAGGCGACACCTATCCATGTTGCGCTGTTGGGAAAACATGCGCTTCATTAAAACCATTCGTGCAAAAAGGATTTTTAGATGAGTACGACAACGCGCGCGGTGTTGGCAACGTATATTGCGTCCGACGCTGTATTGAATGCTACCGCCAATTTCATCCAGACCTGCTCAAGTCACACTCTTTTAGTTCCTTCCTTTGATTCTTATCAACCATACCTTGATCAATTCGCGATTGCCGACTTGGCCTCAACACTTAGGGATGGCAGTGGTTATCCACGCCAGACTAACGCCTTTATGGAGCGCAGATCATGAAACTGCCAACACTCTCTGCTGCTGTATTAGTAGCATCCTCATTTGTGGCAAGTGGTGCCATGGCAGGTCTCAACCTAAACGGTATCGACCCGAGCCGACCTGCGGCAAACAATTACGGAATTGTGGAAATTTCAGTCGTCGGTTCATCTTCCATGGATAACGCATTCTTGAGAATGATCGAATCAATGTGCACACCCAACACGCTGTCGGTTTATTCCGACCGCTGCTCTGTCGCTCCTGGCGGATTCTCTGATTGCTACAACTTCGGATCCAACAACTTTTCTGCCCCCCGTCTACCAAGTTTCAATTACGCTGCCTACTTCTGCGAAATGACACCGAGCACTGTAGCAAGCCTGTCCGGCCCCACCAATGTGCTGGTACGCAAGCGTTCAGTTGTTGGTTCTGGGCCGGGTATACAACTGGTTGCTGATGCTACACCCACGCAGCAAATGTTGCTGAACGCCCAAAAGTGTAAGGTCACCAGCGTTCCCGACTTCTACTTGTGTATGGGTAATCCAGACTTACGCGAACATTCATCTGGAACCGAAGGTGTCGTTGTAGATGCTGGCTTGTCTGACGTTGAGCCGGGGCTGTTCTATGGTTCTAACATCGCTCACGGCGGTGCGGCCATTTCGTCCGCCCTGCTTGCGCGTCTTGGTTATGAGTATCTGGAACCGATCAATGCGCTGATATTTGGTGTTCCGGTTACGAACGCTCTGTATGCTGCGTTGCAGCGGGCTCAAGGTCTGAATCCGGATCTGGATGGCGATGGCATTTTCGAAGGTGAGAGCGAAACAGCCACCGAGCAGGAAATCCAGGACAACATGCCTTCCCTGACGCGTGAGCAGGTAGCTGCTTTGTTCAAGGGATCCATTGTGTCCTGGGCTAACGTGTTCTCTAACGGCGTAGCCCTGACCAGTGTTGGTGGCGGTATCCCGGCGCCGGCGGATTCCCGCGTCACCATCTGCCGCCGTGTGAACGGTTCCGGTACCCAGACCCAGTTCAACGCCCTGTTCCTGAACACGCCCTGTTCGGACTTGGCTGGAGATCCCGCTTCCGACAACACTCCCTGCTCCACCACCACTGGCGGCCGCGGCACGTTGCCGTTCTGTGCTACATCCAGCCATTACCGCGATCTGACCGGCATCACTGCTGGGCAGACCATCATCCATGAGAATAGTGGTTCCACACACTTGGACATCTGTCTGGATGAGCTGAATTCCGGCAACCGCTGGGCGCTGGGTATTCAGTCACTGGAGAAGAAATCCCCCAACTACAGCTTCATCAAGATCGATGGTGTAGCGCCAACGCTTGAAAATGTAGCCAAGGGCAAATACTGGAACTGGTCAACCACCTTCATGTATTGGCGCAAGCAGTCGGTGAATGGTGTTGCAGCTCCCACCGGCAACAAGCTGGCCATATTGCAGCAACTGCGTAGAAATTTCTTTAACCCTAGATTTCTACAACTCTATAACAACGCCGATAACGCTGCCTTCTACTCGTATTGGGGCTATCCTTCGGGATATCATGGTTTCGGTGCGTCTGGCTATCTGGCTGTGAATGGTGCGCCCCGTCCATTCAGGACATATGAGCCTGTCATGCAGTACAAGCGTTCCACCACCTGCAGCACCCCTGTAGCAAGAGCCCAGATAGATCTGTAATCGATAGTTGGCCGCCGGAAGGCCGCAATACCCCCCCGCGTTTTGATCCCCAGAGGGAGGCTTCGGCCTCCCTTTTCGCGTTCTGCACAGCGCCCAAAAATTATCGCCCCGCTCGAATAATACAACTGCACTTTATCCGCCGATGTCGCCCAGCGGCCGTCTTTCCACAATTCTGTCATCTCCAGCATGTAAAACGTCATCGATCTGTATCACAAAGTTCACCCAAAAGCGCAGCGCCCAGTGCTACAGTTCACCCCGTCAACACGATCCACTTTGAACTAAAAAACAAACACTGATCGGGGGATTGGTAATGGCGAAAAAGCAACATGTATCGGTGCGGCTGGCCGAGGCTGATCACCGCAAAATGAAAGACATCGCCAAACGGCTGGGAGTGAAGGAGTCGGATCTGTTCCGTTTCATCATCAAGAACTCCCTGAACAAGCTGCTGCCGTTTCAGGATGATCACATCCGTGGAGCGGATCTGATTCCGGCGCTGCTGGATTGTGGCCAGGACCTGACGCGGTATTTCGATCTGGATTCCGAGCAGCTGGATCTGATTGTCAACGCCGGTCTGGAAGAAGCCGGCAAGCGCATCGAAAAGGACGATCTGGACATCCTGGCCCTGGCGGGTGCGTCCGATCATTGTGCTCGCGTCAGGCTGGCGGCGATGACCAACGCCCCGGTGCTTGAACAGGATCTGGTGACTGCGCTCAAGCACTACCTCGTCGCCAAATATCTGCACACGTTCAACATGCTCAACCAGCTCACCCAGGATTCCATCATCAAAACCCAGACTGTTTTAAAGACCCAGCAAATCAAGGAGAACCAGTATGCGTAATTTCATTGCCAGCGCCCTTCTGGTGGCGGGTATCGCCACAACCGCAACCGTGCAAGCCGCCACGGTGGACTATGTCAATCCAGCACCCTACGAGGGCGAAGTGGGCGCCACGCTGTTTGAAGATGTCCAGTTCATGCAGGGTGCCGATGGCTACGTCAATGCACTGGGGCAGGTGGATGCCGGCTGGTATCAGCTGACGTTGACCGACTTCGTATTCCCAACTGCATTCGAGGATCTGCGCGTGGCCATCACCACCGCAACGAAAGTGGTGTCGATCGTGGATCTGCAGGACGGATTCGATCAGGCTATCAGCTATCTGCAGCTGAATGGTCGTGACAGCTATTACCTGTCCGTGTATGGCGTATCTGAGGGTGCGGGGTTCGCGCTTTATGGTGTGCAGCTGGCGGAGTTCGTCGCATCGCCGGTGCCGGTGCCTGCATCGCTGGTGTTGCTGATGTCCGGTTTGCTGGCGTGGGGTGCAGCGGGACTGAAGCGCCGCGCCGCCGCCTGAGTCGCGCAGGATTTTGCAGCGAGTGTGACAGATTCATGGCATTTTGTTGTCACACTCCTGCAACCCAGTCGCCGTAAAGTGGGCCGCCATTCTTCCCTGATGTTGATGCCTGCGATGAAATCTTCCATCTGTGTAATCGGTCTTGGTTATATCGGTCTTCCCACCGCCTCGTTGCTCGCCACCAAGGGTTACAAGGTTACCGGAGTGGACATCAATCCGCGTGTGGTGGACAGCATCAACCAGGGCAATGTGCACATCGTGGAACCCGATCTGGATGTGCTGGTGCGTAGCGCCGTCAACTCCGGAAATCTGGTGGCGGCCAACGAGCCGGTGCGCGCCGATATTTTTATTCTGGCGGTTCCCACGCCGTTTCTGGCAGACAAACAGCCCGACACACACCACGTGGAAGCAGCCACCCGTGCCATCAGCGCCGAGATTGCAGAAGGCAATCTGATCATTCTGGAATCCACCGTGCCAGTGGGCACCACTGAAGCGATCGTGGCGCACACCCTGTTCGACTTGCGCCCGGAATTGCGCGACAAAATCGCCATTGCCCACTGCCCGGAACGGGTGTTGCCGGGGCAGATCCTGCGCGAACTGATCGAGAATGATCGCGTCGTCGGCGGCATCGACGCCCGATCCACCGAGCGCGCAGTGGACTTCTATCGTGAGTTCGTCAGCGGTGAAGTGCTGGCCACCGACGCGCGTACCGCCGAGATGGCCAAGCTCACGGAAAACTCTTTCCGCGACGTCAATATTGCGTTCGCCAATGAGCTGTCGATGATCTGCGATGCGCTCAAGATCAACGTGTGGGAAATGATCTCGCTGGCGAATCGTCATCCCCGCGTCAACATTCTGAATCCCGGGCCGGGTGTCGGTGGTCACTGCATTGCGGTGGACCCCTGGTTTATCGTGGCGTCGGCGCCTGAGCACGCACGTTTGATCCGCACCGCGCGTGAAGTCAACGACCACAAGCCGCACTGGGTGCTCGACAAGGTGCGGCACAAGGCGGAGCGTTTCAAGCGGCCCGTGATTGGTTGCCTCGGTATTACCTTCAAAGCAGACGTCGATGACATCCGCGAGTCGCCGGCACTGGAAATCGTGCAGGCGCTGATGGCCATGCCGGGTATGGACGTGCTGGTGAACGATCCTTATGCCACGCGCGTGCAGGCGTTCGACCTGCTGCCGGTGGACGAAGTGATTCAACGCGCCGATATCATCCTGGTGCTGGTGGATCACAAACCTTACCGCAAGCTGAGTGCCGCATCCCTGAAGGAAAAAATGGTGATCGACACCCGCGGAATGCTGGTATGAAGCAGCGGCTGCTCATTGTCTTTGGCACCCGGCCCGAGGCCATCAAAATGGCGCCAGTGGTGCATGCGTTGAAGTCCCGTCCGGAATTCGACGTACGTGTGTGTGTGACCGGTCAGCATCGGCAAATGCTGGATCAGGTGCTGCAATTCTTTGACATCGTGCCGGACATGGATCTGGACATCATGAAGCCCGGACAGGATCTGTTTGATGTGACCTGCCAGGTGTTGCTCGGCATGCGCAAAGTGATACGGGATTTTCGGCCGGAGTATGTGTTCGTCCACGGCGACACCACCACCTGTCTGGCAGCCAGCCTTGCTGCGTTCTACGAAAGAGTGAATATCGCGCATGTGGAAGCAGGTCTGCGCACCGGCGATCTGCAGGCCCCGTTTCCGGAAGAAGCCAATCGCTGTCTGACGGGCCGTCTTGCATGCCTGCACTTTGCGCCAACCAGCCAGGCTGCCTCCCATCTGCTCGAAGAGGGCGTGCCTGCCAGCGCGATTCACATCACCGGCAACACGGTCATCGATGCACTGCTGTACGCGAAAGAAAAGCTGGCGCGTGACTATGATGAATCCTACTGGGGAAATCGTTTCGGTGCGCGGTTGCATCAGGCCATGGTCAGTCCTGAGCGCAAAAAGGTGCTGGTGACCGGGCACCGACGGGAAAATTTTGGCGCTGGCATCCAAACCATCTGTGAAACGCTGGCCAGCCTTGCAAATGAACATCCGGACTGGCTGATGGTGTATCCCGTCCATATGAATCCCAACGTCAAGGGCCCGGTGGACACGTTGCTGGGCAACATTCCCAATGTTCATCTGATCGAGCCGCTGGAGTACGATGCGTTTGTCTGGATGATGGATCACGCCGATGTGATCGTCACGGATTCCGGCGGCATTCAGGAAGAGGCGCCGTCGCTCGGCAAGCCGGTGCTGGTGACGCGGGAAATCACCGAGCGGCCGGAAGCAGTGGAAGCCGGCACGGTCAAATTGGTGGGTACCAGCGCCGCACTCATCCGGCGCGAGCTGACCCACTTGCTCACAGACTCGCCCTATTACGACGCCATGTCGATGCGCACCAATCCCTATGGCGACGGCAAAGCGTCATCCAGGCTGACAGCGGTTCTGCTGCAGCAGTTGCACGCCACACACGCCACGATCGACGAACAGGTTTTCGCCTGATACGGCCCGATCAAATGCCGTCTGACATTTGTTCGTCACATTTCTTTCATATCATCGTTGCCTGATTGCAAACCGAGCAGAAGAGAAGTCATCAATGTCCATTCCTGCCATCATCCTTCGGGTTCTTTGTTGTTTGATGTTTGCCGGTACAGCAATGGCGCAAACCGGTCAGGCACCGGTTGAAACAGTACAACCCTATCGGCTACAGGCAGGTGATGTGCTGGAAATTACCGTGTGGAAGGAAGAGGGACTGGCGCGCGAAACCATGATTGCGCCCGACGGCGCCATTGCCTTTCCGCTGGTTGGACAGGTGCAGGCACAGGGTCTGACCGTTGAACAATTGCAACAGGAACTCAGCGAGCGGGTTGGCCGCTTCATTCCCCAGCCCAGCGTGACTGTCATTCTTATGGGCGCGAAGGGCAGCAAGTTCTATGTGATCGGCAAAGTCAATCGTCCGGGTGATTTTCCGCTGTTGGGGCCGGTCAGTGTATTGCAGGCGCTGAGCATAGCGGGCGGCATCGCAACCTTCGCCGATTACAACAGTATCAAGATTATCCGCCGCGAGAATGGCCAGGAAAAATCGATTCCATTCCGCTACGGTGACATGGAAAAAGGGCGTGAGCTGGCCCAGAACATCATGCTGATGAGCGGTGATGTTGTTGTTGTGCCATGAGTTTTCTGAATCGGTCAGCTATCGGGCCGCGGCACTGTATAGTGCTGGCAATTTGCCTGGCAGCGACGCCAATGTCGGCGCTGGCCAGTCGGGAAGATGTTTTGGTGAGTGCTTCTGCCGGGGCTTTGTATGACTCCAATCGGGAGTTGAACAGCCGGTACAGCGAGGAAATCGTTGGGGGCGTGGTTCGCGCAAATGTTGGTGCAACACAGACGACAGAGCGGGGATCTGTGGCACTCGGATTCCGCTTGGTGGAAGAAAATTTTCGCAAGGCGAAGGATCTGGAAAACGATCTGAAGTCACTGTCGCTGGATGGCAAGTTGCTGGGAGAGCGCTCAAATTTAGGCGTGAACGCGGCATTGCTCAGCGACACCACACTGTCATTCGAAGCGCAGGCAGCAGGTTCGGTGCGCGAACGTAAGGACAGAACAAAAGCAAATCTGTCGTCGAACTATGAGTTCGATCTCAGCGAAACCGATACGTTGCTGGCAGGTCTTTCCGCGGAAGCGGTCGACTATTCCGACATCATTCCCGGCCAGCTGGCGGAATATGACTACTACAGTGGCAACGTCGGATACGGGAAACAACTGTTTGAGACATCCGGCGTCCAGTTGCTGGCATTTGCCAGCCGCCTGGATAACCAGGATGCAGAATATTACAGCGACACTGCCGGCGTGCGCGTCGTATGGCTGGAAACACTGAGTGACGTCAGCAACCTGAAAGCGTCCATCGGGTGGCGACAAACTGAATATCGGCAGGATCTGCGGATTCCCGTCATCCGGGACGGCAGGCTGGTATTCGAATCCTTTGAGTATGCGGTGAAGGATCAAGGCTGGCTGAGCGATATCGAGTGGCACAGTCGTGGAGAATACTGGCGTTCGCAACTGACAGGATCCTGGAATCTGGTGCCGGACACAGGCGGAAATCTGTCAGAACGGTATCAGCTGACGGGCACAGGCGTTCTCCGGTGGACCGCACTGATGAGCACAGGCCTGACATTGATGGCCTGGAACCAGCAAAGTGAATTGGAGCGGGGCAGCGGCAACGATTCTGAAGGTTACCAGGCACAGCTTTACATGAACTGGCGGATAGAACGAACGCTATCCCTTAATGCCCGTCTGCAGCGATTTGAGCGGGAAGTGTTGAACACAGGTGAGCGCGCCCATTCCAATCAGGTTGTCCTTGAACTGGTATGGACGAACGACCCGTACGCGATCGGAAAATTCTGAAATCCAGGAACCGCTTTCCCTGTAGTTTGAGAAATTAATTTTACTATGAATAGTGACGAATACCCCAGCAGTAGTATCAATCTGAATGATCTGATGAGGATTCTTCGGCAAAGGAAGAATGCCTTTCTGATCGCATTTTTATTATCGCTTTTTTTGGCGCTTGTGATTGCAGTTCTGTTGCCACCTGTTTACAAGTCGTCCGCCACCGTGTTGATTGAGCAGCAGGAGATTCCACAGGATCTGGTTCGTTCGACGGTGACCAGCTTTGCGGATCAGCGCATTCAGGTTTTGATTCAGCGTGCAATGACCTTTTCCCGCTTGAGTGAAATAATAAAAAAATATGGTTTATACAAGGAGATGGCTGAGAGGGAACCGTTGGAACAGGTTGTCGAGAAGATGCGTGATGATATCGACCACAAGATGATAAGTGCGGATGTCGTAGATCCCCGTAGTGGTCGACCAGTACAGGCCACAATTGCGTTCAGTATTTCTTATCTTAGTCAAAGTCCGAAGACTGCGCAGGATGTTGCCAACGAACTGGTTTCAATATTTTTGGAGGAAAACCTCAGGAATCGAGCCGACATGGCAGAGCAGGCAGAGCGCTTCCTGGAGAATGAAATGGAGCGCCTTGGTCAGGAAACGAGACGGTTGGAGGCAGAGGTAGCAAAATTCAAGCAAAGCAATCTTCGCAGCCTGCCCGAGCAAACGAATTTGAAAATGTCGTTTTTGGAGCGTTCGGAAAAGGACTATGAGGAGGTGCGTAGTCAGATCCGGGCGTTGGAGGATCGCAAGGTCTATCTCCAATCACAGCTTAGCCAGGTCGAACCGTATTCCAGTGTGATAGGGGATGAGCAGCAGGCTACCATGACCCCCCAGGGAAGGATAAGGTACTTGCAGAGCAGGTATCTTTCAGTTTCAGCAAAGTATTCGCCTGAGCATCCCGATGTGGTTCGTGCCAAGCGCGAACTGGATGAATTGTTGGCGGGTGGTGAGTATCAGCCTGACGCCAATTTTGTCCGCAATCAGTTGAAGCTGCTCAGGGCACAGCTTGAGCGAGACAGGACAACCTATTCGGAGGGACATCCGGACTTGCTAAGCCTTCAGCGCCAGGTTGGCGAGTACGAAGCGCTGCTGAAGGGCACGGCAGAGTACCGTCTAGCGACGGTGAAAGATGCGGATAATCCCGCTTACATCCAGCTTGCAGCCAGCTTGGAATCTGTGGAAATAGAACTAAGCCATTTGAAGGAAAGTCGGCGTGCGTTGCAGGAAAAGATTGAAGATCTTGAATCGAGCCTGATCGAGGGGCCTGCCGTAGAAAAGGAATACCGCGATTTGCTGCGGGATCTGGAAAACAATACGACGCGATATCAGGAAGTTAAAGCTAAACAGTTGGAAGCAAAGATGGCGCAATCCTTGGAGAAGGAGCGCAAAGGGGAGCGCTTCACTCTGATTGAGCCACCACTCATGCCGGAGCGTCCTGTAAAACCCAATCGGCTGTTGATAATCGCTATTGGATTCGTGTTTTCCCTTGCTTTTGCCACGGGCGTCATTTGGCTTTTGGAGAGAACGGATCAAACAATACGAGGCGTTCAGGGAGTGCAAAGGTTAACTGGCGCTTCGCCGCTGGCAATCATTCCCCACATCGTCACGGATGAAGAGTTGAAGGCTAGAGTGGCAACCTTGCGTTGGGCATCTGCTGGGATTGGTCTGGCATTTGCGGTGATTCTGTTGTTGCTGCATACGCTTTATATGCCACTGGATGTTGCCTGGTTTGTTACGTTGCGCAAATTTGGCTAGGAGGGTGAGTGAAACCGATTTTAGATCAACACAGTTCCGCCGGTGAAATTGTTGGCAATGCTGAGGCGGGACGCGACATTTCCGGTATTCAGTACCCGATCAGATACAGCAGGAGCCGTGTTCATAGGCCGCCGTCCTCAATACTAAGGAAAAACAGAATCCTGACCGATAAGGCGGCGCCTGACGTTGCCTACTCCTATAAGTTGCTACGCACCCATGTGTTCGGGAAGTTACAGGGTACTGGTTATAACAGTATCGCAGTGCTGGCAGGGCGTTCTGGTGAAGGTGCCACGTTGACTGCGATCAATCTGGCCATCTCCATTGCGCTGGATCCCCGGGCAACGGTGTTGCTGATAGATCTAAACCTACGCGATCCCTCAATTCATCGTTACTTTGGCTATGAACCAGCGGTGGGTGTCGCTGATGTTTTGGCATCTTCGGCGCGATTGGAAGATGCGCTTTTCAATCCAGACATAGAGGGCCTGCTTGTGCTGCCAGGTCGTAGCCCGATATCAGGTTCATCGGAGTTGCTTGCTACCCAGGCGGCTGCCAACTTTGTGCGCGATGTCAGGTCACGCTATTCATCAAGGATTGTTATCTTTGATTTGCCGCCGCTGCTGGAAGCGGAGGATGCCATTGTTGCAATGCCTTTCTATGATGCAAGCGTAGTGGTTATCCGCGACTGTCACTGTCAAAGGGATGACCTGTTACGGATGGCGGAACTGTTGAAAGGAAAGCCAATCGTAGGTACCGTTTTAAACAATGCCAAGTACTAGCTGTCGAACCTCGTGGAACGGCGACACGGTATTCCTTTCCATCATCATTGGATGCAAGTTCCTGGCTAGCTTGTTGATCTGGTCTGCCACAGATGTCTTAGGGAAGGGATCAGGTCTGGAAATGTCCGATATTGCGGAACGAATAGTAGCCGGTTTCGGCTTCTCTTCACCTTATCTTCCAGTGGATAGTGGTATACCAACAGTAGTATCGTCGCCGCTTTATGTCTGGCTTATTGCAGGTGTTTACGAGTGGCTCGGAGTCAAAACTGATGCTTCACGGATCTTTCTTCAGTTTCTGAATCTGATATTTCACGCTGTTACGCTGGTGGTGCTGTTTCATTACTGCCGAGCAGTTTTGGGTGCAGCGACTGCACGACTATTTGCAGTTCTATTCGTATGTCATCCACATGTGATCTTCCTGGCCAGCAATGTTTGGGAAAGCAGTTTGACGCTCATGCTGCTGGGCTTGATATTGTATTGGGTGACCGTTGGCTTCGCTCGTTTTGTTATTTCAGAATGTATGGGATTTGGCGTTTTGCTCGGGCTGACGGCATTATCGAATCCCGCGTGGTCTCTTATGTACCCTTTGCTCTGTTTGGGCATTTTCTACTGGCGCATGCGCGACGGACAGGAGCGTATGCAATTGGTGAAAGTTGTACCCGTCTGCGCTTCCGTGCTACTAGGTTTTCTGCTTGTTGTAACTCCCTGGCTGATCCGTAACTACCAGGTTACCGGCGAGATCATGTACGTACGAGGCATGTCGGGGCCGGAGTTGTTCAAGGGAAATCATGCTGGCGCAGGTGGTGGGCACGGCCAGGTGTTTGTGGACTATTTCCTATACTCCAGTCCGCAGGAACGCTTGCGGTATTCCGAAATGGGGGAGTCTGCGTACGATCGGGCAATGTCTGCCGCCGCGATGAGGGAGATACAGCAAGATCCGGTGCGATATCTGCAGTTGACGGCGCGTCGCGTGTTGATGTGGTGGACAGGTGATTTTGATGTCACCGCTTGGTACTACCGGGTTGGTGACCGGGACAAGTTCATGATTGGCGTGCTGTACTGTTTTGTGGGTGGACTTACATCGCTGGCTGCTTTCTGGGGAGTGTGGAGGCTGCGTGGCCAAGCAGCGCGGTTCTGGCCATTGTGGCTCTATGTTTTCTTCCTGCCAGTGCCCTACTATCTGATCATTGTCGGGTTCCGCTATCAGTCTTCGTTGCTGCCTTTCCTGCTGATACCTTGCGCCGTTACACTCCACGCTCTGGTTATGGTAGCGAGGCAGCGAGGCTGGTCGTTGCCAGATCGCTTGCTCCTCTGTGGTTCTCAGCCAACCGATCTCAACAACTGATGGGCATGGGATTCATCCTGAAAGCTCTCGTAAAGCCGCACTACATCGGCGCGTGCATTTTTTCCGAGCTCTTTGTATAGCTCGGGCTCTTCTAGCAGTCTGCGCAAACAGGAAGCGAGGCTTTCTGGGTCTGCTGGTTTACAGTAGAGGCAGTTCTTGTTGTCCACCAGAAACCCTTCTGTACCCGGCATCTGGCAGGTCACAATGGCAGATGAATACATCATGGCTTCATAGAGAACGCGCGGAAATCCTTCTGCGTAATACGAAGGAAAGACGAATGCGCCGCTATCTTTATATGCTTCGGCTAAACGTTCTGGCGCAATGTGGCCCAGCAGCACTACATCCTGCTCTACTCCAAGCTCGCGAGCCAGTGTTTGCAGGGCTTCGATTTCTGAGGAGGTCCCCCCACCAGCCACTTTAACGTTGACCTGATATCCCTTTTGCTTTAGCAGCGCAATGGCTCGCACCACATCCAGAATGCCTTTGGATTCGTTGAGGCGACCGGCGAACAGGAGCTGACTGGGTGAACGAGAGTCCCGGTTGCCTGGGTCTTTGACTTGACTTGGCTTCAGTGCAGTCAGGGGAACTTCGTTCATGACGTTATTTCCACATGTTTCCAACCGGCGTCGGAACGCTTCACCGGTCACAATCATGAAGCGGGCTCCGCGGAAGATCCAGCGCCACCAGGCCGGAGTTTGAGCACGCCGGTCTAGCCAGGTGCCTCGTACGTACAGGCCAAATGGCTTGCGTAATATCCGGCACCAAAAGGATGCGATCAGGCCACAGTAGCCCGGGCAGAATATGTAGACGAAGTCATGGCGCGGCAGAACCATGGGAAGACGGAAGGCCGCATTTAGATAGTTGATGAGCTTGCCGCGAGAGTTGTGCTCCAGAACATTCAGGGTGTGTAGCTGAAGATCGCCACTGTTTACGCTGCCAGACAGGCTGGAATTTTTCGGGGGAGCGACGAATGCAGCAACAGACACCGATGTGAATTCCTTTCCGATTTGGGTCAGCAAGTCCGCTTCGGCCGATTCCATTCTGATCCTGTCAACGTCAATGGCCACTGAATGGTTTGGAATCAAAAGAAAAGAGCGGTTTGTGCCCATGGTTGGCTTTGTCCTTGCGGTGACGGGTTGGCGTGGCAAAAAGGGACCATAGGAATACAGCCACGTAGATGATCAGAGCTCTGAATCCGTGGGTGGTGCCATCTACGACCATTTTCGCGAGTATGTAAACTACAAAAGGATAAGCCGCATACATTACAGGATTGCGATAGCGCCCGTCATGCCAACGGCTCAGCATGCCCATGGCAACGCCATATAGCGTCATGCCAAAAATCAGGCCTTTCCAGCGCATTCCAATATAGAGTTCACCTGGCAATGACGGGCTGGCGGCTGTATTCCATCCTTTGTGTTCAGGCATCAACAGTCGGTCGATATAGATACCCGAATAGATGCTGGGAATGATGTCGCCGAGCAATGCTCGATCGACCGGTTCGACCCACGAGGCCAGAACCATGGGGCCAATCGGTTTGTTGCCCTTGTATTCGTGACTGACTGCCGTCATGACTGCATCGAGCTGTTCTATGTTGTCGCTGACAACCTTGATCATGTGTTCAGTGGCGTTTTCCTGAAACGTGGAAAGAAAATCCTCTGCATTGTTGCGGATGTTGCCTCCTCTGAAGGCGCCAAGCAACGCACTCATTAATACGATGACAAGAATCCCGGAGGCCACGGTACGCCAGCGTAGACGACGATGCAGCGCGCTGTACATCAGCAGCCAGCAGAATATGGGGGCAACCACGATGTCGCGCCCCTGCAAGGGCACGAACGCCGCCGATAGCATCAGCGCTACCAAGAGGCATAGCCAGGGATGTTTGCTCATGGTGGCGACGCAGAGAAGACCAAAAGCCGCAAACAGCAAATGCATACCCCAGAACCAGGCCCCATACACGCCGGCGAGCATATCGGCCCTGCCGCCGACATACCCGAGCAACCGACCTATTCCACCGGAGTTGATAACCAGGCCGACATAGGAAACGAAGCCAATGCTGCCCAGTATCACGGCGCCTGTCATGGCGCCTCGGACTGGGAAATCGTGTGGTAAGGTGGCTGCGATGGTGTTTGTGCGTGCCGACAAGCGCGTAACACTGAAGTAGCCCAAAAGGAAACAAATGGATCCCACCAAGGTGAGCACGCTGGCAGCACTGAGCAGTTCCTCTACTTCATTTCCGAAGTAGAACCAGCGGTATCCTCTCACTTCGGCCAACCATACAGGTCCAATGGCAAAACTCGCACAGTAGAGGAGGGCAGTGACTTTTGCCGCGGTCAGGGTTTCTGTCGGACGTTCCCAGAAAACAAAGATAATGCAGAGAACCGCCGTTAGCCAGCTGCACAATATGAACGCGGATTCTCTGCCTTCAGCGTGTGCAGCGTAGAAGAAGCTTAGCGCCACGATTGTCAACGCGGGTTTAAGTACGGATGCGCCGATACGGTCTGATCGCACGTTGCTGTAAAGAGCTGCTGATTTTGGCTGATCGTGAATAAGGCTGTTGGAAAGCGGCATTTTGGGTCGGTCTCTTTAGCGGATCTCACGCAGCTGAATATCTTCTGGCGAATGGGGACGGGAGGGATAAACACGCTTGGCCAGCGACGCTTCTGGTTCGCTGGTCATCCAGGGTGTTGCTTGTGCGCCGACACCAAAGGAACCAGCTTGCTGGATTAGGGCTTTCATCGATGATTCACTAATGCCAGCAGGAATATTCCAGCCCATGGTTTGAACCAGGTCGCCATAGACAGCTGACCACAGCGGTACTTGATCTGCCTGGGCGGTGTAAAGGTGCATCAGCAGGTAGTCCACCAGATCCAGGTAGACTTCTGCACAACCTTCCACCATGATGGCGCCGCGGGTTTGTTCCAGCAGCTTGCGCAGGCCATGCTGCCATGCATAGGCATCCTGACGTTTGTGGCCATGCTGGTTGTGGTGGCAGAAGATGGGAGCTGCCGCCGCCAGCATATCCAGGTAGATTCCATTGCAGCTTTTACCAGTGGCATCAAGGATGCTATTACGCGCATCGACGATATTCTTGTGCCAGACCGTTGATTGCGGACAGGCATAACGCAGGAATGGCAATTGTCTGTTATAGGAAACAGGTTCCTGTTCTGCAGAAAGTGCCGCGACTTGACTTGCCATGCTCTGGAAGGGTTTCAGTCGCTCATCCCACAGCATGCTGTTGATATAGGGGAGCGCGAGAATACCTTCGTCCGCCAGATGCGTCAGCAGTTCGGCGAACTGAGCCGGTTCCTTTGCCGTATAGTCGGGGTACAGTCTGTCAAATGGATGTCGGCGCCACTGTGTAAACCATACAGCGATAGAACCTCCATTGATGCTTTTTATGTGATGGATGTGCTGCTTTTCCAGGTTCAGTGAGGAGTTGGACGCTACTACGACAAAATCCAGTCGATGTGAATTTCGAGTGCGTTGACGAACCCAGAACTGATTGAGTGCCCACTCTCGATAGAGCTCTGCCGCAGCTTCCAGAGTCGGTTTGATACGGTATATTTTAACGTCTGGCACATCGCCATAGAAATGAATTCTCAGCTTGGTTCCTGGTCTGATTTCCCAGTCGGCGACTCCACCGGTTGGGTCGTTGGCGATTACCAACAGTCCTTCTCGGGCGTTGAAGAATGCCGCCATTTGCATGCACTGTTCCCGGGAGGGATAGCGCCGAATCAAAGTCTGCTTCAGTTGTACCAGCTGGCCATGTTCTCGCGGTAGTAATGCCTGTCGATACGCAGAAATATCGAACTCTCGTGTAACCTTTGAGCTGGATGCAAAGGCCAACCTTGCCGGAAGGGAAGTTGCAAAAGGAAAGACGCCCATGGCTTGCACCAGCCTGCGTTTGCTAAAGTCCGGCATGGCTCAACTCCATTTCATTCGCTGGCGCATTAACATCAGAATGACCATTGCTACGGTTGCGAGGGATGCCAGCCCAAGAAAATAGAATTCGTTTTCGCGTGCAGGCAACGGCGCTTGCGCGATCAGCAGAATCAGGATGGCCGTCAGTACACCAGCCTGAACGCCAGGCACTAGGGCATGCATCAACTCCCGCAAGGTGAGCCGCGTAGCGTTGCAGCAAAGCCACACCATCAAAGCTGCATCCAGCACGGCGCTGGCAACGATGCCGGCAGCCACTGCTGCTAACCCCCATTCGCAGAGAAGCCAGGTCAGACCGATCACACTGAAGGCGACGAGCCATTGCCGCCATGCTCGGCTGTAGGTCTTTCCCATGGCGCGAGCGGTCGGATCGGAGACCTTGTGAATCAGCCGGAAAGGAATGGCCAACGCCAGGATTTGCATCGGTTTGACGACGGGTTCCCATTGAGAGCCTAGAAGAATATGTACGAGATTTGGGCTTGTCATGGCCAAAAGAATGCTTGCGGGGAAGCTCAGCAGGCAAATCCCAGTCAGGGCCTTCCTGTAGGTGGCTGCTGCTTCTCCCTGCTGGTGTTGTCTGCGCGCCACATATGGAAATATTAGACGGTCGAAGATCTGTCCTAGCTGCGCCGCAGGCATAGTAACCAATTGATTGGCCCTGCCGTAGTATCCCATGTCGGCCACGCCGAGGCGTGAGGAAATAATGAATCCGTCGGCCTGTGCGGCGACAAAGCTGGCGAGCCGCGACAGCGTTTGGCCGGTACCGAAGTGAAGAATCTGCTGCACTAGCAGTCGGGTTGGAATACCTGGTGCGACAGTAAGTGGACGCATGCATATAAGTGCACACCGAATAGTGAGTTGACTGATATGGCCAATCACCATCGACCAGTAGGAGAAGCCGAGCAATGCACAAGCAATGGAAATCCCGGCATACCCAAGAATGAAACTGGCAGAATCAGCCTTGGCAAGGAAACGATAGTCCATATCCCGTTGTATCAGTGCGTCGCGGACAGAGGTCAGGCTGAAAAGCAGAAACATAACTGCATAGGCCTGAAGAACCTGCTCGAGTTCTGGAGCAGAAAATGCCCAGGAAAAAGCAGGTGCTGACAACAGCACGACGCTACAAATTAAAGCTCCTGATGCAAAGGAAAGCCAGAAAGCAGCACCCAGAAATTCTGGATCAAGACGTAAACGCTGCACGACATTTGTTGCAATGCCATACTCTGTGAAGATAAGTGCCAGCTGAGTGATCAAGGCGGCGATAGAAAGTATTCCGAAATCATATGGAGTCAGCAGCCGCGCGAGAACAATCAATGTGCCAAACTGGCACGATACCTGAGTAACAGTGCCGGCGGTTACCCAGATTGCATTGCGTCTCATCCCGCCGGTCGATGCTGTCATTGGATCACGCGGTCGGTTACCAGTATTTTCATATCGTTAGAAGTCAAATAGAAAGTGGCTGCGCCGGTGGAGTGTCTAAAGCCTGTCTCTGGGTAGAGGTATTTTATTGCTTTTATGTGACAGATATAAGAACGTCTCCGAGCCTGCAGCGGGCTCTTCGTCATAAATATGACAACTATTTGTCATATGGTCGTTGAATAATTGTCTGCGATTTGCAGCGTTCTACCTTGGCGCCGGTTGTGGGGAAATAATGAGAATAGTGCTGAATCTTCTGCCGCTGAAGACTGGTGGAGGAATCCAGGTTGCGCTGGATTTTATGGCATGGGCCCAGCAGGCCGGCCAGCAACATGAGTGGTTGATTGTCTGCCGCGAAAATACTCCATTCAGGCAACGGATCAACGGCAATTTAGAACTCGCGCACATTGTTCCAGATAATTTGCCGCACAGGCTCTGGTTTGAGTACGTAGGTTGTCGAAAATTCCTGGGGCGTGTGCAGCCAGACATTATATTTACTCTGTTTGGGCCGCAGTGGCCTGGCGCTAGCGACGAGCTTAATGTTGTAGGTTGTGCCTACTCCAACCTGTTTTACCCGGAAATCGACTTCTGGCGAGCACTGCCGTTGTATAGGCGCGTTCTAAAAACGTTGATTGATCGGCAGCGTTTGCGACGTCTGCGTAAGGCCGATATAAAGATTTTTGAAACTACAGACTTGGCGCAGAGAGCGATGCAGCAGAACGGTTTTTTGCCAGAGACCGTGCATGTGGTTCCTCCTGCTTGCTCCAGTTTGGTTAGTGCGGAGGGCTCCGATCCCGCTACTGCGGAGCGCTGCTGCGGGCTCCCTGACGGCTTTCGAATTCTGCTCATTGCCGGCTATCATCCCAACAAAAATTTCGACATTCTGGTTGATACAGCTGTGCTTTTGCGGCGCTCAGGCTTGCAGATGGTGCGCTTCGTTCTGACATTGCCTGCGACTGATCCGGGTGCTCAGGCCCTTTTTGCAAGGGCGGAGAAATTGGGGGTCGCAGATCAAATTGTCAATTTCGGTCCAGTCCCTCCGCAGGGATGCTGTGAACTGTATCGGGTTTGTGACGCCGCGGTGTTGCCCTCAACGCTGGAGAGTTTCAGCAATATGATTGCCGAAAGCTGGGCAATGCAGAAGCCGTTGCTGATTTCTGATCTTGATTGGGCAAGATCGCTATGCGGCGATGGTGCCATTTATTTTTCCCATAGAAACCCACAAAGCTTGTGCGAGGCAATTCAACTGCTCGTTAACGGAGGAGTAGATGTCACCAGACTTATGCAAAGTGGGCTAAAGCAATTGCAGCAGTATCCGTCTGCCCGCCAGCGATTCGAGAGATACATGGACGTGATCGAGCGCTCAGTTGTCAGCAAGGCTCCGCAATGTATGTAAAGTTTTTCCGGCCTATGTTGGTGGTCTGGTATGAGGCTATCCAGCAGATCCTGTTTCTGCTGCCACGCTTTCGGGTGCTGGGTTGGATTAAAGCCAGTTTCTTGCGTCTGAATGGCGCTGTTATCGGGCGGCGTTGTGTATTTTATCCCGGTGTATGGATTGCGCCGGGGCGTAATCTGGTAGTTGGGGATGATGTGGACTTTGCGCTCGGGGTGCTGGTTACCACCGCGGGTGGTGTCACTATTGGTAGTCGCACCTTGATCGGATACGGTAGTCGCATCTTGTCAACGAATCATGTGATCCCACCACGACCGGGGCGAGTCTTTGGTAGCGGCCATGAAAAGGCCCCAGTTGTGATTGGGTCCGATGTATGGATCGGTGCCGGCTGCACGATTTTGCCTGGCGTTACCATTGGTGAGGGAGCAGTCATCGCTTCAGGAGCGGTTGTTTCGCGCGATGTGGACGCCTTTAGTATCGTTGGTGGAGTGCCTGCCCGATTGTTGAAAGACCGAAGCTGATAACAGGCTTGCCTTCACCATTTGAAAAAATTTCTATGCTGCAGCGCGAGCAAAGGTGCTTTGAGAGCCTGCATCGTTTTTCCTTCTCAACGAAAAGCCGATGAAGCCAAGGATTCCGCTCAGAAAAAGCCAGGCAGCGGTTGGAAGAGGAACAGGTGTAATGCTGAAAACAGTATAGACGAAATCAAGTCGACCCAGAGGAACGCTGGTTCCGTCATAAAAAGCAATACTCCCCATCAAGCTACCGTCATTTAGAGATTTATCATCAATACTGATAGGCAACACGGAAACATTTGGCAAAAATGGATTTCTATCCCAATTCATCGCGGACATAGTTAATGACACAATGTCGGAACCGGTATTGTCGGCAGCTGTTCCAATCTCAAGAACAGAAATTGAGAGCCAATGTTCCTGTGTGTGTTTCCAGTGGTTGATATCAAAACCCTGATTCAGCTGGTCGACAAATATAGTCCCTGGATATTCAGCGAAGTTGGTGTCGCCAAAAGTGAAGTACTCAGTATTCTGGAATTGGTTAACTATGTGCTCATAATTGGTGTATGGTGTCTGCGAATCATAGAGCACATAGCCGCTCAGGATGCTGCCAGCTATATAGCTGGCAGCAGCACCGCTAGTTCCTGTTATAGTGCCGGAAAAGCTCAATTTTATGGTTTCTGCAATTGCAGTCGGCACCGATATTGCCCCAAGGGCAAGCCCAAGAATCGCGTTTTGGCAGATCCTTTTCATGTGCACAATCTCCATGCTGACGAAAACCAATTAAAGGCGCCCAGAAAAAGCAGCTTGCGCGCCAGTTAAATGCGATCTGATAGTATCCGCTGATACAGGTGTAGTCACGTGAACTTATTGCGAAAAGATTATCGCTGTTCAGTTTCGACGAAAGCATTCCCAGGTTTTTCGAGGATGGCGGTAGTACACTATGATTATGTCTGCGGGGCACTTGTTTGATTCGCGGCGAGAGTGGAGGTTTCTCCATTCTATCTACGCACTGCACCACTGTCACGGCACCTCCCCAAACGGCCTCGCTAACGGCTCCCCAATGAACACACCCTGTCCTGGCATGACAACACTTTTCCAGTAGGCTTCAATCAGCGTTTCACCTTGGAAGTAGTGCTGCATCAACACGCCCGGATGGGAAAATTTCTGCGGAATATTGCAGGGCTCCACCACCGTGCCGTAGCTGCCGGTGGCACCTGCTTCGAGCCAGCGCAGTGCGCTCGCCTGAGTTGAATCAGTCAGCATGCCCCCAAAAGAGGTCAGGTGGTCGGCAATGGCGCCGGGCAGAAACGAATTATCTGCCAGACCTGGGAGATGCTCAGACCCGGTAAAACACATCAGGACATTGCGACGACCCTGGATGGTTTCAGCGCGCTCGACATGCAATGGAATCCGATCAGCAAAGTGGCGCTGAATGCTGGCGTAGTGGCGTGCGCGGCTGTTACGGATTACGTCGGGTGAATCCAGCAGAAATACATGGCCCACTGGATCGCTGCCATCTGCTGCAACGCCGCGGTCGATCAGCGCCTTCGCGTCTGCCAATGTGCGTGCTGCCAGCAAGATGGCCGGCCGAATATTGAAATCGGTGAGCGGGTCGCGGCTATCACTGCCTGCATAGGGATTGGCGCGGGTCGGTGTGCAGCCGACAGCGCAGAACGCTCGATCAAAGCCAAAAGCAAAGGCCGATGTGATGGACATGCAATCCACCCGGTATGGTGTCGCCCAGGCCAGTGCAAAAACGCGAATGCCGGTGGGGATCTGCTCCAGCGTCTGGGCGTACAGCGTATTGAAGAGGGTTGCGGGCAGATTGCTCGAGTCTTTGGGAAACGCCAGCGTGACCAGATTGGCGTGGGGTATGCCGCGTTGTTTGCGGTAGTATTCACCGATCTGCACGCTCAGTGGATCGTTGCTGTTGACCACTATCGCGACATGTTCTGGTGCCAGTGTGAAGGCTTTGGCGAGGTCATCTGTGTACGTGCTGCCGCAGAGCAACAGGCAGACAAGGATCAGCAAACGTATAGAAATAATCACGTGACGGATCGCGCTCCTGCGTCTGCCTGATGCGGAGGCTAAAGATAAGTCAGAATCATGACAGAAAGATGTCGATTTGCTGGAAATTGTCCGTCACCAAACGTTCATGACACCGTCATACCATGGTGCGGCCATTTTTGCGGAAACCTGCGGGTGCCGTATCTGATTGAATGCCGGGGCCGATACGTTGACGAATTTTACAGCCAATCCAACCGCTTTCCACTGGGCTGAAACACGCCTTGGGTGGAGCATCATCGCCATCGCGGCACTGCTTTTCGTGGCGGCGTTCGCAGGTGACATCCAGTCGCTCTACCACACCTGGACATCCCAGGAAGAATACAGCCACGGTATTCTGATACCGTTCATTTCGGCGTTTCTCATCTATCAGAAGAGCGACAGGTTGCAGCTGCTTCCGTTCACCGGCTCGTGGTTGGGTGTTGGCATCGTGTTGTTCGGTGTGCTGTTGCATCTGGCTGGGCGCATGGCCGTGGTGTCCACCCTGGGTCAGTATGCGCTGGTCATTGCGCTGGCGGGGTTGTTCCTGGCATTGATGGGATGGCAGGCTTTCCGGCTGATCATTGTGGCCATGGCGATGCTGGCCTTCATGGTGAAGCTGCCTACCTTCATCTACCACAACCTGTCCAGCGAACTGCAACTGATTTCGTCCCAGATCGGCGTGTGGTTTATCCGCCTGTTCGACATCAGTGTGTACCTGGAAGGCAATGTCATCGATCTGGGCGCGATGAAACTGCAGGTGGTGGAAGCATGTAATGGACTGCGTTATCTATTCCCGCTGATGGCGCTGAGCTTGATACTCGCTATCTTCTATAAGGCTTCTTTCTGGCGCAAAGCGCTTGTATTTTTGTCCAGCATGCCGATTACGGTGTTGATGAACAGCTTTCGTATCGGCGCCATCGGCGTAACGGTGGAGTACTGGGGCAAGGAAATGGCAGAAGGATTTCTGCATGATTTCGAAGGCTGGGTAGTGTTCATGGCAGCTTTCCTGGTGATATTTGCCGAGATCATCCTGCTCAACAAACTGGTCGGCGAGAAGCGGCCGCTGGCGGAAGTGCTGTCACTGGAGCTGCCCGCCCGCAGTGATCCTGCACAACAACGACAGCCGCGCAAGATTCCCTACAGTTTCTATGCCGCGCTGGTAGTGCTCGCACTGTTTTTCGCGGCCAGTCAGAATCTGAAAGTGGGTGATACCGTGCATCCGGCGCGGACGCCACTGTCGCAGTTTCCGCTTGCTGTTGGCGAGTGGTTTGGCCTGCCCAGCCGCCTCGATCCCGTGTTCCTGCAGGAGCTGCAGCTGGATGACTATATCGTTGCGGATTATCGCGCAGGTGGCGGCAAGCCGATCAATTTCTACGTGGCTTACTACAATGTGCAGGCGGAAGGTGAAGGCACCATTCACTCGCCACGCTCCTGCTTGCCCGGTTCCGGCTGGCGCATCAAAACTCTGACACAGCAAACGTTACCCGACATCCAGTGGTCTGGCACGCCGGTGGAGGTCAACCGCGCCATCATTGCCAAGGATCAGCAGCAGGTATTGGTGTATTACTGGCTTCAGCAGAGGGGCAGGGTGATTACCAACGAATTCATGGCCAAGTGGTGGATTTTCTGGGATCGCATTTTCCGCAATCGTACCGATGGCGCGTTGGTGCGGGTCATGGTCGAGATCGAGCCGTTCGCTGACATCAGCGTGGTGGAGCAGCGATTGCAGACATTCGTTGCCGAGACGGTTCCTCTGCTGCACAAACATATTCCCGATTGAACTCCGCCTGTCACATGGTTGTCACCGGGCTGTGACAGGCTTGCCACAGCGATGGATTGTCTAAGTTTGTCGCTGTCCGAGATGACAGAAAGCCCTTCGGTTTCATCACCGAAGGGCTTTTTTGTTATCCAATTGTCACTTTTCCTTCATAAGATGTCGCCGCTCACGTGGGGGAAATCATGAAGCAAGTACTGCAGGATCTGCGCACTGGCGCTACCCGGATTGAAGATGTGCCTTGTCCCATGGTGCCCGATGGTCACCTGTTGATTCGCACCCGACAAACACTGGTGTCGGCCGGCACGGAAAAAATGCTGGTGGATTTCGGCAAATCCAATCTGCTGGACAAGGCACGGCAGCAGCCGGACAAGGTGCGCATGGTGCTGGACAAGATCCGAACCGATGGGCTGATGCCGACGCTCGATGCGGTGCGTGCCAAACTGGATCAGCCCATTGCGATGGGTTACTGCAATGTAGGAACCGTTGTTCAGTGCGGCAAGGGTGTTGAAAATTTCAAGCCTGGTGATCGCGTCGCCTCCAATGGCCATCACGCAGAAATGGTGGTGGTGCCCAAGCATCTGTGCGCACGCATTCCGCCGTCGGTGAGCGACGACCAGGCCAGTTTCACAGTGCTGGGTGCCATCGCGCTGCAAGGGATTCGTCTGGTCAAACCGGAGCTGGGCGAAACCGTGGTGGTGATGGGTCTGGGACTGATAGGACTGCTGACAGTCCAGCTGCTCAAGGCAAACGGCTGCCGTGTACTGGGTATGGATTTCAACGCGGAACGCGCGTCACTCGCCCGTCAGTATGGTGCTGAAGCGATCGTGCTGCGCGAGGGTGTCGACCCTGTGGCGTTTGCGCTGGCGGTTACCGGCGGAATCGGTGTGGATGCAGTGCTGGTGACAGCGTCCACCCGCAGCAATGATCCCATGCATCAGGCGGCGACCATGTGCCGCAAGCGGGGCCGCATTGTGCTGGTGGGTGTGGTCGGACTGTCGCTGTCTCGCGCGGATTTCTACGAAAAGGAACTGAGTTTCCAGGTGTCCTGTTCCTATGGCCCTGGTCGCTATGATCCGGACTATGAACTGCAGGGGCGCGACTATCCGTTGCCCTACGTGCGCTGGACTGAGCAGCGCAACTTCGATGCAGTGCTGGCAGCGATGGCTGCGGGTTCAGTGAGGCCCGATGCGTTGATTACGCAACGTTATCCACTGGAGCAGGCGGCACAGGCCTACGAGCAGTTGCTGCAGGCAGATGCACTGGGAGTCGTGCTCGAATGTGACAAACAACGTCCGGTTGAAAAGCTTATCGCGCGTTCTGTTGCGATTCCGGAAGTTGGATCAGCACCCGTCGCTGATATTTCAGTCGGTTTCATCGGCGCAGGCAACTACGCCACGCGGGTGCTGATTCCAGCGTTCAGCAAAGCCGGCGCTCGACTTGCCAGCATTGCGTGCAAGGGTGGCGCCAGTGGCGTTCACGCTGCGCGCAAATATGGGTTTGCGGCTGTTTCCACCGATGCAGATGCGTTGTTGCGGGAACCGGCGCTGTCGGTAATAGCTGTGGCGACCCGCCATGATACCCATGCGAAATTCACCGCGCAGGCGTTGCAGGCCGGCAAGCATGTATTTGTTGAAAAGCCACTGGCCATCACCCTTGCGGAACTGCTGGTGGTGGAGCACGCATTCTCACAAAGTCGCCAGCTGCCAAATCCGCCGCAATTGATGATCGGATTCAACCGGCGCTATTCGCCGCTGGTGCAGAGCATCAAGCGCGCGATAGACACTACGTTGGCGCCTGCCAGCATCAATATTCTGGTGAATGCCGGTGCCATTCCGCCTTCCTCCTGGATTCAGGATCGCGCTGTTGGCGGTGGGCGAATCATTGGCGAAGCCTGCCACTTTGTCGATCTTGCGCTGTTTCTGGCAGGCGGCGACATCGTGGCGTGGAGCATCATGGGTGCAGCGGCAGATCAATGTGTGATTCAGCTGCGTTTCGGCAACGGCAGCATTGCATCGATCCAGTATTTGTCCAACGGCCATGCGGCATTTCCGAAGGAGCGGGTGGAAGTGTTCTGGCGCAGTGGCATTTACCAGATAGACAATTTCCGCAAGCTGAAGGTGTTTGGTGGAGCGGCCAAGTCACTCAGTTTGTGGCGCCAGGACAAAGGCAATAATGCCTGTGTACAGGCTTTTCTGGATTGCCTGCGTCAGGGCGCACCGGCACCGATTGCGTTCGAGGATATTCTGCAGGTCAGTCGCTGCGTGATCGATCTCGCTGACAAGCTGGAGCAGAATTGATGTTGGCCCGGGCTGGACTGGTTTATCGCACCTTGCGGCATGTGCCGCTGGAACAGCTCTGGTTCTATCTGTTGCGACGCCGGTTGTCGCTGCGAGTTGCCAGGCCCGCATCTACCCGTGGCACCAACAAGATGGCGCTGCCACTGACGCTGGCCGCACCGCTGCCGACTGTGGAGCCAATCGTGCAGCAGGGGCGCTTGTATTTTCTGAATCAAACGGCAGGATTCGAACTGGATACGCCCGACTGGCGTGCCAGCGGCATGCCCAAGCTGTGGCGCTATCACCTGCATTATTTTGATTGGCTGAAGGATGAAATTCCGGATCACATACTTTGTGCGTTCACGCTGGATCATTGGATTGCACATAATCCGCCAGGCAGCGAGGATGCCTGGGAGCCCTACACGGCTTCGCTGCGCCTGATCAACTGGATTGGCTATTGCTTTCGCCGCTGCCAGCTTGGGCTTGATATCAAAGCGGCGTGGATCGACAGCATTGCGGAGCAGGGCAACTGGTTGGCGCACAATCTGGAATTTCATATCCGTGCCAATCATCTGCTGAAAAATCGGTTGGCGTTGGTTTGGTTCCGGCTGCTTTTCCGCGTCGGCAGTGGCGACGCATCGCTGCATCGGGCCTGTTCTGACCTGCAGGCAGAGCTGCTGGAGCAGTTCAACGCCGACGGCGGTCACTACGAACGCTCGCCCAGCTATCATGCGATCTGCCTGGAGCATTGCATTGCGCTTTTTGATGCATTGCAGGCTGCGGCAGTATCGACTGCATTGCTGCTGACGCTGCGCAACGTGATCGACAAGGGCTTGCGATTTCTGCAGGCGCTCTCGTTTTCCGACGGCAAGGTTGCGCTCATCGGTGACTCCACGTTGCATGGCGCCCATGCCTGGCAAACATTGCAGAACTACTGGCAACAGGTGAACCTCTCCGCATCGATTCCCCCGACCGAGCCGGCATCGCTGCAGCATTTTCCAAATACCGGCTTTGTGGTGTGGCAGTTCGGTAATGGCAAGCTGATCGTTTCCACCGGTGGACCAAGTCCCGTCTACCAGCCAGGTCATGCGCACTGCGATGCCGGCAGTTTCGAACTGGAGTGGATGGGGCGGCGAGTCATCGTGGACAGCGGTGTCAGCCAGTACGCTCCGGGCCCTATGCGACACTATGTGCGCTCATCCCGTGCCCAC
This sequence comes from Pseudomonadales bacterium, assembly GCA_020062665.1. Lineage (GTDB taxonomy): Bacteria > Pseudomonadota > Gammaproteobacteria > Pseudomonadales > Ketobacteraceae > Ch67. The sequence continues at coordinate 70,701 of JAGUVW010000036.1, forward strand.
AATGTCATGGCGGTGGAAAATCAGGATCAAAACGAAATCTGGGGAGAATTCCGCATCGGTGCGCGCATTGAAATATCGAACGTGGATGTCCGGCAGCAGAGCGATTCGGTGCAGGTTGTGCTGGAGATGCGTTCACACGCTGCTGCGCGAGTGTCCTACCGCCACCGTCGAGTCTTTACGCTGCAATCTCACCAGATCCAGATTTCAGACACCGTCCAGCTGAACAAGCCTGCGCTGGTACACAGTCGCCTGCATTTTCATCCCGAATTTCAGCTATACCAGCGCGAGGGTGTGTGGCACCTGGATGATGACGCGACGCTGTCCATCCATGTCGAAACAGGCGAATCGCCAGCTGCGCAGGTGGAAGCTGGCCATTACTGTCCGGATTTCGGCAGCGTGCTTCCCAATCAGTGTCTGTTGCTGTCAATGCAGTGCCAGCAACAGGGCGCGCTGGATGTCACCATCCGCCTTCAACCTGGCCACACTGCGGTGAGTCGATGAAAATTCTCTTTCTGTCCCATTATTTTCCGCCCGAAGTGAACGCGCCGGCCACCCGCACCTACGAACACTGCTCGCGCTGGGTGCAACAGGGGCATCAGGTGACGGTGGTGACTTGCAATCCCAATCATCCCCATGGTGAGCTTTATCCTGGGCACCGCAATCGGCTGTGGCAGGAAGAGCAGGTGGCAGGGATCCGCGTTATCCGCTTGTGGACATTTCTGTCGGCCAACAAGGGCTTTGGTTTGCGTACACTGAATTACGTGTGGTTCATGCTGGCTTGTGTGTTGTTGTGCTGGCGCTTTGGTCGTCATGACGTGGTGATCTCCACGTCGCCGCAGTTTTTCAACGGGCTGGCGGGTTACGCGGTTTCGCGTCTGCGGCGCTTGCCCTGGGTGCTGGAGATCCGTGACCTGTGGCCGGAATCCATTCTGGCCGTGGGCGCGATGAAGGAAGGCTGGATCACGCGGCTGCTGTACTGGCTGGAGCTGTTCTGTTATCGCCGTTGCGATCTGATCGTGCCAGTGACGGATTCGTTTCGCGATTATATGGTCGGCAAGGGCATCGACCCAGACAAGATTATGGTCATCAAGAACGGTGTCGACCTCACTCTGTTTTCGCTGAACCAGCCTGCACCCGATCCGCATCTGGATTATCTGTTCGAGCAGCATGGACTAAAAGGAAAATTTATCGCGGCCTACGTGGGCACTCATGGCATGGCGCATCATCTCGACACGATTCTGCAGGCCGCGGAGCAGCTACGCGCACGGCAGGACATTCATTTTTTGCTGGTGGGCGATGGGGCCGAACGCGAACGTCTGCAACAACTGGCGCAGCAGAAAAAGCTGTCGAATGTGACGCTGCTGGGGCAGTTGCCAAAACCCAGCATGCCGGCGCTGTGGAACCGGGTGCATCTGTCGCTGATCCTGTTGCGCAAGAGTGACACCTTCAAATCGGTCATTCCCTCGAAAATTTTTGAAAGCCTGGCCATGAACAAGGCGATCATTCTGGGTGTGGAAGGTGAAAGCGCGCAGCTGCTGCAGGAGTCCGGTTGTGGTATCTGCATCACGCCCGAAGACGCGGACGCGCTGGCGCGGGAAGTACAGGCACTGGCAGACGACGGGGAACGTCACCGGCAAATGGCAGCGGGTGGAAGCGATTACGTACGCGAGCATTTTGATCGGGATCGGCTGGCCCAGCGTTTTGTGGATGGCATGGCGACCCGGGTCGGTATCGCGCAAGTACCGACGGCGATTTGTGCCAACGGCAGGCCGGATTAGGCGATGTCAACATGCCACTGATATCCACACTGATTTCTGCGCTGTTCATTACCGTTGTGCTGATCCCCTGGCTGATGCGCCACGCCACTCGGTTGCAGTTGGTGGATCTGCCCAACGAGCGCAAGGTGCATTCCCATTCCGTGCCTCGGGTTGGTGGCATTGCCATGGTAATCGGCATGCTGGTGCCGTTTCTGGTGTGGTTTCCCAAGGATCGCCTGTTTGCCGGCATTCTGCTGGGCACGGCGATTCTGGCAGCCTTTGGCATCTGGGATGATCGCAGCGATCTGCACTACCGGGTGAAATTCGCCGGCCAGATTCTGGCGTCGCTGGCGGTGGTGGTGGTGGGTGATGTGTGCGTAGCCTGGATTCCGTTTCTTGCGTTTCCCATCGACACGTGGTGGATCAGCTACCCGTTCACCGTGTTCTGTTTGCTCGCCATCATCAATGCCATGAATCTGTCCGATGGACTCGACGGCCTGGCGGGCGGCGCATCCATTCTCAGTTTTGGGTTGGTAGGATTGATGGCGTTCCAGTCCAGCTCCTATGCGGTGGTGATACTCACGCTCGCGGTCGCCGGCAGCATTCTGGGATTTCTGCGTTTCAATTCTCATCCGGCCCGCATATTCATGGGCGACACCGGCAGCCAGTTCCTGGGCTTCATTCTGGGGGTGCTGGTGATCGTCATGACGCAGCAAGTCAATCCGGCGGTGAGTGCGGTGTTGCCGCTGCTGATCTTCGGTCTGCCCGTGATTGATACCGTTACCGTGATGGCGCGTCGCCTGCTGGCGGGGCGCTCGCCATTCGCGCCGGACAAGAATCATATCCATCATCGCTTGTTGGCCATTGGCTTCTCCCACTATGAAACCGTAGTGCTGCTGTATTTTATCCAGTTTGGTTTTGTCACCATCGCCTACCTGCTGCGCTTTCATGTCGACAGCGTGGTGATGACAGCGTTTCTTGCCTACAGCGCACTGGTGTTGTGGTCGATTCATCTGCTGCTGAAGCATGATCTGGTGCGGCGTTACGATCTTAGTCTCACCCGCCTTGGATGGATGGTGCTGGGGCCGGTGCGACCGTTCCTGCAGCGCTCCAATCTGCCGCGTCTGATTCGGCTGACCTTGCTGCTGGTGTTGATCATATATTCTCTGCAGGCAGCGCTGCATATCAGGCAGGTTCCGCTGGATATCGCCATTCTGGCAACGTTGCTGGCGCTGCTGGCATTCGCCAATCTGCCGACGCGCAGCCACATGCAATGGGCCGACGCGATTTCGATGTACACCTGCTGCGCGCTGCTGGCCTATCTGGGCTATATCCAGGGATCGACCACAGACGTCGCAGTCCGGCTGGTGGACTGGGCGCTCGTCATCGTCCTGGGAACGTTGGTGCTACTGGCGGTACTGCTGTCGCCGCAGCGCAGATTCGAAACCAGCCCGCTGGATTTTCTGGTCATCCTGCTGGCCGTGCTTGCGCCTCTGCTGTCGGTGCAGATCGAAGGTTACAGTTCGGTGACATTGGCAGTGGTGAAATTTGTCGTGCTGCTGTACGCCTTCGAGTATGTCCGCAACGGCATGGCGGTGCCCGATCTGAAACTGCTGCGCGGCAGTCTGGCTGCCGGCATGTTGCTGGTGGGCGCAAGCATTTTCTGGGCGGCAGTCCCTGTCTGACCCAATTGGGCGCTTTCTTCAAACTGTAATTTCTCTGCAGCATTTCCGTGACATAGTGACCCGGTCATACCCTCAACGCACGGATTTGTGAACCTCATGAAAGCCCGGTTTCTCATGCCTCTGCTGGCGGCAGCGGCACTCTCAACACTGGTTGCCTGCGATGGCGCCGAAGGTCGCAAGGAAAAATATCTGCAGCAGGCGGAAGCCAGCTTTCAGGCCGGCGACTACGAAAAAGCCCGCATCAATTTCAAAAACGTACTGCAGATCGATCCGAAGGATCTCAAAGGACGTGAAGGTATCGCGCGGACCATGGAGAAACTGCAGGACTGGCGTGGTGCGGTCGCCCAGTATCGTGCCATCGTGGAAGAAGACCCTGCCAACGTGAACGCCAAGGTCAAGCTGGGTCAGCTGTATCTGCTGGCCAAGGCGTCCGATCTGGCGCTGACGCTGGCGGATGAAGTGCTGGCAGCACAGAGCACGCACGATGGAGCGCTGGCACTGAAAGCCGGCGCGCAGATCCAGATGGGCAAGGCCGACGAAGCGCTGATCAATGCGGAGCAGGCCTTCAAGATCAACAACGCCAGCATCGACAATATCGTCCTGCTGGCGTCGTTGTATGGCAACAAGGGCCGCACCGACGATGCCATCAACCTGCTGGAAGCCGAACAAAAAAAACATCCCACCAGCAGTAGCATTCTGACGCTGCTGTCGCGCTTCTACATGTCCACCGAGCGTCTGGCGCTGGCCGAAAACGCGCTGAAAAAACTGGTGGAAATCAATTCCGAGCAGATTGCCTACAAAAACCAGCTAGCCCGTTTCTACCTGGCCACCGATCGCAGTGAAGAAGCCGAGGCCATGCTGGTGGCGGCCGCCGCGCAGGAGCCGCTGGATGTCGAGGCCATCTCCTCGCTGCAGGCGTTCTATCTGCAGCGTGATGACAAGGCAAAGGCCGAAGCGGTGCTGACCGATGCCATCGCCAAACACCCCAAGATTACCGAGCTGCGTTTGCGCCTGGCGGGTTATCACCTCAGCCAGAAGAAAAATGACGATGCCCGTGCGATCTACGAAGCGCTCCTGGAAGAAGATAAAGCCGCCGCGCTGAAAGCCAAGACACGTCTGGCCTACATGGATACGCTGGACAAAAAGCCCGATCAGGCGCTCGCGAAACTGGCCGAGGTGCTGGAAGAAAACCCGGCTGATGTCGAGGCCTTGACGCTGCGTGGTGGCATCAATCTTTCGAGTAACAAACCTCTCGACGCCATCGGCGATCTGCGCGCCGTGCTGGGTGCCACACCGGATGCGCCCGAGGTTATCAAAATGCTGGGTCGTGCCCACCAGATGAACGGAGAAAAGCAGCAGGCGGTCGATCTCTACAAATCGGCGCTGAATCTGCAGCCGAAAGATGTCGAGCTGCGCATGCAACTGGCGGATTTGCTGCTGGAGCTGAAGGAGCTGAACCAGGCTGCCAAGCAACTGGAAACCGCCAACCAGCTGCTGCCAGACAACGCCCGCATTCTGGAAAAAATGATACTGGTCTACATCCAGGGGCAGTATCTCGACGACGCCGACAAAGTCATCGCGCAACTGCGCGCCTTGACGCCGGACAGTCCGCGCAACGCATATTACGCCGGCTTGGTGGCACAGGCGCGCAACGAGCACGAAGCGGCACTGAAGCACTTCGATGAATCCTTCGCCCTCAAACCCGGTGCCATCGAACCGATGACGGCGAAAATCAAAAGTTATATCGCGCTGGACCAGATCGATCCGGCCATCGCCTGGCTGACCGAATCCATCAAGACCGTGGACGACAACCCGGTGGCGCACAACCTGCTGGGCGAATTGTGGCTGGCCAAAAAAGAATGGACGAAAGCACGCGCCGAGTTTTCCCGTTGCATGACACTCAAACCGGACTGGTGGATTCCCTATCGCAACACCGCGCTGGCAGAACAGGGTGAAGGTGGTGACGAGAAGAGTTTTGCCTATTTGCAGTCGGTGGTGGACAAGGTCGACAGCATGCCGTTGCGCATCGAAGCCGCCAATCGCGCCGAGCGTCTTGGTCATTACGATTTCGCCATCCAGCAGTACGAAAAGGTATTGGCACAAAATCCCGACAACAAGCTGATCGTCAACAACCTGACGATGCTGATCGTGACCCACAAATCCGACGCGGCCAGTCTGCAGCGCGCCAGCGAACTGTCTGCCCAGCTGGAGGGGCTCGATAACCCGTTCTTCATGGATACTGCCGGCTGGGTGCACTACGTGAAAGGCGACTACCAGCGCGCGCTGCCCATCATCCAGCAAGCAGCGCGCGGCGCGCCGGAGGATCCGTCCATCCAGTATCACCTGGCGATGGCCTATTGGGGCACCAGTGATCGCGAGAACGCCGCCCGCTATCTGGAAAAAGCGCTGGAAAGTGGCAAGCCCTTCGTCGGCCGGGACAAGGCAGAAAAGCTGCTCGCCGAAATCAAGCAGCAAAGCTGAACGAAAACATTGGGGGAATCTATGCAGATGCAATTGAGCTGGCTGCGCAATCTGGTGATTGCGCTGTGGATGCTGGGAACGTGGCAAACGGCCATCGCGGTCACGGTACAGGGTGGCACTCTGGTGGGGGATCAGGAACGCGCGCAACGTGCGCCGGTGGCGTTGGCCGCCGGCAATTACCGTCTGCATCTGCTGGATCCATTCGCTACTGAACATTTCGCGCTGGCAGAGGCGGGCGCCTTGCTGTCGCGCGGATCGGATCGCGTTGTCCAGCTTGCGCTGGGTGCAGGCAGCAGCACGGCATTCGCCGACTTCAATATTGCCAGTGCAGGCGAGCTGGATCTGTTCGTGCACGCCGCCACCGGCCAGGCCACGGGCGCAGCAGTTGTTGCGGTGGAATCCCTGAGCGGCGCAACCGCTGGGCAGCGCGTGTTCGAGCAGGCATTTTCGTTCAGCAGGCACGAGCCCGACAGCGATCGCTATGCATTTCATGACACCGTGAAGCTGGCAGTGGATACGGATGTGCACATCGATCTGACCGACATGCACGCCCTCAGCTTCAGCTTTGCGCCGTTTGAAGCCATCATCGTGCGCGTTGCCAATACCACCGCCACCGAGGTATTCGGTACCTGGTGCTGGTACCAGGGGGTTGTCAGTGCTGCCGATGCCGCTGCCTGCGTCAACATGAATGGCCTGTCCGCACCGGATGGCCAGACGCTCAGCCAGACGCTGGCAATGCGCGCCGGATTCCTGTCCTGGTATGTCACCGCCAAGGCGCCGCTGGCACAGACCAGTCAGCTCGGCTGGCGCATGCTCGATGTCAGCGCCGATTCCGATCTGGGTGAAGACGTCGTCATCGTAAATCGCAGCGGCGATCACTACGCGCGCGAGGTGGGACGCTTCACGCTTGGCGCAAGAACGGCAGTGGATGTCGATCTGAATGCGCTGTCGGATGTGGTGTCGCCGTTCAAGCTGGCCATCGTTTCCACCGATAGCGGCAATGCCATCCGGCTCGACAACAACACCCTGTATCAAACAGGTGTCACCTTGAACGCGGGTGAATACCGCATCCTGCTGTCCGATGATTTGAGCGGCGATCAGGGCTTGCTGGGTATTCGTGTCAACGCCGGCGCCACGCAACTGTTCGATGACGTGTTTTCGCTGGGCGATTTTCAGCGCCTGGGCCAGGTTGAATCCACTGGCAGCGGCAGCACGCCCGTCACGTTGTCGCTGCATGAATTCCGCCAGCCGCTCGACGTGCGGATCGCAAACGCCACTGCGGTGGCGCTGCGCCTGACCGACACCGCGCAAACCGGCAGCTTCACACGCGCACCGGGCCGCTACAGCGTTTGGGGCCGCTTCGATGCCGATGCCGAGGATGATCTGTATCGGGTGCGCGTCGGTTCTGGTGCAAACATCCTGGGTGAATTTCTTGCCGCCACCGGTACGCGACTGATCGAACAGCGCGAAGTGACGTTGTCTGCACCGGTGTCCGGCACCATGGCCGTGCGCAATTTTGCGTTTCCTGATGTACTGGGCGAACGCTTCCGCATGATCCTGGTGCAGGACGACGGCACGCCGCTGAAATTCGACGTAGACAGCGCAGATGGTGACAGTGTGCAGGCGGCCGTCACACTTGCCGCCGGCGTCGCGCACATCGCCCTGTTCGCCAGCCAGGACACTCCGACCGCTGCCACCGTTATCGGCTACCGTTTTGAATACGATGCCGTGTCCGGTGGTGAGCCCGCGCCAACACCGCCGCGCAGTGCCAACGGTTCTGGCGGCAAGAGCAAAGGTGGTGGCGGTTTCAGTTCATTCCTGTTGTATGTATTGCTGATGTTCAAAATCCTGCGGCAGCGAAAACTCGCTGCCAGCGCGCAGGGCTGAGCTGCCAAAGCCAGCACTGCACGTTCATTTGTGGGAACTCAGGATCAGGAAAAACGGGAAGATCAGGGAAGGAAAATGGTGCCGATGGTCAGACTCGAACTGACATGAGCAGAGCTCGGTTGATTTTGAATCAACTGCGTCTACCGGTTTCGCCACATCGGCTTTGGGGAAGAACAAGAGCGGCGATTATATCAGCGCATCGGACAAGGTCAACCGACCGTTTCGGTGACGGGAGCAACCCGCTATAATTGGCGCCCTTTTCGCCAGCGGCCCCGACATGAAACGCACTGATTTCCACTACGACCTGCCCGACGAGCTGATCGCCCGCTTTCCTGCGGCACAGCGCAGTGGCAGCCGTCTGCTGGTGCTGGATCGTGACAGTGGGGCCCTGCAGGATCGCCAGTTCCGTGATTTGCCTGATCTTTTGCAGCCGGGCGATCTGCTGGTCTTCAACAACACCAAAGTCATTCCTGCCCGTCTGTTCGGGCTCAAAACCACCGGCGGCAAAGTCGAAGTGCTGGTGGAGCGTATCACCGGCGAGCAGACCTGCCTTGCCCATGTGCGCGCCAGCAAATCCCCCAAGCCCGGTTCCATCATTCATATAGAAGGTGGTGGTGAACTGCTGATGGAAGGGCGCGACGGCGAACTGTTCCAGCTGCGCCACACCGGCGCAGGCACCTTGCTGCAGCGGTTGGAGCAGTGCGGCCACATGCCGCTGCCACCGTACATCGATCGTGCCGACGAAGCCCTCGACCAGCAGCGCTACCAGACCGTTTACGCGCAAACGCCGGGCGCGGTGGCAGCGCCCACCGCCGGGCTGCATTTCGATGCGGACATTCTCGACCAACTCCAGCGGCGTGGCATCCTAACCTGCTTTGTTACCCTGCATGTGGGTGCCGGCACCTTCCAGCCGGTGCGGGCCGATGATATCCGTGATCACCAGATGCATGCGGAATGGCTGAGTGTCGATGCCGCAACCGTGGCCAAGATCCATGACACCAAAGCAAGGGGTGGCCGCATCATCGCCGTGGGCACCACCTCCGTGCGCTGTCTGGAAACCGCAGCGCAACACGGCGAGCTGCAACCCTACGAAGGCGACACCCGCATCTTCATCTATCCCGGCTATAAGTTCCGCGTCATCGACGCGCTGATCACCAACTTCCACCTGCCGGAATCCACCCTCATCATGCTGGTGAGTGCCCTGGCGGGGCGGGACAACGTACTGAACGCCTATCGCCACGCGGTGGAACAGCGCTATCGTTTTTTCAGCTACGGCGACGCCATGCTGATCACTCCAGGAATGCCCGATGAAATTTGAACTGCTCGGAACCGACACCGGCGCCCGTCGTGGCCGCCTTACCTTTGATCGCGGCGTGGTGGAAACCCCGGCCTTCATGCCGGTGGGCACCTACGGTTCCGTCAAGGCCATGCTGCCCCGCGACATTGGCGACATCGGTGCCCAGATCATCCTCGGCAACACCTTCCACCTCATGCTGCGTCCCGGCACCGAGATCATCAAACTCCACGGCGACCTGCATGACTTCATGCAATGGCAGGGGCCCATCCTCACTGATTCCGGCGGCTTCCAGGTGTTTTCGCTGGGCAAGATGCGCAAAATCACCGAAGAGGGCGTGAAGTTCCAGTCGCCGGTGGACGGCAGCCCGGTCTACCTGAACCCGGAAATCGCCATGCAGGTGCAGCGGGATTTGGGTTCCGACATCGTGATGATCTTCGACGAATGCACCCCATACCCGGCCACCGAGGCCGAAGCCCGCAAATCCATGGAGCTGTCCCTGCGCTGGGCCAAGCGTTCCAAGGATGCCCACGGCGACAACCCCTCGGCCCTGTTCGGCATCGTCCAGGGTGGCATGTACAACGATCTGCGGCGGGAATCCCTGCAAGGGCTGACAGAAATTGGCTTCGACGGCTATGCCATCGGCGGCCTGTCTGTGGGTGAGCCGAAGGACGAAATGCTCAAGGTGCTGAACGGCCTGACGCCGCACATGCCGCAGGATCGCCCCCGCTACCTGATGGGCGTGGGCAAGCCCGAAGATATCGTGGAAGCGGTACGCCGGGGTGTGGACATGTTCGACTGCGTCATGCCCACCCGCAATGCCCGCAACGGCCACCTGTTCACCACCGACGGCGTGATCAAGATCCGCAATGCCGTCCACAAAACCGATACCGGCCCCCTCGACCCGGAATGCGACTGCTACACCTGTCGCAACTTCTCGCGGGCCTATCTGCACCACCTGGATCGCTGCAAGGAAATCCTGAGTTCCCAGCTCAATACCATCCACAATTTGCGTTATTACCAGCGCCTGATGGCCGGTTTGCGCACTGCTATCGAAACGGGTACATTTGAGCGCTTTGTGACGGACTTCTACCAGCGACGGGGCGAGTCCGTGCCCCCGCTGACCTGATCCGCAACCGAAATTCCAATGTCATCAAACTGAGGTAAATATGAGTTTCTTTATCGCCGACGCAATGGCCGAAGCCCCCATGGGCGCTGCACCCGATGGCAGCCCGCTGACCTTCTGGGGCATGATGCTGTTCATGGTGCTGATCTTCTATTTCATGATCATTCGGCCCCAGAACAAGCGCAACAAGGAACTGAAGAACCTGTTGTCGAATCTGAGCAAGGGCGATGAGGTGTCCCTGAGTGGCGGCATGCTGGGCAAGATCACCAAAGTCACCGACGATTACGTGGTGGTGGAAGTGGCGCCTAACATCGAAATCTCCTTCCAGAAGGGCGCTGTCACCGCAACCCTGCCCAAAGGCACCCTGAAAAGTATCTGATGCACTCCCGCTGCGGCAGATTCCCAACGGTTTCTGCCGGTCAGGATCGACGTCCAGAACAATAGGATTCCCTCCATGCTCAACAAGTATCCGTTGTGGAAAAACCTGCTGGTGGTCTTCATCACCCTCTTCGGGTTTATCTATGCCATTCCCAACCTGTACCCGGACGATCCGGCGGTGCAGATCACGGCGGCCAAGGCCGGCGTCGAGACCGGCCAGAACGTGGCCGATACCGCGCTGCAGGCGCTGCAGCAGGCGGGTGTCGTTGTAAAGGGGGATGAACTGGCCAACAAGTCTGCGCTGATCCGTTTCCCCGATGCAGAAGCCCAGATCCGCGCACAAAGTGTTGTGAAAGACGCCCTCCAGACCCGTTTCCCCGGCCAGTACGTGGTGGCATTGAACCTGGCGCCCACCACGCCGGACTGGCTGCGCAGTCTGGGTGCCAGCCCCATGAAACTCGGTCTGGACTTGCGCGGCGGCGTGCACTTCCTGATGGAGGTGGACATGGATCGTGCGCTGGATACCCGTATTGGCAACACCGTCGGCGCCATGCGTGAACGTTTCCGCGAAGAAGGCGTGTTCGCCAAGCTGCTGCGTAAGGCGGCCGATGCGCCGGTGATCGAAATGACCTTCGCCAGCGCCGAAAAAGCCGAACAGGCACGTACCATCCTGCGCAAGGAATACCGGGATTTCCTGATCGAGGAATCCACCGTCGGCGACGACATCCAGCTCAAACTCACCTTCACCGAACAGGCGCTGCGTGACATCCAGGATTATGCGGTGGATCAGAACCTCACCTCGATCCGCAACCGCGTCAACGAACTGGGCGTGTCCGAACCGGTGGTGGCGCGCCAGGGCATCAACCGCATCGTGATCCAGCTGCCGGGCGTGCAGGACACCGCCGAAGCCAAGCGCACCATCGGCAAGGCGGCCAACCTGGAATTCCGCATGGTGGACTGGGAACACGACATCATGAATGTCACCCGTCCGCCGGTAGGCACTGAAATCCACACCGTGCGCAATTCCCCGCGCCAGGTGCTGCTGAAGAAAGAGAACATCGTCACCGGTGAAAACGTCATCGACGCGCGCCCGAACTACGATCAGAACGGCCAGCCCATGGTGTCGGTGACCCTGGACAACGCCGGCGGCAAGCGCATGCTGAGAACCACAACCGCCCACGTGAAAGATTCCATGGCGGTGCTGTTCATCGAGTCCAAGCCGGAAACCCGCGAAATCATCGAGAACGGCCAGAAGACCTTCAAAACCGTCACCCGGGACTTCAAGGAAGCCATCAGCGTCGCCACCATCCAGGGCGCGTTTGGCTCCAACTTCCAGATCACCGGGCTGGACAGCTACGACGAAGCCAAGGAACTCGCCCTGCTGATGCGGGCCGGTGCGCTGGCGGCGCCGATGTACTTCGTGGAAGAACGTACGGTGGGGCCGAGCCTGGGCGCGCAGAACATCGAGGCGGGCCTGAAATCACTGGTGGTGGGTTTCGTGCTGGTGATGGGTTTCATGGTGGTGTACTACAAACTGTTCGGCGTGTTGGCCAACCTGGCGCTGCTGATGAACGTGCTGCTGCTGGTGGCCTGTATGTCGCTGATTCCCGGTGCCACCCTGTCGCTGCCTGGCATGGCCGGCATCGTCTTGACCGTGGGCATGGCGGTAGACGCCAACGTGCTCATCTTCGAGCGTATCAAGGAAGAACTGCGCAACGGCGTCTCGCCGCAGATGGCGATTCACTCCGGCTATGATCGCGCCTTCCTCACCATTCTGGATGCCAACATCACCACACTGCTGGTGGGCCTGATCCTGTTTGCACTGGGCTCCGGGCCGGTGAAAGGTTTCGCCGTCACCCTGTCGTTGGGGATTCTGACATCCATGTTCACTGCCATCGTCGGCACCCGCGCCATCGTCAACCTGATCTATGGCGGTCGCACTGTGAAAAAACTCAGCGTGTAAGGAGCGTTGCGCGATGAAAACACTGAATTTCCGGTTCATGAAATACCGCAAGCTGCTGGGAGGACTGTCCATCCTGCTGGTGCTGGGCTCCATCGTTTCCCTGAGCACCCAGTTTCTGGCACTGGGTCTCGATTTTACCGGCGGCACCCAGATCGAAGTGGAATACAGCAAGCCTGCTGATCTGGAAGCCGTGCGTGGGGTGCTCAAGCAGAGCCCCTACGCCAGCGCCACCGTGCAGCACTTTGGCCGCTCCGAAGAGGTGCTGGTGCGAGTGCCGCCGATCGAAGGGGAAGACAAGGACAAGGTGGGCGACAACGTCGTGACACTGCTGCAGCAACTGGATCCCGAGGTCAAGAAAAAGCGGGTGGAGTTCGTTGGCCCCCAGGTGGGTGAAGAGCTGCGCGACAAGAGTGGACTGGCGCTGCTGATCGCCATGGGCATGATGCTGATCTACATCACCCTGCGTTTCCAGTTCAAATTTGCGCTGAGTGGTGTGGTGGCACTGTTCCACGATGTGATCATCACGCTGGGCTTTTTCTCGGTATTCCGCCTGCAGTTTGACCTCACCGCCATGGCCGCGATTCTGGCAGTGATCGGTTACTCGCTGAACGACACCATCGTAGTGTTCGACCGGGTGCGCGAAAACTTCCGCAAGATGCGGGCAGGGACGCCGGAAGAAATCATTGATGGGTCACTGAACCAGACCCTGTCGCGCACATTGATGACCTCATTCACCACCTTGCTGGTGGTGTTTGCGCTGGCCGCGCTGGGTGGCGAACTGATCTTCGGATTTGCCATTGCCCTGATCGTGGGAATTGGCGTGGGCACTTACTCGTCCATCTACGTGGCCAGCAACCTGCTGCTGGTGCAGAACATCAGCCGCGAAGATTTTCTGGAAAAAGCCGAAGTCGTGGACGATATGCCCTGAGATTGTGGCGGGGGAATGCAGCCTGCGGCTTGTGTGTCGCAGGCTGTGTATGATTCAGCGCTGGCGCTGTTGCGGATGATGCGGACGTTGCTGCTCGATGGGGATCGGTTTCAGCGCCTGTTCCGGTTGATACCAGCAGGCCTGGCTGATGCGCTCAAAGAAAGCCAGAACAGCGGATTTGATGTCTTCCCAGTTCATGGGGGATCCTCACGGCAGAAGGGTTAAGCAACCCCGGTCTTAGCCAGTATAGGCCAGCCATTTTGGTCGCTGCCAGCCCTAAATGCCTTGTCCGCTTAGGCTGATGTGCGTGGTGATGTTACTTGGGCAGATGGGTGTGAATCGTCTGCAGCATGGCCTTGAACAGCTTGGGGGAAGCGCACACCACATCACCTTTCTTCAGATGATCCATACCGCCGCGCAGGTCGCCGATCAGGCCGCCGGCTTCGGTCACCAGCAGCGAACCGCCGGCCACATCCCACTCGCTCAAACCGAACTCCCAGAACCCGTCATACCGCCCCGCTGCCACATAAGCCAGATCCAGCGAGGCTGCGCCCGCCCGGCGAATGCCGGCAGTGCTGCGGGCAAAATCCGCGAACATGCCCATATAGGCATCGAAAATGCCCGCCTGATTGGGGCGGAAGGGGAAACCGGTGGCCAGCAGGGTGCCTTCCAGCTTGGCGCGGTTGGTGACCCGGATGCGGCGGCCGTTCAATTGGGCGCCCCGGCCACGGGCAGCGGTGAATTCCTCGCGCCGGATCGGGTCCAGTACCACGGCCACTTCCAGCTGGCCTTTCACCTTGAGGGCGATGGAGATGGCGAAATGGGGCACGCCATGGATGAAGTTGGTGGTGCCGTCGAGGGGATCGATGACCCAGACATAATCCTTGCCGTCGCCCTTGCCTTCGATCAGGCCGTTCTCTTCGCCGAAGAAGGAATGATCCGGGTAGCGCTTGCGGATACCGTCGATGATGCGCTCTTCCGACGCCCGATCCACCTTGGTGACGAAATCATTGGCGCCCTTGGATTCCACGTCGATCATGTCCACCTGCTCGAAGGCTTTGGCAATCATCTCACCGGTTGTACGGGCGACGCCCAGCGCAGTATTCAGCATCGGATGCATGGTCTCGGATTCCTCAAAGAGCGATTTTGCGGGTGCGCATAATACCAGAAACCGCTTTCCGGCAACCGATTTTCTTCCGGGGGCCAGCGTGAACTCTGCTACCATTGGCGGTTTTCCCAGAAGGTTCAACGGCAACATGCAAGCACTCGACCGCCTGCGCATCGTCATGATCAATACCAGCGACTCCGGCAATATCGGGGCGGCGGCCCGCGCCATGAAGACCATGGGGGTGAGCCAGTTGGTGCTGGTGCAGCCGAAGGAGCATCCCACGGCCAAGGCTACCGCCCGTGCGGCCGGCGCAGCCGATCTGCTGTACAACGCCCGAGTGGTGGAAACCCTTGATGAAGCGATTGGCGACTGCCAGCTGGTGTTTGGCACCAGCGCCCGCCTGCGCACCATTCCCTGGCCGCTGATCAATCCCCGTGAAGCGGCGTCGCGTGTCACGAATGAGCCAGAAGGTGCCGATATTGCCATTCTGTTTGGCCGCGAAGACTCTGGCCTTAATAATGAAGAGCTGCGACGCTGTCACCTGCACATCTGCATTCCCGGTAACGACGCCTACTCCGTGCTCAATGTGGCGGCGGCGATCCAGGTGATCTGTTACGAGATGCGGATGGCGGCCCTGGAGCGGGCGGGGGCGGAGGAAGCCCAGCCCAATCCGGACGGCCTGCGGGACTGGGATCAGCCGCTGGTATCCAGCGAGGAAACCGAGCGGCTGCTGCGCCATTTCGAGGAAGTCTTGCTTGATATCGACTTTTTCGACCCCAGTAATCCCAAACAGCTGCTCACCCGTTTGCGCCGGTTCTTCCTGCGCACCCGGATGGACAAGCTGGAGATGAACCTGCTCCGGGGCATCCTGTCCACGGTGCAGAAACGGATTCGGCGCGAATCCGGCTCACAACCATAAGGAACGCCCATGTTTGAAGGCATACGCGAAGACATCCGGTCGGTATTCCACCGGGATCCGGCCGCCCGCAACAGTCTGGAGGTGATCCTCACCTATCCGGGCCTCCACGCCGTGTTGCTGCACCGTCTCGCCCATGCCTGTTGGAAAGCCGGCTTCAAGCTGCTGGCCCGCATCATTTCCACCTTCTCCCGCTGGCTCACCGGGATCGAGATTCACCCCGGTGCCACCATCGGCCGCCGTTTTTTCATCGACCACGGCATGGGGGTGGTGATTGGCGAAACCGCCGAAGTGGGGGATGACGTGACCCTCTACCACGGTGTGACCCTGGGTGGTACCACCTGGAACAAGGGCAAGCGCCATCCGACCCTGGGCAATGGCGTGGTGGTGGGTGCCGGCGCCAAGGTGCTGGGGCCGATCACGGTCAGCGCCAATGCCCGCGTCGGTTCCAATGCCGTGGTGACCAAAGACGTGCCCGAGGGCGCCACCGTGGTGGGTATCCCCGGCCGCATCATCTGCAAGGAAGAGGATGTCGACTGTCGCGAGAAGCAGCGCCAGGCCATGGCGGAAAAGATCGGTTTCGATGCGTACGGCATGACCCCGGACATGCCCGACCCGATTGCCCGTTCCATCCGCAAACTGCTGGATCACATGCACGCGGTTGACCAGAAGGTCAATCAGATGAGTGTCGAGCTGGAGAAAATGGGGCGGGACTGCGGTCAGTCCTTGCCCGAGATCGATGATCAGGCCTTTGATACGCTGGCTGAAGTTGAGGAAGAAAATCGTTCGCAATTGAAAGTTGACTGAATTACTCGGATATTGCAGAATGGCAATTGCCCGTACGCGCCGTACGGGCAGCATTGTTCCGGGAGCGCATGTATGAAACTCACCACCAAAGGCCGTTATGCTGTCACCGCCATGCTGGATCTGGCGCTCCACGCACAGAAAGGCCCTGTCAGTCTTGCGGATATTTCCGAGCGTCAAGGCATTTCCATTTCTTACCTGGAACAGCTGTTTTCCAAACTGCGCAAGAATGAGCTGGTCAGCAGCGTGCGTGGCCCCGGTGGCGGTTACCGGCTGAGTCGCGATGGCGGCCAGATCTTTGTGGCCCAGATCATCGATGCGGTTGATGAAAAGGTCGACGTGACCCGTTGCATGGGTGAGGGCAACTGCCAGGACGGTGAAACCTGTCTGACCCACGACCTGTGGCAGGATCTTTCCAACCAGTTGCATAATTTCCTGAGCGAGATCAGTGTGCAAAGCCTTGTGGATCGCGCCGAAATCCGTAAAGTGGCCGACCGTCAGGATCGTTATCAGAGTGAACGGGGCCGCAAGGGCTCCGATTCCGACCGTCTGCCACTCAGCGAAATCAACTGATTCCCGCCCCCTGACGGGGATCGCATTCGAGGACTGTTCATGCGCCCCGTCTATCTCGATTACGCCGCTACCACCCCTGTCGATCCCCGAGTAGCCGAGCGCATGGCGGGCTGCCTGACGCTGGATGGCATCTTTGCCAACCCGGCATCCCGTTCCCACCTTTATGGCTGGCAGGCGGAAGACGCGGTGGAATCCGCCCGCAAGCAGGTGGCCGACCTGATCGGCGCCGATCCCCGTGAAATCGTCTGGACCTCTGGTGCCACCGAAGCCGACAACCTGGCCATCAAGGGCGCGTTGCCGTTCCTGCAGGAGCGGGGGCGCCACATCATCACCTCCGCCATCGAGCACAAGGCTGTGCTGGATACCTGTCATCATCTGGAAGAGCAGGGCTACCGCGTTACCTGGCTGAAGCCGGGGGCGGACGGCCTGATCACGCCCGCCATGGTGGAAGCGGCCATCGAGCCGGACACCGTGCTGGTGTCCCTGATGCACGTGAACAATGAAATCGGCACTGCCACGGATATCGCCGCCATCGGCGCTATTACCCGTGCCCGCAACATTCTGTTTCATGTGGATGCGGCCCAAAGCGCCGGCAAGCTGCCCATCAATCTGGCAGAGTTGCCGGTGGATCTGATGTCCCTGTCTGCCCACAAAGTCTATGGCCCCAAGGGCATTGGCGCGCTGTATGTGCGGCGCCAGCCCCAGGTGCGTGTGGAACCCCAGATTCACGGTGGCGGCCATGAGCGTGGGATGCGCAGCGGTACTTTGCCCACTCACCAGATCGTCGGTATGGGGGAGGCGTTTGCGCTGGCCCAGGCTGAAATGGCAATCGAGGCGGAGCGGCTCAAGGCCCTGCGCCTGCGTTTGTGGCAGGGCATTCAGCCCCTGGGGGATGTCTGCTTGAATGGCCATCCCGAGCAGCGGGTGCCGGGCATCCTGAATGTGTCGTTCGGCGGTGTGGACGGCGAGACCCTGATGATGGCTCTGCGGGATCTGGCGGTGTCCTCCGGCAGCGCCTGCAATTCCGCCACGGTGGCGCCCTCTTACGTGATCAAGGCGCTCGGGGTGCCCGATGCTCTGGCGCTGGCGTCGGTGCGCTTTTCCCTCGGCCGGTTCACCACAGCGGAAGATGTCGACTTCGCCGTGAGCGCCGTGACCGAAACCGTCAGCCGCCTGCGCGCAGGCTGAAGCCCGCCTGGGTGCCGTATTCAATTCGGGGAAACCTGCGTATAATCGCGGCTTTCCTGCGGCCGGGCCTGCCTTATGCGCCGCTTCCCGATTTTATTTCTCAATTAAATCAGCACTTTGGAGAGTCTCATGGCCGTAGAACGCACCCTGTCCATCATCAAGCCCGACGCCGTTGCCAAAAACGTTGTAGGCGAAATCCTGACCCGTTTCGAAAAAGCCGGCCTGAAAGTCGTTGCCGCCAAGATGCAGCACCTGTCCGACAAGGTCGCCGGTGGTTTCTACGCCGAGCACAAAGAACGTCCTTTCTACAAGGATCTGGTGGGCTTCATGACCTCCGGCCCCGTGCTGGTACAGGTGCTGGAAGGCGAGAACGCCATCGCCCTGAACCGCGAGCTGATGGGCGCCACTGACCCCAAGAAAGCCGCCCCCGGAACCATTCGTGCCGACTTCGCTCAAAGCATTGATGCGAATGCTGTTCACGGTTCCGATTCCCCGGCCTCCGCTGCCCGTGAAATCGCGTACTTCTTCGCTGAAAGCGAACTGTGCCCGCGCAGCCGTTAATCACCGATCACTGCTAGACTTGTAGACAAATGGAGCCCATTCCGGCTCCATTTGTTGCAAAAGCGAGAATTGTTATGTCCGCATCCACCGCTGAAAAAATCAATCTGCTGGGGCTTAATCGCGTCCAGCTGGAAGATTTTTTCGAATCCATCGGCGAAAAGCGTTTTCGCGCTCATCAGGTCATGAAATGGATTCATTTTTTCGGTGTGGACAACTTTGAAGACATGTCCAATCTGGGTAAGGCCCTGCGCACCAAGCTGGCGGACGTGGCCGAGATTCGTGGCCCGGACGTGGAGCTGGAATCCTTTTCCCAGGACGGCACCCGCAAATGGGTGGTGCGCCTGGACAACGGCAACTGCGTGGAAACCGTGTTCATCCCCGATGGCGACCGTGGCACGCTCTGCGTGTCCTCGCAAGTGGGCTGTGCGCTGGACTGCAGCTTCTGCTCCACCGGCAAGCAGGGTTTCCAGCGCGACCTGACAGTGGCCGAGATTGTCGGCCAGTGCTGGGTGGCGCACAAATCTTTCGGCGTGCCCGACAACAAAGGCCATCGCCACGTCACCAATATCGTGATGATGGGTATGGGCGAACCGCTGCTGAATTTTGAAAACGTGATCACCGCGATGGAGATCATGAAGGACGATCTGGGTTACGGCGTGGCAAAGAAGCGTCTGACCCTGAGCACGTCCGGTATCGTGCCGCAGATGTACGAACTGTATGACCGCATCGATGTGGCGCTGGCGGTGTCGCTGCACGCGCCCAACGACGAGCTGCGTGATGAACTGGTGCCGGTGAACCGCAAGTATCCGCTCAAGGATCTGATCGCCGCTTGTCAGGAATATGTGCGCAAATTCAATGACAGCCGCCGCGTCAC
The DNA here is from genome assembly GCA_020062665.1 of Pseudomonadales bacterium. GTDB lineage: Bacteria > Pseudomonadota > Gammaproteobacteria > Pseudomonadales > Ketobacteraceae > Ch67. The sequence goes on from JAGUVW010000036.1 coordinate 90,224, forward strand.
CATGGAGTATGTGTTGCTCGAAGGTGTGAATGACAAATTCGAGCACGCGGAGGAGTTGATTGAGCTGTTGAAGGACGTGCCGTCGAAGATCAACCTGATTCCATTCAATCCGTTTCCCAATTCCGGTTATCGCCGCCCCAACGGGCTGCGCACCCGGGCCTTCCAGGAACGCCTGCAGCAGGCAGGCTTCGTGACCACCGTGCGTACCACCCGTGGCGACGACATAGACGCGGCCTGTGGGCAATTGGTGGGTCAGGTGCAGGATCGCACCCGCCGCGCTGCCCAGTGGCAGCAGAAAGTCCAACAAAAACAGAACAAGATCCCGCTCCACGACGCGAGCGCAAACAGGTGAACTGATGGGAACACGCAGCCCGAAGAATCTGCGACTGTTGAGCTGGCTGGCACTGTGTTGCCTGCTGCTGGCCGGTTGCGTCACGGAAACCAGCGATCGCCTGGCGCAGAACAAAGATCCCAAAAAGGCAGTGAAAGCCTACGTTGAGGCCGGCATGCGCTACATGCAGCGCAACCAGATGGAAAACGCCCACCGCACCCTGACCCGTGCCTATGACATCGATCCCAACGATCCCGCAGTGAACAATGCACTGGCGCTGTTTTTCAGCATCGAGGGTGACAAGTCGCAGACCGAAAAACATTACAAGAAGGCTATTTCCACTGATCCCAAGTTCTCCCAGGCTCGCAATAACTATGCAGCGTTCCTGTTCAAGGAGGAGCGCTACAAGGATGCCATTGTTCAGCTGGAGCAGGTCACCACCGATTACCGCTACGACCGGCGTTTCACCGCGTTCGAAAATCTCGGCCTGTGCTATCTCAAGGTAGGTGATACCGAGCAGGCGGAAAAGTCGTTCAATCGGGCGCTCAAGCTCAATGCCAACATGCCGGTTTCCCTGCTTGAGCTGGCGCAGATTCATTTCGAAAAAGGTGATCATGCGACGGCGTATGGCTATCTGACGAGTCACGAAAAGCTGGTGCGCCCTTCGCCCCGGCAATTGTGGCTGGGCATTCGCCTGCAGCGGATTCTGGGCGATCAAAACAAACTGGCCAGCTATGAGCTGGCGCTCAGGAATATGTTCCCAGGCTCGCCTGAATTCCAGGCCTACATGGCTTCCCGATCTTTATGACAGCGCTTCCTGGTAAACCCGCGTCCAATTCCGTGCAGTCGGGTTCTGATCAGCTGCTGGCGGTTTCACCCGGTGAAAAACTGCAACGGGCCCGTCAGGCGCGCAAGCTGGAAGTGACCGAAATGGCGCAGCGTCTGAATCTGTCGCCGGGCGTGGTGCGCGCGCTGGAAGCCGATGACTATCGCATATTGCCAAACGCCACCTTCGTCAAAGGTTACCTGCGCAGTTACGCCCGTGCGCTGGAGATCAATGGTGATGAGTTGGTGCGGGCCTACGAGGCCATTACCGGCTGCAGCGAGGCGGTCAAGGTGGAGCCCATTGCAGCGCCCATGATCAGCGATACCCGTCGCAACCAGCGCAAAGTGCTGCTGGCGCTGGGGCTGCTGGTGGTGCTGGGTGCCGGCTTGTGGATTGGCGTGGCGGAAAACGATCCGGTATCCGATGCGGCGTCTGTGGATTCATCCTCTGCGCTGGAAAGGGAGACGGGAGTGCCTGCGGTTGATCCGGTGGCTGAACACGTCAACCCGCCCGTGGTGGTTACCCGTTCCCAGAGCACGGATGCCGAGGTGATTGCTTCAGTTGAGGCAACCGACGAGCCGGTGGAAGCCGAATCAACCACCGTGAATGAGCCCGCGCTTGTGCCGGTCGAAACCGTGCAGCCTGTGACTGACGCTGCCGTTCAAGGTACAGTTGTGGAAACCGTCCAGCCAGTGCCGGTCACGGTGGAGCCTGTTGTATCTGCACCCGTGCCGGTCGCCCCGGCTTTGTCTCCTGCCGCTGAGCCGGCGGCGGCCACGTCGCCCGCAACAACCGATGGTACTGGCTTGGTCAACCTGCGTTTCCAGGGTGAATGCTGGGTGGAAGTGCGGGATCGCAGCGGCAGGATGGTGTTTTCTGCCCTCAAGCGTGCCGGCGAGGAAGAGACGCTGCGCGCCGCCATCCCGATTCATGTCAAATTGGGCAACGGTGATGTAGTCAGTGTCCGCTACAACCATCAGCCGGTGAATTTCACCACGCGACCCGACCGCAAGGTCGTCCGTTTGACGCTGGGCGAATAGCAAAATCGCCCGGGAATCCTTAAGATAGCCCGGCCCGCACCGGTCAGGAGTCTGTCATGCACTGTGAGTCCCCCATCAAACGCCGCAAATCCCGCCAGATCATGGTCGGCAATGTGCCGGTGGGCGGCGACGCGCCGATCACCGTCCAGTCCATGACCAATACTGAAACCTGCGACGTGGATGCGACGGTCGGCCAGATCAAGCGCATGGAAGATGCCGGCGTGGACATCGTGCGGGTGTCCGTTCCCTCCATGGAAGCGGCCGACGCGTTTGGCGAGATCAAGAAGCGCGTCAACGTGCCGCTGGTGGCAGACATTCATTTCGACTACAAGATTGCGCTTGCCGTGGCGGAAAAAGGCGTGGACTGCCTGCGCATCAACCCCGGCAACATTGGCCGGGAAGATCGCATTCGCGCGGTGGTGGATGCCGCCCGCGACAAGGGCATTCCGATCCGGGTGGGCGTGAACGCAGGTTCCCTGGAAAAGGATCTGCAGAAGAAATACGGCGAGCCCACGCCGGAAGCGCTGGTGGAGTCCGCCATGCGCCATGTCGACATCCTCACCCGCATGCAGTTCGACAATTTCAAGCTGAGCCTGAAGGCGTCCAACGTGTTCATGACCGTGGCTGCTTACCGCCTGATCGCCGCCCAGATCGACAATCCCCTGCATCTGGGTGTGACGGAAGCCGGCGGCCTGCGCTCCGGCACCGTGAAATCCGCCATTGCCCTGGGCGCGTTGCTGATGGAAGGCATCGGCGACACCCTGCGCATCTCGCTGGCGGCCGACCCGGTGGAAGAGGTGAAAGTCGGTTTCGATATCCTCAAGAGCCTGGGGCTGCGCACCAAGGGCATCAACCTGATCGCCTGTCCCAGCTGTTCGCGGCAGAATTTCGACGTGATTTCCACGGTGAATGCCCTGGAAGCACGGCTGGAAGACGTCAAGACCCCCCTCGACGTGGCCATCATCGGCTGCATCGTCAACGGTCCCGGCGAAGCCAAGGAAGTCCATGTCGGCCTGACTGGCGGCACCCCTGCCAACCTGATCTACCGGGACGGCAAGCCCAGCCATAAAGTGTCGCCGGAAGATCTGGTGGACGAACTGGAGCGGGTGATCCGCGCCCGGGTGGCGGAAGCCGAAGCGAATCCGGCAAGCGCGCCTGCCAAGATCACGCTGGGCGCCTGATCGTTCCGCAGCGAATAAGCTCGTCGGCGCAGTAGTTATTCAACAGCTCCCTGGCTTATAATCGGGCGCTTTGCCACGGCAGGGCGCCCGGGTCATCTCACCGGCAGCACGCCGCCCGCATTTCCGCCGTTTCGTCCCATTCAAAGGATTCAAGCGTGAGTCAGCGCATCAAAGCCATTCGCGGCATGAACGACATTTTGCCGAAGGATTCCACCGTCTGGCAGTTTCTGGAAGGCCGTGCCCGCCAGTTGCTGAACCAGTACGGCTACGGCGAGATCCGCATGCCCATCGTCGAATACACCGACCTGTTCAAACGCTCCATCGGTGAAGTCACCGACATCGTCGAAAAGGAGATGTACACCTTCGAGGATCGCAACGGCGAAAGCCTGACCCTGCGCCCGGAGGGCACTGCGGGCTGCGTTCGCGCCGGTGAAGAGCATGGCCTGCTGTACAACCAGGTGCAGCGCCTGTGGTACACCGGCCCCATGTTCCGCTACGAAAAACCCCAGAAAGGCCGCTACCGCCAGTTCCACCAGATCGGGGTGGAAACGTTCGGTATCGCCACGCCGGATATCGACGCCGAACTGATCATCCTGACCGCCCGTTTGTGGCGCGAACTGGGCATTGCCGATCATGTGACCCTGCAGCTGAACAGCCTGGGTTCCAATGCCGCCCGCGCCAACTATCGCGCCGCTCTGGTGGACTACCTCACCCAGCACCGCGCGCAACTGGATGAAGACAGCCAGCGCCGCCTGGAATCCAATCCGCTGCGAGTGCTGGACTCCAAGGATCACGGCACCCAGGCCATTCTGAAAGACGCCCCCAATCTGCTGGATTACCTGGACGAAGAATCCCGCGAGCATTTCCAGCAACTGCAGGCGCTGCTGACTGCGGCTGGCGTGGCATTCGACATCAATCCGCGTCTGGTGCGTGGCCTGGATTACTACTGCAAGACCGTGTTCGAGTGGGTGACCCACTCCCTGGGCGCCCAGGGCACGGTGTGTGCCGGCGGCCGTTACGATGGCCTGGTGGAACAGCTGGGCGGCAAGGCCACGCCGGCGGTGGGGTTCGCCATGGGCATGGAGCGGCTGGTATTGCTGCTGGATGTGGCCGGTGCGGTGAAGCACCTGTCGCCGGCGCCGGACGTGTACGTCGTGTCCGAGGATGCGTCTGCGGCGCTGCTGCTGTCCGAGAACCTGCGCAGCCAGGTGCCGGCGCTCAAAGTGCTCTGCCACTGCGGCGGTGGCAAATTCAAGAAACAGATGAAGCGGGCCGATGATGTGGGCGCCCGCTTCGCGCTGATCCTGGGTGAATCCGAAATCCAGAATCGCCAGGTCAGCATCAAGTTCCTGCGCGAGGCGCGGGAACAAATCACCCTCGATCAAACTCAATTAAAAACGTTTTTCGCTGACAGCGCCTCAGCTTAAGGAGTCAACCGGTGGACGTGTACACAACAGAAGAACAACAAATCGAAGTCATCCGCAAATGGTGGAAGGCTAACGGCAACAGCGTGCTGATCGGTATTGTGGTGGCGATCAGTCTGGTGCTGGGCTGGCAATTGTGGAAGCAGAACAATCAGGCGCGCGGTGAGGGTGCTGCAGCACTCTACACCCAGATGATCGAGTCCGCCGGATTGGTGCAGCAGGATCGGCTGGAGAAAAAAGCCGACGAGCTGGAAGGCCATCTTGCCACCTTCAAACACCTGGGCGGGCAGTTGAAGGAAGATTTCGCCAACACTGAATACGGCGTCTTTGCCGCCATGTTGCTGGCGCGGGAAGCGTTGTTCAGCAAGCAGCCGGATGAAGCCATCGCCGAACTGAAATGGGCGCAGGAAAAAACCCGCAGCGAGGGCATTCGCCTGATCGTGAACCTGCGGCTGGCCCGCGTCCTGGCGGCCAAGGGTGATTTCGATGCGGCTCTCAAGCAGCTGGATGCGGTGCAGCCCGGTGCTCAGGCCGATGCCTATGAAGAAGTGCGCGGTGACATCTACCTGCAGCAGGGCAAGCGCGACGACGCCCGCGCCGCCTATCAGAAAGCCATGACCCTAAGCGAAGAAAAGAGCAGTGGTTCGCCACGCCCCATTCTCAAGATCAAACACGACAATCTGCTGGTGGCTGACAAGTAATGCGATATTGGTTTCTGATTCTGCTGGTTCCTTTTCTGCTGGCTGGTTGCAGCAACAATGACGACAGCGTGATCGAGCCGTCGCCGTTGCCTCAGTTCAAGAGTACCGCCAAGGTGAAAAAACTCTGGGCCGTGAGTGTGGGCAAGGGCGTGGACAATGCTTTTCTGAGCCTGAAGCCGGCGGTGACAGAGCGCTGGGTGTTTGCTGCTGCCCACAACGGCAAGGTTGTGAAAATCGAGCGCGACACCGGCAAGCGGGTCTGGGCCGTTGATACCGACCAGGCCATCACCGGTGGTGTTGGCGCGGGCTATGGCCTTGTGGCCGTGGGAACCGGCAACGGTGAAGCCCTGTTGCTCGACGAGAAGGACGGCACCTTGCTGTGGCAGAAGTCGCTCGGCGGCCAGATCATGTCGGCACCGGCCATCGGCCCTGATCGCGTGGTGGTGCAGACCATCGATGGCCGCCTGCATGGGCTGTCACGGGAAGATGGAGCGGTAGCCTGGATATACGACACCTCGATTCCGATCCTGACCCTGCGCGGCGAAAGCAGCCCGGTGGTTATCGGGGGTGCCACGCTGGCGGGCTTCGCCAACGGCAAGCTGGCAGCGCTGGATACCAACACCGGCTTTGTGGCGTGGGAGCGGGTGATCGGCGAGGCCAAGGGCCGTTCCGAGCTGGAGCGTCTGATCGACCTCGACGGCCGTTTCTGGGTATCCGGCAAGACCGTCTATGCCGCGACCTACCAGGGCAACGTCGCTGCCCTTGATATTCCCTCGGGCCGCCTGCTGTGGCAGCGCAAGCTGTCGTCCTTCGCCGGGGTGTCCGAGTTCCTCAGCCAGCTCTATGTCGTGGATGAAGAAAGCGTGGTACACGCGATGGAATCCCTGTCCGGCACGGATATGTGGCAGCAGGAAGGCCTGCGGGGCCGGGGGCTTTCCGCGCCCACCGCTTACGACCGCTATGTGGTGGTGGGGGATTTCGAAGGGTATCTGCACTGGCTGTCCTACCGCGATGGCAGCTATGTCGCGCGGGTGAAGGTGGGGGTGCAGCACCGGGCCCGTCCGGATGCCAAGCTGGGCACCGTGGTCCGCAAGCCCAGTTATGACGAAGGCTTGCGCGCCGAGCCGGTGGTGTATCAGGATATCGTCTACATGCAGGCCAACAGCGGCGAACTGGCCGCCTATCAGGTCATCGAGAAAGAATGAAACCGGTTATTGCCCTGGTGGGCCGTCCCAATGTGGGCAAATCCACGCTGTTCAACCGTCTGACCAAGACCCGGGACGCCATCGTCGCGGACATGCCGGGCCTGACCCGTGACCGCCAGTACGGCGATGCGTCCTGGGGCGAGCACCAGTTCATCGTCATCGATACCGGTGGTATTACCGGCGATGAAGCGGGCGTCGACTTGCACATGCGCAACCAGTCCCTGCAGGCGGTGGAAGAGGCCCACGCGGTGCTGTTCATGGTGGACGCCCAGGTTGGCCTCACCCCGGTGGACGAGCAGCTGGCCCAGCATCTGCGTCAGCGTCAGAAGCCCATCTTTGTGGTGGTGAACAAGGTGGACGGCCAGAACGAGGATCTGGTGCTGCTGGATTTCCATGCGCTGGCACTTGGGCATCCCTATGGTATCGCCGCCGCCCATGGCCGTGGTGTGACCCAGCTGATGGATGCAGTGTTCGCCCACCTGCCGGTGCAGCCCAGCATCGAGGATCTGGGCGAGGGCGTCGAGACCGGCATCAAGATGGCCATCGTGGGCCGCCCCAACGTGGGCAAGTCCACCCTGGTGAACCGCATGCTGGGGGAAGAGCGGGTCATCGTGTACGACCTGCCCGGCACTACCCGCGACAGTGTGTACATCCCGTTCGAGCGTCACGGCAAGCATTACACCATCATCGACACCGCCGGTGTGCGCAAGCGTGGCAAGGTGTTCGAGGCGGTGGAAAAATTCTCCGTCATCAAGACCCTGCAGGCGGTGGAAGACGCCCATGTGGTGGTGCTGGTGCTGGATGCCCGCGAAGGCGTGGTGGAGCAGGACATGCATCTGCTGGGTTTCGTGCTGGAAACCGGCCGCTCCCTCGTGATTGCGTTGAACAAGTGGGACGGCATGTCCCAGGATGACAAGCAGAAAGTCAAAACCGATATCGAGCGCAAGCTGGGCTTTGTGGATTTCGCCAAGATCCATTTCATTTCCGCCCTGCACGGCACCGGTGTGGGCGAGCTGTATGCGTCCATCCAGAAGGCCTATGAATCCGCCTTCAAGAAACTGTCCACCGCGTTCCTGACCAAGATCCTGGAAGACGCCCTGCAGGATCACCAGCCTCCGCTGGTCAACGGGCGCCGCATCAAGCTGCGTTATGCCCATATGGGCGGCAGCAATCCTCCACTGATTGTCATACACGGCAATCAGACTGAGAGCGTGCCCAATTCCTACAAGCGCTATCTCGAGAACACGTTCCGCAAGGTGATGGATCTGGAAGGCACCCCGATCCGCATCGAATTCAAGACCGGTGAAAACCCCTATGCTGGCAAGCGCAACACCTTGACGCCCCGCCAGATGTACCGGAAACAGCGGATGGTGTCGCACCACAAGAAAGCGGAAAAAAAGAAGAAGAACAAGAAGCGTTTCTGAGCGGCAGCCCCAGCCCCGCGTTTCTGCGGATTTGCCAGGCTGCCCGTTTGTCTGCATGATGCGGAAGGGCTGCGATCCAAGGAGGTTGGCGGTGACGGAACAGGAAGGCGTGATCAAATATCAGCTGGTGTTTTCCTTCGCCGAGCCTGTGGAGTTCGAGCGTTTCACGGCGCTCAACTACTGGCGCTGCTATCTTTTCCGCCTAGGGCTGATCGGCCAGGATGCTGCCCGCTACGATGGCCTGGGCTACGGCAACATCAGCAGCCGGCTGGGCTCGGGCAGCAGTGAATTCCTGATCTCGGCCACCCAGACGGGTCATCTGCCGCTGTTATGCCGGGAACACTACGCTCACGTTATTGCCTTCGATCTGCAGCGCAACTGGTTGCAGGCGAATGGTTTGCATCCGCCGTCCTCCGAGGCCCTCACCCACGCCAGCCTCTACGCCTGCCGCAAGGATGTGGGCTGTGTCATGCACATCCATTGCCCCCGGATCTGGGCGCGGGCTGAAGAACTGCGGATTCCATCCACCCCGGCCAGCATTCCCTACGGTACTCCGGAGATGGGGCGTGCGGTGCAGACATTGGTGGCGGAGCGGGTGGAGCCGCGCGGTGTTGTCGCCATGCTGGGACATCAGGACGGCATGTTGGTGTACGGTACCGATGAGGAAGATGCCGGCGCCGTGCTGACGGATCTGTTGCAGCACGGCTGCGGCTGAGCGTGTTTATTTCCCCAGATGAAATTCACTGCGTGCCAGCAGGATGTCGCGCTGGTCGGTGACTTCCACCTGCCAGTCTCCCGCCAGTTTCGGATTGAAATGTTTGCTCGCGTGCCCGCGCCAGGTGTTGGTGCCCACCCGGATGCGCACCGACGTGCTGGGCTTGCCGTTGTGTTTCCAGGTCCAGGTGAGCACATCGCCCGCGCGGCCGTGAATATCGATGAACAGATGCAGGTCAAAGGCGTCGCGGCCGCTGAGTGTTGTGGTGTCGGTGACCGGTGCGCCTGGCTCCCGGCCCCGTATGCTGTCCGTGATCACCGCGCGTTTGACGGCGGGCATCATGATGGAGGTGCGCACCTGATGATCCGGCTGGGTGCTGGCTTGCTGCGGGTGGGCGGGGATGGCGGTTGCCTCTGTGGCCTGCGCGGCGATGGCCTGTTGTGAAGTGCTTGCCTCAGCGCTTGCGGGTGCAGCGGCGGGTTTTGTCTCGGTACCGGTCGCAGCGATTTCAGTGCGCGTTGCTGCCGGTATTTCCTGTGGTGTCAGGTCTGGTGCGGCGGCGGTTTCATCCGACGATGCCGATACAGCACCCGGAGGTTCCTGCTGCGTGATCGCATTGATCGCGAGTGGTGAGTTGACACCACTGTCATCGTTGCTGATCAGTTTGAACACGCCATAGCCCACACCCGCCAGTGCAAGCACCAGCGCAACGGCCACCAGTGCAACGCGATGCCACAGGATGACGTCGACGTATTCCGGCGCGGCGTCGGTGACATGGTTGAAGGGAGCGGGATTGGCGGAGTATTTGGCCATGGATTATTCCGTTTAGATCGCGAGTGGTTTCTGTTCGGGACTGCCGGTGGATTCCACCCGGCAGCGCAATTCACCTTCGTGCAGGCGCGCAGTCACGGTCTGTCCGGGTGTCACCTGCTGGCTGCTGCGCACAACGGTACCATCAACGGTCTGCACGATGGCGTAGCCGCGCCCCAAGGTGTTGAGCGGGCTGACGGTGTTGAGTCGCTGGGCCAGATGCGCGATGTCGCGCTGCTGATCACGCAGCTGCTGGGCCATGGTTTTGTGCAGGGTACTGGACAGGGTTTCCACGCGGCGGACGCAGGATTGCACGGCGTGCAGCGGCGTGTGGGACTGCAGGCGGGCGCGGGCGGTGGCCAGCTGGCTGGTTTGCAATTGCAGTTTGCGCTGGATGGCGTTGCGCAGACGCAGATCCAGTTCGTCCAGACGCTGGTTGTGTTCCTCCAGGCGCTTGCCGGGATGCTTGAGCTGGCGGCTGAGCCAATTCAGCCGTTCCTTCTGCCGTTCGATCAGATCCGTGATCCAGTCTTCCAGCCACTGTGCGTAGCCTTCGAGATTGTTGCGCAGTTCCTCGCTGTCGGCACTGAGCATTTCGGCAGCGGCGGAGGGTGTGGGCGCGCGCGCGTCAGCAACGAAATCGGCGATGGTGAAATCGATCTGGTGACCCACGGCGGAAACAATCGGCAGCGCACTGGCGGCGATGGACCGCGCGACCTTTTCGTCGTTGAAGCACCACAGATCTTCCAGCGAGCCGCCGCCACGTCCCACGATCAGCACGTCGCATTCGTTGCGTGCGTTGGCTTTGGCGATCGCCTTGCAGATTTGCGCCGGCGCTTCGGTACCCTGCACCAGCGTGGGATAGATGATGACGTCGGTGAGCGGAAAACGTCGCTGCAGCACGGTGAGGATGTCGTGGATGGCCGCGCCGGTGGGCGAGGTGATCACGCCGATACGGGCAGGGCGCAGTGGCACCGGGCGCTTGCGGGATTCGTCGAACAGTCCCTCGGCCTGCAGCTTTGCTTTCAGTTGCTCGAACGCGCGCTGCAGGGCGCCGAGGCCCGCTTCTTCCATCTGATCCACGATCAGCTGGTAATCGCCGCGCGGTGTGTACAGGCTGAGGCGGCCGCGCACCAGCACCTGCACACCATCGCGGGGGCGGAAATTCAGGTGCACGTTGTTGCCGCGAAACATGGCGGCGCGGATCTGGGCGTCGTCGTCTTTCAGCGTGAAATAGAGATGGCCGGAACGGGGCTGCACCAGGTTGGAAATTTCGCCTTCGATCCACACAGCGGGAAACTGGCCTTCCAGCAGACGCTTGGCGGCGTTGTTGAGTTCCGTGACGGAAAAGATGTGGCGTTGGGAGGCGGCTTCAGGCATGGGCCGATGATACCGGATCGGTCAGGGTGCCGTACACCTGTCCGTTCTGATCCATCGCGAGCCAGGGCAGTTCCAGGTCGTTGAGCCAGTCGATGCCGTTGCCGCCTTTCAGCAGCGCGATGGTGGTGGCGGTGCCTGCCAGCAGGCAGTGATCGGCCACCACGCTCACCGCCATCAGGCCGCGCACTGGCCAGCCGGTGCGAGGATTGAGGATGTGGCCGTAGCGCTGGCCGTCGACCATCAGGCAGCGTTCGTAGTCGCCGCTGCTGGCAAGCGCGCCCTGCTGCAAAGGTAGCGTGGCGAGAATGGCGCCGGGCTGGCGCGGGTGGCGGATACCAATGGCCCAGGGCCGGCCATCCGGATGGGGGCCGATGACGCGGATGTCGCCGCCCAGTTCCACCAGTCCGTGCTGAATGCCGTGCTGCGTTGCGACGGCGGCAGCACCATCGGCGGCATATTCCTTCACGTAACCGCCGAAATCGATTTCCATGTCGGGGCGGGCGAAATGCAGCAGATTGTTGTCGATGTGAAGTTTGTTCCAGCCGATGCGTGGCAGCAGTTCATCGATCTGTTGTTGCGACGGCAGACGGCCGCTGCGGAAATCCCAGGCGCGACGCAAAATGCCGGAGGTGATGTCGAACAGGCCGTCGCTCTGTTCCCAGGCGGTGTGGGCGTAATTCAGCAGCGCGGCGGTTTCGTGATCCAGCGGAAAGGGGTTGCCGGATTGTGCGGATGCATGAATGGCGGCGGTGATACTGTCGTCGCGGTAGCGGGAGTATTTCTGTTCCAGACGTCGGACTTCGGCTTCGCATTGTTGTGCCACCGCGCAGGCGTGGGATTCCGTGTCCGCGTACAGGTGGACGGTGCAGGGGGAACCCATGGCCTGGAAGGAGTGGCGGTGGTAGTGCACGTGGGGCCTCGCGTAGGTTGAATCACGCGGGCGGTCAGGCAATTACATCCCAGACGCTCTGCGACATGGATGTCGCGGAGCAGCCCCCATGGATGGGTTCACGGCGTGTCTGGGATGTAATTGCCTGATCGCCCGTGTGATCGCACCAAGAATCAAAACCGATAATCAAATCCTACCGTTACCAGCGTGTAGTTGACCAGCGCGGGATTTTCCACATCGACATTTTTCAGTGCCAGATCACCATCACTTTCATACTGCTCGCCCCGCAACGTAATGCGGTAGTCGGGCTGTTCCAGAATCAGACTCGCACCCCAGCTCAGCGCGCCGAACGGCGACAGGCGATAATCCGAAGACTGATTGCCCGTGTTCAACACGCTGTCTGTCTCCACATAAAAATCCGCCTGACTCTGGGAGTAGTAGCGCACCATCGGCACGATGCGGAAATGATCCCCTAGCGACTGATGCCAGGAAAATTCCAGCGTGTGGGATTCGATGCCCCAGTCGTCGTTGTAGAAGCGGTAATCCGTGTGCAGGGCTGCCTGCAGCGACTTCAGGTAGTAACGCGAACGCCCAGTGAAACCGAACGCCTGCCGCTGATCCGGACGAATGTCACGGGCCTTGTAAGGATCTGACAGATAGCCATCCCAGAGTGCGGCAAACACACCGCCCTGCACCTGCCAGAGTGGACTGAGTACCTTCGCCACAGCGAGAAAACCATTCGCCGACCATTTGTCATCGGAATCGATGCGGTTAATGCCGTCAGTCTGCACCGGTTCGATGGTGTCGCTGGAAAAGCCGACGCCGCCCGACCACGTCGTGATGCGATCCGCCGACAGCTTTTCGAATGCCACGGCGCCGTTGAAGGCTTCGTAATCTTTTTCAGTGGAGTAGCCGAGCGCGAAGGTGAGTGAGCCATCCTCCCGTGATGTGCGCAAGCTGGCGAGCAGATCCTTGCGGGTGTCGTCGATGCTGGCGCCGCTCATGATCAGCATGGGCTTGCCGTCGGGGCCGGCTGCAGTGCCATAGGCGGATGCGCCGGATACGGTTTCATAATCGGCATCAATGGTCAGCACCTTGTCGTCGCCCACGGGGGTGGCCAGGCGGAACTGGTGATTTTTCACTTCGTAACGTTCAGGGCTGCCGACGAAGACCTTGTCTTTGTCCGCATCGTCCTCCTGATACTGCGAATAGCGATAGCCGAATTCGGTTTTTGCTGTGGGCGTGTTCCCGTGGGCAAGCTGGGCGATGGCGGGCAATGTCAGTGCCGCGCCGGTCAGCGCTGCCAGACGCGTGGAGCGCGACGGTTTACTGGATGAAGTCATGATGAAACTGCGTCCTTGATGCTTGTTATGGAATAGGTGCAATCAGACGAAACGAATCAATAGCAGCCGCAACCGCCGCCGCCAGTGCCAACGCCGCCGGAAGCTGCTTCCTTTGCGTTGTAGATGTGGCTGCGCATGGCGGACTCCATCGGATCGGGTTCCCACTGCATCGCGGTGCGGGCAAGGTCGCCCCGTTCCCAGGAGTCGACCGGTGCAGTGCTGCAGGCGGTCAGTGTCAGAGAGAGGATCAGCATCACATATTTCACAGCGAAGGTTCCTGCAATAGTTGTTGTATTTGTTGTTTGAGTTTTTGGGTGTCGCCGGGTTTGAAACCGGTGTGGGTTGCGCGCAGCGCGCCGCGCCGATCCACCAGAAAGGCGGTGGGCATGCCAGCGATGCCGTAGGCCCTTGGCGTGGCTTTTTCGGCATCGAACAACACCGGATAGGCAATCTGTAGCGGCTGCAGAAAACGGGTCGCCTGCGAGGTGGATTCATCCAGATTGATGGCCACGACTTCGAAACCTTGCGCTTGCAATTCGGCGTGCAGTTGTTGCAACGCAGGCAGCGATATGGCGCAGGGCGCGCACCAGGATGCCCAGAAATCCACGTACACCACCTTGCCGCGCAGCGACGACAGTGTCAGCGGTTGCTGATCGTCGAGGCGGGGCAGGGTAAAGTCCGGCGCCAGATCGGCGCCGGTGGCAGGAATGCTTGCTACCAATTGCAGCAGCAAGCAGACCAGCAGGGGCGACAACAGTTTCGTCATGATCTTACAGCGTCTTCATATATTCAATCACGGCACGGGTTTCGGTTTCGTTCAGCACGCGGGTGAATTCGTGGCCCTTGTTGGAATTGCTGAATTCGTGCGTGTTGAAGATCTTACGCGCGTCGATCTGCTTCTGGGTGCCATAGGGTTTGCTGACGAAACCCAGCAGCCAGATATTGTCCTTGAGTGATTCGATGAACTGGTACAGCAGGTTGTTGCGCACGCGATAATCGGCGTTGCATTCCTCCAGCGGCGTATCCTTGGTGCTGCAATATTCGATGTACTTCCAGCCCACCTGATCTTCCATGTCATAGGCATTCAGACTCATGTCGTAACCTTTTACCTTGCCTTCCACCGGAGAATCCAGGCGACGCCAGATGGCAGGACGCTCTTCCGGTTTCAGCACCTGGCGCAAGGTGGGAACGGATCCGTTGTGCAGGTAGGGAGACGATGCCCACACGCCGTACAGTGGCGGTGCGAGGTAACCGAAGTCTTCCGTCCAGCCGCAGGCACCTTTCACCGGGCGGCCATCGGGATTCAGAATCGGATACGCCATGTCGTCGAGATATTCATCCAGCGGATTTTTGTCTTCTGGTGGCACATAGCCGGGCATGCCATCGGGATAGCCCCACCAGGAACTGCCGAACACTTCGCGCACCTGGCGGGTGATGGAGAGCGCGCGGGCCGGATCGGTTTTGATGATATCCAGCGGCACGATGTAGCCGGCGACACCTTCCAGTGCTGGCGTTTCGAGGAATGCAGGATCGTTTACATAGCGTGGTGAATACACGCCGTGACAGCCGGCACAGGAACCATTGCCCTGGGGTTGCGGAATGTCGGCGTTGGCGCCATCGGCCCACAGATTTTTGTTGTGGAAAATCACGGCGCCCACTTCAGCCAGCGCGGTATCGATCGTGCCGGGGAACGCCGGCGCCACCTGGGCATCCACGTATGCCTGCAGATCCTGATCGTGTTCTTCGGTGGCAGCACGACGGGACGCGCCACTCTGGAACAGATTCACCTGATCAGCCGCCGCCATGTCGATGCGGGTGGAATCCGCCGACACGCCGCCGTCAAAGAATTTGCGCGGGCGATGACTGGAGTTCCACCAGTTCGGCATGTCCTGGTTGCCGTGATAGGAATGCGTGAACGGCAGCTTGAACGGGTTCGGTGACAGCGCGAGGGTGTCCACGTCCCACACAAGTGTCAGCATGTCGAACGCGCCCACCGCGTTGGAGGTGCCGCGGGTATTGTTGAGTGAAATCGGCAGCAGTCCTCCCACCAGTCCCTGCGACATATCCCGCATCAGGATCATCATGTCGGTGTTGGTGTTGCCCATGCCGGGAATCGGGCCCAGGCCGGGGCCATCGCTGGCATCACCGATCTGGCCGCCGTGGCAGATGTAGCAGTTGAGACTGATCTTGCCGTTGTAGTTGCCGTCGGTATCTTTCGCCTGAATCAGGCCCATGGGCAGCTGGCCGGAACCGCCGTCCGTTGCAACCGGATCTTCACCGGGCAGCGGATAGGGGTTGCGATAGGGTGCGGGATTGAAGCCGTAACGTTCTGTCAGCAGCTGATCGAAATTCGCGGGGCGTTGCTGCAGGCCCCAGCGTTTCCACAGATTGTTGATCACCGATGAAGGCACCGACAGATCCGTCATGGCTGCACGCTGGTTGGCAAAGTAGTCGCCCTTCGCCACCCGTATTTTGTATTCGCCGCAGGTTTTGGCTGCCTGATCCTTTTCCGGCAGATTGACGTGACAGTCTTCGTAGAAGGCATTGAAGAAAACTGCACGGCCTTCATTGACGCCCGGCGTCACCAACGTGCGCGGATCCGGCGGCAGCAGGGTGTCGTCGCTGGCATTTTCACAGAAACTGTTCCAGAGGTGGTTGCCATGGGAGCTTCCCAGCAGTGGCAACAGACTGGTGTCCTCGTCCGGATCATTCTCGCCGACGTCATCGTCTTCATCGGGCGGCTGCGCAATCAAGGGGCAATTCTGCGGTTGATCCCAGCACAGCAACAGCGTGGAAACATGCTGGTTGATGGCGCTGCCGGCGGGCCAGGATTTGCCGCCAGTGTGATTGGTCGCGGGATCCGCGTTCACTTTCAGCAGCGCATTGCTCGCGACGCCTTTGCCGAGGGTTTCCCAGGATGCGTGAAAACTGTCGTAATGGCTTTGTGATGATGGCAGCAGGAAGCCATCGCCCAGATCGGTGTCTGCTACGCCGCCGGGTACATGGCAGGTGCCACAGAACGGCATTTGTGGCTGGATGTGAGTGTTGAAGTAGGCGGCAAGGATGTCGTCATTGTCTGTGTTGCCGCCGCTACCGCCAGTGTTCACGCTGCGCGAGCCGTTGTCACCAGCGTTGGCGTCGGCGCTTTGGCTGCCGCTGTAGTCGCCACCACAACCGCCGAGAGCTAACGGAAAGAATAAAGACAAAACAATATGATGGGGAGCGAGAGATCGCTTCACGGGTAACCTCCTGCGGTGTTCGTCCGGTTGCAGTGGGTGGGGTTGGTTCTTGTTGTTTTTGTCCCGCACACGGCATACGTGCCGAAGTCGCGCGAGGTTTTCGTCAAGCAAGATTACTGCGTTGAAATAATTTCATTCAATACCGGCGCTGGCCAATCACGACAGCCCCATGTCATACTCATTTCGGGATTCCTTGCGAGGAATTTCGTTTTGCCGTCGCCGGTCGGATAGAATTCGTGGAGCGAAGGCACAGTGAAAACTGACCGGATGAGCATTCATCCGGCATGTCAAAACTAAAAACATTTTGGTGACCATATCTAATTTTTCGGTCGCCGCAGAGGGAAAAACCATGCCAGCACCAACTGTAGCGTTCGAGCTATACGACGCGATCTACCAGTATCTGAATCAACGCAATATCACCGATGAGCAACTGTGTGGCGCTCTGGGAATCCGATCCCGCCGCGACGGACTGTTGCATGGACGCATTCCGCTGACGCTGTATGAGCAGGCTTTTCTGGCGGCTGAAACGCTGACGGGTGACAGCGCCATCGGTTTGCGGATTGGACAGGCCGCACTGCCATCCAACGATGGCGTGTTCTACTTCCTGTCCATCGCGGGTGAGGATGTGCGCCAGATCATGGCGGCCATCACGCGCTATTTTCCGTTGGCCTACGACTTCATCAATCTGGAGATGGCGATGCAGGAAGATGCGTTACGCATCGAGCTGCAATATGCCCATCGCCGGCGTCCGCATCGTCATGTGATCGAGCATCTGTTTGCCAACTGGTACACGGTGGCCAATCAGCTGACGTTCGACGTGAAGAACGTGCCACGCCGCCTGTACCTGCAGCATCTCCAGCATTGTCCTGACGAGCTGATTACCGAGATTTTTCAGGAAACGCCGGTGCTGTTCGGGCAACAGGCGGATCGCTTCGATCTGAATATGGAGAGCCTGGACTACCACACCGGGCACATCAATCGCCGCGTGTTCCGCATGTCAGAAAAACGCGCCGAGGATCTGCTGCTGCGGTTGCGCGCCAATGATCGGATTGCACGGGAAATTTCCACTCACGTGATTGCGATGCTGAGTGATGGTTTGCCGACGCTGGAAGCGGTGGCGCGGCGGATGAACTGTTCCGGGCGCACGTTACAGCGACGTCTGGCCGAGCGGCATCTGAATTACCAGATGCTGCTGGATCATATCCGGCAGGATGTGGCGATTGAGTTGTTGTCGACCACGGCCATGCCCATTACGCAGATTGCCGAACGCATTGGATTCACCGACGACAGCACATTTCATCGTGCATTCAAGCGTTGGACGGGGGAGTCACCGGGATCATACCGGCATCAATGAGGCTGCCAAAACACAACGGCCCGTACAGACGGGCCGTTGGTTCGGCAATTCAATTCAGTTAGCGAAATACATGTTGTCGAGATACTCATGTAAACGTTTCATGAGCAGCTCTTCATCCTTCGAAGTAAGCCAGAACAGTACATCGTTATCCAGCGAAACACGCATGGGAATCCACCTCCTTGGTTTTTTGTCGTCTGATGTGCCTCGTTATCGTGCGCGTCTGGGTTGGTGCGGTCAACCGGGGTGGTTGTTACAAGATATGAGAGTTATGCGATCCGGTTATTTGAAATGGTTGGTGTGAGTCGCCTGGTTTTAAGAAGGCTGGTTAGTGAACAGAGCGGGCGGGAAGGAAATAAGGTAGCGGCGTTGTTGCGCGTAATCGATATATGAAAAAGCGCCCGTGATGGGCGCTCTGGTTGGTGCGCAGTGGTGATGGATCTGTATCCGCTCAGCCGAT
Source organism: Pseudomonadales bacterium (assembly GCA_020062665.1). GTDB lineage: Bacteria > Pseudomonadota > Gammaproteobacteria > Pseudomonadales > Ketobacteraceae > Ch67. The sequence continues at coordinate 108,543 of JAGUVW010000036.1, forward strand.
CAGGTAGCCGCCGTCGGCAGCGATGCAGGTGCCAGTGGTGTAGCTGGCTGCATCGGACACCAGGTAGAGCACGGCGCCGGCCATTTCATCCGGCTGGGCCACCCGGTGCATGGGTACGTGGGGCAGCAGTTGATTCAGGATGGCGTCGTTCTTCACCAGCGCAGAGGCAAACTTGGTGTCGGTGGCGCCGGGCAGCAGGGCGTTCACGCGGATGTTCGCACCAGCACACTCCTTGGCGAAGGTTTTTGTCATCGAAATCACTGCCGCCTTGGTGATGGAATAGATGCCCTGAAATGCACCGGGAATGATGCCGTTTACCGATGCAACATTCACGATGGCGCCGCCACCGTTTTCCCGCATCAGCTTGCCGCCTTCCACCGACATGAAAAAGTAGCCGCGAATGTTCACGTCAACCGTCTTCTGATAGGCGCCCAGATCCGTATCCAGTACATGGCCGAAATAAGGGTTGGCGGCGGCATTGTTCACCAGGATGTTCAGCTTGCCGTGGCTGCTTTTGATGTGAGCGAAAGTGGCCTTGATCTGATCCAGGTCACCGATATGGCAGGCGAGGGCTTCGGCGCTGCCGCCGTCGGCCTTGATGGCGTCCACTACCCGTTGGCAATCCTCCACCTTGCGGCTCGACACGATGACATGGGCACCTTGTGCCGCCAGCAGCTTCGCAATGCTTTCGCCAATGCCGCGGGAGGCGCCGGTGACGAGTGCAATGCGCCCGCTCAGATCGAAGGGATTCTTCCTGTTCATCGTGTCAAAACCTCGTGTGTGGTCAGCGGTGAGTCAGCAGGGCTTTGTCGCCTGCATCGAAGTGGGAAAAATCGTTGAAGTAACGCAGGCTGATTTTCTCGGCGTTGAACAGCAGGCAGGTGACGGAACAGTTGATGATGTTCCAGTTGAGTTCAACGATCTGGTCGTCGGCAATGCCCAATGTGTGGCCGGTGATGGTGGCGATGGGCCCGCCCGATGAAAACACTGCAATGGATTTTGCGGGCTGGGTGCGAATCAGCTGTATCGCATCAATGCAGCGGGAGCGGAACTGCAGCCAGGATTCCGAATATTCGGGATCAAAATCACCACTGCGCCAGCGCTTCACGGCTTTTTCGAATTCGATCTGAAAGGTTTTGTGCGGGTTGGGAAACTGGGCCAGATACTGCGCCAGTTTTGCTTTCTCGGTCAGTTCGGGAACGTGGCGGGCGAACACTTCCTCGTGGTCGTATTCGTTGAGTCCCGGCAGTTTGACTGGCTGCAATCCACTGTCCATCGCGTTCAGGCAGTGCTCGGCGGTTTGCGCGTGGCGCTGCAGGGTGCCGGCATACGCGGCATCAAACTCGATGCCACGCTCGCGCAGAGTGCGCCCCAGTGCAGCGGCCTGCTGGATGCCACGCTCGCTCAGCTGATCGTAGTTGGCGGTGCCAAACGATGCCTGTCCGTGCCGGATCAGATAGATTGCAGCCATGGTGTCAGATCTTGCCTTTCAGCAGTTCACGGCACTGTTCTTCCAGCAGTTTTACCATCATGCCGAAACTGGCAAAGCGCTGGTCCTTGGTCTGTCCGTGATAGAAACGGTAGTAGATCTGCTGCAGGATGACGCCCAGGCGGAACACGCCGTACACCTGATAGAACAGAAAATTGTCGGCGCTCAGGTTCATCTTGTCGCAGTAGTACTGGATGATTTCGTTGCGGGTCATCATGCCGGGAATATGGCTGGGCTGACGACGCTGGAACTGCATGGACGGCGGATCTGTGGCTTCGATCCAGTAGGCCAGCGTGTTGCCGAAATCCATCAGCGGATCACCGAGCGTCGCCATTTCCCAGTCCAGCACGCCGATCAGCTTGGTGGGATCGTTGGGGTCGAGCACCACGTTATCCAGACGGTAATCGTTGTGGATCACGCACACGCCCACCTGCTCCGGCATGTTGGCGTGCAGCCACTGCATGGTACTTTCGTAGTCCGGCACGTCCGGGGTTTTGGCATCGCGGAAACGTTTGCTCCAGCCTTCGATCTGACGCACCACATAGCCTTCGCCCTTGCCCAGATCCTGCAGGCCGGCGGCCTGGTAATCCACTTTGTGCAGCTCGATCAGCCGATCCCAGAAATTCAGGCACAGTTCACGGCCCTGTTCCGGCGTCAGATTCACACCCTTGGGCATGTCGGCGCGGGGAATGATGCCGATCAGCCGTTCCATCACATAGAAATCGCAGCCCAGCACGCTTTCATCCTGGCAGAACGCCACCATCTCGGGCACGTAGGGGAACACCGGCTTCAGCTTCTGCATCACGCGGAATTCGCGGCCCATGTCATGGGCGGACTTGGCTTTTTTGCCGAAGGGTGGGCGGCGCAGAATGTATTCCTTGTTATCGAAGGAAACCGCGTAGGTCAGGTTCGAGGCGCCGCCGGGGAATTGCTTGATGCGGGCGGTGCCCTGCGCATCGGGCACGACGTTTTTGATGAAGTTGGTCACGATGGTGGCGTCCAGCTCTTCGCCTTCGCGCACCTTGCCTGCCTGATCCAGTACCTGGTCGTTCATGTGGGGGATCCCTCTGTTGAAATGTTTTTCTTGTGTGACCGCATGAGTGCGATTTTCCGGCCGATTTTATCCATCATGCGACCATAGAGGAATGGCAGAAAACGTTTCAGATACCAGAGTCTGCGGTAACTGGCGTGCGGCAAAACCAGGTAGCGCTTTTGTGCAATGGCCAAAAAGATCATATCGGCGATGTCATCTGCGCTAATCGCCGAGGTAGCCAGCAGCTTGCTCACCATTTTGCTGGCGTCTGCGTCCGGCGAACGGGTGGACTCGGCCAGATTGGTCTGGAAGAAGCCGGGGCACACTACGGTAATGCCAATGCCGTAAGGTTTGAGTTCGCCGCGCAGGGTTTCAGAGATCGCCACCACACCCGCTTTGGTAGCGTTGTAGCTGCTCATTTCCGGCGAGTGAATCAGGCCCGCCATCGAGGCAACATTGACGATATGGCCAAAGCCCTGTTGCTTGAACGTTTCAGTAAAATATTTACAGCCGCGCACCACGCCCATCAAATTGATATCGATGACCCAGTTCCAGTCGTCCTCGGAACTGCGATCGATGGCTCCGTGGGTGGCAACACCGGCGTTATTGATCACAACATCGATGCGTTTCCAGCGCGCGAGAATGGCGTCGCGCCAGTGCAGGATGTCGCTGGCGCTGCGCACGTCACAGAGTGAAAAGAACGCATCGCGCGCGCTGGTTTTCAGCTGCTGCAGGGTTTCATCGCCACGGGCCTGATTGAGATCGGCGATCGCGACATTCCAGCCTTCGCGGGCGAAGCGCAGGGCCAGGGCCTTGCCGAGGCCGCTGGCGCCGCCGGTGATCGCGACTGTTTTGATCGTTTGCATGCGGATTCCGTAGCGTGAATTACTTGTGTGTTTTCGCTTCGTATTTTTTCAGTTCGTATTTTGCAATCATCCCGCGATGCACTTCATCCGGGCCGTCCGCCAGACGCAAGGTGCGTGCATAGCCGTAGAGCGCGGCCAGCGGAAAATCATCGCTGACACCGCCGCCGCCGTGGATCTGGATCGCCGCGTCGATCACTTTCAGTGCCACGTTTGGTGCCACCACCTTGATGGCGGAAATTTCGGTGAGTGCGCCGAACACTCCCACGGTATCCATCAGATACGCGGCCTTCATGGTGAGCAGGCGGGCGCAGTCGATGTCGAGACGGGAGTTGGCGATGATGTCGCGGTTGCCACCCAGATTCGCCAGTGGTTTGCCGAAGGCCACGCGGCTGGTGGCCCGCTCGCACAGATGTTTCAGCGCACGTTCCGCAACGCCAATCAGGCGCATGCAGTGGTGGATGCGGCCGGGGCCCAGGCGACCTTGCGCGATTTCAAAACCGCGCCCCGGCCCGGCGATAATGTTCGAAATTGGCACGCGCACGTTGGTGAACGACACTTCGCCGTGTCCTTCCGGCATGTCGTAGCGGCCGAACACCGGCAGCATGCGTTCGATTTTCACGCCCGGCGTATCCAGTGGCACCAGCACCATGGAGTGACGCGCGTGACGGTGCGCATTGGGATCGGTGACGCCCATGAAAATGCCGATCTTGCAATTGGGATGGCCGACGTTGGAACTCCACCATTTACGGCCGTTGATCACCACCTCGTTGCCCTCCACCACGCAGGTGGCTTCCATGTTGGTGGCGTCGGAAGAAGCCACGCCCGGCTCGGTCATGAAAAACACGGAGCGGATGGTGCCTTCCAGCAGCGGCTCCAGCCATTTTTTCTTCTGCTCCGGCGAACCGTATTTCACCAGTACTTCCATATTGCCGGTGTCCGGCGCGCTGCAGTTGAACGCTTCGGATGCAAACGGGGTGTAGCCCATGATTTCCGCCAGCGGCGCGTAATCGCGGTTGGACAGGCCGGCGCCGTATTCCTCATCGGGCAGGAACAGATTCCACAAACCTTCCGCCTTGGCCATGGCTTTCCACTCTTCCATCAGCGGCGACACCTTCCACTTTGCCCAGTCGCCGTGATCGGGCCCCAGCTGTTCGTAATAGGCGCGTTCGTTGGGAATGATGTGCTTGTCCATGAAAGCTTTGACGCGGGCCATCATTTCCTGGGCTTTGGGGGAGTGGCTGAAGTCCATGGTGCGCTCCTTTGTGGGATTTTGATCAAGCCTAATGAACCCGGCATAATTAAGCCAATGAATAGTATTGATCAGTAGGTATTAATTACATGCATATTGGCAGGGTGGATCTGAATCTGTACCGGGTGCTGGAAGCCATTTATCGGGAAGGCTCCATCAGCCGGGCGGCCCAGTTGCTGAATCTGACCCAGCCGGCGGTGAGCCATGCCCTGGCCCGGTTGCGGGAAGTCTATGAAGATCAACTGTTTATCCGCGCCGGCAAGCGCATGATGCCGACGCCGCTCACCCACGCCATCATCCAGCCGGTGCGGGATGCCCTGGCTGCGCTGCAACAGACGCTGGCGGCGCCGGTGAGCTTCGACCCGGCCACCAACCGCAAGCAGATCGTGCTGGGCATGCGCGACATCGTGGAAACCGTGCTGGTGCCGCAACTGGTGCCGGTGCTGGAGAGGGAAGCGCCCCTTACCCAGATCGCCAGCGCGCGGGTGGCCCGCCGCGACATGGAGGCGGAGCTGGGCAACGGCCGGCTGGATCTGGCGTTCGATGTGCTGCTGCCGGTGGGTGCCGCGATCCGTCACTGCAAGTTGATGGAGAGCCGCTTTGTGGTGGTGTCACGCAAGCGTCATCCGCAGCTGCGGGGCGGGCTGACACTGGAGCGTTATCTGCAACAGCGTCATGTGGTGGTGTCGTCGCGCCGCAGTGGCCCCACAGTAGAGGATTTCGAGTTGAGCCGGCTGGGCATGCACCGGGAAATCGGCATGCGCTGCCAGAATTTTTTCGTGGCCTGGCGCACCGTGGCCGAATCGAACATGCTGCTGACCGTGCCGGAAAGTCTGACCCGTTATTCGGGATTCGATCCGGAACTGAAAATCTGGCCGATGCCGACAGAGCTGCCGGATCTGGGCGTGCACATGTACTGGCATGACAGTGTCGAGGACGATCCCGCCAATCGCTGGTTGCGCAACAAAATTCTCGCGCTGCAGCTGGGCATCGCTGTGTGACTGGCAGGTGAATCAGCGCTGAGGTCGCCGTGGTTTGCCTTCTGTCAGAATGTGCCGGCCGCAACAGGAATTGCAAACTGATTCTGGTAAAGTACCCAGCCGCAAGATGCTATAACAACAATGATTCTGGGGACCTCATCATGACGATTTTTTTTCGCGCCGGTGCGCTGATTTTGCTGCTGTCCATGATTGCGGCCTGCGGTGGCGGGGGAGGCGGTGGCTCGACCTCTGGCTCGGTCACCTCGGATGACCGCAACACGGGAACCGGGCAGCCGGACAATACCAACAATCCACCGGACGCTGGCGAGCCCCCTGCACCGCCCGTTGCGGCCGACCTGACCACCAACGTGTTTTTTCCCGTCTTCCCCGGCATGGCGCTCTATTATGACGATCAGGCAGAGCCGTCTCAGATGGGCGAGGCGCTGGTCAATGGTGATGAGCGGGTGTTTCCCCTGCAGCATCCCGATGAGCGCGTCGAATACATCACCAGCACCACCCACGAGGTTGGGCTCAAGGGAATCTATCTGCGAGCCATCGAAGGTGCCACGCCCGTCTATCTGGATCTGATGTTCGATACGCCGCGCCGGATTCTGGGAAATGCGCTGTCCTACAGCAGTTCCGGCAATGCCAATGTGAAGATCACCGGAATTGCCGGCACCTACAAAATTCCGGTTACGCTGAATGCCAGACTGGCAGGCAATGAGTCGATCAGCATCGGCGCCTTGCCAGCGCAACCTGCCCGCCACATTCGCCTGGACATGCGCTTGAGCGTGGACATCATCACCCGCGCGCTCATTCTGATGAACTATCCCTGGGTAGAGCCGTTGCTGGATGCTATCCCGCTGGATCTGTGGTTCGTGCCCGGCATCGGCATTGCCCGCATCCAGCAGGGCGAATGGAATATCCAGCTCACTGCGGTGGACGGCATTCCCCAGCCTCATGTGTTCTCGGTGCTGCGCCTTGCCAACGTCAACAACATCGTGCCCCTGCAGATGAGCGTCAATGGCGACGTGCTGACAGATCCACAGTGGCAGCAGACTATCTATTACCGCACCAGCGGTGAAAACTGGCTGGATGTGCAGTACGACAGCACCGGCAGCTGGCGGGCGCGGCTCACCCGCACGGATCTGGCGAAGGGCGTTTACGCCGCCACGGTGCGTTTCACCCAGGGTGATGTGACGCAGGATGCAACGGTCAGTCTGTTGATTCGCTGATTGATCCCACCGAAAAAAGGCTGCATCGCCATGACGGGATGCAGCCTTTTTTTATGATAGTGGAAAGTGTGGCAGCGAGATTACAGCTTCATGCAGCTGCTGTAATAGGTCACGCTGCCCGGCCAGTCGGAAAAGATGCCGATGATGCCGATTTTTTTCGCCAGCACATCCAGCACGTTCATCATGTCGCCGTCGTTATTGATCACCGCAGGCTCCACGCTGTCCGGGTTGGGATTCAAACCGTTCAGCGTCTGGAAATACCAGCCGCCGCCATTTTTCAGCGGCCCATCACGCTCGAATGACCAGGTAATGATGTCCAGTCCGGCCGCCTTGGCGGATTTGGCGTACAGCGAAGGCACGATCTGGCCGTTCTCCACTTCCACCAGCATCCAGATGGGTGGTGCGATGATACGCACGCCGTCGGCCACCAGTGTGTTCATGTCCGGTGTCCAGGTGGCGGGATTGCGGTGATTGAAGCCGGCGTTGCCGTAACGGCCATCCAGGTACACCGCCTGCTTGCCGAATTTCGGTTCACGCTTGATCCAGTACAGCACGTCGTTCAGATCGAACGATTGCGGGAATACGTTTTTCGCGTGCACCTTGGCCTGCTTGTATTCGTCTACCAGCTTCTGCGCGTAGTCTTCCTGGCTGAAGCCGTCGAACGGCATCGGCACCATGGGTGATTTCAGTTCCGGCGTCATCTTTACGCCCAGCTGTTTGAACAGCGCGATACTTTCCTTGTGGGTCAGCAATGTGCCCTTGTCGGCGTACAGATCCGTGCGCCATTTGGCGGTGCCATTCAGATATTCGGTCACGGTGCGGGCGTTGCTGTTGGCGGCGTCCATTTTGCCGGTGAGGGTCTTGAATTCCGCCAGTGTGATGTCGCTGGTGCAGCAACGGGCGCTCGCCGCCTTGATCAGCTTGCCATCGGCATCGAACTGCGCAGGCGAAAATGGCACGCTGCACTTGTTGGCCAGTTCAGTGGCCAGGATGTTGGTGGTGGTGTGCAGGTCGCACTGATCGTGGCGGCAGACCAGCTCCTTGTCCTTGGTGAAGGTCACATCGCACTCCAGAATGCCGGCACCCATACGGGCGGCCGCTTCGTAGGATTCTTTGGTGTGCTCGGGAAACTGCAGCGGCGCACCGCGATGGCCGATGGAAAAATCGCTGCGCTTGAAGGGGCCTTCGGCACAGCTTTGCAGTTTGCGCTTCAATGCGCCCTGATCCATGTCTTCCACCAGATAATACGGGCGTGGCCCTACCTGGATTTCGTCTTTGCCGGCAGAACGCTCCGGCAGGTGGTGAGCAGGTTGTAGAGCCGATGCAGGCAGGGCTGAAAGCAGTAACAGACCTGACACAACGGCGCTGATGAATGTGCGCATGGTGAACTCCGAGAAAGTGCAAGGTGGATGGGATAGCGTTTCCACCTTAGCTGCGCAATGTTGCAGTTATGGGTGAGTATAGGGTTTCGTCCCTGCTGCATGCGGAGTGAATTCGCTGATTCTGATTCAGCGCATTCTCACGGTGAATGATTTTTTCCTGCTTGACGCTGTTTTTTTTATGCCGATATAGTCCACGGGCGAGCGGGTTTTTCACGCAACGATCAGCTTCGGTGAAAGGAGTTCAACCATGACAGCATTCAGACGGGTGATAGCGGCAGCAGCAGGGTGGTTGGCAGTCGCGATTATGCCAGCGTTAGCGGCGGATCTGGATAAGGCCACGATCGAAAAGGCACTGCAGGCAGCCTATACCCAGTACAAGGGGCTGCAGGATGGGGCAAACGCGGATTACATTCCGGCATTGGCCAAGGTGGATCCCAACCTGTTCGGCATTGCGCTGGTGACGGTGGATGGCAAGGTCTACAGCGCAGGGGATGTAACAACCCAGGTGTCCATTCAGTCGATTTCCAAGGTGTTTACCATGGCAATGGTCATGGATGAGTCCGGGGTGGCGTCGATCGAGAAAACCATGGGCGTTGATGCAACCGGGCAGGTATTCAACTCCATCGTGGCCATCGAGCAGTACAAGGGCGGTGAGATGAATGCGCTGGTGAATCCGGGCGCGATCACTGCAACTTCGATGGTGAAGGGGAGTGGCTATGACGATATCTGGAACCGCATACTCACCACCTACAGCGAATTTGCCGGGCGCAAACTTACGGTGCTGGAAGACGTGTACAAGTCCGAGGCGGAAACCAACCAGCGCAACCGTGCCATTGCCTCGCTGATGGCGGCCTATGGTCGGATCACCACCGATCCACTGCGTGCCACCGACATCTATACCCGCCAATGCTCGGTGGGCGTGAACGCAAAGGATCTGGCCCAGATGGCGGCAACGCTGGCCAATGCCGGAAAAAATCCGGTGACAGGCAAGCAGGCGATGAAGGCAGAAAACGTGCCGGAAACCCTGGCGGTAATGGCGACAGCAGGCTTGTATGACGATTCCGGCAAATGGCTGTACCATACCGGCCTGCCCGCCAAGAGCGGTGTCGGCGGTGGCATCATCGCCGTGGCGCCGGGCAAGTTCGGTATCGCGGTGGTGTCGCCACCGCTGGATGCCGCTGGCAACAGTGTGCGGGCGCAGAAAGCCATCGCCGACATCTCCAACGCGCTGGGTGGCAATCCTTACGCTGTTTCGGCGCAATGAATCTCAGCAGGTATCAATGCACACACCACTCCGTTTTTTTATCGCCAGTGTTGCTGGTGTTCTGCTGGCAGGGCTGGCGCATGGGGCGGAGCCGTCACTCCGCGAGCCTGCCAGGGGCGGGGACGCGCTGCCCATTCCCATGGTGCAGAAATGGCAACCCCAAAGTCCGCAGACCGATACGGAGTGGGACTGGATCCAGCTGACATCCGGTGAATGGCTGAAGGGCGAGCTGCGCAGTCTGGAACGGGATGTGCTGGATTTCGACAGCGACAAACTGGGGATTCTGGAGCTGGACTGGGAAGATGTGCGGCAGGTGATGTCGGCGAAGCCCATGGCCATCCTTTACGGCAACAACAACACAGCGGTGGGGTATCTGATCACGGAAGACAAGGAGCTGGTGGTGCTGGGCACGGATGTTCGATTGCCGCTGGATCAGGTGATCAGCATTGCCAAGGGCACGCCCAATGAGCGCGATCTGTGGACGGGTGATATTTCGCTGACACTCAATCTGCGCACTGGCAACGTGGAGCAGCAGGATTTCAATCCGTCGGTGAAGCTGCGGCGCAAAACCGCGCTCAGTACGTTCCGCTTCAGTTATCTGGGCCACTATTCCTATTACGACTCTGTGGAAAATGCCAACGATCACCGCGCCACCGCCACCTACGATTACCGCATCGACCGGGTCTGGTTTTTTCGTCCGGCCAGCGTCAACTACTACCGTGACCCGTTCCAGAACATCGCCCATGAATGGACGGTAGGTGCAGGGTTGGGTCTTTACGCCATCGACAACAAGGACGTCAGCTGGATATTCACGGCGGGCCCCGGTTATCAGCTGACCCGCTACGCCAATACCTTGCAGGGTGACAAGGATACAGTGGATTCCCCGGCGCTGTTCTTTTCCACCCAGTATGAACACGAGCTGACAGACGATGTGGATCTGGACGGCGCTTACCAGGTGATTTTCAGTGATGACGAATCCGGCCGTGCCAAGCACCATGCGGAGTTGTCGCTGGAAGTGGATCTCACGGATGCGCTGGATCTGAAGGTGGCAGTTTACTGGGATCGCGTTGACAAACCCAAGGCGGATGAATCCGGTGTTGCGCCGGAGCCGGATGACGCAACGCTGGCCATTGGTTTGAATCTGGAGTTGTGATGCCGTCGCGACCTTGCGACGGATTTTTGCCGCCAGTCGACGAGCGGTTCCAGTTTTGGCGATTCACTGAACAGTTCTGATGCTTGATATTCCCCAGTTGGTGCTACACTGCAACGGTTCCTTGAATGTCGATTCTGCAGTACGACAGGCTTTCCTGAAGACAAAAACAAGATTGGGGATTCCACTGTCATGCTTGCTCGTGCTCTTTCTTTCGCCTCGCGTACTACCTGTCTTTCCCGCTTTTTTCTCTTGTTGCTGCTGTTGCCACTCGCTGCCTGCAGGCCCACGGTCACCTTTACCGGCGAATCGGTTCTTGATGACCAGGGCAATGAATTCGGCCGGCTGGAATGGCGCATTACCGGCAAGGACAGCGATGAATTCCAGCTGACGGGTGTGACCATCGAGCCGGATATTGGCCCGGTGGAGCCCAGCGGTTCCTTGCTGGTGTATCCCGCGCAGACCACGACTTACACACTCACCGCGTATTCTGTCGGCCCCAACAATACGGTCTATAACGCGCAGCACAGTGTGACGATCCATATCGGGCCGCGCATCGATTACCGACTGATAACGGACGGTAAATTGCGGGCGTGCCTGCAGTCCACCGGCTTCACTCATGTCGCACAGTTCACGGCGATTTATTGCGTGGATCAGGGCATCGTGCGGCTTAGTGGCATCGAGCAGTTCACCGAGGTGCAGTCGGTGTCGCTGGATCTGAACCGGGTGCAGGATCTGACGCCGCTCACGGCGTTGCCCCGGCTGAATCTGGTGAGTGTGTCGTCCAACCAGCTGACCCGGCTCGACGGGCTGACGGGATCGGCCTCGCTGCGCAATATCGTCGCGATGAACAACCGGATCGATGATGTGTCGGCGCTTGCGACCATGCCAAATCTGGTGTCGCTGGTGCTGGACAATAATCTGTTGTTCGATACGGTGGGGCTGGAATCACTGACGGCACTGCAGGGATTGTCCATCACTCGCAACCAGATCGCCGATGTGACGGGGCTGGCGCTGCTCACTGAATTGCGCGCGCTGGATTTCTCTTACAATCCGGTGACCACCGGCGTACCGGCGTTGCGCAGCCTGACCAAGGCCGTGGCCATCCGCAGCGAAGGTAACCGGAGCGTGCGCTGTCTGGATTATGCGAATCTGATTCTGGCGCTGGGGCCGGTGGTGATCTTCGATCAGTGTCGGTTGTTCTGATCGACTGAAATCTTTCACAGAAAGAAAAAAGCCACCGGTGCGAACAGCGGTGGCTTTTTTGTTGGTCTTTTTTTTGGCAATGTTGCGATCAGAACGGCTTGTTGCGCGGGCCTGAGACCGGGTTGTTCCAGAATTGCGCGGGTACAGCGCGAGGATCTTCCTTGCGCAGCCACTCGGGCTTGGTGACGCCGTCAGTGAAGGAATGCTCGGCGCAACCCTTGTTTTCGTCGTCGAAGCAGAACACGGTGGCGACGCGCTGGGTCAGCTGCCACACCTCGCCTTCCGCGCCAAATTCCACGCCGAATGCGGCAGGCAGCATTTCGCCCGGATACAGCTGATGCAGGATGATTTCAACATACAGTTCGTGATCGCCCACGATCAGCTTTTCGATGTCGCCGTGGATCATGTAGACGTTGCTTTCCACCAGCATGCGGTAGAAATCCTTCATCTCTTCCACGGACTTGGGCTGCATTTCCGCAATGGCTTCGCCAGCGCCGTAAACCGCGTAGGTCTGGTGTTTGCTGGAACAGCTGGCAATCAGCTTGTCATAGTCGCCGGTGCATTCGGCTTCGGCGTGCTCAATGAAGTTTTCCAGAATCGCGCGGCGCTGCGGTTCCTTGATGGTGGCCAGCACTTCCCGGGCCTGCTCCGCGATGGCGCGCGGATTGAAGTCTTTCATATCTTTGTGTTTTTTGTCGTCAAGAATGCGGCCTACCCACATGGTGTGTTCCTCACTGGTCTTATTAATATGATGCCCGACGGGTGCTGGACAGGTTTGATCATAAGCGTCGCGTTACAGGCTCCACATCATCCAAATTGATTAGATGGTTTGCCGGATGGGAAAAGGCCACCCCGGCGGTGCGCGGTGGCCTTGGCGGGGCAGAAGATCAGAACGCGGCGGCGGGCAGTGCCATCAGGTGCTGTTTGCCGGCCTTGATTACCGCCAGCTGGGCGTCAACCTGCGACAGGTGTTCGGCGAAATAGAAGTCGCGCACCTGCTGACGGGCACTGTCGCCGGATACCTGGGCGCTGCGGGCCAGCAGCACGCCGAGGATCACGGTGCCGAACAGGTTGAGTACCGGTGTGGCGGCGGCGCCGGCCTGTTCCCTGTCCTGCATGCCGTTGATGGTCAGCCACATCAGGGCTTCGTTCAGCACGCCCAGGCCGTGCTGCAGGGTTTTACGCACGTTTTCGTCGTCGCAGGTGCCGGCCATCTCGCGCAGGGATTGCAGCAGGGCGCGGGCACCCCGGCCACCGTGCAGGGGCAGTTTGCGGCCGACGAAATCCAGTGCCTGGATGCCGTTGGTGCCTTCGTAAATGCGCGAAATCCGGCAGTCCCGCAGCAGTTGTTCGATGCCCCAGTCGCGGGTATAGCCGGAACCGCCCAGTGTCTGCATGGCCAGGTCGCAGACCCGGTAGCCCTGATCGGTGAGAAACGCCTTGACGATGGGGGTCAGCAATTCCACCAGATCATGGGCCTGTTCCCGCTGCTGCGGATCGGGATGGTAATGGCTGATGTCCAGATTGATACCCACCCAGCAGGCCAGGGCGCGGCCCCCTTGCAGCAGTGCCTTCTGGCTCAGCAGCATGCGGCGTACGTCCGGGTGAACCAGGATGGAATCGGCAGCCAGATCGGGGGATTGGACGCCGGCCAGCGAGCGGCCCTGGATGCGTTCGCGGGCGAATTTCACCGCGGTCTGGTAGGCCGCTTCCCCCAGGCCCAGCCCCTGCACACCCACCATCAGCCGGGCCGAGTTCATCATCGAGAACATGTAGCGCAGGCCCTGGTGCGGTTCGCCGATCAGGTAGCCTTCGGCATCTTCCAGGCTCATGAAACAGGTGGCGGAGCCATTGATGCCCATCTTGTGTTCAAGCCCGGTGCAATAGATGCCGTTGCGCCGGCCATCGTCCAGCACCTTGGGTACCAGGAACAGGGAAATGCCCTTGGTACCGGCCGGCGCGTCCGGCAGCTTGGCCAGCACCAGGTGGATGATGTTTTCTGCCAGATCGTGTTCACCGCCGGTGATCCAGATCTTGTTGCCGTTGAGGCGGTAGCGGCCGTTTTCGGCGGGTACGGCCTTGGTCTTGATCATGCCCAGATCGGTGCCGCACTGGGGTTCGGTGAGGCACATGGTGCCGGTCCACTGGCCGCTGATCAGGGGTGGCAGATAGCGCTGGCGCAGGTCGTCGCTGGCGTGTTCGGACAGGGCGATGATGGCGCCGTGGGTAAGGCCGAAATACATGCTCAGGGAGGTGTTGGTGGCGGCGCACAGTTCGTCGAACACCACACCCAGGATATAGGGCAGCCCCTGCCCGCCGAATGCGGTGGGGGCGGTGAGGGCCGGCCAGCCGTTGTCCACGAACTGGCGGAAAGCATCCCGGTAAGAAGGCGGCGCGGTGACGCTACGGCTGTCGGGGTGGTATTGGCAGCCTTCCTCATCGCCGCTGCGGTTCACCGGCTGCAGTACCCCGCTGGCAAACCGGCCCATTTCGGTGAGGATGCTGTCGGCCAGTTCCTGGCTGAATTCACTCTGGCCGGTCAGGGCTGGATAGTGCTCCTGGATGCGGAACAGGTCGAACAGCAGAAAGCGGACATCGTCGAGCGGGGCTTGATAGTAACTCATGATACATCTCCTTGGTGTCTATGTTTGTAGCTGCTTTATTTCTAGACAGTAGTGGAAATAATGGAATTAAATCTATAATGTCTACTAATAGTCTATGTTTTGGCAAAGAGCCGGGAGAACAGCATGAAGACGTACAGCATTGGCGCCGTGGCGCGCCTCACCGGGCTTACCGTGCACAACCTGCGGGTGTGGGAGAAGCGTCACCAGGCGGTGGCGACGGTGCGTTCCGACAGCGGCCGCCGCCTTTACAGCGAAGACGCGTTGCAGCGCCTGCTGCTGCTGAAGAAATGTGTGGATCAGGGCATGGCGATTGGCCAGCTGGCGCCACTCACCGATGACGAGCTGGAGGAAACCCTGGCGACGTTCACCCAGGTGGAACCCCGAGGCCAAGCCCGTCCGGCGTTGCGGGCGGCCGTGGTAGGAAGCGAGCTGGCCCAGCAGGTGGAGCAGGTGCTGGCGGGCAGCGTCCGGCTGGAGCGGCTGGATCGCTTTGCCCATGTTCAGGCGCTGCAGGCGGCGGAACTGATTGGGCCTCCGGATCTGCTGGTGGTGGATCAGCCCTCGCTGAGTGCCGCCGAGGCCAAGCCCCTGGGCAATCTGTTCAAGCGCGTCAACGCCCGTGCCAACCTGCTGGTGTACCGCTATGCCCGTCAGCAGGATGTGGCCTATCTGCGCAGCCTGGGGGTGCAGACGGTGAAGGCGCCGTTCGATCGCAACGATCTGGCGCAGTGGCTGCAGCGCATGGTGAATGTGCCGGTGCCACGCCAGCCGGCCTTATTCGTGAGCCAGCAGGCGCCGGATCGTCGCTACAGCGATCGCGCGTTGCAGGCCGCGGCAGAAATGAGTTCGTCCATCGATTGCGAATGTCCCCATCACCTGGCGGAAATCATCAAGGAGCTGCTGGCGTTCGAAACCTACAGCAGCCAGTGTCAGAGCAAGGACAGGGCCGGCGAGGATCTGCATCGCCACATTTATCTGCGCACCGCCCAGGCCCGCGCCATCATGGAGGAATTGCTGCAATCCGTGCTGGAGCAGGAAGGCATCGATCTGAGCGTCAGTGCGCTGTGATGTCCGGCAGCGCGCGCAGTTTGCCGAGCGCCTCGTCGAGAATCTGCCGCACCCGTTCCCGCGTCACACCCATTTGCGGCGCGATCTCGTCGAGTGAAAATGTTTTGCGGTAGCCGATGCCGTACTTGAGGCGCACGATGCATTGCGCGCGCCGATCCAGTTGTTGCAGCCAGGTGTGGATGTGCTGCTGGAGTTGCAGCCGTTCAGCGTTCTGATCCGGCAGTGGCAGCGTGTCGTTGTCGGTGAGCAGATCCTGCAGTGTGCCGTCGCCTTCGTCATGCAGCGGCGCGTTGGCGGACACACACAGATTGGTCAGGCGCAGCAGATCTTCTACCGTGGTTGCGGGCAGCCCCGTCTGGGCGCTGAGCGTGGCGATGTCGGCCCGCGCACCGTTTTGCGTGCGGTAGCGCTGCATCACGGCGTACAGACGATTCACCTGCGTGGTGATATTGGCCGGATATCGGATCAGCGAACGCTGTTTGCCGATGGCCTGGCGGATTGCCTGCTGAATCCACCAGTAGGCGTAAGTGGAAAAGCGCACGCCCGCGGCTGCGTCGAATTTGATGGCGGCGCGCATCAATCCCAGAATGCCTTCCTGCACCATGTCATCCAGCTCCATCCCGCGATCCAGGTACCGCCGCGCGGTGAAATAAACCAGACGGATGTTGGACGTGACGAACTCATTGCGCAGCTGGATGATGGTGTTTAGCGTGGCGTTCAGCGCGGCATCAGCTTTCTGCTGACTGGCTGCTTTGGCCGCTTCCAGCAGGGCATCGCGATCCATGTCCTGTGTTGTCGGCCACGCCAGTTGCACCGCCAGCTGTTCGAACTGGTGCTGCAGCGCGCGGGCCAGCGCCTGTTCCTGCTCCCGGCTCAGCAGATCATGGTCGGTCAGCGATGGCGTCTCATCCTTTTCCACCGCGATGGTTGTGCCAGCTCGGCTGTCATCCTGGTTGTCGTTCTGGTCGTCATCCCATTCCCGCTGCAGCCAGCTATCCGTGTCAAACAACATGGATGACAGGCTTGCTGACGCCGGGGCGTTGTCACTGTCTTCGGTGCGCAGAAATTCCAGGTGTTGCCAACGGTACATGGTTACAGCCACTCACTTTGCCAAAACGTGCTGTTTCGACAGGCACTATGGCGGCAATTGTGTGTGGCTGCACGGTTTGTCGAGTTTGTGTCGAAGATGTTGCGCACCGGCAGAAGCGACAAAAAGCCGCATTCCGCCCGCTCACTTGGCCGGTTTTTGTGACGCCCAAAAATCACAGGGCCGACGGGCAGTAAATCGCTGCCGCCGTTGCGCCGTTGAATCATTCTGTGTTGGCGACCATGAGGGTCGCGCTTGCAATGCTTGCACAACAAAAAGTTCGCCATGACACGGAGATTCCCATGAAACGCTCGCCTTTGTTTTCCCCCAAACCGCTCGCCCATGCCGTCATGCTTGTCACGATGGCGCTGTCGCAACCGCTGCTGGCCGATGATGATGTCAAAAGAGAAATCGTCAGGCCCGATGCCGTGATCCGCATCGATCCCATGCTGGAAAAAATGGCCGCCAGTCAGGACAGCCTGCCCGTGATCATTCTGTTCGGTGATCAGCCGCAGCGGGCGGCAGCGAAAAAGATCCGCGCCGCCTATTCCGCTGATATCGATGCACTGGCAGCACAGGTTCGCACCATTCACGAACGTTACCTGCCCAAGGAATCCATCGCCAGCCAGGATCAGGAAATCGAGCACAGCAAGCTGCTGCTGCAGTACATTTCCGACGCCGACAAGGAGCAGATCAAAAAACTGAATGTGGAGCGGGAAGCGCTGGTGAAACGCATGCGCGCCGAAATCGCCCGCAGTTCGGAAGATGCTGTGGCATCCGTGCAGAAAGACGCCGTGGCGCGGCTGCAGGCGATGGGCGTGAAGATCGGCCAGCGCCTGACCACGCTGAATGCAGTGTCGGCGGTGATTCCGGCGGGTGCACTCAAGGATGTCGCGTATCTGCAGGGTGTCGCGGAAGTGGTGTACGACCATCCCGGCAAACCGGAGCTGGACAATCAGGTGTCGTCGCTGGGGGCGAACTGGTTCTGGAGCGCCGGCTATGACGGTGGTGTATGGGATGTGGGCGTGCTCGATGGCGGCGTGCTGGAAACCCATGCAGCGTTGAGCGGACATACGTTCTATGAAAATTATGCCTCTCATGATAGTCACGGTACCGGTGTGGCCTGCATGTATGCCAGCACCAACGCCACCTATCGCGGCCTGGCGTTCGGACTGAATGCGATTCTGGTGGACAACGCCGGCAATACTTCCACCTCGATGACCGGCGCCGACTGGATGGTGCGCAGCGCGGGCGACGATCCGGAAGTGATCAACTACAGCTGGGGCAATGGCGATGCCACCGGCGACGACTGGCATGCGTTTTCGCGCTTTGTCGACGCGCTGGTGTTCGATTACAGCACCAGCTGGGCCAAGTCGGCGGGTAACCAGGGCTTTGGCACCAACACCATGACGGTGCCGGCCAACAATTTCAACGGCCTCACGGTGGCGAACATGAACGATGCCAATACCGTGAGTCGCGCAGACGATGTGATCACGGCATCCAGCAGCCGCGGCCCGACGGTGCTTAGCCGCAAGAAGCCGGACATCAGCGCACCGGGCAACAACACCATGACCTGCAACGCGTCGGGCGGCTATTCCAATCTGGGCGGCACCAGTTCTGCCGCACCCAAGGTGGGTGCCGGCACCTTGCTGCTCACCGATTCCGGTAACTGGGATCCCAAGGCGATCAAGGCGGTGCTGATCAATACGGCGGATTCCTGGGAAGACAACAACACCGAAACCACCGCCGACGATGGCCCCAAAACCGGCAAGGAATGGAACAAGACCTACGGCTGGGGCTATCTGGATCTGTGGCACGCCAACTTCCATCGTGATGACTACTTCATTGGCAGCGTGAAGCCGAAAGGACAGGCCGGCAGTTACAAGCTGTACAAGGGGCAGGCCTACAACGGCGACAAGGCCACGCTGGTGTGGGAGCGGGATGTGGATTACAACAACGCGGCCACACCCACCAGCTTCCGCGCGCTCAGCGATCTGGATCTGAAGCTGTACAACGAAACCAACAATGCCCAGGTGGACTCCGATGTCAGCATCCGCGACAACGTGCATCAGGTGGCGGCGAATGCCAGCATGCCGGCAGTGGTGAAAGTCTATGCCTACAGCAGTTCATTCGACGGTGCAGCAAGTGAACCCTTTGCACTGGCCACGGAAGAAAACTTCAGTGCTGCCGTGGGGCCGCAGCTGGCGCCCAACCTGATCGCGCCGAGCTCGGTGAGTTCCTACGCGCAGTTCACTGTGTCGGCCCAGGTGCGCAACAGCGGCGATCTCGATGCGCACGGTACAACGGTCACGCTCATCCTGCCCAGCGGATTCACCCTGGTGTCCGGCGCGGCGACCCAAACCGTGGGCATGCTGGCGGATGGCTCGGTGCGTACCGTGAGCTGGACGGTGCGCGCGCCGCTGGTGCTGCCATTCCTGGGTCGGCGCTATAGCATGGCGGTCACTGCCCAGAGCTCATCTTACGGCGAACGTTTCACCGGTAGCAGCATGAGATTGATCTCGGTGCTGTGACGGTTTCTGCCATCAGCTGCGTTGCAGTGAAGCCGGTCATTCCTCGCGGGATGGCCGGCTTTTTCGTTCTAGCCCCTCAGGTTCACCGCCAGACCGGAACCTGTAGCCAAATCGATTGCCCAAAGCAGGATATGGGCTCCGGCACGGTCGCGGGCAGTGCTATCATTCAGATCCATCGAAGACCACAACAGGAGTGAAACGATGAAAGGGGTGATCAAGGGAATCGTCATTGCCGTACTGGGCGCGGTGGCGCTGCTGGCACTGGCCGTGGTGCTGCTGGTGACATTGGTGAATCCCAATGATTATCGTGAGGACATCAGCCGTATCGCCCGCGACAGCGCTGGCGTGGAATTGAAGCTGGGCGGTGATCTGAGCTGGCGCTTCTATCCGGTGCTGGGGTTCGGTGCAGCGGATGTCGGCCTGGCGCTGCGCAGTGGTCAGCCTGAGCTGGTGCACATCGGCGAGATGGCGGTGGGCGTGCGCATCATTCCGCTGCTGTCGGGCAAGATTGAAATCGACGCGCTGGATATTGGCGGACTGAAGGCCAACCTGATCGTCAACGAGAAGGGCGAAAACAACTGGCAGATGGCAGACAGCACTGCACCGGCCACCGCAACCGAAGCGCCCGCCACAGCAACAGCAGGCGAACCGCCCGCGCCGACAACCGCTTCCACCACGCCGGATGTTTTCATTCCGCTGGTGCGCATTCATTCCTCCACTATCCACTACGAAGACAAACCTGCCAAGGCCGCCTATACGGTGGATCTGCCGCTGCTGGAACTGAAAGACGTCAACCTGAAGGAACCATTCCCGCTGCTGCTGGAAGCCCGCGTGCGTGATCAGGCCGGGCTGGATGTGAACACACGGCTGGAAGGCAACGTGAGCGCGCTGCTGGAGAGCAAACAGTTCGGCATCGATAACATGAATCTGGCGGCGGAGATCGCAGGCATCGTGGCCAAACCGCTGGCGTTGAATCTGCAGGGCAATGCCCGTTTCGATCAGCAGCAGGACAAGGCCGATGTCACACTGGAGCGGTTGCAGCTGGCGAATCTGGTGGCGCGTCTGCAGGTGGCGGCAACCACGGTCACCACTGCGCCCGCATTCAAGGGACAACTGGCCAGCGACGTGTTCAACGCGAAAGAATTGCTGACCACTCTGGGCATGGACGCGCCGGTAACGCAGGATGCCAACGCGCTGACGCGGGTGCAGTTCAACACGGATTTTGCCGGGACACCGGACAAGGTTGCGCTCAAACCGCTGACGCTGAAACTGGATGCCAGCACGCTGAATGGTGAAGTGTCGGTGGTGGATGTGAGCAAGCAGGCGATCCGTTTCGCGCTGCAACTGGACAAGCTCGACGCGGATCAGTATCTGCCGCCGCCCGCACCGGAAACCGCCGCCACTGCTGCACCAGCGCCCAAGGCAGCGCCCAGCGCCACTGCCGCGGCGGAAGAACTGATTCCGGTGGAAACCCTGCGCACGCTGAATCTCAAGGGTACCTTCAAGGCCGGCGAAGTGATCGTGCAGAAGATTGCCATGCGTGACATCGCCCTCAGCATCAAGGCCATCGACGGCGACATCCAGATCACCGATCTGGGCGCCAAACTGCTGCAGGGATCGCTGGCCGGCAAGGTGCTGCTGGATGCACGTCAGGCCCAGCCGAAGATCACCACCCAGATCGACCTGAACCAGATCGAAGTGAGTGAACTGATGAAGCCCTTCGTCAGCGCGCAACTGCTGTCGGGCCGCACCAGCATGAAGCTGGACACCACCACCACGGGCAACGACATGGACACCTTGCTGAAGCAGGCGCTGGGGCAGATCAATCTGAACATGGCCAATACGGTGGTGCACGGCGTCAACGTGAACCAGATTGCGCTGGATGCCGTGAAGAGCAAGCTCGGTGATTTCACCGCGCTGATGCCGGACTACCAGGACAAGCTGCCCAAGGCGCTGAAAGGCGACACCGAGATTCGCAATCTGCTCGCCAACATGGTGATCGAGAACGGCCATCTGCTGATGCCGGATTTCAGCGCCGACACCGGCGAAGGCCAGCTCAGTGCATCCGGTGACATCGACCTGTTGCAGAAAGGTTTCGATTACCGCTTTGGTGTGGTGCTGTCGGCGCTGGATGACAACAAGTATCTGCAAGGTGTGAAGTGGCCCGTGCGCTGCAAGGGTAATCTGGAAACTGCCGCCACCGACTGGTGCCGCCCCGACAGCAAGGCCGTGGGCAAGGTGCTGGAGCAGGCTGCCACCGTGGCATTGCGTGACAAGGGCGCGCAGGAGCTGGGCAAAAAACTCGGCATGGACAACGCGGATGAAGCGGCGCTGAAGGAGGAGCTGCGGCAGAAGGCCAAGGCCGAGGAAGACCGCGCCAAGAAAAAACTCAACGAGTCGCTGAAAAAGCTGCTCGAAAAGCAGTAACAGGTAAAAGCGCTGCCGTAATCCCGGCAGCGCGATTGCAGTATTCGACACCCAGCAGTTCCGACAGGAGAGTGAAAACATGCGAAGCCTCTGCGCAGTATTGTTGGCCGCAGTCATTGTGATGCCCGCCGCCGCAAGCGAGGAAACGGTTGTGAAGCTGGCGCCTGTCGTGATCGAATCCGTGGCGGATCGGGTGGAGGCGCTGGGCACGCTCAAGGCCAATGAATCGGTGGAGCTGTCGGTCAAGGTATCGGCGATCGTGGAGCGGTTGCAGTTCGAAAGCGGACAGCGCGTGAAAAAAGGCGATCTGCTGGCCGAAATGTCCAGTGCCGAAGAACAGGCCCTGCTGCAGGAAGCGCAATACACGCTGGAAGAAGCCAACGCCCAACTGGAACGCATCAGGTCACTGATCGGTCGCGGTGATGCGTCGCGTTCCCTGCTGGATGAGCGGCAGCGCGAGTACAACGTGGCGCGCGCCCGCGTGCTTGCCATCGAGTCGCGGCTGCAGGATCGCCGCGTGATTGCACCGTTCGATGGCGTGGTGGGTTTGCGCAACATCAGTCCGGGCGCGTATGTGGCAGCGGGCGATGTGATCACCAGTCTGATTGACGACAGCCGCATGAAACTGGACTTTGGTGTGCCGTCGGTGTTCCTGCAAACCCTGGTACCTGGCATGAATATTGTCGGCCGTGCCCGCGCGCTGGGTGATCACGAATTCCGTGGCGTCGTCCAGTCTATCGACAACCGCATCGATCCGGTGTCCCGCTCCATCACCGTGCGCGCCACCATTCCCAATCCGGATGGATTGTTGCGCCCCGGTTTGCTGATGGAAGTGGATCTGCTGACGTTGGAGCGCGATGCGTTGGTGATTCCGGAATTGGCGCTGGTGCCGCAGGGACAGCAGCAGTTTGTGTTTCTGGCGCAGCCTGATGCCGACGGTGTGCTGCGGGCGCAGCGACGGGAAATCAAGTCCGGATCGCGCTGGCAGGGCAAGGTGGAAATCACCGCAGGACTGCAGGCGGGCGATCAGGTGGTGACCCACGGCACGCTCAAAATGCGTGATCAGATGCCCATCCGGGTACAGGACGAGACCGCTCAGACGGGAGCCCGCTGATGCTGCTGTCGGACATTTCAGTCAAGCGCCCGGTATTTGCGGCGGTCATTTCCCTGATACTGGTGGCGCTGGGTCTGGTGGCGTTCGAACGTCTGCCGCTGCGTGAATATCCCAACATTGATCCCCCGGTGGTGACCATCGCCACCACTTATCCCGGCGCGTCTGCCAGCGTGGTGGAAACCCGCATTACCCAAATCATCGAAGACAACATCGCTGGCATCGAAGGCATCCAGTTTGTGGAATCCAGCAGCACCGATGGCAGTTCGCGCATCTCCATCGAATTCGATATCGGCCGTGACATGGATGCTGCCGCCAACGACGTGCGCGACCGGGTGTCGAGCGTCATCGCTGATCTGCCGGCCGAAGCCGATCCGCCGGAAGTGCAGAAGCAAAGCGGCGACGATGACGTGATCATGTGGTTCAACCTGGTGGGCGAGGGCATGTCCATTCCCGAGCTGACCGACTACGCCGATCGCTATCTGGTGGACCGGTTCTCGGTGATCGACGGCGTGTCGCGGGTGCGCATCGGTGGCGAGCAGCGTTACGCCATGCGTATCTGGCTCGATCGCAATCAACTGGCAGCGCGGGGCCTGACTGCCAACGACGTGGAAGATGTGCTGCGGGCCGAAAATGTGGAATTGCCCGCCGGTTATGTCGAAAGCAGCGATCTGCAGTTCACCGTGCGGGTGCAGCGGAATTTCCAGGATGCGGACACCTTCGGCAGTCTGGTGCTCGACCGTCGCAGCAATGGTTATCTGGTGCGGCTGCGGGATGTGGCGCGGGTGGAAAAAGGCACCGAAGAATCGCGCATGCTGTTTCGTGGCAATGGCATTCCCCAGGTGGGCATCGGCATCGTCAAGCAGTCCACCGCCAACATCATCGACGTGGCGCGCAGTGCCAAGCAGGTGCGCGAGCAAATCAACCAGATTCTGCCGGCGCACATGAGTCTGGAGCAGAGTTACGATTCCTCGGTGTTCGTCGAAAGCGCCATTCGTGAGGTGTACATCACCCTCGCCATCGCCATCGTGCTGGTGATCCTGAATATCTATCTGTTCCTGGGCAGCGCGCGGGCCATGCTGGTGCCGGCGGTGACGGTGCCGGTGTCGATCATCGCCACGGCGATCGCACTGTGGATGCTGGGATTCTCTGTCAATCTTCTCACCCTGCTGGCGCTGGTACTGGCGATTGGCCTGGTGGTGGATGACGCGGTGGTGGTACTGGAAAACGTCGTGCGGCGCATGCAGGAATACAACGAGCCGCCGCTGCTGGCCGCGTATCGCGGTGCCCGTCAGGTGGGATTCGCAGTGATTGCCACCACCCTGGTGCTGGTGGCGGTGTTCGTGCCCATCGCATTCCTGCAGGGTGATCTGGGCCGGCTGTTTTCTGAATTTGCGCTGACCATGACGGCGGCGGTGTGCTTCTCCACGCTGGTGGCGTTGACGTTGTCACCGGTGCTGGCGTCGAAGGTATTGCGGCCCACGGATGATGATGGCCGCATGGTGCGCCTGGTTAACAGCAGTTTTCGCTGGCTGCGGCAGCAGTATGGACGCGCGGTGCATTTTTGCCTGGCGTGGCCGGCGGTGGTGGTGGCGGGATTTCTGGCACTGCTGGTGCTGTGCTACTGGATATTCCAGCAGTTGCCGTCGGAATACGCGCCCAAGGAGGATCGCGGTGCCTTCTTCCTGATGGTGAACGGCCCCGAAGGCGCCACTTACGAATACATGTCCGATTACATGGATGAAGTTGAACGGCGCATGATGCCGTACGTGGAAAAAGGCGAGATCACCCGACTGCTGGTGCGCGCGCCGCGCAATTTCGGTGGCGTGCAGACCTTCAACACTGGCATCGTCATCACCGTGTTGAATGACTGGGCAGTGCGTCGCAACGGTTTCGACATCATGGAAGAAATCCGCGCAAAGATGGCGGATCTGCCGGGCGTGCGCGCGTTCCCCATCATGCGGCAGGGATTTGGCGCGCGCCTGCAGAAACCCGTGCAGTTTGTGATTGGCGGCGGCACCTATGAACAGCTGGTGGAATGGCGCGATCAGCTGGTGGATCTGATCGAAGCCGACAATCCCGGCCTGGTGGGTGTGGATTGGGATTACAAGGAAACCCAGCCCCAGCTGCGGGTGGTGATCGACTACAACCGGGCCGCAGATCTGGGCGTGTCCGTTGGCAACATCGGCCGCACACTGGAAACCATGCTCGGTTCCCGCCGTGTCACCACTTATGTGGATCAGGGTGAGGAGTACGACGTGATTCTGGAAGGTGAGCGCGAGGCCCAGCGCACACCCACCAGCCTGCAGAACATTTACGTGAAATCCGACCGCCTCGATCAGCTGGTGCCGCTGGCCAACCTGGTGCGGCTGGAGGAAGTGGCGGACTCCAGCACGCTCAACCGTTACAACCGGGTGCGGGCGATTACGCTGGAAGCGGATCTGGCGCCGGATCTTGCGCTGGGTGAAGCCCTTGCCCACCTGGAAAATCTGGTGCGCGAGCATCTGCCCGAGGATGTGATCATCGACTACAAGGGACAGTCGCAGGATTTCAAGGATGCTGGTGGCAGCGTGCTATTCATTTTCCTGCTGGGCATCCTGATCACCTATCTGGTGCTGGCGGCGCAGTTCGAAAGTTTTGTGCATCCGTTCGTTATCATGCTGACGGTGCCGCTGGCGATGGCCGGTGGCCTGTTGGGTCTCTACCTTTCTGGCGGAACGTTGAATGTCTACACGCAGATCGGATTGATCATGCTGGTGGGGCTGGCATCGAAGAACGGCATTCTGATCGTGGAGTTCGCCAACCAGTTGCGTGACGAAGGTCAGCATTTCAAGGATGCCATTCAGGAAGCGGCCCAGGTGCGCTTTCGTCCCATCATCATCACCGGGATCACGACGGCGGCGGGATCGGTGCCGTTGCTGTTGTCCAGCGGCGCCGGTGCCGAAACCCGCTTTGCCATTGGCATCGTGGTATTGGCCGGTACGCTGGCGGCAACATTTTTTACCCTGTTTGTGGTGCCGGTGGCCTATGAACTGCTGGCGCGACGCACCGGATCGCCGGGCGATGTGGCGCGGGCGCTGGAACAGCAGGAGCGGCAGCACGGCGAGCGCTGAGAGTGTCGTGCAAGATTGGCAGTGTGGTGTGTTGCAACGATGTGCGTATGATTGCGGAATAAAAAACGGGGGCGGCCACAACCGCCCCCGCATTTTTTGACACCAGTTCAGCTGTTGCTGGCGGAGCGCACTGCCAGGGTGTCGCTGCCATCGGCGGGTCTTTTCGGCGCCACTTCCATCTGGGGAAACAGCGCAGCGGGTTTCAGTGTGGCGGGCACGTAAAAGTCGTAGGGAATCATGACCGGCTCCACATCGCCCAGATCCATCTGACGCTCCAGCACGAAGTAGTAAGCCGGTTCCACTACACCCTGGCCATCATCGTAAAGCACCAGTTCGGCACGGGTCAGCTCGGCGCCCAGGGCTTTTTTGGCCATGACTTCGATTTCCCGCTTGGCGCTGGCGCGGATGCTGTCCGGTTTCTGCAGCATGTCGCTGGACAGGCGCACGGATTTTTCCAGCCGTGGCCACTGGTACACCAGCGCTGCCAGTTCGGCCTGCTCACCCAGCTGCATCACGATGCGGGCATCGCCTTCCACTTTCAGCCCATCCAGCGTACGGCCCAGACGCACGGTTTTCAGCTTCTCGAAAATTTCCGACTTGCCGCTGCCGTCGGCGATGGACATATTCAGGCCACCGATGTGAGCGACGAATGTTTCAGCGGGATCGATCTTCAGGCCGAACTGTTCCAGCGTTCTGCCAGCCAGCGCGGGCAGATCAATGTCCTGGGGCAGATCGGGGGTGCTGCTGTCCTTGCTGTACTTCATCAGTCCGCCGTTGAAGAGGAAGTTGCCGGTGCGGCTGTCCACCTCGAAGGTGGCCGATGGCTCGCTTGCACTGGTGAAGGCGATGCGGGTTTCGCTCAGGCGCAGCGGTTTGTCCTGGGCGAAGGCAACGCCACTGGCACGCCCCATCACACTGCCCAGCTTGTTGCGCGCGCTCAGTTCAGCGGCGGTCGGCGTGGCGGCATAGTAAGTTTTCAGTTCGACTTTTTCCTGGCCGATGCGATCCAGCAATTCCAGTCCCTTGATGTCAGCGTGAACAAAAGTGGTGACGCTGCCCAGCACGATGGCGGAAGCAGCCAGCGCGATTTTCTTCATGGTGATGTTATGCAGTTTCATGAGTTCGATTCCTTTTCATCCTGATCAGTATTGGTACCAAAGGCGCAGACTGCCGTGATTGATCGGCGGATCGGCTACCACGCTGCCGTAGCGATCGCCGTCGGCGCTGGGGTGCATGACAGCGGAACCATGCTCGTCGCTCTTGCCTTTGGCGTTGATGGCATCAAACCAGGCCTGCCACACCGCGTAATTGTTTTTGATGCGGGGGCCGAAATAGTCCGTGACTTTCTGATCGGTGGATTGCCAGCTCACCGTGTGAAAACCCATGGCCTGATGCAGTCCATCGAAAATGCCGTTGTTGTTGCTGGTCCAGTTCGACCACCAGTCGGTGACTTCGATGGGGCTGGGCACTACGTAGCAGGATTGAAAGGCAACGAACTCCGCATCCATGTTGCCGTAACCCAGATGCGCGGATGAACCGGCAGTGGCGAGGTTGACGTTGCCGTCCAGGCCGGCGATCAACCATTTGTTGCCATGTCCGGCAAAGATGGCGAAATCCATCGCATCCACGCGGTTGTTGTTGTTCCAGGTCCACTGGTGTTTGTATGAGTAGTAGTACTGCTCATAGTTGAAATGTTTGAGGAAGTTGTACACCACCGTGTCGTGACCTTCGTCGGTGGTTCCGGCGTAACCGCCTTCTTCAAAATCCACGGCCAATACAGGTGTGGTGGCCGCTGCCACGAGCACACCCAGTGCGAGCTTTTTCTGCAAGGTTTTCATCAAGTGTTCTCCAAAAATTTTGATGGCGTTGTCGCTGTCCTGCGGCACGAGCGAGCAACGTCATAGTAGGGTGATTGCGAATCGGGTGCTGTGACAAAGTGAAGCTGTGTTCGGGCAGAAAGGCAGCCGGCGTTTGTGTGGCGTGCTGGATTATTTTTGCGACGCGCTGGTGCAGGCGGGATGGCGCTCCATTGCGCCTGATGTTGAGCGTGGTGGAAAAAAGTCATGATATGTCTAGACTTTGTGGATCAGACACATACCGGTCAGCGCGTCAGGGAGAAGCACCGTCGGTGACCAATTTTTGTGCCCGTTCAATTCTGCCTTATCACAGACAGACGCTGCGCCCGTGGGTGCTGGTTCTGGCGCTGTGTGGTTTGCCGTTGCCGGTGACAGCGATGCCCGGCGATGACCTGCTTGATCTGTCCATGGAAGAGCTGCTGCAGGTGAAGATCACCACCTCCACGCTGCAGGATGAAAATCTGGCGTCGGTTCCATCCTCGCTGACCGTTTATACCCGCGCCGATATTCGTCGCCTGGGCCTGCAGAATCTTACCGAGCTGGTAAATCTGGTGCCGGGACTGCAGGGCTCCCGCGTGGATGATGGTACCTTGAATTTTTCACTCTCCAGTCGTGGCCGGCGCAGCAGCGCTGCGTGGCGGGAAATCCTGGTGCTGGTGGATGGCCAGCGCATCAACAACGAATGGAATGGCGGCGCAGGTCAGCACACGAATCTGATTCCCATCGAACACGTGGATCGGGTGGAGTTCATTCGCGGGCCGGGATCGGCGTTGTACGGCAGCAATGCCATGATGGGTGTGATCAACATCATCACCCGCAGCGAGCGCGAACTGGTGGCGGAAGCCGGCACCGATGATCACACTCACGTCAGTGCGCAGTGGCGGCAGGATGGCGACGCCGGCGCAGTGGAACTGTACGCCCGCGATACCCGCAGTGGTGGCGAGAATCTGCGCCTGTTCGAACCCTCGCCCAATCCGGCCACACCGGAATGGGTGAACAGCAGCGATCCGTTCCGCGCCAACGACCTTTATCTGCGTGGCCATCTGGGCGCGTTTTCTGCGAGTCTGATGGGCACCAGCCTGGACACCGAAAAATATTACGTGGCTGGATATGTGGATGAAACCGGCAATTATCGTGACACGCGCACGCAGTTGGCCAACGTAGGCTGGAAACAGGATCTGGCTTTCGATCTGACCCTGCAGGGGCAGATTTTTTTCGCCGAACGGGATCTGGCCATTCGCGCCGCGCCATCGTTGGTACCCTACCTGATCCTGGAAGGTTCCACTGATGAAAGGGAGCGCGGCACGCAGTGGATTGTGCAGGGCAAGCTGGCGCAATCACGCTGGCTGCTGGGATGGGAATGGCGCAATCCGGAATTGCGCGACACCTCTTACCAGATCGGCACGCCGCTCAATCCTGTTATGATCCAGGCGCAGCAGGCGCCGGAAGAAGGCCGCATCATTCGCGGCTGGTTCGGTCAGTTCCAGCACAAGATTGTCGACAATCTGGAGCTGACCGCGGGGCTGCGACGGGACGACTATTCCGATGTGGGTGATCACCTGAGTCCGCGTCTGGGCCTGGTGTGGCAGGCGGGGCAGCGCGATACGCTCAAGCTGCTGTACTCCGAAGCATTCCGCGCGCCCAGTCCCATCGAAATGCACGTGATCAGTCCGGAATTCCAGGCCAGCCCGGATCTGAAACCGGAAACAGCCAATACCGTGGAAGTGATCTGGCTGCACTTTTTCGACCGTGGTTATGTCTCCACGACCTTGTTCGATGCCCGCATCGACGCTGCCATCGTGGAAAAGGTGACACCGTTGTTGCGCCGCACCTGGGTGAACAGCAATCTGTCCATGTCCGGGCTGGAACTGGAGTGGCAGATGCGCTGGACGCGGCGCTGGCAGTCGCGGCTGGCGCTGACCCAGCTGCATCATCTGGATGACGCAACCAGCGACGAGTCAGACAGTCTGCTCAGCGGCAGCGTTTCCTATGAATACCAAGCCTGGACGGCGTCCCTGTTCGCCAACTACCAGGGGCCGAAACGGGATTCCAATGAACAGGATTTTCCGGCGGACATCACGACGCTCGAATATACGGATTTCGGCGGCAGAACGCTGGTGGGAGCGCACCTGGCCTGGCGCATGACCGACGCGCTGGAGCTGTACAGTCACGCCGACAATCTGTTCGACAAGCAATACTATTCCCCCGCAAACCGGGCTCCCAATTATGTGGGCGCCCCTGGCACCGGCCGTTTGCTCACGCTGGGCATGCGCTGGCAGTTGCCCTGATGTGGCGCCGGTTTTACTTCAACCGTTCGAAATCCCAGGTGATTTCCACGTCCACCTTGCCCTGGTAGCCATCGTACACGCCGACGCGGGTCAGCACCGGTTCGGTGGGCGTGAGTGTGGCCTTGTGCTGGCCTTTCAGCGGCGCCACCTGCAGGGTCTTGAATACATAGTCGCTCACGATGTTGGGCAATGCCTTGTGCTGCGAATCCTTGTTGTCCTGCAGATTGCCGCGGTTGGTTTCGTGAAATACGTAGTGCCCCTTGACGGCGGGAAATCCCAGCGTGCTGCGATACAGCGTGTTGTCCTTGATATCCAGCACGCTGTTGTTGCCCACGCAGATCATGTTGCGCTCGGCGGGATTGCCACTGTAATCAGCGGTGAAGGTCTGGGTGTAGGGTTGCATGCCGCCCACGTCTGCGTATTCGCCCTGGACTTTTTCATTCACCTGAATCGAAAACGTGGCGGGGCAATCGATCTCGCCGATGTACAGCAGGTAGCGTTCCTCGGCTTCCGGTTCTTCCTCGTCACTGAATTTGCCCTGCATGGCGTTCTGCACTTTTTCCATCACACGGGCGGCTTCGGCTGCGGCTTTCTGCGCGTAGGCGGGATCGTACATGTTGACGCTGCTGAGGCTGCCGTCGGTGGTGAGCGTGGTGGTGAACTGCGCGCGATACGAAAACGCGCCTTTGCTCCACTCGCCTTCAGAACGGGTGGAATCGGTGCCGCTGGCCGTCACGGTCACGGTCATGCGGGCCTTTTCGTCGGCGCGGACATCCGCGCTGCTCAGGCTGGCGGCGGCCAGCAGACTCAGTGAGGTGACAACAAGATGACGACGGGATGGCATCGGGCAGTGCTCCAGCACAAATGCAGAAAAATAGCACGCAGTATAGAAGCCGGCAGAGTGTGAATTTAAGCGTGTTTGTGCGGCAGAAATTCGCGTACTTTTCACGTCGGCAGCCCTTTTGTCACGGCGTCATGACTGGCTCAGTTGGGTGCGCAGGTTGCCGAAACGTTTGCGGTATTGCGCTGGGGTCAGATCCACTTCGCGGCGGAACAGGCGGATAAAAAAGCCGGTGTCCTCGTAGCCTGCTTCGTTGGCAATCGCGTCGATGGAAAGCGTGGTGGATT
Organism: Pseudomonadales bacterium; assembly: GCA_020062665.1. GTDB lineage: Bacteria > Pseudomonadota > Gammaproteobacteria > Pseudomonadales > Ketobacteraceae > Ch67. The sequence goes on from JAGUVW010000036.1 coordinate 139,630, forward strand.
CCAGCATGTGCTTGGCTTCTTCCAGCCGTAGTGTGTGCACGTATTGCAGGGGTGACATGCCGGTAGCCTGCTGAAAGCGGCGTTTGAATGTGCGCTCCGGCAGACCGGATTCCTGCACCATGCCGGCCACCGGATTGCGTGCCTGGTAATGCTCTGCGATCCAGTGCTGACAGCGGGCGATGACGGAATCTTCCACCTGTCGGGTGCGCGCGAGTCGTGCGAATGGTTGTTGTCCGGTTTCATGCCAGTCGATCAGATGAATGCGTGCTACCTGCATGGCTTCTTCCACGCCCACGGTGCGGGCAATCAGATAAAGCGCCATGTCCAGCCACGAGGTGCCGCCGCCGGCCATGATCAGACGCTGGCCTTCGCCGGTGGTAACCAGCGCCCGTTGTGCGTGCACGCTGATGTTGGGATAGCGTTTGCGCATCATGTCGCACCAGGCCCAGTGGCTGGTGGCTTCGCGTCCATCGAGCATTCCCGCTTCGGCGAACAGGATGCTGCCGGAACAGGCAGATGCCAGGATGCTGCCCTGTTGGTGACATTGCTGCAGCCACTGGATCTCGGCATCGAAGCGGCCTTGTAGGGGCGCGTCCGGTGGCAGGTTGACCTCGGGCACACAGGCAACATCCACGGTGGGACATTCATGCAGTGCATAGTGCGGCGTCACCTTCACGCCGTTGCAGATCTCCAGTTCCGTGGAGCTGCGAGCCACCAGAAATGCCTCGATGCGTTCTACACCGGATTGACCTTCGGTGATCACGTGCCAGTCGCGCCCGGTGGACAGCAGCATGTCATACAAGCCGTAGATCACCGATGCGGTGCTTTCCGGAATCACCAGAATGGCAATTTTCACAGTTCTGTTTTGCATGGCAGAAATGTCCGATTTGTTGCCGATATGACTGCAGGGGTGGGATGTGTTTCCGACTATCGTGGCGTCGTCGATCTGGATCAATGCACTCCCAGCAACGCTGACTGTATTCACACATTCTTTCAAGGAAAAATATTATGGCCCACTATCGCAATCAATTACCTCAGCTGAGTTCGCGCCTGTTTCTGACAGACGGCGGCCTGGAAACGACCCTGGTCTTTCATCAGGGGATAGAACTGCCCCATTTTGCAGCGTTCGACCTGCTGAAATCCGAAGCGGGCCTGATCATTCTACGGGAATATTATGAGCGTTATCTTGCGATTGCCCGCGCTCATCAAGTGGGCGTGGTGCTGGAAGCGCCCACCTGGCGTGCGAATCCGGACTGGGCCCGCAAGCTCGGTTACAACCACTCTGCGTTAGCGCTGGCCAATCGCAAGGCTATTGATCTGATGTTGTCGCTGCGCATGCAGCACGAAACCGACACAACGCCCATGCCGATCAGCGGCAATATCGGGCCGCGGGGTGATGGTTATCGTGTGGATGCGCGCATGAGTGTCGACGAAGCGCGCCTTTATCACAGCGAACAAATTGCAGTGTTTGCCGACTCGCCGGCGGATATGGTGTCGGCGTTCACGCTCAACTATGTGGATGAGGCGATTGGCATCGTGCGGGCAGCGCGGGACATGAATATGCCGGTGGTGATTTCTTTCACTGTGGAAACCGATGGACGGTTGCCCTCTGGCATGTCGCTGCAACATGCGATTGAGCAGACCGATGCGGCTACCAATCATTACGCTACTTACTTCATGATCAATTGCGCTCATCCTACGCATTTCGAGCACGGGCTGCAGCGCAACGAGCCCTGGGTACAGAGGATTCGTGGCGTGCGCGCCAATGCATCGCGCTGCAGTCACGCCGAGCTGGATGCCAGCACGGAACTGGATGCGGGCAATCCGCTGGAACTGGGCCAGCAGTATGCGCAATTGCGGACAAGCCTGCCGCAACTGAGTGTGCTGGGTGGCTGCTGTGGCACCGATCATCGTCATGTGGATGCGATCTTCTCTGCCTGTCGTTAAGCAAGAGCTGGGGGCATCGGCTATACCTTAATCCTGAGGATGATTTCCTGATGCCCCTGGAGACGGGATGGGCTGGCTCGCGTATCTATTTGAATATCCGGATGAAAGTCTGCTGATCTATGGCCGCTACGAGCCCTGGCTGGTGGTGTTGTCGGTGCTGGTGGCCATCTTTACCTCCAGCATGGCGCTGCACATGGCTACCCAGGCGCGCCAGTCGCGTTCTGCCGGGCGGCGGCGCGCCGTGCTGCTGGCAGGCAGTATCGCGCTGGGTGGTGGTGTCTGGTCGATGCATTTCATCGGCATGCTGGCGTTCGATCTGTGCACGCCGGTGCAGTACGCGCGGGGGCTGACGTTGCTGTCGATGTTGCCCAGTGTGGCGGCGTCGTGGATCGCGCTGTCCCTCAGCAGCCGGCCGGAAATCAGCGCGCGGGAACTGGTGGTGGGTGGCGTGCTGATGGGGGCTGGCATCGGCACCATGCATTACCTGGGCATGGCGGCCATGGTGATGGCGCCGGCGCTGCATTACGACCTGGGTATTTTCCTGCTGTCGATCGTGGTGGCGGTGCTGCTGGCGATGCTGGCGCTGTGGATTCGCTTTGGCATTCGCCGCTTGGGCTGGAATCAGCTGTCGCCGTTCCGCCTGAATCTGATCAGCGGCACGGTGATGGGCATTGCGATCACCGGCATGCATTACACCGGCATGGCGGCCGCGCGGTTCGTGCCGCCAGTGGGGCTGGAACTGCTGGAAAGCGCACCCCAGTCCCTGATGCTGGCGCTGGGCGTGGCGTTCACCACCGTGATGATTACCTGTCTGGTGGTGGCGGTGGATCTGGTGCTGAAATACCGCGCCGTCAGCCTGGCATCGCAAGCCAAGGAAACCCGGCTGCGGGCGATACTCGATACCGCCGTGGACGGCATCATCATGATCGATGCCCGTGGCCTGATCGTGGCGGCCAATCGGGCGGCGGAACATATTTTTGGCTGGAGCGTCAGCGAAATGACCGGGCGCAACGTCAACACCCTGATGCCTGAGCCATTCCACAGCCAGCACGATCAGTACTTGCGAAATTACCTGCAGACCGGCGTGGCCCGCATCATCGGTTCCGGGCGCGATGTGGAAGCGATGGATCGGCATGGTCGCGTGTTTCCGATCCGCCTGGCCATCGGCCATGCCCGACTGCCGGATGAAAACCTGTTTGTGGGCTTCGTCACCGACATCAGCGCCCGCGTGGCGATGGAGCGGGCGCTGAAGGAAAGTGAATCCCAGCTCAGTTCACTGATGAGCAATATTCCCGGCGCCGCATATCGCTGCCTGCTGACGCCAGAATTTCCCATGATCTTCATCAGCGATGCCATCGAAGCCATCACCGGCTATCCGGCGCGGGATTTCACCTTGCCTCATCCGCTGCGGGCCTACACCGATCGCATCCATCCGGATGATCTGCAACTGGTGCAGGATCTGGAGCAGTACCTGAAACCGTTTCACGTCGAATACCGCATCCTGCACCGGGATGGCTCCGTGCGCTGGGTGATCGACACGGGCAGCTGCGTGTTTGGTGAAGATGGCAAACCAGCCTGGCTCGATGGCTTCATCATGGACATCACGCCGCGCAAACGGATGGAGCAGGAACTGCACCGCGCCAAGGAAAAGGCCGAGCAGGCCGCCGCAGCGCGCACTGCATTCCTCGCCAACATGAGTCACGAAATCCGCACGCCGATGAATGCCATCATCGGCTTCAGCGACGTGTTGATGGGTACGTCACTGGCACCGGAACAGGCGCGGCATCTGTCGATCATCAGCAGCGCCGCCCGCTCGTTGCTGCATCTGCTCAACGACATTCTTGACAGTGCGAAACTGGAGAAAGGGCGGCTGGAGCTGGAATCGCTGAACTTTTCCCTGCCGGAACTGCTCGACGCCGTGCTGTCCACCCTGGGCATGCAGGCGCGGCGCAAAGGACTGGCGCTCAATCTGCGACTCGATCCCGCGCTGGAAGAACACTATATCGGCGCGCCGGATCGCATTCGCCAGGTGCTCACCAATATCGTCGGCAACGCCATCAAATTCACCGAGCAAGGTCGGGTGGATATCGATGTCTATCCTGATGGGCCGGGGCGGGTGCTGTTCAGCGTGTGCGACACCGGCATCGGCATCGCACCGGATCGCATCGACGCCATTTTCGAACCGTTCACGCAGGCGGATGCGTCCATGAGCCGACGCTTCGGCGGCACCGGCCTGGGCACCACCATCAGCAAGCAACTGGTGGAATTGATGGGCGGCTGGATTCGCGTGCGCAGCGAACTGGGTGCGGGCAGTTGTTTCGAATTCAGTTTGCCGCTGGCACCGGGCCAGGCGCAGGCAGCGTCCGGGCAGGCCAGTGCCGTCACCTTGCCGCCGCTGAGCATTCTGGCGGTGGATGACATTCCGCAGAATCTGGATCTGCTGACGCTGTTGCTGGGCAAGGGCAGGCATCGTGTCACCAGTGCCGGCGACGGTGTGCAGGCGGTGGAAATGGCAAAGCAGCAGCGCTTCGATCTGATCCTGATGGACATGCAGATGCCGCGGCTCGATGGCCTGGGTGCCGCGCGCCAGATTCGCGACTGGCAGCGCCAGCAGGGCCAGACACCGACGCCGATCGTGGCGCTCACCGCCAGTGTGCTGGAAGAAGACAAACTGGCGGCGCGTGACGCCGGCATGGATGGCTTTGCTTCCAAGCCGGTGGAACTCGACACGCTGAACCGGGAAATCGCCCGCGTGCTCGGCATCGATGTGCACAATGTGCCGCCGGTGGTACCGGCGCGCAGTGTCGCGTCGGTGCTGGATTGGGAGCAGGGCATCCGGCGTTGGGGCGATGCGGCGATCTATTCGCGCGAGTTGACCAAATTTGCCATCCAGTATGGCCGCCTGGCGCTGGATCTGGATTCGCTGGTGCAGCAACAGGATTTTCTGTCGCTGGCCAGTCAGGCTCACAGCACCAAGGGTGTTGCGGCCAATCTGGCGATCGATGGATTGGTACAGCCACTGGCGGCGCTGGAGCGCGCGGCTCGCAAACACGATGCCGCCGCCTGTGCCAGCGCCGTGGACAGTCTGGCGCAGCGGCTGCCGCACTTCGGCGCTGAACTGGCCACGCTGCTGCGTCACACCCAGCCAGTGGTGGAAAAGCCGAACGCGCCGGTGGTGGACGATGCGCCCGCCTTCAGAAACGCCCTGCTGCGACTGCAGCAGGCCGCCACCGCCAACGAGTGGGATGATGCCGCACTGGCGGAACTGCGGCGCACGCAACCGGAACGCTACAGCAACGCCGTCAGCCGCATCGAAGACGCCTTCCATAATTTCGACTTTGCGGTGGCGCTGAACATTCTGCAGCAACTGCTGCGGGAACTGGACGACAGGTGAATCGCCTATGACACAGGCCAACTACTGGCAGGAAGAACGCTCGAAAATTCTGGTGGTGGACGACGAACCCACCAACCTGAAAGTACTCAAGCAGATCCTGCAGGAAGACTACCGCCTGCTGTTCGCCAAGAGCGGTGAGGAAGCCATCGCCCTGGCGCAGCGCGAACAGCCGGCGCTGATTCTGCTCGACGTGATGATGCCGGGCATGACCGGTTTCGATGCCTGCCGCCAGCTGAAAGCGCAGCCTGACACCGCGCGCATTCCGGTGATCTTCGTCACGGCACTCAAGGATGAAGTGGACGAAACCACCGGCTTTGCCGTGGGCGGCGTGGATTACATCAGCAAGCCGGTGGTGCCGGCGATCGTGCGGGCGCGGGTGAAGAATCATCTGTCGCTGGTGAAAGCCGATGAACTCAAGCACACGCGCCTGCAGATCATCCAGAAACTGGGTCGCGCATCGGAATACAAGGACAACGAAACCGGCCTGCACGTGATGCGCATGAGCCACTATTCCCGCGTGATTGCGCTCGCCTATGGTTTTTCGGCCGACATGGCGGAAGATCTGCTCAATGCCGCGCCCATGCACGACATCGGCAAGATTGGAATTCCCGACAGCATCATGCTGAAGCCGGGCAAGCTCACGGAAGAGGAGTTTGCCGTGATGAAACGACACCCCATCATCGGCGCAGAAATTCTGGGTGAAAGCGATTCCAGTCTGCTGCAACTGGCGCGGTCGGTGGCGCTGTATCACCACGAAAAATGGGATGGCAGCGGCTATCCCCACGGCCTGCAGGGCGAGGCGATTCCCATCGAGGCGCGCATCGTGGCGCTGGCCGACGTGTTCGATGCACTCACCAGCAAGCGGCCCTATAAGGAAGCCTGGTCGGTGGAGGATGCGCTCGCCCACATTCGCCAGCAGGCCGGCCGCCATTTCGATCCCCGCGTGGTGGAATTGCTGGAGCAGGAATTGCCGGCGATTCTGGACATCAAGGAGCGCTGGGCGGAACACTGACGGCGTGCGCGGATCAGTCTGTCTGCCGGATCGTAATCAGTGCGCCGACGTCGCCGGCCTGTCTTCAAGCCAGTGTCGCGCCAGGGATTCGAATTCCGCCAGCGGCACCGGCCGGCTGAACAGATAGCCCTGGTAGGCATCGCAGCCGTTGTTGATCAGAAAGGCGTGCTGCTCGGCGGTTTCCACACCTTCGGCAATCACCTGCAATCCCAGCGTGTGGCCCAGCGCAATGACGGTACGGGCGATGGCGGCATCGTTGGCATCGCTCAGCACATCGTGCACAAAGGATTGATCGATCTTGAGCTGATATAGCGGCAGACGTTTCAGATAGGTCAGCGACGAATAGCCCGTGCCGAAATCATCCAGCGAAAACATCAATCCCAGCGCGCGCAACTCGTTCATGCGGGCGATGCTTTCGCCCGCGTGTTCCAGCAGCAGACTTTCCGTCAGTTCCAGCTTGAGCAGGTGCGCGGGCGCGCCGGTGCGGGCCAGGATGGATTTGATTTCTTCCACCAGCGTGGGCAGGCGGAACTGGCGCGAACTGACGTTCACCGCCAGCGTGAGGTGACACAGCGCAGGATCACCGGCCCACTGCGCCAGCTGACGACAGGCCGTTTCCAGCACCCAATGCCCGATCATCACGATCATGCCGGTCTGTTCCGCCAGCGGAATGAAATCGGCGGGCGACACCATGCCGCGCTGTGGATGCTGCCAGCGCAACAGCACTTCGGCGCCAACGATGCGGCCCTGATTGTCCACCTGGAGTTGATAGTGCAGCAGAAATTGCTGAGCGATGATGGCCTGGCGCAAATCCGCTTCCAGCGTGGCGCGGGCCGCCAGGCGGTCTTCCATCACCTGATCGAAAAAACTTACGCGATCGCGGCCGGTGTGTTTGGCCTGATACATGGCAGTGTCGACACGCTTGAGCAGTTCTTCCGGGGTACCGGTTTCGTGGGTGAACAGCAGCACGCCGAGGCTGGACGTGCAGAAATGGCTGCGCCCCTCGGCGTTGAGACTGTCGCGTTGCAGCAGATAGGGCTCCCGCAGCGCCTTGTGCAGCTTGTTGGCGATGTGCCTGGCCTGCAGCGCGCCCTGTTCGCCGCTATCCAGATCCGCGATGATCACGACAAACTCGTCGCCACCCAGGCGGGCCACCGTGTCGCCATGACGCACGTTGTGGGTGAGCCGGCGCGCGATGTCCACCAGCAGCTGATCGCCGGCGCTGTGGCCCTGCGTATCGTTGAGGGTCTTGAAATCGTCCACGTCGATCAGCACCAGCGCATGCTGGCAATCCTGGTGGACGCGGTTGTTGAGCACCTGCTGCAGGCGATCGAACATCAGGCGCCGGTTGGGCAGGCGTGTCAGCGGATCGTAAAACGCCAGCTGCTCGATTTTCTGCTCGGCGGACTTGCGGTCGGTGATGTCATGGGCGATGCCCAGCACGCCGGTATGCTCGCCAGCGCGATTGAGCACGGCGATGCGGGTAGTCTGATACAGACGTGGTTCGTCACGGCCGGATGTCAGCCATTGCTCGCTTTCCACTGCATCGAAACGGTCGGCGGCGTCCTGATCCAGGCGGGTGAATGCCTCTGCAAGCGGCGCCGGCAGCAGCTCGGCGTCGGTCTTGCCGATGATGTCGATGCGCTCCCGGTTAAGCATGTGCTCGAACGCGCTGTTGCAGGATTCATAGCTGCCACGCAGATCCTTCATCCAGATCGGGTTGGGCAGGGTTTCCAGCAGCGTGCGCAGGCGGGTGCGTTCTTCCTCCAGCTCCAGATACGGCGCCTGCACGCTGGCCACGAACAAGGCCCGGTACACCATCAGATAGGCCAATGCCTTGTAGACATGCCCCAGCAGGTTGAACAGATCGGAGGTATCCGCGTAACGCGAGAAGAACAGCTCCGACAACCCCTGCGCCCAGGCTGCCGCTGCCAGCCACAGCCAGTCGTCGTTGCGCTGGTGCAGGCCCTTGCGCAGCAGCAGAATCGCCGCCAGGGCATACAGGGCGGCCAGGATGTACTCCGTGCCGATTTTCAGTGGTGTCAGCCCTTCGCCTTCCACAAAGGTGGACGGCAACCAGTGGGCGCGGGCCAGGCCCAGCCACCACACTACCGCCACGGTGGTCACAACCAGTATCAGGGCTGTCCGGATGCGGGCAGGGCGCCAGCGCGAGGCCGGCAGCA
>JAGUVW010000012.1 GCA_020062665.1 Pseudomonadales bacterium
ACCGCCCCAGCCAGTCCGCCGCCAGGGTGGACTTGCCGAATCCCGCCGGCGCCGCCAGCAGGGTGACCGACAGCCGCCCCTCCAGCAGCGCCAGCAGGCGCGGGCGCTCAATGCCTTCCTCCAGGCTCGGCGCCAGCAGTTTGGAACGTTTCAGCATGATGCCCCCAATGAATCCCTTCTCCCCACCCCGACAGGTTTACACAAACCGGGCATCGGTCGCACCCTCCCGATGAGCCGCAGCGTACTACGCAGCACACGCGCTGGCGACTATGGGTGTCATAGGCGTTGTTGCAGAGGGAGCGGCAAGGGAAACCCGCACTGCCCGGCAGCGCCGGGTCAGCAACGGTGAAGAGGAAAAGACGGGATGATCATCAGGGCCGGTTGCGTCCGAACTGATCGTGGCTTGAAACCCACTGATCCGACACGATCGCACTGGCCAGCGACAGTTCGCCGCACAGCACGGTGGCCGCCACCAGTTCGGCGAACTTGTTCACCTTGCCCTTGCCGTAGCAGCCCAGCACGTCGAGGCATTCCTTCTGCGTCGGCAAACCGGTGCCGCCGCCGTAAGTCGCCACCACCAGCGCGGGAATGGTGACCGCAAAGTAGTAGTCGCCGTTGTCTTTCAGTTCCTGATAAACGAAACCGGCGTGGGATTCCGCCACGTTTGCCACGTCCTGGCCGCAGGCGATGAACATGGCAGTGATGCCATTGGCGAAGTGCGCGCCGTTGCAGGTGGAACCCACCATGATGGCACCCAGGTTGGACAGCTGGCGCTGGCGATGCAGCGCTTCGCCGGTGGTGTGCATCACATCCTTGATCATCTGCGCCGGCAACATCACTTCTGCAATGACACGCTTGCCGCGCGTGTGCAGCGCATTGATGGCGGAATGTTTTTTGTCGGTGTCGAAATTGGCGGCCAGACTGAAATGCTCCAGGCCGGGAATGCCCTGATCCAGCATCCACATGCAGGCGTGGCGGGTGGCCTTGCTCACCATGTTCTGCCCCGCCGCATCACCGGTGGTGAAATTGAAACGCAGCCAGCGCATTTTCGCCGCCGCGTGCTGCTCGATTTCAATCAGCTTGCCGCTGCTGGTGGTTTCTTCCGCCTTCGCCTTGATGGCAGCGAAATTGTCTGTCACCCAGTCGCCGAAATTGCGCGCCGCCAGCGCGTCGCTGAACACGAACACCGGCGCCCGCTGCATGGAATCTTTCACCACCGTGGTGCGGATGCCACCGGCCTCGCGGCACAGGCGCATGCCGCGACTGTAACTGGCCACCAGAGTGCCTTCGGTAGTGGCCAGCGGCACATAGAATTCACCTTGCGCGTGCTCGCCTTTCACCAGCATGGGGCCGGCAAGGCCAATGGGGATCTGCGCCACCCCGGCAAAGTTTTCGATATTGCCCGGCAGCACGGCGGGGTCGAAGGAATAGCTGCCCACATGAGTGAGGTCGGCGCCGGTTTCCTCGCGCACCACCTCGCGGCGGGCCGTCGCCATTTCACGGCTGTAGTCGTTGCTTTTGTCGCGGGGAAGCTTGCGCATGGGGATACTCCTGCCAGGTCAGATTGCCCTAACTGTAGTGGAAACCCGGCGGCGATACCGGACACAAGCACAGGCAAACAGGCCATATTTTTTGTGAAATATGGCCATTTAATCCAGCTTCTTAACGGTTCTGTGGTTGTGAAAAGAATCCGCTGCAGGCTAGAAATTCGCCCCCACCCGCAGATACACCTTGGTCTCGCCCAGCTCGTCATCCAGTCCCTTGGCATAACCGATGGTGCTGTCGAGCTTGAAGTTGCTGAAACCCACCAGCAGTGCCGGACGGAGCTCCAGGCCCACACCGGTAAAGTAGTCGTGCTGCTCGCCATCGTTCCAGGCGGAACCATAATCGGCAAACAGATGCAGCGCCGATTTACCCAGCCCCACCGGCGGAATGGCAAAACCATCAAACAAATCCCACAACGGAAAACGCCACTCTGCCGACAGCAGGCGCACATTGGTGCCCACCAGCCCCTGCGCATTGCCATCGTAGCCACGCAAGGTGTAACCGGTTTTGCCGAAGCCGATATTGCCGCCCAGGGTTTCGAACTGATCCAGCTCGTCGCCCAACTCATAGGGTTTGGCATCCTCGTCCGCCCTGCCAGCCACCAGCCGCACCGCCAGCACATGATTGTTGATCAGTCCCAGATATTCGCGCCAATCCAGGGTGGTGGCGGTGCCGTGGTGATACGCATCGCCCAGCGCGTTGAACTTTTCGTGATTCAGTTTGATCCAGCGGCCGTCTTCCGGGCTCACGGAATGCAGATAAAGATCGTAGTCGGCCCAGCTCAGTGCAACGCCGGCAAAGTTGTCGTCGAAATCGCCAATCACGCCGTAATTTTCCATCTCGCGCTCTACCCGCTCGGTGCCCGCGCCAATATCGAAACGGAAAGTGCCGTCAAAACTGTTGAACGGCTGCATCCACACCGCCTGGTAGCGGGTTTCGGTATCCCACTGCTCGAGCACGCCGGGCCTGGATTCCACTTCCACATCCACCGTGGATTCCCACAGCAGCGCCAGACGGTGATACGCGATATACGCCGCGCTCCCCCCTACCTGATCCTTGTCCAGATAAAACGCCGGCGCCAATTGCCAGTAGTGATAGCCCAGCACATCCTGGCCATCCACCAGGAATTGCAGCGCCACGTTGTCGTCCGTGTCGGCGTACAGATAGGCGATCCAGGAATGGGGGCGCAGGGTTTTCAGCGGCGAATATTCGTCGATGACATCATATTGGGCGGGATTGAAATCTGTCTGGTTGTTGATGCTGAGGAGCGGTGCCAGCGGTGCGGACTGGGCGACATAGTGCGGCTGCGTCACCTGCAGATCCTGCTGCTGCAGCATCACGCCATCGGCGCTGTATTCCGCCGTGCGGATCAGCTTTTCACCCGGCCCCACCGCGTAACCCAGCACCGCGGTGGGCGTGGACGTCACCGTTTCCACCTTGCCGGTCGCCAGCTGCAGGCGACGCACATTCCAGATCCGGTTCTGATCCGACAGGAAATACACCCACTGGCCATCGGCGGAAAATTGCGGCTGCTGCTCCAGATCGCGATTGCGCGTCAGCGGCTGCCATTCACCCTTGGTCAGATCCAACAGTTCGAGATTCCAGCCGGTCTGCTGACGCTGCACCGCTACCACCAGCCGTTTGTCATCCGGCGACCAGTCGAGATGGCCGATGGTTTCCCCCAGAGGCAGCGGCTTGAACAGTTGCTGCAATTCACCGCGCTCATCCAGCAGCGCCACATGCTGGCGGCCATCATGCACATGCACCGCCGCAATCTGCTTGCCATCGGTCGACCACGCCATGCGCGGATAGCGCCCGCACTTTGTCAGCCGTTGCCAGCGGCCGTTGTCCTGCAGCCGATACAGGTCCGTGTGCACCTTGGTGTTGTCGCACACCGTGTTGCGGGAAATCAGCACGCCGGCCTGAGAATGCACATCCAGTTCGTTGAACTGTTCCACTTTCGCCAGCGTGACGCGCGTGCCATCCGCTGCAATTTTCTCGATGGTGGGTTTGTTGCGGCCATCGTTGCGATAGAAATAGAAATCGCCATTGTCCAGCCACACCGGATCGCTGTTCACGCGCCCTTCATTCACCAGCGCCGTGCGTGACCCAACATCAATCGCCGCCACCTGGGGTACGAATTTTTCCCGCAGATACTCCAGATACTGCGCCCACAGATCCTGGGCGCTCAGGTTCAGAGTCTGGCGCGCGCGGCTGTCCATGCGCCAGGGAATGATGTTGCTGTTCCAGTTGGTCAGATAGGCCATGGCCTTGTCGTGGCCGTGTTTCTTCTCCAGAAACTCAAAAAAGTAGTAACCGTACAGATACACCTGGCCCGACGGCCAGTCGGTGCCCCAGTAACCCTGGTAACTCATCTGGGTGTAGCTGCGAAAACCGTTCATCAGCTCCGCCCGCATCATGGCTTCGTACAACGCGCCCTGACCACGGCCAAACCCTTTTTCCCAATCGGTTTCACCGTGCACCGCAATGCCTTCGCTGACCCAGGACGGGCTGAAAATCTGCGGGAAGTTGAAAAACATGCGGCCAAAGACGTGACGCAATCCTGCCGGCAAGCCTTCGGCCTGATCCAGATGCAGAATGTGGATGAGTTCGTGGGTGAAGACCTGTTCGATCCAGGGCGCGTGATCCTGCAACTCACCATCCACCGGACCGTTCATGAAGATGAAAAAACGGTTGTAGGGCAGCACGGTGGCGCCGCCATTGGAGCCGTCGAATGCATCGCTGATCACCACTTCGATGCGGCCGCTGGGCTGCCAGGCCAGATCCGCGGTCAGGCGTGCATAAACGGTTTCCGCCACCGCTGCCACCTGCTGGGCAAATTCCAGCTGGGCTTCCTGATAGTTGATGCGGAAGTGGGGCGTGCTCAGGGTCTTCCAGGTTTCGAACGGCGATGGCATCAGCATCGCGCTGTCTTCCGGCAGGTGCGCCCATGTCGCCGGCACCAGTCCCAGGCTGAGCCACAGTATTACCAAGAGTCGTTGCATACTGCTTCCTTGTTATTGTTGTTTTTGTATGTTGATTCAGCGGTTGCGGATGAACACCAGATCCCACACGCCGTGACCCAGGCGCTCACCGCGTTTTTCGAACTTGGTGTCGGGGCGGTAATCCGGCTTGGGCGCATAATTGCCGGCACCCGCCTGATTGGTGAATCCTTCCGCCGCACTCATCACCTCGAGCATCTGTTGCGCATACGGCTCCCAGTCGGTCGCCATGTGAAAGTAGCCGCCGATTTTGAGCTTGCCGCGAATGGTCTGGGCGAATTCCGGCTGCACGATGCGACGCTTGTTGTGCTTTTTCTTGTGCCAGGGATCGGGGAAGAACAATTGCACGCCGTCGAGACTGCTGTCGGCAATATTGTGTGCCAGCACTTCGATGGCATCTTCGCAAAACACTTTCACATTGTTCACACCGGCCTGGTGCGCGTCATTGATCAGCTTGCCCACACCGGGGCGATGTACTTCCACACCGATGAAATTTTTCTGCGGTGCGTGCTGTGCCATTTGCAGCAGCGAAGCACCGTTGCCGAAACCGATTTCCAGAATCACCGGATAAGCGTTACCGAACAGCGCGGCGTAATCGAGCCTGCCATCGGCCAGGGTCAGGCCGTAGTCATCCCAGTACTGTTCCAGCGCGCGACTCTGGCCTTCGGTGAGACGGCCCTGGCGACGCACGAAACTGCGGATGCGACGCAGCGGCGCGCTGGCGTCCGCGCTGTGATCGATGTCGTTCAGAAAAAAGTTCCTTCAATGGGTGACGACGCGGAGGCGTACAGTTTTTTCGGCATGCGACCGGCCAGATAGGCTTCGCGGCCGGCTTCGATCGCCTTCTTCATGGCGGAGGCCATTAGCACCGGATTCTGCGCTTTGGCAATCGCGGTGTTCATCAGCACGCCATGGCAGCCCAGCTCCATCGCAATGGCGGCGTCGGACGCGGTGCCCACGCCGGCATCGACAATGATCGGCACCTTGGCATCTTCCAGAATCATGCGGATGTTGTAGGGATTGCGGATGCCCAGGCCGGAACCGATCGGCGCCGCCAGCGGCATCACCGACACGCAGCCCATCTGCTCCAGTTCCTTGGCGATGATCGGATCGTCCGAGGTGTACACCATGATCTCGAAACCGTCCTTGATCAGGATTTCGGTGGCCTTGAGGGTTTCCACCACGTTGGGGTACAGGGTTTTTTCGTCGCCCAGGACTTCCAGCTTCACCAGATTGTGGCCGTCGAGCAGTTCGCGGGCCAGACGGCAGGTGCGCACGGCGTCGGTGGCGTTATAGCAGCCGGCGGTGTTGGGCAGGATGGTGTAGCGATCAGGGGAAATGACGTCGAGCAGATTGGGTTCGCCGGGATTCTGGCCGATGTTGGTGCGACGCACCGCCACGGTGACGATCTCAGCGCCGCTGGCGGCGATGGCGGCAGCAGTCTCCGCCATGTCCTTGTATTTGCCGGTACCCACCAGCAGGCGGGACTGGAATTGGCGGGTGCCGACGATGAGGGGTTGGTCTGTCATGCTGATGCTACCTCTGTGAGATTCAGCCACCACCAATGGCCTGGACGATTTCCACCTGATCACCCGCCTGCAATTGAGTGGCGCCATGCTGGGCCCGGGGCACGATTTCCTGGTTGCGTTCCACCGCGATGCGCTTGCCGGTGAGCTGCAGGGCAGCCACCACATCGGCAATCGTGGTACCCACCGGCCATTGCCGGGGTTCGCCGTTGACGCTGACCGAAAGGGTTGGGGCCGGATTCATGGACTGCTCTCGCGAATCGAATGCTGTGGTTCAGGGTCGTCCATTGTCGGGAAACGACGGCTGGCAGTAAAGGGCCGGGGCGGTTCCGGGTGGTCAATCTTCAGTAGGGGACACCCGGGTTCCACCTCTGCTTCACCCCCGCACCAGACTCCACGCAATCCACACCCACCCCGCAATAAACGCCAGCCCGCCAATAGGCGTAATCGCCCCCAGCCAGCGCACGCCGCTGATGGCCAGCACATACAGGCTGCCGGAGAAGATCACGATCCCCGCCAGCAGCAGCCAGCCGCCCAGCTGCAGCCCGCTCACCTGGGGAAACTGGTTGATCAGCACCCCCACCAGGATCAGTCCCAGGGCGTGATACAGGTGGTATTCCACCCCGGTGTGGTACACCGCCAGCAGGTCCGGCGTGAGCTTGTTCTTGAGTCCGTGGGCGCCGAATGCCCCCAGGATCACCCCCAGCGCCATGGCCAGCGCGCCGATCACGAGAAATGTCTTCATCGGGTTTGACTCCCCTATGTGCCTGTCCGGGCTGCAGTTTACCGGATGCAACCGGCGCGGGACGAAGCCCCGGTTACGCAATCACGACAAAAAAGCCGCCCCTGTGTCGCCCGTTCCGGTTGTCAGCTCCGGCTTTACTCGCTATCTTTTGTAGGATTGTAGGACAATCTAACGAAAACAAACCCAAGCGAGGTAGCCATGTTCGGTCTGTTCAAAGGTGCCCAGCCCAAAACCGTCCACATCGAGGGCCTGGATGCGCCCCTGCAGGTCAATCCCAGGGAAACCATCCTGACCGCGGCCCTGCGCCAGGGTGTGCGCTTTCCCCATAGCTGCCGGGTGGGCGGCTGCGCCAGCTGCAAATGCCAGCTCAAGCGCGGCACGGTGAAGGAGCTGACCGAATCCGCCTACATCCTCAGCGAGCAGGATCTGGCGCAGGGCTACATCCTGGCCTGCCAGGCAGTGCCGAAGACCGACCTGACCATCCGGGTGGACAACCTGCAGGCCGGCGGCCCCGATTTCAGCCCTGCCCGCGTGGCCGGCACGGTGGCGCAGATCCACCGCCATACCCACGACATCGTCGAGCTGGCCATCACGCTGGAACAGCCCCTGTCCTACGCCGCCGGCCAGTATGCGCTGTTGTCGGTGCCCGGCCTGATTGAAACGCCTCGCAGCTATTCCTTTGCCACTGCGCCGCTGGCGGGTGGCAATCGTGATATCCGCTTCTTCATTCGCGCCGTGCCGGGTGGACAGATGTCCCAGTGGGCGCAGCAACCGTCGCTGGTGGGCACCGCCGTGCAGGTGGAAGGTCCCTTCGGTGATTTCTATCTGCGCGACAGCGAGCAGCCCATCCTGTGCATCGCCGGCGGCAGTGGTCTGGCACCGGTGAAAGCCCTGCTGGAAGATGCTCTCGCCTTCAAATGCGCGCGCCCGGTGACGTTCCTGTTCGGCGCCCGCACCCAGCGCGATCTGTATTGCCTGGACGCCCTGCGCACGCTGCAGCAGAACTGGGCCACGGACTTCCGTTTTATTCCCGTGCTGTCGGAAGAACCGGTGACGTCAGACTGGCGCGGCGCGCGCGGACTGGTGACGGATTTCATCGCCGCCCATGCCCAGCCCCACGCACAGGTTTATATGTGCGGTCCACCCGCCATGCTCGATGCGGCCGAACCCCACCTGCTGCGCGCCGGCATTCCGGCCGAGCAGATTTTCAGTGACCGATTTCTGGATCGCTCCGCGCTCGCCCGCAGCGCCTGAACGTTTTCCCACTGCAACACGATAACTGCACGATAACAACACGAGGCACTTACCATGTTTCATTATTTAAAGTTCTTTCTGTTTCACGGCATCGGCCTGCTGTCGATACTGTTTTTCACCCTGGGCAACGACTGGATGACCTGGGGCTTCCTCGGTATTTTTGTTGGCTACATTGCGCTGGATGCGGTGCTGGGCGACGACATCAGCATTCCCGATTATCAGCACCCGGATATTCTCACCTGGCAACTGTGGCTGGCGCTGCCGCTGCTGAGTGCCATCGTGTTCGCGTTTCTGTGGCAGGTGAGCAGTGATGATCCGCTGGGTTATGGCGCGCTGATCCAGTCCGTCACCGGTTATGACATTTTTACGGCGCGGGATGCCAATAGCGGCTGGAACCTGTTCTGGGGTGTGATCATGTGCGGCCTGATGATCGGCATGGTGGGCACCATTACCGGTCACGAACTCACCCACCGCACCTGGGACAAGGTGTCGATGTTCGTCGGGCGCTGGCTGCTGGCGTTCAGCTTCGACAGCAATTTCTCCATCGAGCACGTGTACGGTCATCACCGCTACGTGTCCACCACCGAAGATCCTGCCACCGCGCCGCGCGGTCGCAACGTCTATGCCCACATTCTGATTTCAACCCTGCGTGGCAACATCAGTGCGTGGAATATCGAGAAGGAGCGTCTGCAGAAAAAACGCCTGGCGCTGCTTTCCCATCACAACATGGCGATTCGTGGTTATCTGATGAGTGCGCTGATTCTGGCGCTGGCCTATCTGATGGGCGGCTGGATGACGCTGCTGTTTTTCATCGCCGCCGGTGCCTGGGGCAAGGCGCTGCTGGAAATCGTCAACTACATGGAACACTACGGCATGGTGCGCAATCCGCACACACCAGTGCAGCCGCGCCATTCCTGGAACACCAACAAACGCTTCAGCAGCTGGTCCATGTTCAACCTGACCCGTCACTCCCATCATCACGCGCAAGGCGAGGTGCCCTACCACGAACTGAAGCCGTACCACGACGCACCGATGATGATCAACGGCTACCTCGCCACGATTGCCGTCGCGCTGATTCCGCCGCTGTGGCACAAGCTGATGACGCCGAAAGTGCTGGACTGGGATGCCCGTTACGCCACGGCTGAAGAATTGAAGCTGGCAGAGGAAGCGAATCGCAGAAGCGGCATCAAGTCACTGCAGAACGTGCACTACAACCAGCTGCAATCCGCCTGAGATATTTTCTTGCGGGCATGATCCCGTCTTGCGGGCCGGCGCACCCCAACGCCGGCCCTTTTTTCTGTCACGCCGGATGCTGGTGCGCGGCAGGCGTTTCCTTGTAGCGGGAAGGATCGGTGGTGTACTCGGCATGGCCGTACTCCACCAGCAGATCGTCGATGCGGCGGATCAGCAGTTTGTCCAGCAGACGGTTGGCCAGCGGCACATCCTCGAATACCCGGGTCGCCACCACTTGCGGCAGCAGGAAAGCCCCGGCGGCCACGAACTTGGCGTAGTCCAGCGGCGTCGGTTTCACCCCCATCTGTTCCGCCCGCGACTTCTCATAGTCGGTCAGAAACACCCGGGTGAAAAACACCTTGGAAAAACTCTTCTCGAACTGGTTGAAGATCTTACTCTTCAGCGACTTGTCGGTGGGCAGATAAGCGCCCATGGTGGAGCGCACCAGCTCGCCACAGGTTTCGTCGTCATAGCCGTCACGCAGGGTGCCGGCGTAGGTCAGCATGGTATCGACGATGCCGCGGGGTGAATCCGGCAGCAGATCTTCGGGCAGGCCGAGCAGGTAACTCTGATAGCGGCACAGCTCCACGATCGCGCGCTCGCGCTTGGTGAAACTCTTGCGCCGTTGCCGCACCACGTTGAACGCGGTGGTGAACGCCGGAATGGTACCGGCGGGCATCTGATCCACCTGCGGAATCGGAATGCCGTAAACATTCACATCCCACTTCTTCGAACGCTTGAGAATATTGAAGCGCACCATGGAGTGCATCAGCCGCACCAGCGCCGCCGCCTTGAAACCGGCACCATGACGCTCCAGTGCTCCCGGCAGCGTGGCAGTGGTGAAAAAGCTGGCGGTTTCTTTCACCCGCTGCACCGAGGATTCGCTGGACAGCGCGCCCGTGAGCGCCATCGGCAACCCGGAATATTTGTTCATGAAAGTGGCAACGAAAGCGCCGCGAATCGCAAACGGCACCACGGTGGCCATCTGGCTGCGGCTGACGCGGGCACCTTCCCGCACCAGTTCCATATCCACCCAATCCGGCATCCGCTCCATGGCGTGAATGAAATCCACCAGCTCCTGCGGCGCATCGGGCACCGCGTCGAGGCCCTTCTCGCAGGCAGTGGACAGCATCTCGATCAGGCGCCGGAAGCCATACTTCGGCATCAGCGCGGCATAGGCATCCGCCACCGTGTCACCCAGCATGGTGTAGGCCAGCGCCCGCTGTACCCGCTCGTCATCGGCCAGAATATTGCCCCGGTATTTGCGCGCCAGTTTCACCGGCAGCAGGCTCTTGTCCGCCAGCGTGCCGGCAAAGCGCTCGGGCACGATGCTGAAATCCACATCGCCATAGAGGGAGGGAATCCGGGTTTTCTGCTCCAGCACCTGGGCCTGGAGGATGTGCAGGGGGGTCGGCATGGTGGCTACGCTCACTCGATGTCATTGTTGTTTTAGAACCCACGAGTTCTATGGCGAGCGTAGTACCAATCGGTCAGGTCGGGCAATGTGATTAAGCGCCAACCTGAGTGAAGAATGGCTAACTGCCTGATTCGGTGGATATCGAATGGCGGAAATCGTCAGCGCCGGCGCGCGTCCGAGCGTGTTTCACCCGCCTGCCAGACCCGGTAACGCACTTCGAAACCCTCCGGCACATACACCACCAGGGGCAGCTTGCTGTTGTAACGCACCAGCGCCTGCTCACCCCGCACGGGCACGAAGGCCGGGCGGGGTGACTCGCCTGGCGGACAGGCCATCTTGGTGGACACTGGCGGCCCGACTTTTTCCAGCACGTAATAGGTGTAGCCCCAGCCTTCAGCCACTTTCTCGCTCAGCTCACCGCCCAGCATGACCCGGTTGCAATCCACCTGCAGGGTCTTGCCCGCCAGGATTTCGATTTTGAACTGATCTTCGCTGGATTGCGGCGCCAGCTCGATCACGAGGCGCTGATAGCCGGACGCAGGTGCGGGATAGGGTTTCATCAGTTTGTCATCCGCGCCGACGGAAGCGCAGGACAGCGCACCGAGGGCGGGAATGAGCCAGAGGATTTTTTTCATCGTCGTTCCTTGGGTGATGGGGACGCTTATGCCCGATTTTTGGCTGTGTTAACCTGCCCGGAGTCAGGTTTCACAACAGGAAGCCTGATATTCATATCAATAAATCAAAAGGGACTACAAGATGAAATATGGATATTCACGGCTGTACAAGCCGGTACTGGCTATTGCCTTGACCACGGGAGCCCTCGCCGCCTGCTATCAATCGGTTTGGAAGGCGGACTATCAATCGGATGTGGAAAATGGCCGCAACTATGCATTGACCAGCGCGGTGGATGCGCAGGGAAATTTGCTGGTGGGGGGCAGCAGCACCGTGGCCATTACCCAGGACGCAGGCGGCAACGACATCGTCCACTTTCAACCCACCATATTGAAATACGCTCCCAACGGAACACTGCTCTGGGAATTTCACTTTGATAACGAGCAGCGCCGCACGACTGCGAGCCCCGCCACTGCATCCAACAGCGAATATCAAGGCGGCGCCGAAATCCAGCATCTGGTCACTGATACGGCAGGCAATATCTACGCCGCAGGCATTGTGCCGGGAACCAATTACAGCAGCGATTTCCAAAACTATGACGTCGCTGTATTCAGCCTCGACGTCAACGGAAGCCTGTTGTGGAGCCGCGTCATCGAGCAGCCAGCTCAAGACTCAACGCTCACATTGGGTTTAAGCGAGTCCCACAAACTGCTGCTGGGCGTGCATCACTATGACCATCTGTCGGCCGGCAATCCAGCATCCACGTCGGTGCTGGCCCTGAATCCGAACGACGGCAATATCATCTGGCAACACCAGCATCCGGCATCGCCGGTCTGGGGTGACCCTACTCTTCACGCACCCCATAATGCATTGCCGATAAATCCGGCCCGCGCAACAACCAATGACAATCGCATCGCCATCGCCCAACGCGCTACTGACCTTGCTGATGCCATCTACGTCTACGATGAAAACGGCGATCTGGTTTGGCACTACCAGCCAGAGCTGGAGGCCGCAGTAGCGACAGATGTTGGCATTGCCTGTTCGGGCGATGTGTGGTTGTTCGATCGCACTACAGGACTTGCATTTGCAGGTGATGACTTGATTGTATCGCGCAGCCAGACGCTTTATTCCTGCGGCATCTCTGCTTCATGGCTATCACTGGATCGTCGTGGTGTCGCTGGCAATCTGGTATGGACCACTCAAATTGCAGATCCGCAAAATTCGAACAGCGACAATCAAAATCAAGCCTATGAAGACTTCGTCAACGGAGAAACCAGCTGGTTTGCGCCCTTTTTTGTTCACTCACAGTTCAGCGACGCGCATCTGGTCACCACACATGACCATGTCTACCTGGCAACCAGCGCCGTTTCCAGCTATGCGTCCCCTTTGATAGCCAGCTATCCACACACCCATGCGACCGTAACGTCGATGGTGGCAGCGGTTTCCCTGGGCGGTGAATCACTGTGGTCAAAATCACTGGCAAAAACACCTGTGATCGTTCGCAATGCCATAGGCAGGGAATCCATCGACAGCACATGGGTTGCGATTGCGGATCTCACTCTGAATTCTGCAGATCAACCGGTGATTGCACTTAATGAATTTTCTACGCAAGGCGCAGTCTACTATGTGAATGCGTTGAAGTTCACACATCTCACCAAGGTGACCAGCCGTCTGATGGCGTTTGATTCCGCTACAGGCAAGCAGGATTCCTTTGGTTCTGAAGAGAATTATCTGGCCCGCGATGTCGCAACCAATGCGAGAAAGGGAGTGTTCAAGCTGGGCGACAATTTTCATTACCGTCCCGGCTTCAAATACTACATTCCCACCAATATCCCGGACGCACCCGCGCACATGCACATCAGTCACTACCGTGCACGGTAAATCCAAGAGGGGCTCCCGCGAGCCCCTTTTCTATTTTCCCCGGTAGCTGCGATCGATGTGCGCGATTTCCTGATCGCCTTCACTCACGGCAACAAAATCGACACAGCCATAATCGGAAAAGGCTTTTTCGCGCATACGTTGGGCAGTGGTGCTGTACTCGGCGTCGAGCGCGTTGATACGAGCTTTGAAAATCACCACGTAGCGGGCGTCCTGTCTGCTCATGACACCGCATCCCCTAATTCGATCGTTGAAAAGATTCCGTCAGTTGCTGCAACGCCTGATGGAGCTGCTCCCGCTTTGCGGGCGAGGTGTCGGTGCCCTTGATGATCTCGCTGGTGTGAATCTGGCGATCAAGCCAGAATTCGCCGTTACAGGTGAGCGGTTCCGGCGCGGCTGCAAGCCAGACGATGGTATCCGCACCCTGCACGGTATCGCGCAGAAACGGTTTGGTGATGCGATAGAATTCCGGTAGTGAATCCTGCACCGCCTGGGTGTCCGCCCAACCGGGATGCATGGCGTGGAAAATCACGTTGTGATTGTCCGGCTGCTGCGCCCACCAGCGCGTCATGTCGAGCAATCCCCGCTTGGCGCGTGCGTAGGCTTTGGCGCCATTGTAGGGTTCGTTGGCGTACTGCAAATCGTCCAGTCGCACCGGCTGCGTGTAAAGGCCGCCGGAGACCACGTTGATCACGCGCCCACCGCGCTGACGCAACAGAGGTAACAGTAACTCCGTCAGTACAAACGGACTGAGCAGCAGCAACGCCAGGGATTTTTCGAAGCCTTCACTGGTCACTTCACGCTGATTGAACAGCGCGCCGGCATTATTGATCAGCACGTCGATAGGTTTGCCTTCCTGCAACAGTGTTTGCGCCACTGTCTGGGTTTGCGCCAGGGAATTCATGTCGCCGGTCAGCACACGAATGTCGGCGCCACAACGTTCCTTTACCGCCTGTTGCAATGCCTGCGCCTTGTTGCCATCCCGCGCCACCACAATGAGATTCGCACCCATGTCCGCCAGCGCCAGCGTCGCCGCGCGCCCCAGACCTGACGTGGCGCCAGTGATCAGAATGTTCTTACCGCGCAGATCAAACAGCAGTCCGTTCCAGCGTTTTTTTCCCTGCAGATAGCCGCGCCGGGTGAAATGCAGCATGCCAGGCAGAATGGCCTTGTCTTTCCAGCCTGCGTAGCGCTGCACTGGCATGGGTTGGTAATTCAGCGTGCGCGTCAACGCGGCTATGGCCGCATCTACATTGCGCCGCACCAGAGGTGCCAGCAGCGGCGCAATTTTCTTGAAACCTTCTGCATAGTGCACGCGGACCTGATAGCGCAGAGTGGTGGCGCCTGTAGCGGACGTTTCCAGCGTGATGGTATCGGTGACGGTGTACACGTCCGCCCTGCCCTGCAGCACCAGACGACGGGGCGAATCGTACTCAAGAATTTCGTACTGCAGCGTGGAGGTGTTGCCAAGAAACTGCACGTGCACTTCAAACTGTGTGCCGACTGCTGGTTTTCCGGCTGTCAGCTTTTCCGCCCGCGTCACCGATGGGTCCCACTCGATCACCCGGTGAAACTGGGCAAGATAGTCCAATACCTGCTCGGCTGAACGCTGTGTGGTCAGGGTACGTTCCAGTTCCATGTGCTGATCCTGGCCTCGCGCTGGAAAGAGACGTCAGTTAAACCTTAAGGCTGCGCGGTTGCAAGCGGTGTCATGGAAATGTCGAGGGGTTGTCCCGGCTGCAATCTGAAAATGCGACGGTCAACAACAGCGCCCATAAAAAACGGGATCTGCGACTGACAGATCCCGTTTGGGGTTGACTCTTCGATGAAAGGAAACGCTTACGCTTCCAGCATCGCGTCCTTCAGTTTCTTCATCGCATTCTTTTCCAGCTGGCGAATACGCTCGGCAGACACATCATACTTGGCCGCCAGATCGTGCAGAGTGGATTTGTCGTCGGCGAACCAGCGCTGCTCCAGAATGTCGCGGCTGCGCTCGTCGAGCTTTTCCAGCGCCAGATGCAGGCGGGCGTGGTGAGTGTTGTCCCAGTCGTCCTGTTCCAGCTGCAGGGCCGGATCAGCGTTTTCGTCTTCGATATAGAACACCGGCGCCTGCGACGCAGTTTCATCGTCCGCATCCACTGGCGCGTCAAAGGAGGTATCAAATGCGCCCAGGCGGCCTTCCATCTCGCGCACGTCGGCGGCGTCCACTCCCAAGTCAGCGGCGATGGCATCGATTTCGTCGTTGGTCATCCAGCCCAGGCGTTTTTTCTGGCTGCGCAGGTTGAAGAACAGTTTGCGTTGCGCCTTGGTGGTGGCGATTTTGACAATGCGCCAGTTGCGCAGCACGTATTCATGAATTTCGGCTTTGATCCAGTGCACCGCGAAGGACACCAGACGCACACCGACCGTGGGATCAAAACGTTTGACCGCTTTCATCAGACCCACGTTGCCTTCCTGAATCAGGTCGGCCTGGGGCAGGCCGTAGCCGCTGTAGGATTTGGCGATGTGCACAACAAAGCGCAGATGAGAAAGCACCAGCTGACGGGCGGCTTCAACGTCGCCGTCGAAATAGAAGCGTTCTGCCAGGGACTTTTCTTCTTCCACACTCAGCAGGGGGATGCTGTGAACCCCGTGCAGGTAGGATTCCAGGTTCATGCCCGGAGTGGTCACAAAGGCAGGCTGAAGGGCTTTACTCATGGTTGGTGAACCTCCATCAAGGTCTGGTCGAGTTTAGCACTCTCGACATTGGAGTGCTAATAGCGCCAGAAGTTCCCCGTCCAGGGGACGTCCCGTACAACAGGGGGACTGTATTTATGGGCCTTGGCGGGGAAGTTTTCAAGGGGCTCGGTACCCCGCGGACGCCCAAAAAGTAAACATCATTTACGATCGTGCGCGTGCTGGGCGCTTGTGGCCGACCCAGGAGGGGCGATTCCCGCGTTTTCCCGTTGGGAACCATCCCCCGCGCGCTGCCATAGCCCAGGCAACCGGTTGCTACGACAACGACCTCTCCTTGAACGGAATCTCCTTCTTCTGCTGGTTCCGCTCCACCGAAATGCGCTGATTGGGGTTGCCCATCATGCGGCGTTGCCAGAGGCGTTCCAGTCGCAGCGCGGCGCGTTCGCCCGTGCGCCACGCACCCTGCAGCAGGAACTTGCCGGCGCCCACCGCGTCCGGTGAACGCACCGCCATCTCCTCGATGATCGACAAGGCGTGGGCCAGGGGTTCCTTGCTGACATGGGTCACCAGGCCGATGGCCTTCGCTTCGTTGCCGCTGAGGATGCGGCCGGTCATGGTGAGTTCCTTGGCGGCGTCCAGCGGCATCAGTTCCCGCATCAGGGCGATGCCGCCCATATCCGGCACCAGGCCCCACTTGGCTTCCATCATGGACAGCTTGGCGTCCGGTGTGCAGATGCGGATGTCGGCGCCCAGGGCCAGTTGCAGGCCGGCGCCGAAGCAGTTGCCGTGCACCAGTGCGATCACCGGCACCGGCACCTTGCGCCAGCCGATGCTCCAGGTCTGGAAATCATTCTGGATCGGCCACCACAACTGCAGATAGGCCAGTGCGGCTTTCACCGGTTCGCCCAGCACGGATTTGAAATCGAGCCCGGCGCAGAACGACGGCCCTTCCCCCTGCAGGATCACGGCGCGGATGCCCTTCAGCTTGCGCACCTGTTTCTGCGCCTTGATCACGCCCTTGAGCATGTCCAGGTCCATGCCGTTGTGCTTGTCGGCGCGGGTCAGGGTGACGTAGGCCAGGGTGCCGTCGACATGGATGCGGACGCGGTCGTTCATGGGAAACTCCAGACTGGGTTGGTGAAGCAAGGCTAGCGGGTCGGCCTGCCCTTGGGAATGACCCGACCGCACAGTTTTGGTGTCGCAAAAAATCCTTGGAATGCGGTCAACCGGTGGGTGGGGGCCGCGTTAATACCGGTATCGACAGCGGAATCACCCTGTCGCAACCGAACCCCAACAGGAGTATCCCCATGAAAATCCGTCACTTTGCCCTTGTTGTTGCCGTCAGTTCCGCCCTGGCCAGCCCGCTGGTGATGGCCGAGTCCGTGCGCGCCGGTGGCCTCTCGGCCCGCCACAGCTTCACCACCGACGTGACCCGCACCACCGGCAGCGGCAAGACCCTGAGCCGCCACACCGCCCAGGTGGCCACCGACACCGGCTTCCGCCGTGACACCCGCGTGACCAATCCCCAGGGCAAAACCGCCAGCCGCACGGTGGAAGCGAGCGTGGACGCCGACGCCGGCATTCGCACCCGCAGCGTGGAAGGTATCCGCATGAACGGCGACACCTACTCCGGCGAGCGCATCACCCAGCGCACCGAGGATGGCTACAACCGCGTGGTGTCCCGCACCAATGCCGCCGGCGAAACGGCCAGCAAAGAGGTGTCCACCCGCATCGACCGGGCCAATAACACGCTCACCAAGAACGTCAGCGCCACCGGCTTTAACGGTGAAACCCATACCGCAACGGTGGTGAAAACCTGGGATCACGGCGACGCGGAATAAACGGGCCGTTTCGGATTGCGTTGTCACGCACTAGTATTCAGGGACTGCATTGCATGACGGCTACCATGACCACCGCCATCGTACACCTGAATCTGGACGGGTTTCTTGCCAGCGTCGAGCGCCGTGCCTACCGCATGGCGCTGCTGGCCACCCGCGAGCATGCCGATGCGCTCGACATCGTGCAGGACGCCATGCTCAGCCTGGTGCAGCATTACCGCAGTCGCTCCCACGCAGAATGGCCGGCCCTGTTCCAGCGTATCCTGCAAAACCGCATTCTCGACTGGCACCGGCGTCAGACCCGCGCCAAACGCTGGCTGACCTTTCTCAAACCGGCGAACGAGGATGACGAGGCGGAAGATGCGCTGGAACAGATTCCGGATGAGCGGGAACACAATCCGGTGGAACTGCTGGCCCGCGCGGCGGACATGGAATGTCTGCTGAAAGCGGTGGAAGCGTTGCCCGTGCGCCAGCAGCAGGCATTTCTGCTGCGGCTGTGGGAGGGCTTCGACACCGCCGCCACGGCTGCGGCGATGGAGTGCAGTGAAGGCGCAGTGAAAACCCATTATTTTCGCGCGTTGCAATCCGTGCGCGCGGCCCTGCAAGCGGAGGCACCATGACCGACAACTCGGATGAACTGCAGCGCCAGTTGCGCGCCACGCTGGATCGCAGCGCGGATGAACTCGATCCGCAAACGTTGAGTGCACTGCAGCAGGCACGGCAACAGGCGCTGGCCAGCACGCAAGCGCGGCGCAACTACCGCCCCGCCATGATGATTGCCGCCAGCTTAGTGGCATTGATTCTGGCGCCCTGGCTCGCACTGCAACAGCAGGAAGACAGCGCGCCGGATTTCGCTCAGCTGGAGGAGCAGCGCTATCCCGAAGAACAGAGCTATCTGAGCGAAGACCCGGACATGCTGGCGGACTGGGACATGCTCGACGCCATCGGCGAGGTGCCGGATGCGTGAGTGGCACAAAACGTATCTGCTCTGGTGCCTGCTGCTGTTGCCGCTGTGTGTACGCGCCGACACGGTGGCGCCGCCGGCCGCATTCTGGGATTACCTGGAGGATTTCGATGCACAGGATGGCGAACTGTTCGATCCCCTGGATCTGCAGGACGCCGATCAGGCCGCCCGCGCCGATGCACGCAACACCGCCACCCGTACCGTCAGCAAAGACCAACCGAATTCACAACCGCAGGAGGAATCCGCCCCATGAAACGCACGGTCGTGATTCTGCTTTTACTACTGGGAAACCTGGCCATGGCTGAACCCTTACGCTGGGAACAGATTCCACCGGAAACCCGCGCTGTGCTGCAAAACATGGAGCAGCGCTGGAATACGCTGGACGAACAACAGCAGCAACGTTTGCTGCAGCGTGCCGAGCGCTTCCGTCAGCTGCCGCCGGAACAACAGCAGCAGATGCTGCAACGCTTCGAGCGCTGGCAGCAATTGCCGCCGGAGCAGCGTGAGCAGCTGAAGGAGCGTTACCGTGAATTCCGCCAGCTGCCGGCGGCGGAGCAGGAGAAAATCAAACAGCGCTATCGCTGGTTCCACTCGCTGCCGGAAGCAGAGCGCCGGCAGTTGCGGGAAAGCTGGCAGTCCCTGACGCCGGATCAGCGCCGCGATCTGCGCGAGCGTTTCCGCAAGGCCACACCGGAACAGCGGCGAGCGCTGCGTGACGAGTTGCGCCGGGTGCGTCTGAACCGGCTGTGAATATCGGCTTCAAAGACAGGAAAAAGCAGTATGAAACAACATTGGGTTTTGGCCGGCGCAATCTTGCTGGCAGTGATGGCGGGCAACCTGCAGGCAGAAGACGTGGAGTGGGATTTCACCGTAGAAGCGGAACGGGTGGAGCAATCCTTTGACGACGGCGATTCCACCATCGACACCGTGACGTTGGCGCCGGCGCTGCATGTGGGTGACTGGAGTTTCAGTCTGAGCGCGCCCTGGCAGCAGGTTGATGGCAGTTACTTCGTCAACAATGCCT
Organism: Pseudomonadales bacterium; assembly: GCA_020062665.1. Lineage (GTDB taxonomy): Bacteria > Pseudomonadota > Gammaproteobacteria > Pseudomonadales > Ketobacteraceae > Ch67. The sequence continues at coordinate 19,715 of JAGUVW010000012.1, forward strand.
ATCCCAATCTGGAATACCTGTGCTCGCAAATCAACAGCCTTACCGCGCTACAGAAATGGCTGTTGTACCAGAATGGCACACTCACGCCGCAACAGATCCAGTATTGCAACCAGACCGGCGGTGTGGAGTCGGTCACTCTGCAGGATGAAGTCGATGGCTGGAACGACATCGAAGTGTTCGCGAGCTACTTTCTGCCGCTGCCCAGCGACGCATTCAGCGCGGCGCTGGGCGTGGGCTACAAGCACGACAACGGTGATGCAGAGGCGGGGCTCGGCACCGGCACCCGCGATCTGTTTGCCGAAGCCAATGGCTGGTGGCGTGCAGGTGCGGTGGTGGTCGGGCTGACACTGGGCTACGAACACCTGCTCGAAAACAACACCAGCATCGAATTGAACGACTACGGCTACACCAGCCTCGACGCCCGCTGGCAGGTGCGCGACTGGGTTGCGCCGGGCGTCGAATACCACTACCAGCAGGCCAATGCCGATGTGCTGGATGATCTGGATTACTTCACTTACTACGTGCGCGTCGGCAGAAGCAGCGGCCTCGGCGCACGTTTGTTCATCACCGACTACCGCGATGCCACCGGTTATCCCGAGGAAGAATTCGGCGGCAGCCTTTCCTACAGTTTCTAGCGCGGCATCAGTATTTAACGTTGCAACCGTAGGGCTGGCTCACCGGCACCGCCACTGGCTTGCCAGCCTCGATCGCATCGAATGCCGCTTTCACATAATTGGTGGCGCCAGCGATATCGGCCTGCTCGGTGCTGGGCACGCTGTCGATGCCACCCATATACACCAGTTTGCCTTCAGGATTGATGATGAACATGTGCGGTGTTGTGCGGGCATCGTAGGCTTTGCCGATGGCGCCGCTTTCATCCAGGATCACGCCGGTGGGCGAGGCATTGCGGCTGGCAGTGAGTTCGTTCGCTTGCGCGGCGCTCACGTGGCCCTGCTTGCCCGGCGCGGATGAAATGATGGAATACCAGCGATAGCCCTTGCCGGTATAGGTTTTCTGCAGTGCCTGCATGTTGCCGCTGCGGTAATGTTTTTTCACGAACGGGCATTCGTTGTTGGTCCACTCCAGCACCACGTATTGCCCGCGCAATTCAGCCAGGTTCACCTTGTTGCCGTTGGTGTCCACCGCAGCGAAATCCGGTGCCATATCGCCCGGTTTCAACGCCGCTTGCGTGACGCCGGCAAGTGCCAGCAGGGACAGACCCAGAATCCAGTTAACCATCATTTTCAGTGTCGCATTCATCGTCGTGCTCCTTGGCTTGCGTGAACATCAGGGTGAAACAAAACGTGCCGGCACCGACCAGCCCTTGCCGGCTTGGGTCAGCACCACTTCTATCTGTTCCGGCGCGTCGGAAAAATACGTGTGGCGCGTCAGCTGGATCTGCAGCCGATCTTTCTGGCGCGTGATCAGCGGGGTGGCACCCGGTTCGGCAATCTGGCCCGGCGCGATGAACACCTGCAGAGTATTCGCCGTCAGGCTGGCAGCCGGAATCTCCACTTGCACATGATCATCCATCACTCGATAGACACCTTCCCCGCCAAGCGCAACCGGCAGCGCGGCGCGTGTGTTGGCAAACAGTGCGGCGTGCTCAGGATTTACGCTGGGTGAATGGGCCACCGGCAACGTCAGCCTGAATTCACCCCGCCCCGGCACGCAGGCATCGGCACACACCAGCCAGCGCGCGTCCAGCTGCAATTCCACGGCTGTGGTGTCGATCTGATTTGGCGGTACCAGCTCCACCAGCAGGCCATTCGCGCCGTGATAGCCGTAATTCATCTGGCTGCCATAAGGAATGGCTTCGGGGGTGGGAAACAGCGGCGCCTTGGCCTGCCAGCCGGCTGGCAGCTGCCAGTTCAGCACCGGCGCCAGCCCGGAATCGCCGGGATTTTTCCAGTAGGTATGCCAGCCGTCTTCCGGTGTGAATTGCAGCAGCAGCCACAGCGGTTTGCCCGGTACCACAGCGGCGGATTCCGCCAGCAGATCTACCGTGACATGCAACGCCTTCACCGGCGCAGCGTGTACAGTGGACGCTATCAGTGTCAGCATCAGCAGCAGACCGGCGCGCAATTTTTGCATGGTGGAATCCTCGTGCCGTAAGGCGGCAACTGCCCTGATCGTAAGGTAAACGATTGTAGTTGGAGTGCCGATGACGACAGGAGTTCACGGCTGGCCGAAATCGCATTGCCAGACACGGTGCAATCATGGCAGATTGATTTCCCGTTTGATCCGCAGGAAGCATTCGACATGGACACCACGCTGGACACTGCCCGTTTCACTTCCACCCTGCTTGACGCCATCACGGTCCGCCCGGCACGTCCGGACGACAGCGGCCCCATTGCCGAGCTGATGTACAGCTCGGGCATGGATATTTACGACTATCTGTTCAAAACCCGCAAGACCAGCGCAGTGGATTTCATCCGTCATGAATTTGCCACCGGCATTGGTTTCTGCGGCCACAAAAATGTCACCGTGGCGGTGAAGGATGGTGTGGTGGTGGGTACCGGCTGCTTTTACGACCGCGCCCGTTACGAGCGTCTGTTGCGCGGCACCGGCAAGAACATCTTCGATTTCTTTGGCGTGCTGGGCACAGTGCCGGTGATTCTGCGCACCCGTCACAACGGCAGTCTGATGAAACCACCCCGCGACGGCGAACTCTATCTGGCCAATTTCGGCGTCGATTCCCGCCTGCGCAGCCACGGTATCGGCAGCACCATGATCCGCCACAAACTGGCGGAGGCGCGTCAGCAGGGTTATCGCACCTTCGGCCTTGATGTGTCGGTGGCCAATCCCAAGGGACAGGCGCTGTACGAACGGCTGGGCATGAAGGTGGTGCGGGAAAAAACCTTCTCCAACCCACAGGCGGGCGTGGCCAACTGCCGCAAGATGGAGCTGTCGCTTTAAAACGGGCGTGATCGATCAACTCTCGATGCGACGCAGCAGCAGGCGTCGCATCGGCTCGGGATCTTTCTGCTGCACCGTCACACCGGGCTGGGGAAAATACCAGTTCTCAAGTCGCGACAGCCAGAACCGCAGCGCCGCAAACCGCAACATGGCCGGCCAGAACGGCCTTTCTTCCAGCGTCAGCGGCCGCACGCTTTCATAGCCATGCAACACCGCCAGCAACCGTGCCGGATCAAAGGCAAAATCCGCGGTGCTGCACCAGTCATTCACCAGCACCGCCAGATCGTAAATAAACAGATCATGGCAGGCATTGTAGAAATCGATGATGCCGGTGAGGCGGTCGCCGTCGAACAGCGCGTTGTCGTGAAACAGATCACCGTGCGTGATACCGCTGGGCAAGTGCGCCAGCAGCGGCAATTGCTGCTGCCAGTCATTCACTTGCTGCTGCAGCAGATCGCGCTGATCGGCTGGCAACACGGGCAACAATTTCTGCGTCACCTGCTGGCGCCAGCGTGCGCCGCGATCGTTCTCGCGCCGCAGGGAAAATCCGGTCGACGCCAGATGCATGCGCGCCAGCGCCGCGCCGATCACACTGCACTGGATCACGTTCGGCCGCACCGGATGCTGGCCGGCAAAACGCGGCACCAGCAGGCAGGCCTTGCCTTTCAAATGATGCAACGCCTGCTGCTGCAGATCGCGGTAAGGCGCCGGCACCGGCAAACCGTTCCGGCTCAGGTAGGTGGTGAGTTCGACGAAATAAGGCAGTGACTGTTGATCGCCGCGTTCGAACAGCGTCAGCACCAGTGCGTGAGCATGGCCCGCGCCGTCTTCCGCATCGACAAAATAATTGGTGTTTTCGATGCCGCTGCTGGTGGCCTTCAGTCGCTGCAGGCGCACCAGACCGAAGCCTTGCAGAAACTGCGCAACCTCGGGTTCAGACAGTGGGGTATAGACTGCCATGGCGTGGGAATCAGAAGCGTTTCAGCACCCACTCCGGCACCAGAATGCGATCCGCCGCGTCGCGGATGAACTGGCCTTCGCCCTTGATATCCACCAGGTTGTAGGGCACACCCACGCGGGGAATCACGCGGATGCCATAGACCTCACCATTCACCTGATGGATCTGCAGGGTGGCGTCGCGCTCCTTGTCTTCCACGATGGTGATCTTCGGTTCCGGCATGAGGGGTTCTTCGCCTTCGCGGGGTTCTACCCGCGCCTGGGCCAGCAGCGGCAGGACGAGCAGCGCGCACAACAACAATCTCTTCATGACCGATCCTTGAAAACAGGTGAATTCACAACAGTTTAGCGTTCATCATCGGCCCCTGCCACGACGCTGGCCGTGACCGGGCGCAAGAATGGGAGCGAAGTTTCACCGGAAAGTTGTTACCCTTGGGCGAAGATGGATCAGCGGACTTTGCGGTTCCGGCACGGTGTGGCGAGCCCGATCCTCCACCCGGATCAGCCCAGGAAAGCCCGCAGCGCAGCTCGATATTTGAAAAAAAGAGTTGCGAAATCAGCAGGTTGCCATGACCAAGCCCGTGCTTGGTAGCAGGTGTATCGGGAAGTGTGACTTTATGGTTAAATTGTCGCCCCTGCTGGCATGTGCGGTTCGGCATCGGCGGGTGGATGTAGCCTGAGTTGAAGGTCCTCACTATGACAGACAAGCGATATGCTGAAGCCAGTATGGACGCCATGTACCGTATCTTCACGGTACCCGAGGCGCCGGACTCCACGCTGGGCAAGATCGACCAGAAGCTGTCCCAGAATCTGGCGGGTTTTCTGTCGGAACATATCGTTGCCGTCGAGAAGGACCTGAAAGAGCTGGAAAAAGATTTCCAGGATTCCCGCATCCCCGAAAAGCCAATCTTTGTTTCCGACCAGGCCGATTTCCTCATGGAAAAACTCGTGGCTCAGTCGGTGCACACCGCCTCCCCCAGTTTTATCGGCCACATGACCTCGGCCCTGCCGTACTTCATGCTGCCGCTGTCGCGCATCATGATGGCGCTCAATCAGAATCTGGTGAAGATCGAAACCTCCAAGGCGTTCACGCCCATGGAGCGTCAGGTGCTGGCGATGATTCACCGCCTGATCTTCGAGCAGGACGATTCCTTTTATCAGAAGTGGATGCACGAGCCGGGGCATTCCCTGGGCGCGGTCTGTTCCGGCGGCACCATCGCCAACACCACCGCGTTGTGGGTGGCGCGTAACCAGAAATTCGGCGCCACCGAACAGTTCCGCGGCATTCAGCGCGAAGGCATTTTCGGCGCGCTCAAGCATTACGGCTACAACGGTGCGGCGGTGCTGGTGTCCGAGCGCGGTCACTATTCCCTGGGCAAGGCAGCGGACGTACTGGGCATTGGCCGGGATTTTCTGGTGACGATCAAGACCGACAACCAGAACAAGGCGCGTATTCCCGAACTGCGCGAGCAGATCCGGCGCATGAAGGACGAGAACATCGCCATCATCGGCATCGTCGGCGTATGTGGCACCTCGGAAACCGGCAGCGTGGATCGGCTCGATGAAATGGCGGACATTGCCGCGGAAATCGGTTGTCATTTCCACGTCGATGCGGCCTGGGGCGGGCCGACCCTGTTCTCGAAAAAATACCGCCACATTCTCAAAGGCATCGAGCGCGCGGATTCCGTCACCATCGATGCCCACAAGCAGATGTACGTGCCGATGGGCGCCGGCATGGTGCTGTTCAAGAGTCCGACCCTGGTGTCCGCCATCGAGCACCACGCCGATTACATCATCCGCAAAGGCTCGAAGGACCTGGGCAGCTATACGCTGGAAGGTTCACGCCCCGGCATGGCCATGCTGCTGCATTCCGGCCTCAAGATCATTTCCCGCAGTGGTTATGAAATCCTGATTGATCAGGGCATCGAAAAAGCGCGCCTGTTCGCCGATATGGTCAAGGCGGACAAGGCCTTCGAGCTGATCACCGAGCCCGAGCTGAATATTCTCACCTATCGCTACCTGCCGGAATTTGTGCGCGCGAAGCTGGCTACCGCAACGCCTGCCGAGATCGACCAGATCCAGGAAGTGATGAACCGCCTCACCAAGAAAATCCAGAAAACCGAGCGCGCCCGTGGCAAGTCGTTTGTGTCGCGCACCACGCTGACGCCAGAAGAATACGATCGTCGCCGCACGGTGGTATTCCGTGTGGTGCTGGCCAATCCCCTTACCAATCACCAGATCCTGTCTGATGTGTTGGAAGAGCAGAAGCAGATTGCACTCAGCACCGATTGCGCCGACCTCATGGCGGAATTGCGCGCGCTGTGTGAGCCGGCGACGCTGAAAGCCAAGGTGGGTTGAAACCCCGCTCGACCAAAGTCTAATTTATTCCCGCCCTGCCCCGGCGCACACTCCGCCCTGTTCACCTGAATAGAAAGGGAGAGTGCACCATGGCCCAGGCACAACAGGCCGCGTTGTCGGCGTGGCAAACCTACCAGCAGGAATACGCCCGCAGCGTGCAGCAGCCGGATGCCTTCTGGGGCGAGGTGGCTCAGCGCATCGACTGGATCAGGCCTTTCACCCAGGTCAAACAGGTTTCCTTCAATCCCCAGGATTTGCACATCCAGTGGTTCGCCGATGGCCAGCTCAACGCCTGCGCCAACTGTGTGGATCGTCATCTGGAACAGCGGGCCCAACACACAGCCATCATCTGGGAGCCGGATACGCCGGGCCCGGTGCGGCGCATCAGTTATGCGCAGCTGCATGACGCGGTGTCGCGGCTGGCCAATGGCCTGAAGCAGCGCGGTGTGGGCAAGGGCGACCGCGTGATGATTTACATGCCAATGATTCCCGAAGCGATCTTTGCCATGCTGGCGTGCGCGCGCATCGGTGCGATTCATTCGGTGGTGTTCGGCGGTTTTTCCCCGGAGGCGCTGGCGGGCCGCATTGAGGATTGCGCGGCAAAAGCGGTGATCACCGCCGATGAAGGTTTGCGCGGTGGCCGGCCGATTCCGCTCAAGCACAATGTGGATCTGGCGCTGGCGCATCCGTCGATTGTGTCGGTGGAGTCGGTGATTGTGGTGCGTCATACCGGCGCGAGAATCGACTGGTACGATGAACGCGATGTGGATTATGCCGAACTGGTGCGCGATGTTGACGGACATTGCGCGCCGGAAGTGATGAATGCGGAAGATCCGCTGTTCATCCTCTACACCTCCGGTTCCACCGGCAAGCCCAAGGGTGTGTTGCACAGCACCGGCGGCTATCTGGTGTATACGTCGTTCACGCACGAGAAAGTGTTTGATTACCACGACGGCGATGTTTACTGGTGCACCGCCGATATCGGCTGGATCACCGGACACAGTTATGTGGTGTACGGGCCACTCGCCAATGGTGCGACCATTGTGTTGAGTGAGGGTCTGCCCAATTACCCGGATGAATCCCGGCTGGGGCGGATCATCGATGCTCACAAGGTGCGAACTCTGTACACCGCTCCTACTGCGATTCGTGCCTTCATGGCGAAGGGCGAAGCGCCGTTCACGCAGTCGTCGCGCAATTCGCTGCAGATTCTGGCCACCGCCGGCGAGCCGATCAATCCTGCTGCCTGGCAGTGGTACCACGATGTGGTGGGCAACAGCAAAGGCGAAGTGATCGACACCTGGTGGCAGACCGAAACCGGCGGCGTGATGATTACGCCGTTGCCAGGCGCGGGGCGGGAAAAACCCGGCGCAGCCACGCAACCGTTTTTTGGCGTGCAGCCGGCGCTGGTGGACAACGAGGGTCATCTGCTGCACGGTGCCACCGAGGGCAATCTGGTGATCACCGACAGCTGGCCCGGTCAGATGCGCACGCTGTGGGGTGATCACGAGCGGTTCGTGCAGACCTATTTCACCACCTTCCCCGGCAAATATTTCAGCGGCGACGGTGCGCGCCGTGATGCCGACGGCGACTACTGGATCACCGGCCGCGTGGATGATGTGATCAACGTGTCGGGCCATCGGTTAGGGACTGCAGAAATCGAAAGCGCGCTGGTGGCGCATCCCAAAGTGGCAGAAGCCGCAGTGGTGGGCTGCCCCCACGATCTGAAAGGCCAGGGCATCTATATCTATGTGACGCCGGTCACCGGTGTGGCAGCCACGCCCGCGCTGGTGGAAGAACTCAAGCAGTGGGTGCGCAAGGAGATCGGCCCGGTGGCGACGCCGGACTGGATTCAGATTGCGCCCGGCCTGCCCAAGACCCGCTCCGGCAAAATCATGCGGCGCATTCTGCGCAAGATCGCTGCCAACGAGTTTGATCAATTAGGTGATGTGTCGACCCTTGCAGACCCGGCCGTGGTGCCGCAACTGGTGGAGAATCGAGTCAATCGTTGAAGTCCCATTCCCTCTTGCCTTGATGGCCTGCACGCCGGCGCGCTGGATTCCCCCAACAGACAGCGCGCCGTTTTTTTATTTGACGGGCAGCCGCGCACGCTTCCACAATGAAACGCATCCAAAACAACAAGAAGCCGGCATCCCATGGCACTGCAAGGATCGATTCTGATTGCGGATGATCACCCGCTGTTTCGCATGGCGCTGAAGCAGGCCGTGCTGCAGGCGTTTCCCCAGGCCACGGTGGTGGAAGCCGAGAACATCGACAATCTGGAACGGCTCACTGAATCCGGCGCCACCTTTGCGTTCATTCTGCTGGATTTGCACATGCCGGGTGCGCACGGTTTTTCTGGCCTGATTTTTCTGCGCGAGCGTTATCGCGGCGTGCCGCTGGTGATGGTGTCCGCCACGGAAGAACCCGCCATCATTCACAAGGCGATGGAGTACGGTGCTGATGGTTTCATTCCCAAGTCCGCGTCCATCGATACTATCGTGCGCGCCATCGAACAGGTGTGCGCCGGTGAACGCTGGTTGCCGGCGAGTGTGCTGCCGCAGGCCAGTCCTTCGCTGCGACAGCAGGATCTGGATCTGGCGCAGGCCATCGCCGCGTTGACGCCGCAACAGTTCCGCGTGCTGGGCATGCTGGCGGAAGGTCAGCTCAACAAACAGATTGCGTTCGAACTGAAGGTGTCGGAAGCGACGGTGAAGGCGCACATGACGGCGATTTTTCGCAAGCTGGGTGTACGCAATCGCACCCAGGCGGTGATCCGGCTGCAGGAACTGGACACTGATCTGGCGCGGCGTGACGGGAACAGCGATAGCTGAGTCAAAGGATTCAGTCGACGCGGGCGGAATACAGCAGTTGCTGTTCCAGTTCCGCGATGGAGGCCTCGATCACCTGCAGGCGTTCTGCGCTGGCGGCGGCCATGTGAGTGCAGAGCGTGGCCTGCTCGCTGTCCGGATCGGCCGGTGCGTTGGCCGCCACGTCATTGCACAACTCGATCAGCGCTTTTTCTTCTTCATATTTTGCCATGCGGATGGCGTAGTACTGCTCCCTGTCTGCTTCACTGGCAATACCGGCGTCGATGCGTTGTTGTAGTTCGTGGTAGTGCTGGAATTCGCTCCAGAGTGCATCGAGTTGCCGCGGTGATTTGTCCTGCGGAATCATCAGATTGTCGGGCTGCACTTCCTGTAGATACTGCAGTTCCTGGCGACGCAGCGCGACGGCAGGATCGGGCTCGTCGCTGCCATCAGCGAAGCTGGATTCCGTGTCGTCTGTATCGTCGGCAGATGAATATATCGCTGTTGGAAAATCGCGACCTTCAACCAGCGCTTCACCGTTGATGCTGGCAGCGGCAGACAGCTCTGCCGTTGTTGTCGCGCGCGCATCTACTTCGAAAACGTCGGCGCGGCTACCGTCGTTTGCCGGCGATCTCGATTCGACAACGGCCTGATCGTCTGGCGCAGGCGCACGCAGTTTCAATCCCAGCGCGAGCCCGGTAAGCAGCATCAGTGTGCCGATGATCAGCGCGCGGATCAGAGGGGTATGCTGTTGCGGTCGTTTTGATTGCGACATGGTGTCTTTCCAACCTTCATCCTTGTCTGTATTCACGGTAGCCTGAGCGTGCCGGCGGCGCCACCGGCACACTCACGGCGGCAACGTTATTGCGGCAGGTTGGCGGTCTGCCAGATGGCGACGTCACTGCTGGGGCGACGGATGTAGCTCACCCAGCGGATATCACCATCCAGAAACGTTTTGTGAAATGCCAGTGCGATGCCGGCGACGGCACGGTTGGCCGCTGTCGGTGAACCCCAGGAAAAGTGGCCGGCGGATGCCACTTCGTAAATCACCTTGGGAATGCCGCGCGGAATATTGTTGTACACGCCAATGGACTGGCCCAGTCCGCCCAGATAGGTCAGATCCAGCGCGCCGTTAAACAGCAGTGTCGGCACCTTGGTGTTGTAGCCTTTGGAATCGATGTCCACGGCGGTAAGATTGTGGCCCGCCAGCGACATGGCGGTTTTCAGGCCGCTGTATTCTGCTGAATTGATCCAGGTGGCACCGCCGCCCATCGACCAGCCCACGGCGCCGAGGCGCGCAGTGTTGAGCTTGCCACGCAGAGGGCTGTTGGAGCGGGTGTTTTCGTTCTTCAGCGCATCCAGCACCCGCTTCTGCTGACTGGCGCGTTGATCAACACTATCCAGCGTGGTGGCAGTGTCCATGGTCACCAGTACGATGCCGTGGGACGCAAAGAACGGGCCCCAGGCGCGAAACATGGATTGGGTGCCGGTGTAAGGCGGCGTGAACACCAGGCCGGAAAATGGCGGTTTGGCCGTGTTGGGATAATACACGGTGGCGCCACCGGGAGTTTGCAGGCGCGATAACGTGTAACTGCGATAACCGTACGGCCCGTTGCCACTGTAATTGCCCGGTGCCACTTCGTTGCGACAGATGGCGCCGGATGGGCAGGTGGTGGCAGCTTCAAGCACGGTGGTGAAGGTGGTGATAGCCAGCAAACCGACAGCGGCAAACAGTTTGGGAAGCTTCATTCTTGTCATCATTGCGATTTCCTTTTCTTGTTAGAAGAACGGGTTGTTCCCTTTCTCCTTTCCAACGGCATCCCGGCGGGCAAAACGCGTTCTGCCCGGCGAGGCAAAGCCTCGCGGGAAATAGATTGGTTAGGGGTGCTCTGGTGTAGCAGGGCAAGCATAGGCACGGGCAAAAAAATTCGCCCAATCACAAAACACGGGTTGGCCGGAACAGCGGGGCATTTTGAGCAGTACGCCGTGGTTTTCAGCCCGCCTTGAGCACGGCACGCAGCGCTTGCATCAGACTGTCGGCGGTGATGGGTTTCTGCAGAAAGTGATAACCCCGTTCCAGCGCCTGGCGTTTGATGGCATCTGAATGATCGGCGGTCATCAGAATGGCGGGCACAACGTCCTCCCACACATCGTCGAGCGCGCTGATCACGTCGAAGCCGGTTTCGTTATCCAGTTGAAAATCCACGAGCAATGCATCCGGTGGTGAGGTCATCGCGCGGGCGGTGGCCAACGCCGTGTCGAGGGACGACGCGCAGACGCCACGACATTGCCACTGCGTCAGCAGGCTGTTGATGCTGTGCAGGATGATGGGTTCGTTATCGACACAGAACACCGTCAGCGCAGGCAACGTCGGCAGTGGCGTCGTGGGCGCCAGTGGTGCGGGCAGCGCGCCTGCCACCGGTGGCGAATCCAGCGGCACCTGTACCGCGAACAGCGTGCCTTTTTCCGGCGTGGACTGCACACGAATCGGATGTTGCAGCAGTAGCCCCAGCCTGCGCGCGATGGCCAGCCCCAGTCCCAGCCCCTTGTTGTCCATGTGGCGGTGACGGATGCGGTGGAATTCCTTGAAGATATGCTCGATCTGGTCGGCGGGAATGCCGATGCCGGTATCCCATACCTGAATCTCGATGTGATCGGCGCGGCGGCGGCAGCCCAGCAGAATTTTTCCTGTGACGGTGTAGCGCACCGCGTTCAGCAACAGGTTCTGCAGAATGCGCCGCAGCAGTTTGTCGTCACTGCGAATCCAGGCATGACAGTCCACCCAGTGCAGGGCCAGATTTTTTTCGGCTGCGATCACGCTGAATTCCGATGCCAGACTGGTGAGCAGCGTGTGCAGGTTGAATGTGGAAATCTGCGGCTTGATGGTGCCGGTGTCGAGTCGGCTGATGTCCAGTAGCGTACCGATCAGATGCTCCGCCACGTGCAGCGAGTTGTCGATGTGCTGCAGGATGTCGAGGGCTTCCTGGTTCTGTTTGAAACTGTTGCCCAGCTGCAATCGCTGTTGCAGCGCGGATGCAAACAGATGCGCGGCGTTGAGTGGCTGCATCAGATCGTGGCCGGCGGCGGCGAGAAAGCGGGTCTTGCCTTCGTTGGCCTGTTCTGCCGCCAGCTTGGCCTGTTCCAGTTCGCGATTGAGTTTGGACAGTTCCCGCGTGCGATCCGCCACCATCATCTCCAGACTTTCATTCAGCTGGCGCAACGCACGCTCATCCATTTTTGCTTCGGTGATATCCAGATACGTGCTGACGAAACCGCCGCCGGGCATGGGATTGCCGCGCACTTCGATCCAGGTACCGTTGGGCAGTTCGCGCTCGAAGCGGTGCGGGCCACCCTGTTGCAGCAGCGCCACACGCCGTTGCACGGCGGTGTCCAGATCCGTTTCAGGGTAGTAGCCGCAGCGGGCGTTGTAGCGGTACACATCGGCAATGGGGCGCCCCAGCTGGATCAAGCCTTCGGGGTAATCGAACAGGCGCACGTAGGTGCTGTTCCAGGCCACGATGTTGAGCGCCTTGTCCACCACGCAGATGCCGTGGCTGATGGTTTCGATGGAGGTCTGCAGCAGCTGGTGATTGAACTGGATCAGCTCGGCTGCTTCGTCCATCATCGCCACGGCGTTGGCCATGTTGTCGGTCTGCCGGCTCAGCATGGTGCCCAGCAGAATGCGCGCGGAGCTGGCGCCCATCACCCGTGCCAGCATGCGTTCGGTGAAGCGGAACAGATCCATCGTGGCAGGAAAATCCGCCTCCAGTTTCACGCCCTGCTGCTGCGCGTAGTGCGCGAACGCCTGCTGCGCGCGCTCGCTGCCCAGGCAACGCTCGGCGATGGTCAGCAGATCGCGCACCCGCAGATGACTGGGGCTGTAAAAGCCGGTGAGGCCTGGATAGGGTTTGGGAATTTCCACAAACAGGGTGGCCTGGTTGCGATCCACCGAGCGCTGCACGGCGGTTTTGGAAAAATACACGTAGCAGAGAATGTTGGCGCACAGACTCCAGAACACGCCATGGGTGAGCGGATCGAGTCCCTGCAGACCGAACAGCGCGTACGGACGCAACAGGCCAATGCCGAACAGGCCCTGTTGCTGCCACTGTTCCGACACTGCCTGCGGCAACAGCACCGGCAGCAGCAGGCAGTACAGCCACACCAGGAATCCCGCCAGAATGCCCAGCGCGGCGCCGCTCTTGTGACCCTGCTTCCAGTACAGTCCACCCAGCAGCGACGGCGCGAACTGGCACACGGCAGCGAACGACAGCAGGCCGATACTGGCAAGTGCGTCGAAACGGGTGAACAGGCCGTTCAGCGCATAGGCCAGCAGCAGAATCACGAAGATCGACACCCGCCGGATATTGCGCACCAGCGGCAGCAGCGCGCCCGGCAACTCGCCACTTTTCTGCGAGCGATTCAGGTAGAGCGGAATCACCAGTTCGTTGCACACCATGATGCTCACCGCCACACTCGACACGATCACCATGCCGGTGGCCGCCGACACGCCGCCCAGAAATCCTAGCAGCGCCAGCAGCGGCTGATCGTGCGCCATCGGCAACGACAGAATGTAGCGATCTGCCGCGCCCAATTGCTCCGGCATGAACACCAGTCCTGCCATCGCGATGGGCACCACGAATAGCGAGAACAGTGCCAGATAGAGTGGAAACACCCAGCGCGCGGTTTGCAGATCCTGACTGCGGCGGTTTTCCACCACGGTGGTGTGAAACTGGCGTGGCAGGCAGATGATGGCCATCATCGCCAGCAAAGTCTGGGTGAAAAATCCCTGATCGAAAAAGCGCGTGCTGAAACGTTGCTGCACCAGTGCGTGGTTCTCAATTTGTGTGAGCAACGAACCGATGCCGCCGAACAGTTCCGCGATGACAAATACGCCGATGGCGATGAACGCCAGCAGTTTCACCAGGCTTTCAAACGCAATTGCCAGCATCAGGCCGTTGTGGTGTTCCGACGAATCAATGTGGCGGGTGCCGAACAGAATGGAAAACAGTGCCATCAGTAGCGCCACGGCCAGCGCGCTGTCCACCGGCCAGTGACTGTCGTGCTGCGCGGTGAGAGTGTCGAACGCCATGGTGACGGCCTTCAGCTGCAGCGTGATGTACGGCACGATGCCGGCGATCGCCACCAGCGTTACCAGCACCGCCAGCGGTTGCGATTTGCCGTAGCGCGATGCAATAAAATCTGCGATCGATGTGATGCCCTGCTGCTTGCTGATGGCGATGATGCGGAACAGCACCGGGGTCGCCAGCGTGAACACCAGAATCGGCCCCAGATAGATCGGCAGAAAATCCCAACCGTTATTGGCGGCCTGCCCCACCGCGCCGAAAAACGTCCACGAGGTGCAGTACACCGCCAACGTCAGGCTGTAGAGCCAGGGACTGTTCAGTGCCCGTTCCGTGCGCGCGCGGCGGCGATCGCCCAGCCAGGCGATGCCGAACAGCAGCAAGGTGTACGCCAGCGCCACGCTGGCAAGGAACCATCCCGAGAACATGCCCTAAGCCTAGCATGACAGCCTCAGGCAATGTGCCGGAACGCGCGCTTTTCCGGATTGGCATCCAGGTTGTCCACCAGCGCCTTGCGGATCAGGCGGAAATTCAGCGTTTCACTCAGGCGATCGAAGCCGGGCAGACGATAGTGCGCCAGCGTGCTGGCCTTGTTCGCCAGTTGATACAGCCGCACCGCCTGCTGCCAGCCTTTGTGACGCGGCAATTGATAGGCATCCGCCAGTTCATCGCCCAGACACAGCCGGCTCAATTCAAACAGCAATTCTTCGCGCAGATTGAACGGCGGCTGCCCCGCCAGCGCGGTAATCACCGCCAGCGCCAGCGCACGACTTTCCTCGTTGGGATTGTACTGGCGCGCACGGATACGCTCGTACAGATAGATTTCCTCGTCCAGCGACTCGGTGATCAGGCGTTCATCCACGCCGTTCAGATAAGCCGCGTAGCGCCACAGCTGGTGCATCGCATACTTGTCGTCGTTGCTCAGACTGGCACCCATCCGTTCCATGCCGCGAATCGCCAGGTGATCGAATTCGATGATGGTGAAGGCCATGTCTTCCTGATTGATCGGCTCGTCGTACTGCGCCACGTCCCAGCCGCGTCCACGCAGGTATTTGCGCACCATCGCGTGCAGCAGGCGCACTTCCATCATGGTGCGGTGGCCGGGATGGCCGGGGCGGATACCGTCGGGCACGCTGATGTTGTGGGTCATCTGCGAGGTTTCGTATACGCGCTTGAGCACGTCCTGATGCAGGCGGCCGGTGGAAATCAGCACATGGGCGGCCTTGCTGAGGGAGTAGCCTTCCACCAGGCTGCTCACCAACAGGGCGATGGCGCGCACGTTGGCGAACGCCAGATTGACGTGGCGGGCGTGTTCGATGGCGTCCCAGTTCACCCAGCGTGGAATCGTGTAGGCATGTTCCACATAGTCGCGAAAGGCGCCGCCGTCGGTATCAGCCCGGGCAAACACCTCATCGATCATCTGTGAAGGCCGCTTGCGCTCCAGCTGGGCGGCCACGGCGTCGGCCAGGGGATCGCAGGTGTGGCGCATCGGGTCCAGGACGGCATCGGTGTACTTGGCTTGCCAGGCAGCGGGGACAGACATGGGGGGACTCCGGCTTGTGGTGACTATTCGTCCACTATAATATAAGCATTTACTTACATTAAACGGAGTTTTGGCCATGACCGAGCGTGTGCCGGGCACCAAACGTCAGCCAACCCAGCCCCGCGCCCGCCAGACCGTGCAGCGCATCATCGACGCCACCGCCGCGCTGTTGCTGGAGCAGGGGGTGGATGCCGTGACCACCAACAAGGTGGCCGAGCGCGCCCACGTCAACATTGCCTCGCTGTACCAGTACTATCCCAACAAGCAGGCCCTGCTGAGCGCATTGCTGCAGCAGTACTTGAACGAACTGACCCGGCGCCTGAATGACCTGCTGGATGTGCTGGGGGATGCCAGGGTGGAGGACTCCACCCGTCTGTGGGCCACCATGGGCATCGCCTGGTTCCGCGAAGGCGGCAGCGTGCTGCTGGAACTGCTGCGCAACCCGGCCCTGCTGGCGAGTCTGCCGGAAGCCCGCGCTTTCGAGCATCGCCTGATGGACGCCATGCGGCGTTTTCTGCTCAAGCAGCGCGACCGCCTGCAGGTGGCCGATCTGGAGCGTGCCATTTATGTGGCTTTTACCGCCTGCACGGCGATTCTCACCAAGCATCTGCTGGAACCGGTGCCCTATTACAGCGACGACGAAATCGTCGAAGAGCTGGTGCAGCTGATGGGCAGGTACTTCTACTGAGGCGCCGGATTGGCCGAAAGCAGGATTATCAGCCACACTTTCAGGTGATTGTCCCCTTCGCTCCTCATTCCGCAGTAGGTCACCACCATGAATCCGGCATTGTTCGACAGCGCGTCCCTGTTGCCTGATCTGGGCGAAGACGGTTTGCGCCGGATTCTGGGTGAATTCTTCGCCGCCTCCTTTAACGGCATCCTGATCACCGCGCCCACCCCCGGCTATCCGATCCTGTACGCGAATCCGGCGTTCTGCCGCATGACCGGTTATACGCTGGAAGAATTGCAGGGGCGTTCACCCGCTCTGCTGCAGGGGGAGCGCACCAGTGCCCAGGTGGTGGAAAAAATGAATGCCGCGCTGAAAGCGGGCTGGCCGTTCCATGGCGCCGCCATCAATTACCGCAAGGATGGGGAAAGCTATCCGGTGGAGTGGAACATCTCGCCGGTGTGCGACGAGCAAGGCCAGGTGCGCTACTTCATCTCGGTGCAAAAGGATCTGACGGAACTACGCCAGGTGCTATCCCGTTTCAAGCACAGCAGCGAACACTTCCGGGCGTTTCTGCGCGACCTGACGCCGGCCCTGGGGCTGACGCCGCAAAAACGGCAGCTGGCCACAGAACTGATCGACAACCTGCGCCAATGTGACGCCAGCCGGTTTGTCGAGGATGACACGGTGCTGTTCGACGCCGACGATCTGTTTGATCTGGGCGGTGCGCCAGCGGGCGCACCGGATGTGCCGGCCATTGCCATCAGCGCCTTGGACTACGCCCGCCACACACATTTTGGTGATAGCGAGATTGCAGAAATTCTCGGCAGCATCGAAGAAACCCGCGAGCAGCTGGATCTGCTCGATGTGAGCAGTGACAAGTCCCGCGAGCTGAGCATCATCGCCGACAATCTGCAGGAGCTGGCGAACGCCATTTTCTATCTGGATGATTTTGTCGCGCTGTCCACCGTGCTGGCGGAACTGGCCACGCGCACCCGCATCAGTGCGCAGGTAGCGGTGCCACCATTTGTCGCGGATATTTTCCGGGGCTTGCTGCAGGATGTGGAAACCTGGGTGAACACGGTTTTTGTCAGCCGTACTGCCCGCGACATTCACGAGCTGGACAACAGCATCATGTCGTCGGCGCGCCAGCTGCTCATGTTCCTGCCGCAGTCGCCGGCGCCGTGATCGCCGTCAGTTGAAAATCTTGCCAAAAAACCGTTTGAAGCTGCCAGCCTTGTCCTTGTGGCGCTCCATCAGTTCCAGCAGGGTGGCGTTGTCGGGTTCCGCTTCCAGTCCCTGGCTGACGTAAGTAAGTCCGCTGCCGAAATCCTGGCTCACGAACGCCTGCTGTGCCAGCAGCGCATACTGGGCGGCGATGCGCTTGAGGCCTTCCTTGGCCACGGTGTTTTGCGCATCCAGCTGCAGCACCTGCTGGTAGTAATAGAAGGCGTTGTCCTGGGGCGGGCGTGACAGCCGCATCTGCTCGACCCGTTCGCCGGCGAGTTTCAGATAGCGCAGGATCAGGCGCTGGCGGACTTTCTCCAGGCCTTCGAGCGCCGCGCTGCTGGTGGGATCCAGCGCCAGCACTTCGTTGAAATAGTAACGGGCATTGTCCAGTTCCGGTTCTGCCAGTTTGTCTTCCGCCATGCGCGCGTCCGCCAGCGCCAGCAGTTCATTGATCTGCACGGCGTGTTCGGATTCATAGCTGACATAAAACACGCCACCGCCCAGCAGCAGCAACAGCAGCGCAGCAACGGCGGCGTAACGGATTTTCTTGCCGGAATGTTCAGGCACCGGCAGGCGGATCGGGGTGAAGTGCTGGCGCGTGATGGATTGATCCAGAATGCTGGCCTTGCCATGCAGGTGGTCGACCAGCACGGTGAGCATTTCATCCACGGATTCGAAGCGGTCGGCGGCCTGTTTGGCCAGCATGCGCTCCAGCAGGGGGCGGTACTGACGCAGGGGCGCCGGCAGTTCGGGAATCGGCAGGGTGGCGTGGTTCTGCACGGTTTCGGCGTAGTGGGCGCCCTTGAACGGGTTATGGCCCAGCAGCAGTTCCAGCAGGATCACGCCCAGGCTGTAGATATCGGTGCGCTGATCCAGCGCTTCGCAGTGGGACTGTTCCGGGCTGCTGTACGACGGACTGCCGATGGAGATGCCGTCCTGGGTCAGGTCGCAGTCGATGCGGGTGTCCTTGGCGATGCCGAAGTCGGTCAGCACCACCGTACCATCTTCGCGGAACAGAATGTTGGCGGGCTTGATGTCGCGGTGAATGATACCGCGCCGGTGCACCATGCTCAGGCCTTCGGCGATCTGGCGGATCAGTTCCAGCGCATACAGTGGCCCCAGGTTCTGGCCTTTCAGGCGGGCCAGGTCGCCGCCGCTCAGGTATTCCATCACGATGTAGGGGCGGCCGTCGTCGAGCTGGGCGACGTCGTACACGGTGATGACGCGGGGATGATTGAGGGTGGCGATGATGCGGGCTTCGCTGACAAAACGCTGGCTGAACTGATCGTCGCTGTTATTGAGCAGCACCTTGATCGCCACTTCCCGCTCCAGCGAATTCTGGGTGGCCAGGTACACAGCCGCCATGCCGCCCTTGCCCAGCAGGCGGTGCACGGTGTAACCGGGTATGGTGATCAGGTTGTCGGACGTCATGGGTTCGTTGGTCATGCGCTGGCCAGGGGCCTAAGGTAAGCGGGCGCCATTGTACCATGAAGCGGTAAAGGGTCAGCGGGGGCGGAACTGTTCCGTCAGGGCCTGCAGGAACAGGCGCAGGGTGTGGTCGCTGCAGACCTGATAGTTCTTGTGTTCGGGCTTGCGGAACAGGGCGTCCAGTTCCTGCTTGGTGAGCGGATGTTCGACCGCCGCAAACAGCGCGTGCATATCCTCGCCCTGCAGGTTAAACGCGATACGCAGTTTTTTCAGCACCTGATTGTTGCTGATCGGGTACACGGGGGCCGGTGGCGGTGCACCTTCTTTCGCGCCGCGCCGGGCGGTGATCAGGCCTTCGATGAAGTGGGCGGCCGCCTGATCCGGACAGGGGGTGTATTCCGGTTCGTTGTCGTGGCGCAGCCAGTTGCGCACCTGTTCAGCGTCGGCGCTGTAGTGGCCCAGGGCGAGGATGTCGGTCATGCCCTTTTCATTCAGGGCCAGCAGTTTGCGCAGGTGGCGCAGCAGTTCGTTGGATTTCATCGGCAATCGGCGGTGGTGTGATCGGGTGTCGGTTTGATCGGGCGTCAGTATGGTGGCTTAGGCCAGGCGCTGCAAGGTGCAGATGACGCCCCGCCGTGCATCACATTCTGCTCTGCTGCGCCAGAAACAGTTCCGCCGTCGCCAGTGCATCGGTCAGCGCGTCGTGGGCGGCGAGCGCGGGCAAACCATAGCGGGCACGACAGGCCCCCAGGCGCAAATCCCCCGGCTGCAGCGCGACCTTGTGACGGTGCAGCCGCCGGTATTCCCGCTGCAGCGTATCGAGCGCGGGCACCACCAGCAGCGCGCCGGTGTGCTGGCGGACATAACGGTTCAGAAAACCCTGATCCAGCGGCGTGTGATGACACACCAGCGTGCTGTTGGCCAGGGCGGCAATCAGGCTGGGCATCACCTGGGTGAAGGGTTGGCCCTGTTCCAGCGCGGTGTCCGTGAGCTGGTGAAACACCGCGCTCTGCCCCACGCCCTTTTCCGTCGTCAGATGAAAATGCCGCGCCTGCTGCAGATCAATGCGACCTTTTTCAATCACCACCCAGGCGATGCTGACGATCTCGCCCTGCTGTGGATTCAGCGACGTGGTTTCCAGGTCCAGCACCACGAAACGCTGGTGCTCGAACGGCTGCTGCCGGAACGCCAGGGATTGTTGCAGCAGCGCGCGCAAGGCGGGATCGCGCACGCGGCGACGCCAGTACCAGCGTTGCAGGCGCAGCATGGTTTACAGCCCGCGCCGGTAGTGCTGGCGCAGCGCTTCCTGGGAATCGTGCACCACGGTGAAGGCATCGCGCAGATGTTTGCGGGTCAGATCCGGCAGATCTTTGGGCCGGCAATAGTTCGACGGCTGTTCGCCACGGGCGATCTGCTGGCTGTGATTCTGGATGCGCAGTTGCTGGATGTAGTCGAAGGCGTCCAGCAGATTGCGGCCATCGGTTTTGGTGATCACCTTGTCCGCCATCAACTGTTCCAGCCGCTCGCGGGTGTTCACCGCGCGAATGCCGTGGGCCAGCGCCTTGATGCGCACCAGATCGACGATGGGAATGACGCCGCGTTTTTTCAGATTGAATTCGTCGCGATGCTCGCCGTCGCGCTCCACCAGAAAGCGGCGGAAGATGCCCAGCGGAGGTGTCTGCTCCAGCACGTTGGCCGCCAGCGCTGCAAGAAAAATGGTGTCGACCTGGGTGCGCTGCAACATGTGTTGCTGCAGTTGTTCGCACAGCTGCGCATCACCATACACGGCGCGCAAATCGAAAAAAATGCTCACGCGCATCACGGCGTCCGGCGTGGGTGTGTGGGTCCAGCTGTCCACGGTGGCGCGCCAGCCTTGCAGACGCTGTCGCCACTCGTCGGTGGTGGCCATCACCTTGCCGGGACAATACACATAGCCGCAGGCGTTGAGCCCGTCACAGACAAACTGCGCCAGGCGGCGGAACCAGTCCAGGTCAGTGTCCGATGCACTGTCGTCGATCAGCAGGCCGTTGTCCTGATCTGCCCCCAGCAGTTGTTCGCCCCGCGCCTGGGAACCGAAACCCAGCCAGCAGAACGACACCGGCGCCGGCCCCAGTGCATTGATGGCAAGCTGGATCAGGCGATGGGTGATGGCGTCGCTGATGGCGGTGAGCACATGACTCACCTGATGGGCGCGCATGCCGCCTTTCACCACTTCCACCAGCAAGGTAGGCAGTGAATCCAGAATCGCTTTCATGCCGGCGGTGTCCTGCTGGCGCGAAAGATGCTGCACCAGGTACACCGGATCGTCGCGTCGCGCCAGCATCAGATCCGACGAGGTGATGATGCCCACTACTTTGTCGTGCTGCACCACCGGCAGATGGTGCACGCCTTTCTGGGTCATCTGCAGAATCGCGTCGAACAATGTTGCGCTGTGTTCGATCTGCAGCGGATGGGGCGTCATGATGTGAGCGATCGGTGTATTGGGCGGCAAACCCCGCGCCAGCGCGCGGGTGCGCAGATCACGATCGGTGACGATGCCCTGCAAGGTTTCATCCACCATGATCAGTGCCGAAGAAACGCGCCGCTCCGACATGGCCTGCGCGGTTTGCTGCAACGTTGTCGTGGGTGGCAGCGCGAGCGGATTGCGACTGTAGAGCGAATCGATGGGCAGCATCATCATGTTGGTGTTGGGCTGATGCCGCGCGGCGCGGCGCAAACGCCGGCTGCGTTGGGAATGGAAATGACGGTCGAAGGCGCGGAACTGCGCGCGCACGGCTTCGTAATACACGCGCGGCAGCAGGTAGATCAGACTGTCTTCGATGATGTGGGCGCTGACGCCTTCGTCGCCGATGTCCAGGCCGTGAATGTTGAAGCTCGCCCCTTCCCCCAGCTTGTCCAGCAACTGGCCCTGGCTGCTGCGGATTTCGGCGGCGCCGGAACGCAGGATGCGCAGGCCGGCGTCGTCCTTGCTGGCGTCGATGCGTTCGCCCTTGCGCTGATACAGGATCTGGATGTGGCGCGCGATGCTGTGACGGGCGTCGGCCGGCAGCTGATCGAACGGCACGCACTGCTGCAGAAACTCGGCAACAGCGCTGATTTCGGGCTGACGCGGATCGGCGGGCATGTTTTCTCCAGACATTTCAGCGGGTTGATTCCGACTATAGCGCAGCGCGACAGAACCGGCGATTAGACCTTGGTTGGACTCGCCGCCGGGCAGAAAAATCAATGCTATACCTTAAAGACACGCGGGCGGCGACAGGGATCAAGGGAGGACGCAACACGATGAACAGGATGCTGGCCAATCTGGGGCTGAAAACCAAAATGACGCTGGTGGTGGCGGCATTCACGACGCTGGTGGGTGTGTTTGCCTACATGCTGCTGATGGAATGGAAGGCGAGCGAAAGCTTTTCCCGCAAGGAACTGGCGGGCACGGAATTCTACCAGCCATCGTTGCAGCTGATTCGCGCAGCGCAGTTGCATCGCGGCAACGCGTTGCAGCTGGCCCGCGGCAGAACCGATGTGCTGCCGGCACTGGACGCTGCGGCGGCGCACGTGGAAAGCGCATTGCGCCAACTGCAGGTGCTGGAAACGCGCCATGCCGCCGAGCTGGATCTGGGCGATAGGCTGGCCGGGCTGCAAGCCCGCTGGCAGCAGATGAAAACGGCGGTGCGATCCCAACCGGCGGCGCAGGGTTTTGCGACACACAGTCAGTGGATCGAAGGCATCCTTGCCTACATCGAATATTTTTCCGATCAGTCCAATCTCACGCTCGATCCCGAGTTGGCCAGTTTCTATCTGATGCAGCTGGCGTCATTCACGCTGCCCCGCGCCATCGAATTTTCCGCGCGTCTGCGCGGCGAGCTGGCAGGCGCAGTGGCGACGGGCGAGATCAGCGAAGAGGCGATGCGCCGGTTGCTGGCGAGTAAACCCATCACCCTGGACAAACTCAGCGAGGCTCTGCAGTCGGCCACCAAGGCCAATGCCGGTGTCGGTGGCGTGCTGGCACCTCACCTGGCGGCCCTGACGCGGGAAAGCCAGCAGTTCGATCGCCTGGCGCAGGAGGTGCTGGACACGGGTCGCAGCAGCCTGGATTCACTGGCGCTGTTTGGCCGCGGCACACAACTGGTGGATGCGGGCTACACCCTGGCAGAAAAGACGGTGCCGGAACTGCAGCAGCTGCTGAAAATGCGCATCGACGACATGCAGGCCCGCAATCGCGCGGTGCAGATCGGGCTGGGCGTGGTATTCGCGCTGGTATTGCTGCTCACGGTGTCGATCATTCGCGCCATCCTGCAGCAACTGACGCTGGCGAACGGCCATCTGGCATCGATCCAGAATGGCAATCTGGACAATCGCATCGACATCACCGGCCGCGACGAACTGGCCACCCTGCTGCGCAGCATCAGCGACATGCAGGCGAGCCTGCGTGACACCCGCGCGCGGGAACAGGCGACAGCCGAGGACGCACGTCTGGCCGCCGAAGAAAACCGCCGCCTGGCCGCAGCCAGCAAACGCATCGCCGACGCGCTGGACGTGTGCGACACCTCGGTGATGCTGGCAGACAGCGACGGCAACATCACGTACATGAACCAGGCTGTTCGACGCATGCTGGAACAGCGGGAAAAAGAGCTGGCGCAATCACTGCCGGGCTTTGCCATGAACAAGCTGCTGGGCACCAACATGGATACCTTTCACAAGAATCCCGCTCACCAGCGCAATCTGATCGGCAATCTGACCAGCGTTTACCGCACCACCATCAAGACCGGCCAGCTTACCTTCACACTCACCGCCACACCGCTGTTCGACACCGATGGCAAGCGCGCCGGTACTGTCGTGGAATGGGATGACATCACCGACCGGCTGGCGCAGGAGCAGGAAGCCCAGCGCATTGCGGCAGAAAACCTGCGAGTGCGCATCGCCCTCGACAACAGTTCCACCAATACCATGATCGCCGATGGCAATAACAACATCGTGTACATGAACAGCACGCTGCGCCAGATGATGCAGGAAGCCGAAAGCGATATCCGCCGCGATCTGGTGAATTTCAGTGCCAGCCGGCTGATGGGCGCCAACATGGATGTGTTCCACAAGAATCCCGCGCACCAGCAGGGCATCATCCGCAATCTGAAGTCCAGTTACCGCGCCGAAGTGAAAGTGGGCGGACGCACCTTCCGCCTGATCGCCAATCCGGTGATCAGCGCCAGCAACGAGCGTCTGGGCACGGTGGTGGAATGGCTGGATCGCACGCAGGAAGTGCGGGTGGAACAGGAAATCGCGCAGCTGGTGGCAGCGGCATCGGCGGGTGATTTCTCCCGCAGCCTCGACGAACAGGGCAAGCAGGGCTTTTTTGCCAGTCTGGCCCAGGGCCTCAACCAACTCACCACCGTGGCCAACAACGGCTTGCTGGATGTGGCGCGGGTGCTGGGCGCACTGGCACAAGGCGATCTGACCGAGCGCATCGACGCCGATTACCAGGGCCTGTTCCTGCAGCTGAAGAACGATGCCAACGCCACCGTGGACAAGCTGGAAGAAATCATCGCGCGCATCAGTGAAGCCGCTGCCGCCGTGGCCACCGGTGCCAACGAAATCGCCTCGGGCAACGCGGATCTGAGCCAGCGCACCGAGGAGCAGGCATCATCGCTGGAGGAGACTGCGTCCAGCATGGAAGAAATGACCAGTGTGGTGAAGCACACCAGCGACAATGCGCAACATGCCAACCAGCTGGCGGAAAACGCCGTGAAGAAAGCCGAGTCCGGTGGTCAGGTGGTGCGCAAGGCCGTGGCGTCGATGGCCGAGATCAACGTCGCCAGCAAGAAGATTGCAGACATCATCGGCGTGATCGACGAAATCGCCTTCCAGACCAACCTGCTGGCGCTCAATGCGGCTGTGGAAGCGGCTCGCGCTGGTGAACAGGGTCGCGGTTTTGCCGTGGTGGCGGGCGAAGTCCGCAATCTGGCGCAACGTTCCGCCGGCGCCGCCAAGCAGATCAAGGAGCTGATCCGCGACAGCGTGGCGAAAGTGGAAGCCGGCACCGATCTGGTCAATGCCTCTGGCACCACGCTCAACGAAATCGTCAATGCGATTCGCGAAGTGTCCAGCATGATTGCCGACATCAACGCTGCGGCGCGGGAGCAGTCCGCCAGCATCGTGCAGATCAATCAGGCGGTGACGCAGATGGACGAAATGACCCAGCAGAACGCCGCGCTGGTGGAAGAAGCCAGCGCCGCTGGCGAAGCGATGGCGGAACAGGCACGGGGATTGACGGAGCTGATGGGCTTTTTCACCCTGGATGCTGCAGCGTCGGCCAGTGGTGTCGGTGTGCGGCAGACAAGCGGCGGACAGGGCGCCGCGCATCGACCCGCGCCGGCACGTGTTTCATCACGTCGCAGCGCCGAAAGCGATGAGTGGGAAGAATTCTGACGCGCTCATCGTCCATCGCGCGCATCCTGTGGCAATGGCGTTTCCGTTTGCAGAAACGCCAGCCCGGTTTCGCCAAAATAAAACGCGCCGTCCGCCACCAGCACCAAACGGATCTGGCTGCCGGGCTGCGCTGAACCGGCCAGCGCGATAGTCCACTGCCGGCCGGCCTGATCCAGGCTGCGCATGGATTCGGGATCACCGGCCTGAACTGGATCATTGACCAGCGCCATCTTCGCCGCCTGCAGCGGATACTTCGCTGTCAGATTCAGATTGACCACACCCGCCCCCGGCTCGGCGGCAGAAATTTCCACGCTGAATTCGTTGTTCTTCAATGTGCATTTGCCACCGCTGTAACGACAGCCCGGCAACGCCACCAGCGGATAGGATTTGCCCGCCTCCGCCCTGTGAGGTTTTTCAGCGATGAATCCATCCACCACAAAATAGCCGCCGATCGACAGCAGCGGCGCGATGATCAGTGCGGCAATGGTGTGCTTGCTTTTCAACATGAGTGCCACCCAAAAAAAGAGGCCCGCGCGGGGCCTCTGCAGTGTAACGGATTTTCTCAGTGGGCGTGGGCAGCGGATGCACCCGCCGGCATGCGGATGCTCTCCACCATTTCCTGCACGTGCACGGGCGGTGCCTGGGTAACGCGGGATACCGCATATGCCACACCGAAGTTCACGATGGCGCCCACCACACCGAAGGCATTGGGCTCGATGCCCAGGAACCAGTTCGGCTTCATGTCACCCAGGAACGCAGTGCTGGCCACAAACATGATGCCCGTGTGCTGGAACACATACAGCAGGGTGACACCGATACCCGCGATCATGCCGGCGATGGCGCCTTCCTTGTTGATGCGCTTGTCGAAGATGCCCATCATCAGCGCCGGGAAGATCGACGATGCCGCCAATCCGAACGCCAGCGCCACCGTTCCCGCCGCAAAATCCGGTGGATTGAAACCCAGATAGCCGGCCACCAGAATCGCACCGGCCATGGCGATGCGACTGGCATTCAGCTCCTGCTTTTCGGTGATGTTCGGCATGAACACGCCTTTGAGCAGATCGTGGGAAATCGCGCTGGAAATGGCCAGCAGCAAACCCGCCGCTGTCGACAGTGCCGCTGCCAAACCACCCGCCGCCACCAGTGCAATCACCCAGTTGGGCAGGCGCGCAATTTCCGGATTGGCCAGCACCATGATGTCGTTGTCCACGGTCACCATTTCGTTGGTATCAGCCTTGGCGCTGTACTGGATACGGCCATCACCATTTTTGTCTTCAAACTTCAGCAGGCCGGTGCCTTCCCATTTCTTGAACCAGTCCGGACGCTCGTCGTACACCAGATTTTCACCGCCGCTGGGTTTGATGGTTTCCATCAGATTCAGGCGCGCCATGGCGCCTACTGCCGGTGCAGTGGTGTAGAGGATGGCGATGAACACCAGCGCCCAGCCGGCGGAACTGCGCGCATCCTTCACTTTCGGCACGGTAAAGAAACGAATGATCACGTGGGGCAAGCCCGCGGTGCCGATCATCAGCGACAGCGTATACGCCACCATGTTCAGCGTGCTCAGGCGTGCCTGCGTGGTGTATTCCGCAAAGCCCAGCTCTGTCACCACCTGATCGAGGCGATCGAGAAAATAGGTATCGCCATTCACCACGCTGGCGCCCAGGCCCAGCTGCGGAATCGGATTGCCGGTGATGTTGAGCGAAATGAAAATCGCCGGAATGGTGTAGGCAAAAATCAGCACCACATACTGCACGATCTGGGTGTAGGTGATGCCCTTCATGCCGCCCAGTACCGCATACACGAACACGATGCCCATGCCCACCAGCAGGCCGGTGTTGTAATCCACCTCGATGAAGCGCGAGAACGCCACACCGATGCCTTTCATCTGGCCGATAACATAAGTCACCGACGCAATGATCAGGCACAGCACGGCGACGATGCGCGCGGTGCGCGAGTAGTAACGATCACCGATGAACTCCGGCACGGTGAATTTGCCGAACTTGCGCAGATAGGGCGCCAGCAACATCGCCAGCAGCACAAAGCCGCCGGTCCAGCCCATCAGAAATACCGAACCGCCGTAGCCCATGAACGCGATCATGCCCGCCATGGAAATGAACGACGCCGCCGACATCCAGTCTGCTGCTGTTGCCATGCCGTTGGCCACCGGATGCACGCCGCCACCGGCCACGTAGAATTCCTTGGTGGAACCGGCCCGCGCCCACAGCGCGATGCCGATATAGAGCGCGAAGGTGAAGCCTACCACCAGGTAGGTCATTGTCTGCAAACTCATGACTGCGCCCTCACTTCTCTTCCACGCCGTACTTGCGGTCGAGATCGCCCATCTTCTTCGCATAGACGAAGATCAGCGCCACAAACGCATAAATGGAACCCTGCTGCGCAAACCAGAAACCCAGCTTGTATCCGCCGATGCGGATCGCATTGAGTTCATCCACAAACAGAATTCCACACCCGAATGACACCACGAACCAGATCACCATCAGCACGAGCATCAGTCTGATGTTCTCGCTCCAATAGGCCTTGGCATCTTCTTTACTCTTGAACGCCATACCGTCTCCTCCGCCGTCAGCAGACCTTTTTTGTCTTTGTACAGTACCCTTGTAATCCAGAGTGAGGGGCGGGGATATTAGACGTTGGTCGATGGGTTAGAAATCCTGCGTCCAGGACAGCGCCAGCGCGGCTGCCTCGGTGCGGTACTGGCCGGCGCGGCTGAAGGTGTTGCGGCGATTCAACTCCTTGTCGTACCAGCCTAAAACGTTATAGGCCTGCAGACGCAATGTGGTGGCCTGCTGCTGCCAGCTCAGGCCCAGATTCAGGTAGTGGCGTGACTCGAAGGCTTCGTTGCGGCCGTCAGTGCGGGGCAGGATGCTGATGGCATTGCTGTGCTCGATGCGGTTGTAGTCGGCCATCGCGGCAGTGCCGTCGAGATCCCAAAAACTGCGCAGCGATGCAAACGACGACCACTGCTCGTCGAACGCATACTGGTGAATCAGCTTGAGACTGTGTTGCGCCCAGTTCGCCAGATCGTCGCCATAGCCATACACCGATGCCGAGATGAACTGGGTGACATCGGGATCGGCCAGCGTGAAGTCCTGCTCCTGCACGAAGCTGTACAGCGCACTGACGCGATGGCGCTGCCACTGCCCGTGCGCTTCCAGTTCGATACCGAGTGTTTTCAGGTTGCCGATCTCATTGATCGCGCTAGCGTTGCTGTCCCAGGCGATAAGGTCGTAATCATTCCAGAACAGGCTGGCCAGTACGCGGCTCTGCCGTGAGCCCCGTCGTTCCCAGCTCAGTTCCACCGCGTCCAGCTGCTCGTGGCGGCCGTCCCGATCGCGGCTGGTCAGATAGGACTCCCGCAGGGTTTCTTCTTCCGCGCGACGCACGGAGCGGTTCAGCATCAGTTTCAGTTGATCCTGCGCGGTGGCACTGAACACTAGCGCCAGGCGGGGCGAATACAGCCACTCGGTGTAGGTGTGCTGATCGGCACGACCACCGGCAAACAGAATCCAGTCCGGCGCCAACTGCCATTGATATTCCGCCAGCAGGCCCAGGCTATTGGTGACCCAGCTGCCGCTGTCCAGCGCGGTGAGTGCGGTGGTGATGTTGGGGTCGCCGCCGGGATAGCCGATGCTGTCCTTGCCCAGATATTCACGATTCAGTTCGATGCCACCCGCCAGTTGGTGTCCCGCTGCCGGTTGCCAGTGCAGCAGCGTACGCAGATTCACTTCATCCTCGCGATAGTTGCGTTCGCCGTATTCCAGATCCAGCAGATCGTAGCCCACGCGGGTTTCGATCAGCAGATCGCCGCCGAAATGGCGCAGGTGTTCGCCGCTCCAGGTGAGTTGCTGATAGCCATAACTTTCCGCCGCCAGTTGCGCGGGCGACAGATTGGCGAACGAGGTGTCGGACAGATCCCGGCTCTGGCCGCCCTTGGTGTAGCGCAACCAGCTGCGCCAGTCGCCCTGGCGATAGTCCAGGTGCAGCTTGTGGCGTGGCTGCCCGCGATGGGCGCCGTGATAGTCGGCGGTGCTGAACGGTATGGGTGAATAGGCGGGGACGGTGATGCCGGTAGCGGTATTGGTCAGCGGCTGGCTGAATTGCAGCGTGGCATCGTCGTGGTCGGCACCGCGATAGTCGTCGACGCCGTAGTAGAAAAACAGCGTGCCACCCTGGGTGAAACGGTGAGACGCCCGGTATTCGGCCGCCACGAATTCCTCGATGGCACCAGCGCGCACCTGCACACGCTCACCGCTAATGTCGCGGCCTTCCAGTGTCTCGATGCTGATGATGCCGGCGATGGCGCCGGGGCCGTAGATACTGGAACCGGCGCCGCGAATCACGTTGATATGATCAATGTCACCCAGCAACGACAGGAAGCGTTCGCTGAACGCACCCAGCGAGGTGTCTTCGTTCATCTGCCGGCCATTCACCAGCAGCAGGTATTTGGTATTGCGATCGCTGATCACGCCGCGTATGCCGATCTGGTCGGCATTGGTTTTGCTCCACAGCTGCAGGCCGGGGACAAAGATTTCCAGCAGCTCGTCGAGGCTGCGGGCGCCGGCGGCGGCGATGTCGGATGCACTGATGCGGGTGACGCTGGCGGGCAGATGCTGCCAGCGGGTTTCAGTGAGGGAACCGACGCCTGTGATGGGAATTTCCGCCAGCTGTTCCAGTGACAACGCCAGCAGATCTTCCGGCTGCCGGGCGGCCAGCGCATCGGCGCAACCCACGCACAACACCAGCAGCTGGGTCAGCCAGATTCTGCAACCGTTTCGTTTGCAATGTTCGTGACCACGCATGGTGACGTCCTGTCGCGCCATCCTTTCTGCTTATTGTAAGCGGATGGTTCGCATGAATGAGTCGCAGGGCAGCGACTGCTTATGCTGTAAAGCATGGAATGCGACAGGGAAATGTCAAGATGATGCGCCGGCAGCCCCGTTGTCATTCACAGGTAGTGCACGAAACCTTCGCGCGGAAAACGATAACGCCGGTGGTAGATGCCGTCTTCCGCGCGGCGCCCCACCGCCAGAATCATGGTGATGATGGCGTCAGACGGCAGGTTCAATAACTTGCGGGCGCGATGATCGTCGAAGCCTTCCATCGGGCAGGTGTCGTAGCCGTGAGCGCGAAAACCCAGCATCAGGTTTTCGGCTGCCAGCGCAGTGGATTTCACGGCCCAGGCCTGCATTTCGGCAATGCTGTAAGGGCCGCGCGGCACCGGGCGTTTGATGCCGGCCACCAGTCCCGCCGCCTTTTTCGCCAGGCCCAGCAGGCCAAACGGGCCGGCGTTGTAGTGAATCGGCGCCACCTTCGAATAATAGGTTTTCACGATTTTTGGCATGGTTGCTTCGGGCCAGTATTCGATGTTGCGCGCAGCATTTTTCTTCCAGGTCGTAGTGCGGGCAATGACGGGAATCAGCACGTTGGCCGTCTTCGCTGCGTTCTGATTCAGGCAGGCGTAGGCCAGCTTCTTTTTCAATTCCGGCGAACGCACTACATAGAATTCCCACGGCTGCATGTTGCTGGAATTGGGTGCCAGCATCGCCATGTCGAGGCAATCATCGATCACCGCCAGCGGCACTTCCTCGTCGGTGAAGCGGCGCACCGAGCGGCGGCTTTCCACCACCTTGCGGAATTCGTTGACGTCAATTTCGGGGGCCAGTTCGCGATAGGCGGTCATGGGATACTCCTGCAGGCCTGCTGAATGCTGGCTTGCAGAGTAGGCCTGGGAATGGCGCGGGACAATTGCGGAAACTGACAGGGAATTGGTGATCGCCGTCAATCGGGCGGGCTGGCGCTGCGCGGTGAATGGCTACGTTATTGATTTGCCAGCACCGCAGTGTAACCACTGCGAAAATCCGGATAACGGAACCGATAGCCCAGCTGACGGATGCGGGCATTGCAGCAACGCTTGTTCTGCGCGGCGCCGGCTGCAGCGGCTCTACGCACCGGCGCCGGCGCGTGCAGCTGTTCGGCCAGCCAGGTGCACACGGTTTCCTCACTGGCGGGATCGTCATCCACTCCCAGGTAAATCGATTCCAGCGCAATACCTGCTTCATTCTTTTCAATCAGAAACTGCAGCAGACCCACGCAATCATCCTGGTGAATGCGGTTGGTGTAGCTGGGTGGATCGCTCTGCACCTCGGCGCCGTTCTGCACGCGCCGCAGCAGAAAATTGCGACCCTGACCATAAATACCGCCAAAGCGCACGCAGGTGGCCGGCACACCACTGTGCAGCAGCAACTGCTCCGCTTCCAGCATGCGGGTGCCGTTGAAATTCACCGGCGCGGTGACGCTGGCTTCATCCACCCACTCACCGGCATTCTGCGCGTACACCGCCGTGCTCGACACAAAGAAAAAACGTTTGAGCGGATGGCCACGCAATGCGTTCAACAGATGTTTCAGACTGCCAGGATAGGCGCGCTCATAACCGGCATCGCTGCGCTCAGCCGGTGTGGCCGTGTGCACGACATAGTGAACAGGTTGCGTGAACAGCGCGGGATCGAGGGGCTGGGTGAAATCCGCCTGCAGCATCAGGAAAGGCGCGCGGGCGGCGGAACGGCGCAGGCCGATGACGTTGAAGCCAGCTGCCTGCAATGCAGTGCCCAGTGCCAGGCCAATGCTGCCGCAACCGGCGAGTAAAACAGTGGTCATTGATGTATGCCCGTTTTTCAAAGGTGAAGTCCTGGGCGGCGACGCCAATCCTGCCTCAGCCCGGCTCGATCGCACGCAAGTGCTGGCGCACGGCCAGTGCCGCTCCCAGCAATCCCACCAGCACGCTGCCGACAATAGTCAGCAGGCCAGTGCCCAGGCCCAGCCCCGCCAGCGCGAAGGTGCTGCGGTAAAGATCCGCCACCGCCTGCACCGGGCCATCCAGCCACAGCAGCAACGCCTGGATCAGCAACAGCGCGATCAGGCTGCCGCCCAGGCCATACCACAGGCCGGTATAAAGAAAAGGCCGGCGCACATAGGCGTCGGTAGCACCCACCAGTTTCACGATGACGATCTCGTCGCGGCGGTTTTCGATGCCCAGGCGGATGGTGTTGACGATCACCAGCAGCACCGCCAGACCCAGGCCGATGCTCAGCGCCAGCACCAAGCGCTCACCCAGTGCCAGCAGCGCATAAAGCCGCTGCACCCACTGGGCGTCCAGCTGGGCTTCGTCCACTTCGGTTTTGCGGGCCAGGTCGTCGCGCAGTTTCTGGGCCTGCTCCAGCGTGTCGTGGGCGGGGTAGACCACAATCACCGCCGGCAGCGGATTTTCTCCCAGTTCCTGCAGGATGTCGCCGAGGCCGGATTGCTCCTTGAATTCTTCCAGTGCGCGCTCACGGGAAATGTAGGCGGTGCGCTTCACATCCACGCGCTCGGCCAGTTGGGTGGCCAGAGCGCGGCCCTGGGCATCGCTGGTCTTGGCGGTGAGATAAAGGCTGACCTGGGCATTGCCGTCCCAGCCTTCGCTCAGGGTCTGCACGTTCTTGATCAGCACGAACAGGCCGGCGGGCAGGGCCAGCGCGATGGCGATCACCAGCAGGGTCATCAGCGTCGGCAGCGGCGTGGCCCGCAGACGGCGCAGACTGTCCACCGCCACATCACGGTGGTGTTCACGCCAGCGATCGAAGCGCTGCCGCCAGGTGACGCGGGCGACGGTGGCGCCCTTGGAGACGTTCGGCGCGGGCTGGTTCATAGGTGCTCCCGGTCGTAGCCGTCGCGGATCAGTTCGCCGTTGTGCAGTGCGAGCAGGCGGTGGTCATAACGGTGGATCAGACCGACATCGTGGGTGGCGATCAGCACGGTGGTGCCCACCTGGGCGAACTGGTCGAACAGATCCATGATTTCGGCGGACAGCTCCGGGTCCAGGTTGCCGGTGGGTTCGTCGGCGATCAGCACCTGCGGCTTGTTCACCACGGCGCGGGCGATGCCGACACGCTGCTGCTCGCCACCGGACAGGGTGGCCGGGTTGAGATTTTCCTTGTCCAGCAGGCCCACTTTATCCAGCGCGGCGCGCACCCGGCGGCCGGTGTCGCGGGGCGAGAAGCCGGCGATCAGCAGGGGCAGCGCCACGTTGTCGTACACAGTGCGGTCGAACAGCAGGTGGTGGTGCTGGTGCACCATGCCGATCTGGCGGCGGTGATAGGGAATCGCGGAGCGGGGAATGTGGGCGATGTTCTGGCCGCACACCAGCATCTGGCCGGCGCTGGGCCGCTCGATCAGCATGATCAGTTTGAGCAGGGTGCTCTTGCCGGCGCCGGAGTGGCCGGTGAGAAACACCATTTCCCCCGGTGCCAGTTCGAAGTTGAGGTTCACCAGGGCTTCGCGCCCGTTGTCGTAGCGCTTGCTGACTTTCTGCAGGCTGATCATGGGCTCACCGGTCGAACAGCGCCTTCACGAAGCCGTCCGCTTCGAATGGCCGCAAGTCATCGATTTTTTCGCCCACGCCGATGAAACGGATGGGCAGCTGCATTTTGGCGGCAATGGCGAACACAATGCCGCCCTTGGCGGTGCCGTCGAGTTTGGTAAGGGTGAGTCCGGTCACACCCACTGCCTCGTGGAATTGCTGGGCCTGGTTGAGGGCGTTCTGGCCGGTGCCGGCGTCCAGCACCAGCATGACTTCGTGGGGCGCCGTGTTGTCGATCTTGCCCATGACGCGCTTCACTTTCGCCAGCTCGTCCATCAGGTTGCTCTTGGTATGAAGGCGGCCGGCGGTGTCGGCGATCAGCACGTCCACGCCTTTGGATTTGGCGGATTGCAGAGCGTCGAAAATCACCGAGGCACTGTCGGCGCCGGAGTGCTGGGCCACCACGGCGATATTGTTGCGCTCGCCCCAGACCTGAAGCTGTTCCACTGCCGCCGCGCGAAACGTATCGCCCGCCGCCAGCATCACGGATTTGCCTTCCAGCTGGAGTTTCTTCGCCAGCTTGCCGATGGTGGTGGTTTTGCCCACACCGTTCACGCCCACCATCAGGATGACGTAGGGCTTTTTGCTGGTGTCGATGTGGAAACCACCGCCGCCGTCGGCGCGGGTGAGGATGGCAGCCATTTCCTCCTGCAGCGCTTTGTAGAGAGCGTCGGAATCCGCCAGCTCCTTGCGCTTCAATCGGGCGGTGATGGCGTCGAGAATTTTGCGGGTGGCGTCCACGCCCACGTCGGCGGTGAGCAGCTGGGTTTCGATGTCGTCGAGCAGGTCGTCGTCGATGGCCTTCTTGCCCAGTAGCAGGCTGGAAAGGCCGTCGGTGAGGCCGGAGCGGGTGCGGGAGAGACCCTGCTTGACGCGAGCGAAGAAGGAAACGGGGGCTTCGGCGGGTTCGGGTTTGGCGACGGGTTGAGGCGCGGCGGGCCGGGCTTCTTTTGCCACGGGTGTCTTCGCTTCCGGCGGCGCTTTGGCTTCCACCGCAGCCTTGGCGGGCACCGGCGCCACAGCCGGCTTCGTCACCGGTACAACCAGCGCCTGATTCGCTGCCTCGGCGCCAAAATAACGGGCGAACAGCGCCTGCTCGCTCAACACATCAGGCCCGCGCAACGGCGCTGCGCCCGGCACAAAGAACCGCTCGAAGGCGGCACGCTCGTGGGCGTGGTTCGGCATCATGAAACCTCTGGGAATTCTGGCAGTCTATGACAGGCTGGTGCGAGTCGGGTATCCTACCATTTGTTCCGCCCTGACTCAGCTGCAAATTCAAGCCAACGGATTTTCCAACAACCCTACGGAAATCGCGCATTGCCTATGTCATTTCACCGGACTGGCCGCCTCACCCTGGCGAGCCTCGCGCTCATCATATTGCCCGCCTGGGCCCAGGCCCCTGCCGGCACCCGGCCTTCCCCGGCCGAACGCACCTTCACCCACACCCTGGACAACGGCCTCAAGATCATCGTGCGGGAAGATCACCGGGCGCCGGTGATGGTGTCCCAGGTCTGGTATAAGGTGGGCTCCTCGTTCGAAACGCCAGGGCTCACCGGCGTGGCCCACGTGCTGGAACACATGATGTTCAAGGGTACCGACAAGGTGCCCAGCGGCGAGTTCTCGAAAATCATCGCCAACTACGGCGGCAGCGAGAACGCCTTCACCACCTACGATTACACCGGCTACTACCAGCTGATGAGCGCCCGCAACCTGCCGCTCAGCCTGGAGCTGGAAGCCGACCGCATGCAGAACGCCAAAATTCCCGCCGACGAGTTCAAGAAAGAACTGGAAGTGGTGAAGGAAGAGCGCCGTCTGCGCACCGAGGACGATCCCAATTCCCTGGCCTATGAACGCTTCACTGCGGCGGCCTATGTGTCATCCGGCTACCACAATCCCATCATCGGCTGGATGCACGATCTGGATCGCCTGACGGTGGAAGACGTGAAGCGCTGGTACGAACAGTGGTACGCACCCAACAACGCGATTCTGATTGTGGTGGGCGACGTGAAGGCGCAGGAAGTGTTCGCGCTGGCAGCGCGTTATTTCGGCCCGATTCCCCGCCGCGCCACCCCCACGCCGCAATTCAACCGCGAAGTCGCAGGCATTGGCGAGCGCCGCGTGACGGTAGAAGTCCCCGCCAAGCTGCCGGTGCTGTACATGGGCTTCAACGTGCCGGGCATCAACACGGCGCAGGATGAAAGCGAGGTCTACGCCCTGCGCATGCTGGCCGGCGTGCTCGACGGCGGTTACAGCGCCCGCATCGAAACCGAACTGGTGCGGCGCCAGCAGATCGCCGCCAGCGCCGGGGCCGGTTACGGCGGTTTCTCGCTGGGCGACACGCTGTTCTACCTGAGCGGCATCCCCAACAACGGCCACTCGCTGGAAGACCTGGAGCTGGCCTTCAACGAACAGCTGGCCCGCCTGCAGACGGAACTGGCCAGCGCCGACGAACTGGAGCGAGTACGCGCCCAAATCATTTCCGGCATCGTCTACCAGCAGGATTCCATTTCCAGCCAGGCCAACCAGATCGGCCGCATGGAAGCCATCGGCCGCAGCTGGCAGGAAGCCGATCAGATGGTCGACAAGCTGGCCGCCGTGACGCCGGAGCAGATCCAGGCAGTGGCGCGCAAATACCTGGTGCCAGCGCGCCGCACCGTGACCCTGCTCAAACCCCAACCCCTCTGATCACAGGACGCTGCAGATACCATGACCGATACCCGCAGAACCCGTCGCAACCTGAGCATCATGATGGTGGTGGTGGCGATCCTGATCGTCGTATTCTACAACCTGCCTGGCAGCCGTCGCAGTGGCGAAGTGCGCACCGGGCCGATGATCGTGCCTACGGAACAGACCGCCAGCCAGAAAGCAGTGGGCGGCCTCAAACTCACGTCACCAGAATTGATCGAAAAGACCCCCGCCAAATCCCACCGCATCCACATCGAATCCTGGCGCACACCGAAAGGCGCCAAGGTGATGTTCGTGGCGTCGCCGGAAATTCCCATGCTGGATGTGCGCGTGGTATTCAACGCCGGCTCGGCGCGGGATGGCGACACACCGGGGCTGGCGTTCCTCACCAATGCCATGCTGAACGAAGGCGCCGGGGTGTCTGACGTGGACGACATCGCCCGCCATTTCGAGGGCCTGGGCGCCAGCCTCAGCACCGGCGCCTATCGCGACATGGCGGTGGTGAGTCTGCGCACCCTGTCCGACGATCAGTACCGCCGCCCGGCCCTGAACCTGTTCTATGACGTGGTGGCCCATCCCACCTTCCCCCAGGCCAGTCTCGACCGCCTGCGCAACCAGCTGCTGCTGGGCCTGCAGCGGGAAAAGCAGGATCCCGGCGCCCAGGTGGCCAAGGCCTTCTTCCAGCAGCTGTATCCCAACGCGCCCTACGGCATTCCCACCCGCGGCACCGAGGACAGCCTGCCGCTGATCAGCCAGGATCAGCTCAGGACTTTTCACCAGCGCTACTACGTGGCGGGCAACACGGTGATTGCGCTGATCGGCGCCATCGACCGCAGTGAAGCCGAACTGATCGCCAACCAGCTCGATCAGCAACTGCCGGAAGGCCCTGCCGCACCGGTGCTGAAAGCCCCCGCCGCGCCCGCCAGCGCCCGCCACGAGCATATCGAGTTTCCCTCCAGCCAGACCCACATCATGGCCGGCACCGTGGGCGTGAAACGGGGTGATCCGGACTGGTATCCGCTGATGGTGGGCAACGAGATTCTGGGCGGTGGCGGCTTTGCCTCGCGCCTGAACCAGACCATCCGTCAGGACAACGGCCTGGCCTACAGCATCTACAGCCAGTTCGTGCCGATGGCGGTGGAAGGCCCCTTCCTGATGAATCTGCAGACCCGCAACGACCAGGCCGACCAGGCCCTGCAACTGCTGGACAAGACCCTGCGCGCCTTCATCGAACAGGGCCCCACCCAGCAGGAACTGGACGACGCCAAGCGCAACCTGCTGGGCAGCTTCCCCCTGCAGACCGCCAGCAACAGCAGCATCGTGGATTACCTGGGCATGATCGGCTTCTACGGTCTGCCGCTGGATTTTCTGGAGCAGTATCCGCAGCAGGTGGAGCAGGTGGAGGTGGACGCGGTGAAGAAGGCGTTCGCCCGGGTGATTGCGCCGGACAAACTGCTGACCGTCACCGTGGGTGCGCGCACGGCCCCGGCCAGCCCGGCTCCGGCGAACGGCGGCTGAGGACATGGCGCGCTCAGCCAAACCG
>JAGUVW010000047.1 GCA_020062665.1 Pseudomonadales bacterium
GAGTAGAACGATTATTGCCCTAATATTCCATATCCTATTGATATTAAATAACTAATTTCTGCTTATCCTACTTTTCTGTAAGTTTGATCGCCATACCCCCTGTTCTGCTGTTCGCCTTTTTCTGGCTGGTACAGGGAATTGCAGCGGAGCAGCAACAGGTGAAAGCGCCGCTGTGGCTGGTTGCCTGCAGTGCGGGGCTGCTGCTGGGGGCGGCCTTGCTGGTGCGTCCGGCAGTGCTGGCCTTCTGCGTGGGCATCGGAATCTGGTGGCTGTTCTGGAAACCCGTGGCGCTGCGCCGCAAGTGGATGCTGGCGGTGGGGCTGGCGCTGGGTGTCATTGTCGTCGTAGCTCCCTGGTCTGCGCGCAACTATCTGGTGTTCGATCGTTTCGTTCCGCTGGCAACCAACGGCGGCTACAACCTGATGTTGGGAAACAATCCGCAGGCCTGGGGCGGTGGCTGGATGTCACTGGAGATCGAAAATGAACTGCAAAAAATGAATGAAGTCGACGCAGAAAAACGTGCCAGGCAACTCGCAGTGGACTGGATAAAAGCGCATCCCGTGGACTATGCCAAGGTTTCAGTGCGGCGGGCGTTGAACTGGCTGTCGGTGGAGCCAGACTACATTCCGGGCATTCGCCTGACGTCTACCCGTGAAGTCGACAGGGATATTGTCGCGGAATTTGGTGAGCACAGATCAGGACAGATCACGTCCGATTTCTCTGCGCTCAATGCCAGCAAGCAGTTCAATGCGATCATTCTGGTTGCTTGGTCGCTTCTGGTGATGCCGCTGGCGCTGGTGGGCATTGCGCTGGATTTAGGCCGGCGGGCGAAAGCTTTTCTGCTGCTGCCCTTGGCAACCTACATCGGAATTCTGTGCCTGACCTTCATGCAGTCCCGTTTTCGTGAAATCGTGATGCCCATCCTGCTGATGTACTCGGCCGCCGGTTTCTGGGGGATAAAAATGCTGCCTGAAATCTGGCGTCAGGGCTCGCTGGCAGGCAGAGTCGCCATGGCCTGCATGGGACTGGTTCTGGCGCTGTTTGCGTTGCTGATAATAAAAGACAGAAATGTGATTGCTGCGGCGATGGGGATCTGAGAAATCAGTATCGGAATATCGTTGTTGTTAAAGAAATAAAAAGGGAGCGCCGCGTTGACGCTCCCCGCGTGCCGGTGAGAGCCGGGATTTTTTGCGCGCCGGACAGCTCACGCCACCGCCATCTGGTGATCCGCCATGGCCTGATTCACCGCCGCCAGCACCGCGTTCATCGACGCCAGTACCGTATCCTGATGAATCGCCACGCCCTGATAGCGCTGACCCAGACAGTTCACCTGCACGAATGCCGCTGCTTCACTTTCGCTGGAATGCTGCAGGCTGTGTTCCTCGTAGTCCAGCACATCCAGCTGGATGCCGAAATGCTGGTTCAATCCGTTGCAGAAGGCTGATATCGCGCCATTGCCCATCGCGTTGATCACCACGGATTCGCCATCCTGCTGCAGTGTCACCTGGGTCTGCTCGCCGTTGTTGCGCTCCACTTTATAGGCGGTCACTCTCAGTGGTGCGGCGTGCTGCATGAAGCGTTGCTGGAACAGTTCCCAGATGCGCTTGCCGGACACTTCCACTCCCGTGCGCTCAGATTCTTCCTGCACCACGCGGCTCATGGCGATCTGCATCCAGCGTGGCAGGTGGATGCCTTTTTCGCGTTCCAGTACGAACGCCACGCCGCCCTTGCCGGACTGGCTGTTGATGCGTACCACCGCTTCGTAGGAGCGGCCCAGATCCGCGGGATCAATCGGCAGATAGGCAATGTCCCACGCGGAATTCGCTTTGTACTTTGACAGACATTTGCGGATCGCGTCCTGGTGACTGCCGGAAAACGCGGTGTACACCAGCTCGCCTGCATACGGATGACGCGGATGCACAGGCAGTTTGGTGACGTCCTGCACCACGCTGATGATCTCGTCCATGCCGGATAAATCCAGCTGCGGATCCACGCCCCGGCTGTACAGATTCATCGCCATGGTGACGATGTCCATGTTGCCGGTGCGTTCGCCGTTACCGAGCAAGGTGCCTTCGATGCGATCAGCGCCCGCCATCATGCCCAGTTCCGCCGCCGCGACTGCGCAGCCGCGATCGTTGTGGGTGTGCAGGCTGATGATGATGCTGTCACGCTTGTTCACGTGACGGCAGAAATATTCGATCTGATCGGCGTAGACATTTGGCGTGGTCATCTCCACCGTCGCCGGCAGATTGATGATGATTTTGTTGGTTGGCGTGGGCTGCCACACGGCGATCACCGCATTGCAGACTTCCACCGCATAATCCACTTCGGTGCCAGAATAACTTTCCGGTGAATACTGGAACGCCCACTTCGTCTGCGGATATTTGCGCGCTTCGCTCTGCACTTTCTGCGCGCCGCGCACGGCGATCTGTTTGATGCCGTCCTTGTCGAGGCCGAACACGTCGTTGCGCTGCACCGGCGAGGTGGAGTTGTACACGTGCACCACTGCCTGCTTCGCACCGCGCAAGGCTTCGTAGGTGCGTTCGATCAGGTCGTCGCGGGCCTGGGTGAGCACCTGGATCGTCACGTCAGCGGGAATACGGTCTTCCTCGATCAGTGCGCGCACGAAATCGAAATCCGGTTGCGATGCCGCCGGAAAGCCCACTTCGATTTCCTTGAACCCGACCTTCACCAGCAGGGCGAACAGGCGTTTCTTTTCCTCCACATTCATCGGGTCGATCAGCGCCTGGTTGCCGTCACGCAGGTCGACGCTGCACCAGAGGGGCGCGGCGTTGATGGTCTGGTCGGGCCAGGTGCGGTCGCGCAATTGCACAGGCACGTACGGGCGATATTTGCGGTGATCGAAAGCCATGTGTTGCTCCTTAATGGTGTCCTGACGGGTGGGCTGCCCGGCGGGTTCTCGTGGAACCCTGTGTCACAGGCGTCTCAGCCGGATAGGCCGATCGCGACATCCATCTGTAGTTGGCAGGGGATGTGTGGGAGCAGGGCTGTTGCTTGTGGCTCAGCGGTGCCATCCACCGGGTGTGCAGCTGGAGGAAAGTGTAGGGCAGATGGGCTGAAATAGGATTGCGAACTTACTCTTAATATCAGCTTTTTTAGAAATAAAATTGCCAGAAAATGTAATTAACGGGCATTATATGTCAATTATTGTATTTTGATGGCAATTGGGAGGTGTGCATGGATCGGTATGACCAGCGGATTCTGGAGCTGCTGCAGCAGGATGGCCGTATCAGCAATCAGGATCTGGCGGAGCGCATTGGCCTGTCGCCATCCCCCTGTTTGCGCCGGGTGCGGCAGCTGGAGGAGGACGGCATCATCGACCGCTATGTGGCCCTGCTCAAGCCGGAAAAGCTGGGGCTGAAACTGACCGCCCTGATCCAGATTTCCATGGACAAGCACACCCCTGAGCGCTTCGAGAATTTCGAGCGCCAGATCAAAACCTTCCCCGAAATCCAGGCCTGTTATCTGATCACCGGCCAGACCGCCGATTACATCCTGAAAGTGGTGGTGCCGGACATGGAGGCGTACCAGGAATTCCTGCTGGGCAAGCTGACGCGGATCGAAGGGGTGTCCGGCGTGCATTCCAGTTTCGTGATGCGCAAGGTGGTGGATTCGACAGCGGTGCCATTGGGAACAGCCTGAACAGGCATGGCGGGAAGCGGTATTAATTCACTGAACACTTTGGCTGTGCTGTATAAGGTATCGGTGCAAGCGTTTCTCTGCGGGAGCAGTTCAGTTGCTCGCAAAATCGCGTTATTTCCCGTTGCAGGCAAGACGATGGCCTGCTTCTGCAATCACACCATTAGCTGGTTCAAGGAGGATGCAGTGACAACCTTTCGACTTTTCATCAACTATTTTGCCCCGTCGCCCAGTGTGCAAACGGATGACGCCCAGCTCACTTTCTATATTTACAATTCTGCAAGCAATGAGTGGAAGAATCCTGACAAGTCGCAGTGGCAGGTTTATGCCTCCCCGCGATTGCCGGTTCATCCAGGCGGGTTGCGCAAGGAATTCTCGATCGAGCAGCCGATCGATAATCTCTGGCTTGCCCTTGTGGGTCAGGTGCGTGTAATGCCGGCGCCGCCACCTACTATCTTCGTCGCGGAGCCACCGGATGTTCTGGTGCCGGACGCCGATGCATACAGCTTTGGGCCGCCGTGGATTTCCTTGAAATCACTGGTTCCAGGCAAGGGCGCGGCCGGCAATCTATGGAACATCAACGGCCAGCAGACCCGCATTCCGGATGGTTCGGATTACTGGAAATTCAACAATCCCAATCAGCTCGGCACCTGGGGAATCAAGGTTGTGTCCTCGGCTGCTTCCGCGTCATAGTCGCCGGGATCGGTGTCAGCAACCACGGAATGAAAGCTGCGCGCGTTCAGGATTGAGGGCTGGTAGG
The DNA here is from genome assembly GCA_020062665.1 of Pseudomonadales bacterium. Lineage (GTDB taxonomy): Bacteria > Pseudomonadota > Gammaproteobacteria > Pseudomonadales > Ketobacteraceae > Ch67. The sequence goes on from JAGUVW010000047.1 coordinate 4,421, forward strand.
CGGGATGCGCAATCCCGCCTGATTTTCGGGTATTATCCCGCGAACAAAAAAATCATGCCTTCCCGCCATCCAGGAGCCACCGCATGCATTGTCCGTTCTGCAACGCCGACGACACCAAGGTTATCGATTCCCGTCTGGTGGCCGAGGGCAATCAGGTGCGGCGGCGGCGGGAGTGCAACGAGTGCGGCGAACGCTTCACCACCTATGAATCCGCCGAGCTGCTGATGCCGAAGGTGGTGAAGTCCGACGGCACCCGCGAGCCCTTTGACGAGCACAAGCTGCGGGGCGGGATTCTGAAAGCCCTGGAAAAACGTCCGGTGAGCGTGGAGCAGATCGAGGCCGCCATCAGCAAGATCTGCCACAAGCTGCGAGCCACCGGGGAGCGCGAACTGTCATCGCGGGTGCTGGGCGAGGAAGTGATGGACGCGCTGCGGGAACTGGATCAGGTGGCCTATGTGCGCTTCGCGTCCGTGTACCGGGATTTCAAGGATCTGAGCGAGTTTTCCAAGGAAATTGCCCGGCTGCAGAAGAATGGAGCGGGCCGGAAGGAGACGTAGGCGCTGACCGGGCGGTCCTGGTGTCGCGGTCCAGGCTTCTGTGTTAAAACGCTGGTACTTTGGTGCCAGTGACGACCTGCCATGAATCTGTCCGAGCAACTGATTTTTACTCCTCACAACCAACTGGCGGAACTGGCCCGTGCCGGTCTGCCGGTGCACCTGTTCGTCAACCCGGTGGAATACCATGGGCCTCATCTGTCCCTGGGCAACGACCGCATCCTCAGCGAACGTATCGCCCTGAAACTGCATCAGCGACTGATGGCGGCGCAGGGGGAGTTTCCGTTTGTGGTGGGTGGCCATGTGGATATGGGGTGCGATCCCTGTCCGGGCCAGGGCAGCGTGGGCGTCACCTACGCCCAGCTCAAGACCGCCCTGCGCCAGCGGGTGGATGCCCTGGTGGAGTTGGGTGTGAGCAAGGTGGTGTTCCATACCTTCCACGGTTCGCCCTTCCACCAGCATGCCCTCGACTGGGCGGTGGCGCGGCTGCAGCGCAAGGGTGTGCGGGCGGTGAATGTGTTTCCCGCGACCATCGATCTGATCGTGAATTTCGACCGCGCCCTGTATGAGCCACTGCGGGATCTGCTGCCGACGGCGGCGGATTTTGAGCGGGTGCTGGCCATTCTGCCGGAGGATCACCATGCCGGATTCTTCGAAACGTCGGTGGCCCTGTATGTGGCGCCGGAGACCGTGGCGGCCGACTTCCGCAGCGTGCCACCCTGTCCGCCGCTGCCTACCAGCAAAGCTTTGCTGGCCCTGGCTCGCACGCTGAAATCCCGTGAACTGGAAAACGCCGCCTACTCCATGGCCTGGATGCTGCTGAGGCCGTTCCCCGGCTATACCGGCATTCCCGCCCTGGCGTCGCCGGAGGTGGGACGTTTCTATGTGGAAGAACTGATCCTGCCCCGCTACGAGCAGCGCTGCCGGGAGGTTCTGTGGGGCAATAGGGCGCCGTCGCGAGCCGGCTTTGCCTGGACCCGGCCTCTGGCCCCCATCGTGGGCGGGCGCATCTGAGCTGACCGCTTTGCCCCGGTCGCTGGCAAGTCCGGTCATGGGGTGGCCGGGCGGCTGTGGTATACTGCTGGTCCTTTTTTATCGGCACGGCCAGGCACCATGTCCCAACCGCTCTTTAACGCACAGGATCACCAGCATATGGCCGACGCGATTCGTCTGGCCTGGCGGGGCCTGTATACCACCCACCCCAATCCGCGGGTGGGCTGTGTAATCGTGAAGGACGGCGTGGTGGTGGGGCAGGGCTGGCACGAGATCGCCGGCCAGGGCCACGCCGAAGTCAATGCCCTGCGCGCTGCCGGTGAGGCCGCCAAAGGTGCCACCGTTTATGTTTCCCTCGAACCCTGCAGCCACCATGGCAAGACCCCGCCCTGCGCCAACGCATTGATTCAGGCGGGCGTGGCGAAGGTCGTCAGCGCCATGGAAGATCCCAATCCCAAGGTCTCTGGCAATGGTCATCGCTTGTTGCAGGCTGCCGGTATTGCAACCGCCTGCGGTCTGCTGGAAACCCAGGCCCGCACCGTGAATCCCGGCTTCTACAAACGCATGCAGACCGGCCTGCCCTGGGTGATCCTGAAATCCGCCATGAGCGTGGACGGGCGCATCGCCATGGCCAGCGGTGAAAGCCAGTGGATCAGTTGCCCGCAATCCCGCGCGGATGTGCAGCGCCTGCGGGCGCGGGTGGAAGCCATCGTCACCGGTGTCGAAACCGTGCTGCACGACAATCCCGCCCTGACGGTTCGCCCCGAGTTGTGGCCCGAGGCCGTGGCGGGGGATGAGCGCTTGTCCGGCTGGGGGTGGCCCGCTGGCTTCGAGCCGATTCAGCCGTTGCGGGTGATCGTGGATTCCCATCTGCGTACACCGTCGTCCGCCGTCATTCTGCAGGCGCCAGGACGTACCCTGATTGCCTGCATCGACCGTGACGAAGCCAAGGCTGCCGCCCTGGAACAGGCCGGTGCCGAGGTGCTGCTGCTGCCGGCCCGCAGTGGCCATGTGGATCTGCAGGCCCTGGTGAAAGCGCTGGCAGCGCGGGAAGTAAATGAAATTCTGGTGGAAACCGGGGGCCAGCTGGCTGGCAGTTTCGTGGCGGAAGGGCTGGTGGACGAGTGGATCTGCTACCTGGCGCCTAAACTGATGGGCAGCGACGCGCGTCCGGTGTTGACCCTGCCCAGCATCCGCACCATGCAGCAGGCGCACAATCTGCAATTAACCGACCTGCGCCAGATCGGCCAGGATATCCGCATGACTTATCGCTGGAGTCGTTGAACCATGTTTACAGGCATCATCGAAGCGGTTGGCAAGATTGCCCGCATGGAGCCCAAGGGCGGCGACATGCGCCTGCGCATCCAGACCGGCAAGCTCGATCTGGCCGACGTGAAGCTGGGCGACAGCATCGCGGTGAACGGCGTGTGTCTCACTGTGATCGAATTGCCCGGCGACGGTTTCTGGGCCGACGTGTCGGTGGAAACGCTGAATCACACCAGCTTCAAGCAGCTGAAAACCGGTTACCCTGTGAATCTGGAAAAGGCGCTGACGCCGCAGACCCGCCTGGGCGGACATCTGGTGTCGGGCCATGTGGATGGGCTGGGCGAAATCGTGTCCCGCCATGAGGACGCGCGCTCGATCCATTTCAAGGTGAAGGCGCCGGACGAGCTGGCCAAATACATCGCCCACAAGGGTTCCATCTGTGTGGACGGCATCAGCCTGACGGTGAATGCGGTGAGTGGCGCGGTGTTCGATCTGAATATCGTGCCGCATACCGCGCTGGAAACCACGGTGGGCAACTGGCAGCCGGGCGTGCAGGTGAACTTGGAAGTGGATGTGATCGCCCGCTATCTGGAACGTCTGCTGCTGGGCGAGAAGGCGGCGGACGCGAAGCAGGAAGGCGGGATTACGCTGGGATTTCTGGCGGAAAATGGTTTTTTGAAATAAGGCAGTTTGGCACAGACTTTGGCGCTCCGTAGTGGCGGGTGATCACGTCAGGTGTTCCGTTTCGGGACACGCCGTGAACCCATCCCTGGGGGCTGCTCCGCGACATCCCTGTCGCAGAGCGTCCCGAAACGGAACACCTGACGCGCTCACCCTCGCGCGTGCCAACTTGGAATCAGCACGTTGTTGCCGTCATCGGCTGTGGAATGGCAAAAGGTACCGAAACAATGAATCTGAACACTATCGAAGAAATCATCGACGACATTCGTCACGGCAAAATGGTCATCCTCATGGACGACGAAGACCGTGAAAACGAAGGCGATCTGGTGATGGCCGCTACCATGGTGCGGCCGGAAGACATCAACTTCATGATCAAGAACGCACGCGGTCTGGTGTGCCTCACCATGACCCGCGAGCGCTGCCAGCAGCTGAATCTGCCGCTGATGGTGAGCGGCGCCAACGGTTCCCAGTTCGGCACCAACTTCACCCTCTCCATCGAAGCGGCCGAAGGCGTCACCACCGGCATTTCGGCGGCGGATCGCGCCCGCACCATTCATGCCGCCGTTGCCCGCGACGCCAAACCCACTGACATCGTGCAGCCCGGCCACATCTTTCCGATCATGGCGCAACCGGGTGGCGTGCTGCGGCGCGCCGGCCACACCGAAGCCGGTTGCGATCTGGCGCGCATGGCGGGCATGGAACCGGCGGCAGTGATCGTCGAGATCATCAACGAAGACGGCACCATGGCGCGGCGCCCGGATCTGGAAAAATTCGCCCAGCAGCACGGCCTCAAGATCGGCACCATCGCCGATCTGATTCACTACCGCACCGTGAATGAAAAATCCATCGAGCGTGTGCGCAGCGAAAAATTTCCGACCCACTTTGGCAATTTCCAGATGGTGCTGTTCCGCGACCTGATCGATCACCGCACCCACGTGGCGCTGGTGAAAGGCGATGTCGCCAACTCGGCTGCGCCGCTGGTGCGCGTCCATATCGCCGATCCGCTGCGGGATCTGCTGCAGGCAGTGAAGGAAGATTCCAGCGGCTGGAGTCTGTCCCGTTCGCTGCGCTATATCTCTGATCACGCCGAAGCCGGTGTGTTGCTGCTGCTGGCGGAATCCTTCGAGCAGCACAATATCGAAGATCTGGTGGAAAGCTTTTTTGCCGGCCGCCCTTCCAAGCGCCAGATGACACGCGACGGCACCAGTGTGTATCGCACCATCGGCACCGGTTCGCAGATCCTGCGCGATCTGGGCATCAGCAAGATGCGTCTGCTTAGTTCGCCGATGCGCTTCAATGCGCTGTCAGGCTTCGATCTGGAAATCGTCGAATACATCGACGGGCACGACGACTGATAACAGCTCGTAAAGACAGCAACGAAACAGGCCAGACGCCGGTTTTAGACAACGTTTCAATGAACCAGAAGGTAACAACAGCATGAGCACAATCAAAACCATTGAAGGCGATTTCCGCGCAACCGCCGCCCGCTTTTCCATCGTGGTGGCCCGCTTCAACAGCTTTGTGGTGGAAAGCCTGCTGGCCGGCGCCATTGATGCGCTCAAGCGTCACGGCGTGGAAGAAAAAAATATCGAAGTGATCCGCGTGCCGGGCGCGTTCGAGTTGCCGCTGGCGGTGAAGAAAGTCGCCGAGTCCCGCAAGCCCGACGCCATCATCGCGCTGGGCGCCGTGATTCGCGGTGGCACGCCACACTTTGATTATGTCGCTGGCGAATGCACCAAGGGCGTGGCCAGTGTGATGCTGGATACGGGGATTCCCATTTCCTTCGGCGTGCTCACCACCGATTCCATCGAACAGGCCATTGAGCGCTCCGGCACCAAGGCGGGCAACAAGGGCGCCGACGCAGCCATGGGCGCGCTGGAAATGGTCAGCCTGCTGCGCAATCTGTAATTACCGAGGTTTTCCAATTCAATGAACACCGCTTCGCAAAAACCCTCACCGGCGGCACGGCGCAAGGCGCGCCGTTTCACCGTGCAGGCGCTCTACCAGTGGCAGATGACCGGCGCCAATCTCGGCGAGATCGAAACCCAGTTCCGCGTCGACAACGACATGCGCAAAACCGACGTGGCGTACTTCCACGAACTGCTGCATGAAATTCCCAAGTGCGTGAATGAACTGGATGAAACCTTCCGCCCGCTGCTGGATCGCGAGATCAAGGATCTGGATCGGGTGGAGCTGGCGATTCTGCGCATCGGCACCTATGAACTGAGCAAGCGTCCCGACGTGCCGTTCAAGGTGGCGATCAACGAAGGCATCGAGCTGGCGAAATATTTCGGCGCCACTGAAAGCCACAAGTACGTGAACGGCATTCTCGACAAGGTGGCGCAGCGTCTGCGGGTAGCGGAAATGAAAGCGGGCCGGGACAAGCCGCAAAAAAATCAGCCGGAATGAGCGGGAGCATGGATTGCACCGATGAATGAATTCACCCTGATCGATGCGTACTTCAAGTCCCTCAGCGAGCGGGTGGGTGGTTTGCGCTGCGATCTGGGCATTGGTGATGACGCGGCGCTGGTGACGGTGCCGCACGGCAAGCAACTGGCCATCACCACAGATACGTTGATCGAAAGCGTGCATTTCCCCCGCGAAACCTTTCCCGCCGATATCGGTTACAAGGCGCTGGCGGTGAATCTGAGCGATCTGGCCGCCATGGGCGCCAGGCCGGCGTGGTACACCTTATGTCTGTCGCTGCCGGCATTTTCCACGGCCTGGCTGGAAAGTTTCTGCAGCGGTCTGGAAGAATTGATGCGTCAGCAACCCATCACCTTGATCGGTGGCGACACTACGCGCGGGCCGCTTTCCATCTCGATCCAGGCCATGGGGCTGGTGGACAGCGGGTGCGCGCTGCGTCGCGACACCGCGCGGCCGGGGGATGACATTTATGTGTCCGGTTGCATCGGTGACGCGGGTGTTGGCCTGCGGGTCGTGCAGCAGAAACTGGCAGTGGACGGCGAAGCGTTGCAGACGGCGGTGAACCGGCTGAACCGGCCGCAACCGCGCAACAGTTTGGGTGAAGCGCTCACGACACTGGCGAGTGCCTGCATCGATGTGTCGGACGGCCTGATGGCGGACATGAATCATCTGCTCAGCAAAAGTCAGGTGGGCGCGGATATCGATCTGGATAAAGTGCCGATGGCGACCGCGCTGACCACAGGCACGGTGCTGGCGCGGCTGGGGTTTGTAGATGCATCGCCGTCCTCGGTGCGACGTTTTGCTGTCAGCGCCGGCGATGATTACGAACTGTGTTTTACGGCGCCGCCTGCCCATCGATCCCAGATTGAGCTGGCGGCGCAGCAGGCCGGCGTCACAGTGACCCGCTTTGGCGCGGTGACCCAGGCGCCCGGCATATTTGACAGTGCCCGTGGCGGTGAAATGATTTCGCCGCTGGGCTATTCCCACTTCTGATTCCAACATCCCGACGGCGACCTGCGTGAATTCAGTCCCTGCTTCTGCCTTCAAACATCCGGTGCATTTTCTGGCGATTGGGCTGGGCAGTGGCGCCATGCCCAAAGCGCCTGGCACCTTCGGCACGCTGGCGGGTGTCGCGCTGTTTGGGCCGCTGAGCCTGTTGCCCCTGGGCTGGTATCTGGGCTGGATCGTGCTGGCGGCGCTGCTCGGGATTTACCTGTGCGGCAAAACCGCTCGCGACTGGCAGGTGCACGATCACGGCGGCATCGTGTGGGATGAATTTGTCGGCTTCTGGATCACCATGATCGCAGTGCCGGTGACCTGGTATTGGGTGCTGGCGGGCTTTGTACTGTTCCGCCTGTTCGATATCTGGAAACCCTGGCCCATCCGTTACTGTGATCAGCACATTCACGGCGGATTCGGCATCATGCTGGACGATGTGCTGGCCGGCGTCTTTGCCTGGGCCTGTCTGTCGCTGCTGGTGTATGTCAGCGGCGGTTACGGCTTCTGAGATGCAATTTTCTGCAGAAAATCCCGATAGCCAGCGATCACCTCGGCGGGCGCTTCCACCTGCGGATAATGGCCAATCGTCGGCAGTGACAGCAGATAGGCCGGCTCACCCACCACCTCGATGAAACGCGCCACCATGTGCGCGCCGGACACCGGATCCACTGCGCCATTGATCAATCCCAGCGGCACCACGCTCTGCTGCAGCGCGCCCACCCAGCGTTCCCGGTGCATGATGCGCTGGGGAATATAATTGATGAGTTTGTTGAGTGCGCGGCGGCCGTTGTTGTAGCTGATCAGTTCCCAGAAGTGATGGATCAGTTCCGCCGAAGGCTGGGTTTTCGGCCCGAAAATCTTGTTCATGGTGCGCTGCAGCTGCTTTTCCTTCATCAGGGTGGTGAGCAGTGGCCCCAGGGGTGTCAGCATCATTTTCTGGATCAGGCGGGCGTGATGGGTTTCCGGAAACAGGCCGCCGTTGAGCAGACAGCAGGACAGCCACTGTGGCGACGCCAGTGCATTCTGCCGGGCCAGCAACTCCTGCGCCACGGTGTCGCCATAATCGTGGGCCAGCACGTGAAAACGCGACAACCCCAACTCCGCCACCAGTGCCTCGACGATGTCGGCCTGCTCGCTGATCAGATAGGCGTGGGGATAAGGCTTGGCGGAAAATCCCATTCCCAGCAGATCCAGCGCCACCAGACGGAAGTCCGCCGTCAGATTCGCCCACAGGGCCTCCCAGTCCCAGCTGGACGTGGGGTAACCGTGAATCAGCACAATCACCGGCGCATCCACGCGGCCGTTGTCGAGGGTGAAAATGCGGTGGCCGCACAGCATGCGCCACTGCCCCATGGCCTGCCATTGTTCCGGTGAAAAATGCATCAACTGGCCTCCAGGTGCCGGTGCCTCCGGCGGGAAACGTGCGGTTGGATTCGACCAAAGTACGGATTGGCCCGCCACTGTCAACTATGCTAGTTTTTCACCACTATCAATAAACTTATCAAGGAAGTGCATGAAGCCCGGCAAGTTGTGTCGCTGGAATTGCTGGATTCTCGTGTTGCTGTGGAGCGTGCTGGGTGTGACCCACGCCAGCACGCCCGCGCCGGTTGAAACGGCCGCGGTCATCCGCGTCGGCATCGACCTGTGGCCCGGCTACTATCCCGCGGTAATCGCGCAGCAGAAAGGCTTTTTCGCCCGTCGCCAGCTGCAGGTGCAATATTCCGTACCCGAAAATACCGACAAGATGCTGCAGGCATTTTCCGCCGGTGAGCTGGACGTGGTGTGCGTGGCGCTGGGTGACGTGTTTGCCTTCCGCGAAAAAGTGCCGTCGCTGCGGGTGGTGCTGATTTCCGATGAATCTTCCGGCGGCGACGCACTGCTCAGTCTCAAGCCGCTGCCGCCCAAACTGGATGGCTTGCGCATCGGTACCAATCTGAACGGATTTGGCGAACTGTTCGTGCGGGCCTTTCTGCAGCAGCACAACACACCCCTGAATGCCGTGACGCTGCTGAACCAGGATGCGTCCGACGCGGCAGTACTGCTCAAGCAGGGCAAACTGGATGTGGTGCATACCTGGGAACCCTATGTGTCGGAACTGACGGGCTATCATGATGCGATGGTTGTGTTCAGCAGTGCCCAGACGCCAGGACTGATTCCCGATGCGGTGGTGTTGCACGGCAGTCTGCTGCAGAAGCCGGAACTGGCGAAAGCCTTTGTGGCCGGCTGGATCGAGGGCGCCGAGTGGTGGCTGAGTCATCGCCACGAGGGCAACCGCATCGTGGAGCGCGCGCTGGTGATGATGCCCAACACCGTCAATCTGGAAGGTGTGCGCCTGTTTGATGGCAGAGCCAACCGCAAGGCCTTTCGCAACAATGGTTCACCCCAGTCGCTGTATTCGGTGGTGCAAACCTACATCGATTTCTTCCGGGAAAAAGGCGTGCTCAAGACTGCGCTTACGCCAGACGACATTCTGCTGCCTGGCTTGTTGCCCTGAGCGCCTGGCCTGTCAGCGATCCTCGTACCACTCCCGCGCCATCCATAACACCAGCAGCACCGCCACCAGCAGCAGGCTGGAACTGCCGCCGAAGCGTCCTTTCACCTGATTGTCGTAATTGTCGACTTCGGCGGTACGGCTGGTGGCGATCACGGTCAGTTCCACCGGTTGACGGGCATCATCGCCGGCCAGCTGCAGCGTCACATTGGCTTGGCTCAGGGCGGCCAGTGCTTCGCTGCGGCAGATCACCCGATCCGGCAACGCTTCGCAGTTCAGCTGATCGCTGTCGATGGCCATGACTTGTGTGCCAGCGGGCAGCAGGTGGGTAAGCACCACCTCCTCGGCAGCATGGGCGCTGACATTCTTCAGGTGCGACACGAATTCCACCGCGCCTTGCCGGCGCTGGTGGTCGGCGCTGCCCCGCTGCAACGTGGCTTGCAGGTTGGCGTATTGATAGGTTGCGTTGGCCACCACGATGTTGTCGATGGCAATAGTGGCATGGGGATTCACCTGCTCCGGCGTGGCGCCGCCTTCGATGGTCATCAGAAATTGCAGGGAATGCAGCTGCTCCAGCGTCCGTTCGCCGACATACAGCGTTTCGCCGTTGATGCTGACTTGCAGCTGGCCGGCTTTCACATTCAGTAGCAACTGAACATGCAGCAGATGGTCATCGCGGAAGCTGGCGATAGCGCCAACGTCGTCGAGCACCACCAGATAATCGGATTGAAAACGCAGTAGCGGCGCTGCCGAGTCGTTCAGCCACAGCTGGAACTGGTTGAAGGAATCCCCCAGTTGCTGGCTGGCCAGATCGAAGCTCACGACATAGTGGTCGGACTCCTCTGCCACCAGCACCTGGATGCCTTCCTCGTAGCAGCAGGGGCCGTTGATCAGATCGGAGTTCAACAGCAGGGGTTGCTGGGTCAGCACAGGTGTCGCGGCCACCACCTGGGGATTGCCGCTCAGGCCGGCGGGCATGATGGAGCCATTGCCCGTGGTTGGTGCCTGCCCGGCCAAATGCAGGGGGGCGCCGAAATTGATGGCCACGAAACGCTGTGGTGGCGCCGGGCTGATGGCCATGCCGGCGCTGTCGCGCGCGCAACTGGCGGCCTTATCACGGGGCGAGGCTAACGTAGCCGCCTGGCTTTTGTCAGCGGAGTCGAACGATTCCGCATGCAGGCTCAGTACTCCCAGGGACACCAGCCAGCACAGTGCAATCAGAACATTCTTCATAAATCACCTTGGCGCAGACAAAACGATACCGTTGCAGGCGAAAAGACACCTGCGATTCCTCAAGATCTGGATGGGGCAAGGCCCCGACGGATCAGCTCTGTGGCGGTGGTGTGGAGGCCGGTGTCATGGACGACACGGCGCCACGCGCACGGATGATGGGTAAAAAGGCAGAAGACAGGTTCATTGTCATTCCTCTTTTCGGGTTGCTACCCGGCGGTCTGGCGCAGTGCCAGCAGGAAATCACGGGGTAACGGAAAAGAGTATAGATATATACTGTATGGTTGTACAGTTATTTGTGCATGATGTTGAGTCGTGTTTGTGCGAGCGTGAATTCAAGGAGTGGGCGCCCGTCGTGGACACCCGCTCCCAACTCAGGCTGTTCTCAGAAACGGAAGGCGCCATTGAAGGAAATCATCTGAACCTGGAGGTCGTATGTTTCATCGAACAAGTCCGGTTCCATCGTATACCACATGGCCGAAAGGCCCATGCCGAACTGCGGGGTTGCCTGGAAGCGAACGCCAAGCCCGCCGTACAGCGACACGCCAGAATCGGAATCGTTGAAAGTTTCTATCTCAACACCATACTCCGGTGCTGTCAGTGCGCTCGACATGTCGACGTCCCATTTTGCCAGTCCGGCCTCTCCCCAGAACTCGAAGGGGCCTTGAGTGATCGGGGTGGAAACGACAACGCCCAGCGTCAGGGCTTTGGCTTCTGATACTTCATCGATGGAGAAGAGAACATCTTCGTCGATCTCAGGTACGTAGGCATAGAAATCTTCCGAGTAGGTCTCTGCCTCGCCGAAATTGGCATAGCCGACGCGAATCCCCACATTGGCACTGAAGAAATAGGTGCCAAAGAGACGGTATCCGTTGTCGTCGCCAGTGTTATCACCCGAGTAACCATCCAGCGAATATTCCTGTTCCGCCTTGCCATACTCCAGGCCAATTTCCAGACGGTTGGGGGTTTCTGTCGATTCGTAAGCAAATGAGGCTGAGCTGACCATGCACGCGATCGCGAGGGCCGAAAGTCGTGTAGATTTCATGATTTTTCCTAAAGCAAGTGATTAAAATGGCGGCGTCATTTTATCCATATGTCACAATTGCGCCACTTTTAATTTGGGGGTAGTCGAAAAATTATGCTTCGTTCTTTTGTCATTTTATTTTGTTGCGCTGTTGCCGCTTGCGGTACGGTTTCGAACGTCCAATCCCTGGATGTTGCGTTTCATGCGAAGGGTGATGGGACTGTCATTTTGGCGTTGACCAGCAATTTCCCTGACATTGGTCGCTTTGATGTAGTGACATTGGAAGGAACCGATGAGAAGCACGCAAACAGAGTGTTTACTGTTAATCCTGTCAAGGTTGCCACCCGTCATTCCACTAATCTATTCGTGTTCCAGCTTGAGCCAGGAAAATATCGGCTGAAGAATGTTGCGACAGGACTGCCTGGCACCACGCATCAATACTGTCAAATCAGTACTCACGGACGTTTCGATTTTAGTGTTGAAAGCGACAAGTTAACGGACTTGGGGCGTTTGGTGGTGGTGAGAACCAATCAGAACGCCTGCGATTTTGTGCGGGATTTCCGCGAAACCAAATCAGAAGCCGTTGTGGCGTCAGCCTGGCCAGAATATGCGGTGCGCTGGAAAAGACAGCCAGGGGAGGAGACTTTGGGCTGGTCAACGCCACCGGAGCCTAGCGAACGCCTGAAAATAATGCTGGCGAAAAGAATGACCCCCGGAATTTACAACCCGATCGTGCGCGAGACAGGGGTGTTGTATGCCGGAAGCGAGCTGGGGCAGGTCTTGGCGCGATCTCCGCAGGGCCATTGGTTCAACTATGATACGCAGACCTCGAACACGCTATTTTTTGTGTCGCCCGTCAGTCAGAAAGAATTGGTGTTGGTGGGTGAGCTGAACACGTTCCTGCATTTAAAGGAAGGTGTGTTCTCACCAATTGATCTGGAGGGTCTGCCGACCATGCCGTTGGTGTATGCAGGCTATCACGACGGAGTGGGTTTGCTTGCGCTCTTTCAGGGCAACAACAAATTGCTGGCATACAGAAAAGCCAGTGTGCTGATGGGCTCCTGGCAGCAGATATCTGTGCTGGAAACGGGCAGCACTTTCTGGGGCTTTTCAAATGCGTCCATCAAGACGAGAGACAACCGGATCTATGTCGCTACAACACCGGACAAGCTCTATGTTTTCGATGTCGCCACAGAGAAATGGTCAGAGAAACGCCTGCCAGGCACACCGCACGGGCTATCCGTTTCACCGGATCATCACTTGATTGTATTGATTGATGATGGCTGGAAGAAGGCGAACTTTCTCTCCGTAAATGAAGGCGACAGCTGGGAGCCTCTGAACAAACAGTCTGTCTCTCAGTTGGCATATTCTGCGGCGGGGAATCGCATTGTCATGCTCAGTGACAATGCAGGTATTCCCGACATGATGGTGACTCGGGACAGAGGGGAAAACTGGGAAAAAGAGAAAGCGGCAAAATCAGGCACCCTGTTTGTGGATGATGGGCTGGAGTTGATTTTTGGAGGCTACAACCAAGCAATCGCAGGCAACGAGGTGTTTAGCTATGGCGGGAGTGCTTATGAGTGGCAGTGGGAAAGAACTACCAACTTCGAGCATCATCGAATGCGATTCCAGAGAGAACTTGAACAATATTTAGAGAGAACGCAATCGAGGTAGTGCCTGGGTTTTGTACGCTGGGGGATTTGCCCCTTTCAACTGCGGGGCAATGGTTAAAGGCTGCTGACCTGCAGCTCACTGCTGATGTCGAGCCGCTTCGCCTTCCAGTAAGTGCGCTGCCAGTAGCTGTTGCTGAGGCTGGAGATGCGCACACCGCTCTTGGTGGAGGAGTGCATGAATTTGCCGTCTTCCAGATAGATGCCCACGTGGTTGTAGCGGCCGGTGCGGAAGAACACCAGATCGCCGGTCTGCAGCTGGTTGCGCGCCACGTCCTTGCCTTTCTGGCTCTGGAAGTGGGTGCTGCGGGGCAGTTCAAGCCCCAGGCGGTCGAGGAACGTCAGGTAGACGAAGCCGGAACAGTCGATGCCCGCCTTGCTCAGGCCGCCCAGGCGGTAGCGGGTACCACGCCATTCCTTGTAGTGGCTGTAGAACACGTCGGACAGGGGATCGATGCTGGTTGCGTCGGGGGTGGCAGGTTCGATCAGGCTTTCTTCCGGCTCGTTTGCCAGCACAGCATCGGTGAGGGGGCGATTAAGATTGGCTTTTTTCAGAGGTTTTGCAGAGGTGCCAGCAGCAAGAACTTCATTTTGGGGCGGCGGTGTCTGAAGGGCACCCAAGCGCGGATACTCGGGTTCGGACAGCGTCGCGCACCCGGTCGCACTGGTAATTGCCATCATTAAAATCCACTTCCGCAGCATGCGGTGGGAACCCCTTGATCTGCCTGTTATGTTCTTTTGTCACATAATAGTGACGGATCATGAACATTACTGTGGAACAGGTCAAGGTTTCACGGGCGGCCCCCTGGGTGTTCAGGCCGCCGCAGTCTGGCAGTGGCTACGGCGCCCCCCGCACCAGAAACCGATCCAGCGCATTGGCGAACTGCTGGCGATCCTGCTGGTTCAGGGGCGGCGGGCCGCCGGACTGGATGCCGCTGGAACGCAGGGTTTCCATGAAGTCCCGCATGTTCAGGCGCTGTCGGACATTCTCGGTGGTGTAGAACTCGCCCCTTGGGTTGAGCGCGAAAGCGCCCTTGGCAATGACTTCCGCCGCCAGGGGAATGTCGGCGGTAATGACCAGATCGCCCGGTTCGGCCCGCTGCACGATTTCGTTGTCTGCCACGTCGAAGCCCTTCAATACCTGAATCGATTTGATAAAAGGCGAGGGTGGTACCGCGATGTACTGGTTGGCCACCAGCAGGGTGTCCAGGCTGCGCTTAGTGGCGGCGCGGAACAGGATTTCCTTGATGGGTTTGGGGCAGGCGTCGGCGTCGACCAGTATTTTCATTGCATGACCTTTGGGTTGGGGCTGGCATTGTACGCCAGTTCGAGGTGGCACAAGGCGTCAAGGCAGGCTCTGGAATTTTCCTTGCGATAATTATCAGTCACTTTGCTTGAATGCGTTCTTTCACCGTCTATTCTGAGACAAATGGGAAATTTTGTCCGCAATGGACGCGACATAGCTTTGACCAACAATACCAATATGAGGTCGACCATTCATGTGGCGTGTCGTGCTTTTCTGTCTGTTTGCCTGGGTGATTCTGCCGGCTAAGGCCAATTCGCTGCTGCTTGCCGATTGGGATTCCCAGTCCCTCGATGCCAGTGTGCGCTATCTGGAGGACCCGCAGGGTCACCAGACCATCGACTCACTCCGCGCAGAAAACGTGCCGTGGCAGACCCAGGGCGAAAGTGCGTTCAACAAGGGTTACAGCGCGTCGATCTGGTGGTTGGCGCTGAGCGTGCGCAATGGCTTTGCCGAACCGGCGACCCGGTATCTGGAGCTGTCCTATGCGGTGCTGGATTATGTGGACATCTTTGTGTTCGCCGATGGCAAGTTGCTGCAGCGTCATGAATTGGGGGATCTCTATCCGTTCAGCCGGCGTCCCATCGAGAACCGCTTCTTCGTGGTGCCGCTGACCTGGCAGGCGGGGCAGACGCTCGACATCTATTACCGGATCAAGACCAGTACCTCGGTGCAGGCGCCGCTGACGTTGTGGCAGCGGGAGGCATTCGAGCGGCGCCAGAACAACAGCAACATCGCCCAGGGCCTGTATTACGGCGCCATGGTGGTGATTGCGGTGTACAACCTGCTTATATTCCTGGTGCTGTGGGAACGCAGCTATCTGTTCTACGTGCTGTTCGTGCTGTCGCTGCCGTTGTTCATGGCATCCATCAGCGGCCATGCCTACCACTATCTGTGGCCGCACTCGGTGGTGTGGAATGATCACGCCATACCGTTCTTCCTCGGTCTGGCGTTTGCGTCGTCAGCGCTGTTTGCGCGGCGTTTTCTGCAGGTGAAGGAGTGGTCGGCCTGGCTTCACAAGGGGTTGACGCTGCTGGCGACGTTTGCGGGCGGCTGTGTTGCCATGTCCTTTGTCGTGCCCTATTACGTCAGCATTCAGCTGCTGGTGCCCCTGGGTTTGTTCGCCTGTGTGTTCGAAATGGCGGTGGGGTTGATGGCCTGGTACAACAAGGTGCCGAATGCGCGTTACTACGTGGTGGCGTGGATGTCGTTCCTGCTGGGGGGCACGCTGCTGGCGCTCAACAAACTCAATATTCTGCCCGCGAATTTTCTCACCGAATATGCGGTGCAGTTTGGTTCGGTGCTGGAGGCGGTGTTGCTGTCCTTCGCGATGGCAGAGCGGATCAACGTGGAACGCAAGCTGCGTTTTGAGGCTCAGGACGAAGCGCTGCAGGCCACCCGGCGCCTGAATGAAGAACTGGAGCAGCGCGTGCAGGAGCGCACCCAGGCGCTGGAAATCGCCAACGCCCGCCTGGAGGCGCTGAGCAACACCGATCAGCTCACGCAACTGAAAAACCGCCGCTACCTGGAAAAGACGCTGCAGGAAGAATGGCAGCGCTGCAAACGCTATGGCCGGCACTTTGCGATCCTGATGATGGATGTGGACTTCTTCAAGAAGGTGAATGACCAGCATGGCCATCCTGCCGGTGACACCTGCTTGAAACAGGTGGCGGAACGTATCAGCGGCTGTGTGCGCTGGCCGTCGGATCAGGTGGCCCGTTACGGCGGTGAGGAATTCTGCATGATTCTGCCGGAAACCGACGGTGCAGGTGCCTGCGTGGTGGCGGAACGTATTCGCGAGCAGGTGCAGTCCCGGCCGATTGTCACTGAAGGCGCGAATTTTCCGGTGACGATGAGTATCGGCATCTGCGCCGAGGTGCCCACGGACGAACTGAATGTGGATGCCATGCTGAAGGCGGCGGATCTGGCGCTGTATCAGTCGAAGGAATCTGGCCGCAACCGGGTGACCTTGTTTGCTGCCGACGTGGCGACCAAGGTCACGTCGTTGCCGGTGAACCGTTCATCCCGCGACGGAAGTTGAGGGGAGACCGGCCCGGTTCCCACCTGCACGCCAACCTAAACCAGTTTTGTGTTCACCCGTCAGCGCTCAGGCGTCGGCGGGTTGGTGTGTTTCTGGTCATAAAATAATCACTTCTGCCAGATCATCGTCTACTCTTGTCTTTAAGCAGGACGATCGTACCGCAGTGGACGCGATTCAGTTCAAACAAGCGTTTAACGGTATCTGGTCGGGACACTTCGCATGTTGCGCACGATGTTATTGTTTTGTCTGCTGTGGGTCGGGCTGAGTACTGCCTGGGCTGACGCGCCCGCTTCTCCCCTGGCCCTGAGCAGTGAGGGCAGAGTGGCTCTGGACGATGTGGTGCGCTATCTGGAAGACCCGCAGGGATTACTGACGGCCGACCAGGTGCGCGAGGCGGACCGGATCTGGCAGCAGAATGGCGACAGCGCCTTCAAGCAGGGCTACAACCGTTCCGCCTGGTGGTTGCACGTGCGGATCACCAATCCTGATTCCCAGGCTCAGCAACGGCAGCTGGAACTGTCCTACGCCGTGCTCGACTACGTGGATGCGTATGTCTATTCCGGTGACACGCTGCTGCGGCAGTACCAGATGGGCGATCGTCATCCCTTCAGCCAGCGTCCGGTGGAGAGTCGTTTCTTTGTTGTGCCGCTGCAGTGGCAGCCGGGCCAGACGCTGGATGTGTACTACCGCATCCAAAGCAGCAGTTCCGTGCAGGCGCCGCTGGTGCTGTGGCAAAGCAAGGCGTTCGCCACCTTCGAAAACAATTCCAACATTCTGCAGGGACTCTATTACGGCGCCATGATGGTGATCGTGGTGTACAACCTGCTGATTTTTTGCATGCTGTGGGAACGCAGCTACTTCTATTACGTGGGCTTCGTGCTGTCGATGCCGCTGTTCATGGCGGCGTTCAGCGGCGATGGCTTCCGCTATCTGTGGCCGGATACCGTCGCGCTGAATGATCATGCAATTCCGGTGTTCCTGGCGTCGTCGCTGATGTTCGGCGCGCTGTTTACCCGTAGCTTTCTGCGTCTGCACCGGTTGTCGAACCGGCTCGACAAGTTGCTGCTGGCATTTGCCATTCTGGGCGGGTTGACGCTGGTGGCGTCGCCGTTCCTGCCGTATCACATCACCATCAAAGTGCTGGTGCCGCTGGGGCTGTTCGCCTGTATCGCCGATATGCTGGCGGGGGTGGTCGCCTGGCACCGGGGTGTGCCTACCGCGCGCTACTATTGTATCGCCTGGGGTTCGTTCCTGACGGCGTCCGTGGTGCTGGCGCTGAACAAGATGAATCTGCTGCCGAGCAACTGGTTCACCGAATACTCGATCCAGTTTGGCGCGGTGATGGAGGCGGTGCTGCTGTCGTTCGCGTTGGCGGAGCGGATCAACGTGGAGCGCAAGCTGCGCTTCGAGGCACAGACCGATGCCCTGCAGGTGACGCGCCGCCTGAACGAGGATCTGGAACTGCGGGTGCTGGAACGTACGCAGGCGCTGGAAAAGGCCAACCGCAAGCTGGAAGAATTGAGCCATACGGATCAGCTCACTGGCCTGCGCAACCGGCGTTATCTGGATGCTGCGCTGAAGGAGGAGTGGACCCGGTGCCAGCGTTATCAGCATTCGTTATCGCTGGTGTTGCTGGACATCGATTTTTTCAAAAAGGTGAACGACGAGCACGGCCATCAGGCGGGCGATCTCTGCTTGCAGCAAATCGCGCAGCGGATCAGTACCGGCAGTCGTTGGCCGGCGGACAAGGTGGCCCGTTACGGCGGCGAGGAATTCTGTCTGTTGCTGCCGGAAACCGATGCGGCCGGTGCCGCCGTGGTGGCAGAGCGCGTTCGTGCAGCGGTTGCGGCGGAGCCGGTGAGCATCGATACGGGAATCTTGTCAGTGACGGTGAGTCTGGGCACTTGCACGCTCATTCCCGGCGATACCAGCAGTCTGGAGCAACTGATGCACAGCGCCGACATGGCGCTGTACGCGTCTAAAGAGCACGGTCGCAATCGGGTTACGCAGTTCAATCAGCTGGATCTATGCAACGTGGCGCAATTGCCGGTGCGCAAGCAGCACTAGTGACTTAGTCGGTCGTGGCTGTTGCCACGTGGTGGAAGGTGGTGAGCGAACCGCACCGGTCAGGCGCGGTTGCCGCGCTTGGCCTCGATGCGGTTGACGAATTCCTGCATGATCTGTTCGTACAGCTGCATGCCCAGGTATTTGTCTTCCACGTCGGATTCGATGCTGGGGTTGTCGTTGACTTCGATCACCATCGCCTTGTCGCCCACCTGCTTCAGATCCACACCGTAGAGGCTGGTGCCGATGAGCTTGGTGGCCTTGAGCGCGGCGTCCAGCACCGGCTTGGGCACTTCATAGGTGGGCATGGTGTCGTAGCCGCCGGTGGTGAAGCGCGATGCCGGGCTGCCGTGGTTGTAGATCTGCCAGTGGTTCTTCGCCATGTAATAACGGCAGGCGTACAGCGGCCGGTTGTTGATGACGCCGATGCGCCAGTCGAATTCCGTGTACATGTATTCCTGCGCCAGCAGCAGGGACGACTTCTTGAACAGCTCGGTGGTGCGCTGCTCGAACTCCGCCACATCCTTCACCTTGAACACGCCCTGGGAAAACGAGCCGTCGGGAATCTTCAGCACCATGGGAAAGCCCAGATCCGTCACGGCCTGCTCCAGCGCCTTCTTGCTGTTCTTGGCCAGGATCATGGTTTTCGGGGTGGGTACCTTGTTCACGTTGAACAGGTCGGTGAGGTAAATCTTGTTGCAGCAGCGCAGGATCGAGGTTGGGTCGTCGATGACCACCATGCCCTCCGTCTCGGCCTTTTTGGCGAAGCGGAAGGTGTGGTGGTCGATGGCCGTGGTTTCGCGGATGAAGAGGGCGTCGTATTCCGCCAGACGCACGTAATCCTTGCGGTCGATCACCTCGACATCAATGCCCAGCTTGTTGCCCGCCTTGATGAAGTGCTTGATGGCGGTCTTGTCGCTGGGGGGCAGCCGTTCGTCCTTGTTGCAGAGGATCGCCAGGTCGTAGGCGTACTGCTTGCGGGATTTGGGCGAGCGCCAGATCTTGCGGCTGAACTGGTCCAGCGCTTCGGCGAATTCGGTTTCCTGATCGTCGGTTTCCAGGCCGTGGGGTGACAGCGCGTGCAGGCTCTCGATTTCCCAGCGGCGGTGATAGGCCAGTTCCACTTCCAGGATCGGGCAGGGGAATTTCTCGAACAGCTCCTTGGCCAGGTTCTTGAATGCCGGATTGGAGGTGTGGCCGAAGTAGCTGAGGAAGGTGATGGTGTCGTTCTCGTTGCCGCCCATCACTTCCTTGGCGTCGATTTCGTCGAGGTCGTCCAGGTGCAGGGTGTACAGCTGACGCTGGTTCAGGTCGTTGATCACGCGCACCGAGGGCAGCACGTGATGATCCCGCGCTTCCGCCAGCAGGGAGCAGTAATAGCCTTTCGACAGGTAACGGTAGTTGCGGCACAGGTTGATGACGCGGGTGCGGGCCTTTTTGTTTTCTTCCTGACGGGCGAGGTAGTCCTCGAAGGTGATGACGTTTTCGGTGGGGTAGTACGGGCCCCAGTCCTTGAGGGAATCGACGACGATCAAGAGTTCAGACATTAGTGTGCAAACCGACGGGAAGAAGAGTGAAGCCAGTAGGCATTTTGGATTCTGCGTGCATGGATTACAAGGATAAGGGGGAGAAAAAAATGAGCGGCCTATGGCAAAACCGGAAGGCCGACGCTACCCTAGATTTTCATTCGGCAGTGCGAGTTCCTTCATGCTTTCGCCCCTGTTATCCGATCTCCTGTTGCCTGCATCGGTTTTGTCAGCTTTTTCCCCGGATTTTGTGTCTGCCCGCCAGCAGTTTTCCCTGGCGGTCGAGCGTCTGCCGCAGCCCCTGTTTTTCAAATCACTGCCTTATGACGGCAGCGGCCCCCAGGGGGAAACCCTGAGCACCGAGGTGCTGTGGATCGGTGATCAAAACGCACGCAAGGTGATTCTGCTGCTGTCGGCGGTGCACGGAGTGGAAGGGTTCGCGGGCTCAGGCATCCAGGTGGATCTGCTGCGGCGCATCGGCAATGGCGAGGTGCGGGTGCCCGACGGCGTGGCCGTGGCCATGGTGCACGCGGTGAATCCCTGGGGCTTTGCCTGGTGCCGCCGGGTGGACGAGCAGGGCATCGATATCAATCGCAATTTTGTCGATTTCAACAGTGTGTCGGTGAATCCCGGCTATCGTGCGATTGCAGATGCGCTGATTCCGCCCGACGGCAACTGGGAGGCCGCACAGGCAGTGCTGGAAGCCTACCGCGCGCAGCACGGCCAGTTCGCTTACGAGGTCGCCGCCAGCGGTGGCCAGTATGAATTTCCCGCTGGACTGTTTTACGGCGGCAGTGGCCCGTCCCAGGCGCGGCGCAATCTGGAGTGGGTGCTGAAGCAGTGGGATTGGTCGGAGCGCGAAGTGGCGGTGATCGATCTGCACACCGGGCTCGGGCCTTACGGTTATGGTGAGCTGATCTGCGATCACCCGCTGCAGAGCGAAGGTTTGAAAACGGCGCGGCGCTGGTTCGGCGCGTCGGTGACGGTGCCGGAGGAAGGTACCTCCAGCTCGGTGCCCAAGCTGGGGCTGGTGGATTACGCCTGGCATGCGATCCTGGGCCGTAACAGCTGCTATGTGACGCTGGAATATGGCACCTATCCGATCAGTGGCCTGCTGCAGACCCTGCGCGAGGATCACGCGGTGAATGCGCCCGGCCCTTACGACTGGAATGACCCAGTGCGCAGCGCGGTGCGTGAGCGCCTGCGCCGGCATTTCTATCCCGCTGAACCGCAGTGGCAGACCCTGGTGCTGTTGCGTGCCCGGCAGGTGGTGCAGATGGCCTGCGCCGGATTGGTGGCCGCATGAACCGGCGCTTTCCGGGCGACATCATCATTCGCACCGCCACCGAGGACGATCTGCCAGGGTTGGTGCAACTGGAAGAGCGCTGCTTCGAAACCGATCGCATGAGCAAGCGCAGTTTCCGCGCCCAGATCCAGAGTGATCACAACGTGCTGCTGGTGGCGGAATTCGACGCGAGGCTGGTGGGCTACATCCTGATTTTCATGCGCCTGGGTGTGAGTATGGCGCGGCTCTATTCCATCTGTGTCGATCCCGACGCCCACGGCCGCGGCATCGGCAACAAGCTGATGGATGTGGGGGAGCAGGAGGCCGCCAAGGCGGGCCGGATTTTCATGCGCCTGGAAGTGCGCAAGGACAACGACGCGGCCATCGCCCTGTACAAGCGCCGTGGTTATCGTCAGTTCGGCATGTACGAGGATTATTACGAGGATCACGCCGACGCGCTGCGTTTCCACAAGCGCATCGTGCATCACGGCCACGGTGGTGAGCATCTGCAGGTTCCCTATTATCAGCAGTCCACTGGCTTCACCTGCGGCAGTGCCGTGTTGATGATGGCGATGAGCGCGCTGCGGCCCAATTTTGTTGCCGACCAGCGCACCGAATTCCAGATCTGGCGCGAGGCCACCACGATATTCATGACCTCGGGTCATGGTGGTTGTGGCCCTCATGGCCTGGCCTACGCGGCAGCCAAACGCAGTTTCGATGTCGACGTGTATGTGAACCAACCCGGCCCGCTGTTCGTGGAAGGCGTGCGCGATCTGGTGAAGAAGCAGGTGCTGGAGCTGGTGCACCAGGATTTTGTCGCCAAGCTCAAGGAAGCCCAGGTGGAGGTGTTCCACGAGTGGCTGACACTCTACCAGCTGGAGCGCGCCCTGGATGACAAGGCCATTCCGCTGGTGCTGATCAGTACCTATCGCTTCGACCGCCGCAAGATTCCCCACTGGGTGGTGGTGGTGGATATTGACGATCACTTTGTCTACATCAACGACCCCGATGTGGACGACAATTCCAGCCAGGGCGTGGTGGACAACTACTATATTCCCATTCCGCGCAGCAGCTTCGACCGCATGTTCCAGTTCGGGCAGAACCGGCTGCGCTGTGCGGTGATTCTGCGCGCGCCCTGAGGGCGGTTTCCTTGCATCCGACAAATTGGTACCATGGTGCACAAACAAGAATCACAGGATACTCCAACCGTTGAAACCGGCCTTTCCGTTCGCCATTGTCGATCCTCATATCCATCAGTGGGATTTGCTGAACACGCCGCGCATTCTGTCGTGGCCGCGACGCCTGCTGGGCTGGAATCCCTGGCTCTACCGCAAGGCGCTGTTGCTGGGGGCCAAGCCTGCCGAACGCGACTATGTGGGGCGGCCGGATCATGTGATGTGGGATTACCTGCCGGCGGATTACGCGGCTGATGCAGTGGGCCTGCCCATCGAACAGGTGGTGCATGTTGAGGCGGAGTGGGGGGATCGTTCGCCCCTGGGGCCTGCCGGTGAAACCCGTTGGCTCGATGGATTGTTCCCGCCTTCGGCTGGTCCACGCCTGGGTGGCATCGTGGCGTATGCGGATCTGCGTCGCCCCGATGTGAAAAACCTGCTCGATACCCATTTCGCGGCCAGTCGCAAATTGCGCGGCATCCGTCAGATGCTGGCGTTCGACACCGATACCGCCATTATGCGTTTTTGCGACCAGCCGGCGCTGGCGCTGGACGTGAATTTCCGTCGCGGGCTGGAACGGCTGCAGGATTACTCACTCAGCTTTGATGCCTGGGTTTTTCATCACCAGCTGGGCGAGATGACGGATCTGGCCCGCACCTTTCCTGAACAGATTTTTGTGCTGGATCACATGGGTACGCCCATTGGTCTGGGCGGGCCGTTTGCGTCTTATGGCCGTAATGCCCAGGCCCGCGACGTGATCCTGAAAACCTGGCAGTACGGCATGGCGGAGCTGGCGGAATGCCCCAATGTGCGGGTGAAGCTGAGCGGATTTTTCATGCCGGTGGTGGGCTGGGGATTCGAGCACCGCACGACGCCCGTTGCGCGGCAGGAATTGCTCGATGCCTATGCCCCCCACGCGCACTTTGTGCTGCAGCTGTTTGGCGTGGAGCGCTGTTTGTTCGCGTCGAATTTCCCCATGGACAAGGTGTCCCTCAGCCTGGCGCAGTTGTATCAGCTGTACGCGGATACGGTGGCGGACCGCAGCGAGGCGGAGCAGCGTTTGCTGTTTGCCGACAACGCGCGGCAGATTTACCGGCTGGATTGACGGTGGGCAATCCGGCAGCGGGCGGAAGCGCCTATACTGGATTCCCTGACGTGATCGGCGGAAACGGTGAAGGCCATGAGCGGATTGCAGCATTACGATGAACAAATTGAAGAGCTCGACCGGCGCATCGGTCGGCTGGCGTTACTGTGCGGCGCGGATCTGTCCCGGCACGAGGTGGTGGTGGGACTGATCAAGGGTAATGCAGCGAACTGTGATCATGCCGGATCGGTTGCGCCGGAGCATCGGGCCGAACTGCGGGCGCTGTTGATGCTGAAATACCGGATCGAAGCGAGCTGTGTCGATGCCCTCGGCGCCGAACAGTGCGCACAGCTGATTGCGGAACAGGATGACAAGCTGCGGCGCAGTGGTTTTCCACCGCAGACGCTGGCGGATTAGCGCCGGCGGAAATAATCCGTTTTGTCTCTCCATGGGTTGGCGTCAGCCGGAAAAGCGTTGCAGATAGAAATACAGTGGTGCCGCGTCGCCCTTGCGATCCATCGCGCCCAGCACGGTGTTGTCATCGATCTTGCGGAAATGATCCAGAATTGGCTGGGTGTCGTACATCATGGTGGCGGTGCAAACGCCACGATACAGCACTTCCCGCAATTGCGCGCTGCCGAGGATCGGGCTGGCCACCACCTCGCCGTTTTCGTTTTCGCACAGCATGGGGTTGACGTCGTTGCGGGAGACAAAGCGCTTGCCGCGCCATTTCACCTTGCCCAGCATGGCCTCGCCTGGGTGACCGCTGTTGAAGCAGCCGCCGCGCCATTCCCCCAGCATGAACGCTTCTTCCACCGCCGGCAGTTGATCAAAGAAGGTGTCGAGGTCGGCTGGTGCGACCTGGGCGGCGTCGCGCAGCTGGATGAAGTGGGTGGTGGCGGTCATGGAAGTCCCCAGTGAATGAGATTGGTGGTGATGGGGTATTTAGGCGGGTTTATCGAAGAATGCCAATGACCACGGCGACCGGAACGCAGCGGGGACGTGGTGCTTGCGGTCATTGACAGGGGCGGGGATAACGCGTTGTCGCCCGCCCGGCGCAGTGCCGGACAGGCGCAATGTTGCGGGATTTACTCGGTCAGTTCAAAGCTGAACGCCTGCTGGGAGCGCTGGCCGAACTCATCCACCGCTTTCACCACCACGGTGTGAGTGCCCGGTGTCAGATCCGCCGGCAATTCGAATTCCCAGATGTGAGAGGAAATTTCGGGGCGCGAGAACGCATCGGGTGTGCCCCGGTAACGGTCGTACTGGCGCTCCATGAACGGATCGGTGCGCAGCACGTTGGTCATCGCAACGAATTCGCCGTTGTTCAGCGACAGTTTCACCGAGTCGCGCTCGCCACCATCGAACAGGTTCACCACGATTTTGCTGCCCGCCTGCAGGCGGCCGCGGTTGAGCGTGACGATATTACCCTCGGCATCGTTGGCGCCCTGCAGCAGCGGATCGAGCACGATGCGCATGGTGTTGTTGAGGTTGCCCTTCTGCCCGGCGGGAACGAAGCGGGGCTTCACGTCGGTGCCGTCGAAACCCATCACGTAATAGCCGTTGGGGTTGCCATCCTGCATGGTGGCAGCGCGGGCGCCGTTTTCACCACGGGGGCCATTGTTCCAGCCGTTGCCGCGCGTTTCCGCCAGCGTGTGAGCGATCCAGGGTGTGCCATACCAGCCGTGGGTGTGGTTGACTTCGACTTTCCAGCTGTTGCTGGTGTCATGACCGGCGATGGCGTACACCTTGTCGAACGGTTTCAGAATGTCGATCAGCTGATCCAGGTTTACCGTGTTGATGTTGTCGCCCATGGCGTAGCGTTGACCCTTGCCATCCAGTGCGTAGGTGATCAGCGGGATGTGGGTGATGATCACGATGAGCTTGTCGCGATCCACGTGCTGCAGATCGTTCTTGAGCCAGGCGATCTGTTCCTCGCTGACATAACCACGGTACACGGTGTTGTCGTAGCGGCCTTGTCCTGCCCCTTTGTACTGCACGTTGTTCAGCGCCACGACGTGAACGTCGCCGTAATTGAACGAGTAGTAGGTGGGGCCGAAATATTTGCTGAACGACTGGGTGGCGTACTTGTGGTTGGGTGATTCGTAGTTGATGTCGTGGTTGCCGGGCACGTTCCACATGGGAATGCCGATCTTGCCGAACATGGCATTGTGACGTTCATACAGACTGAGGGTGTCGTACACCACATCGCCTGCGGTCATGCCGAACAGCGCGCCGAACGGATTGCCGATCAGTTCGTTCACCGCCTCCTCGCGCACCATGTCCTGTTCTTCTTCGGTTTTGGCTTGCGGATCGGCGAACACCATGGCCTTGAACCGGGTCTGCTTCTTCGCTTGCAGTAGTGGGAAATCGATACGCGCCGGCAGCGGGCCGGTGGGTTCGATCACATCATATTTCCACTCGGCGACAGCAGGTGTGCCGTCCGGATAGTGGATGTAGTAGAACTTTGGCAGATTGTTTTCGTCCACCGGCACGTCGTATTCCGCCGGCTTGCTGATGAAGAGAATGCTTTCAGCGGGCAGCGCGATGCGGTACTGGCCGTGGGCGTCGGTGGTGACGACATCGATGCCGTTGGAAACCGGCACACCGCGAATGCCCCGTTCACCGCGATCCTGAATGCCGTTGCGGTTTTTGTCGAGGAACACGGTGCCTTTGGCCAGGTCTGCGCTGGCGTCGGCGGGTTTGGCATTGTGGGGAAGTCCGTGGGCATGATTGCCGTGTGCCAGCGCCTGTCCGCTGGCCAGCAGGCAGGTCAGTGTGGTGCAGATTGTCAATGTTCTGATCATGGGAATGTCCTTTTGTTTTTAGTCGAAGGTTCCATGCCAGGACGCGAGCGTCGTCGGGAGCGCCGGGAACTGTCTTGCAGTGTGTTCGCAAAAGATGATTAGGATGTGAAGCCGAGATGACGATGCTGTTAATTTTCGCCAGCGTGACTGGCGGTTGCGGTCATTGACTTTGCTGCAGGCTTGGCCGAACCTGCCAGACGCTGTCATTTACGGCAGATTTGTGTGTTTTGTCCATTTTCGAGGAAGTCATCATGTCACCGACCCCCGCCACCATGACCCTGGAGCAGGCCATCAAAACCCGCCGTTCCGTGCGCGGCTATCTGGACAAGGAAGTGCCGCAGGAAACCCTGAATGCGATTTTCGAACTGGCCCAGCTGGCGCCGTCGAACTGCAACGTGCAGCCCTGGCATGTGTTCGTGGCGTCCGGCGAGTTGAAAAGCAAATTGCGGGATCAGATGGTGCGCAACGTGATGAATGGTGTGGCGTTCAATCCGGACTATGAATATTCCGATACCTTTGTGGGGGAGTATCGCGAGCGGCAGGTGGCGTGCGCCATGGAGCTCTACAACGCGATGGGGATCGAGCGCGGTGACAAGCCGGCGCGGGCGAAAGCCATGCTGCGCAATTTTGAAATGTTCGACGCACCCCACGTGGTGTTCATCGGCATGGACAAGGCGTTCGGCGTATCGGTGGCGATCGACGTGGGCATGTACATGCAGAACCTGATGCTGGCGATGACGGCGCACGGTGTGGCCTGCTGTCCCCAGGGCACCATGCGTTATTTCCCGGATCTGGTGCGCGAGGCGTTTGATGTGTCGCCGGATATCCGCATCCTGCTGGGAATCAGTTTTGGTTACGAAGATCCCGCCGTGGCCGCCAACAATACCCGTGTCGGCCGTGCCGCGCTGGAACGGGCAGTGCAGTTCCGCCGCTGATTGCCGTATGCTGGAGGCCTGTGTGTTTTCATAAGGGCCTCATTCATGCGTCGCATCTTTTACACCCGCTTCGGCGGCCCCGACGTTCTGCAACTGGAACATGTCCCCATCCCCCAGCCTGGCCCCGGCCAGGTGCGGGTGCGAGTGGCGGGCATTGGTATCAATCCCATCGATTTCAAGACCCGTAGTGGTCTGGGCTTTGTGTCCCAGATGCTGGGGCAGCGTTTTCATTTTGTGCCTGGTTACGATGCCAGTGGTGTGGTGGATGCGCTGGGCGACGGCGTGAGCGCCTGGACGCTGAATGACGCAGTATTCGGCATGGTGAATCTGCCGCTGGCGAGCGGGGCTTATGCGGAATACTTGATTGCACCGGCGGC
>JAGUVW010000004.1 GCA_020062665.1 Pseudomonadales bacterium
CGGGACTGGGCGCGGGCAACTGGCCGCTGCTGGTGTGCCTGGCGGGCATGTTCGCCGGGGCCTGGGTGCAGGGCTGGTGGGCGTCGCGCCCGTAACGGCGAGGGCGCGTTACATGTGGGAATCGTGCAACGCGCCACCGTCGAGCTTGGCCATGTCCGGTTTGAACTCATCGAACTGCATGACGTGGCCGTCGTATTCCGCCACGAATTTTTCCGCCGTGGATTTGTCCGCAAAGCTGGCGTAGGTGGGGCCCATGGAGCCTTTCTTGCTGCTGCCCATCACGTAGAACGCCTTGCGCGCATCGATCCAGGCACCTTTGGGCGACGTCCAGTCGGTGGCGCCCATGTCCTGCACGAACACGCCGGTCACCTTGCGCACCTGTTCCGGATTGAGCAGCACGCTGAACATCTCGATGGTGTCGCAGAAAAATTCCGGTTCGTTCTGGTTGGCAAAATGGATCTGCGCCTTGGGGCCGGGATAATCCGCCAGCAGCATGCCATCCAGCGCACAGCTGGTGGCGTCGCCGATCTCGACCGGTGTCACGGTGCTGTCAGCGGCGGGCTGGCAGGCCATCAGGGTGGCCAGCGCCATGGCCGACAGCAGTGCGGATTTGCGGAAGGGTGTTGTCATCGTCTGAAACTCCAGTAAGCAAGCACAAGAGGAAGCATGATCCACAGCAGCATGACGCCGCCCAGCAGCCAGGGTTCCGCCAGCGCTTCGGGAAACACGGTGGCCAGGCCGTACAGGGTGCGCACGTCATCGAGGCTGAAAATATTCAGGATGCGGAAAATATCCGTGGGATTGAACAGCAGCAGATAGGGAAAAATGTCGCCGCCGTACTGACCACCGGTGGCCACCAGCGCACCGAGCAGCAGCAGATCGAACACCAGCACGAACAGAAACCACAGGGCGATGGCAATGCCCGAGGCCCGGGTGCGATCCCGCGCGATCACCGAACTCAACACCGCAATGCTGAGAAACGCCAGCCCCAGCAACACGGAACTGAGCATGAATCCCAGGTAGTGATAGAGCGCCACCGGCGTCAGTTGCGGCAACAGCATCAGCGCCACCAGCCCGAAACCGATGATGATCGACAGCACCAGCGCACTGGCCAGCCCCAGGTATTTGCCCAGCAATAATTCCAGCCGGGTGATCGGCATCGACAGCAACAGATTCAACGAGCCGCGTTCCCGCTCACCCACAATGGCATCGAAGCCCAGCAGCAATGCAATCAGCGGAATCAGATAGATCACCAGACTGACCAGCGACGCAATCACGAATTCGATGGAGCGGAAACCGATGCTGCCTTGCTGGGCACCGCCGAAATAGGTGATCACCAGGGCGAACACGGTAAAGATCAGCGCTACCGCCAGTACCCAGCGATTACGGATGCGATCGCGGAATTCTTTGCCGGCAACGGTGAGTAGTGGGCGCCATTCCATCAGTGCACCTCTTCATTCAGGCCGAAGAACACGTCTTCCAGCGAGGCTTCGTGAATGTGCAGATCCTGGATCTGATCAGTCAAGGTGGCCAGCCGTTGCAACACCCGCAGTTTTTCATTGCGATCGAGGGTGACATTGATGCTGTGGTCCTGCGCGGTGATCTGCTGGGTAGGAACCGCCTGCAGTGTTTGCAGAATGGTGCTGTGATGTTGGGGGTGCGCGTCGATGATCACCCGTACCGGCAGATTCAGGTTGTGGCGCAGTTGTGCCACGGTGCCGAGCGCCTGCAGTCTGCCGTTCGCCAGCAGCGCGAGGCGATCCACCCGGGTCTGGATTTCCGCCAGAATATGCGACGTGAGAATGATGGTGACACCCTGCTGCTTGAGGGTGTGCAGGATGCGATAGAAATCCCGGATCGCTTCCGGATCGAGGCCGTTGGTGGGCTCATCCAGAAACAGCAGTTGCGGTTGCCCCAGCAGGGCCTGGGCAAAGCCAAGCCGCTGGCGCATGCCTTTGGAATAACCGCTGACCCGCCGTTGCGCGGCGTGGCCCAGGCCCACCTGCTCCAGCAGTTCGGCGCACTGGTTTAGTGGCGCGCCCTTGAGGCGGGCAAAGAATTGCAGGGTTTCCAGCCCGGTGAGGTTGTCGTACAGCACGACGTTTTCCGGCAGGTAGCCCACCTTGCGCCGCACGTCGCGAAAATTCTTGCCGGTGACATCCACCTGATCGATCTGGATGCTGCCGCTGCTGACCGGATCGAGCCCCAGCATCAGCCGGAACAGGGTGCTCTTGCCGGCGCCGTTGTGGCCGATCAGGCCGAAGATTTCGCCGCGCCGGCATTCCAGTGAAATATCACTGAGGGCGTGCACGGCGCCATAGTCTTTGCTGACATGGCTGACGCGGATCACGGTGTCAGCGGGTGCCGGGATAGTGGTGGCCAAGCCAGTTTCTCCAGTCGCTGTAATAGGGCCGCATGTGCGGCTGGTTGTCGATGACGCTGGGTGAACGCAGCAGCGGAAACTGTTGCGCCACCATGCCCAGTGTCTGCACGGCGGGACTCGCCAGCAGCAGTTTCATCATCGGATGTTGCCAGGACAGACGATCCACCAGATCGCTGGCTTCATAGCGGATATCACCGACGCCATCACCGTTGCGATCCCAGCCGCGATAGTTGCTCCAGTAGTTGCCCTGGTTCTCGCCCCAGGGCATGTCGCGGGCGCCCACATAGCGCACCTGTTCGCGGTTGGAAATGAAATCATTGGCGTCGACCTTGTTGTTTTTCGAGCCGGCCCACAGATGGATGCCGACCACGTTGTCCACGATCAGATTACCGCGCAACGTGTTGTACTCCGCGTCGTAAATGAAAAAGCCGCGATGGTTGCCGGCCACCACATTGTTTTCCACCACGGCGTTCTGAATCGTCCGCAGCATGATGCCATGATCGGAATTGGCCCAGGCGCGGTTGTTGCGCACCACCTGATCCCGCACTTCCATCAGCGCCAGTCCGCCCCGGTTCATCCAGGCATCATTGTCTTCCCACAGGTTGCGATAGGAATTCATGTAGTGGGTGCCGTAACGGCTGTGATGCAGTTTGTTGCCGCGGAAGATGGCATCGTGGGACACATCCACGTAAATCGCATCGCGCACGAAACTGATGTCGTTGCCGATCACCCGCGCGCGCTGGGAAAAATACAGCTGGATGCCGTTGCCGCGGCGCGAGGACTGGTAATCCCGCTTGCCGGTAATGCGGTTGTGTTCGATTACGGCGTCGTCGGCCTGTTCGATCCACAGGCCAAACAGGTTGTAGGTCAGATCGCAGTGGCGCACGCTGGCGTGATGGGCGCCGGGCTGCAGATAGATCCCCGCATTCTGATCCCGCAGGCTGTCGCCGGAATCGCGGATGATGAAACCTTCGATGCTGACATGGGTGGCGGTGACGCGAATGGTATCGCCGTGCAGATTGCCGCTGAGCGTCGGGCGATTGTCACCGATCAGCTGCAGGGATTTTTCGATGCGCAGATTTTCGCGGTAAAAGCCCCGCGCCACCCGGATGCGATCCCCCGGCGCGGCGCGATCGATGGCTTGCTGAATGGATTCGCCGGGTTGCACCTGCCATTCCGCTGCCGTTGCCAGTGGCACCAAAGCCACCAGCAACAACAGTGCAAAACCGGAAAAGACACGCAGGATAAATGACATGATTCAGTGCAGCACCAGGGTAAAGATTCCGCTCGCCTGCAGCGCAAGAAACAGCAGCGCGCCCAGTACCAGATTCTTGAAACCCACGTAGCTTACCAGATCCATGTTGGTGGCGACGCGATAATGCCGCTGCCACCACGGGCCATCTTTCACATAGGGTTTGGAGCCTTTGCGTTCGATGATTTCGAACAGACACCAGCCCGCCCAGCCGCCGATGGCAATGCCGGTGGCCAGGTGGCCGCTGCTGCCAAGAATCAGCGCGAACAGTGCCAGCACCGCACCACCGGCCACCAGCGCCAGCGCACTGCGGCCAAGGGAAAATTGCCCGCGCTGCCAGGGCCACAGATGCTCGATCGCTTCCGCCAGCAGTGAGGCCATCAGGTTGCGCGTGCGCACGTACGGCGGCGTCACCGGATCACTGGGCAGACGCGGATCGACATCCAGATTGCGCACCGGAATCTTGCGTGCGGGCAATCCGGCCGGTTCCGCCACCGGCTCGAAATAACCCACCGCGTTGATGGCGCTCAAGGGTAGATTGTTTTTCTCGCGGTATTTGCGTTCCTGCACCAGCGGCGGACAGGCATGGTCATCGGTGTACAGCACCAGACAATCCAGACACAGCAGACATTCACGCTGGTCGATGCGGCCGTTGCTGTCGATGGCGAGGGAACCGCAACCAGCGGCGCAGGCCTTGCAACTGTTGCACTCCATTTTGCGTTCCAGCCCGAACCAGCGGAACGTGCTGGGAATCGCCAGACCGGCGCCCAGCGGACACAGGTATTTGCAGAACGGCCGCTCGATAAAAATGGAAATGCCCAGCAGCAGCGCCACGAACAGGCCATAGGGCCAGCTACGATTCATCACGCCCACCAGAAAGGTGGTCTTGAACGGCTCCACTTCTGCCAGCACTTCCGCCAGTGTCATCGAAAACAGTGATACCGCCAGCAGGCCAAAGAAGATGCCGTACTTCAGCCATTTCAGTTTATCGTGCAACGGTTTGGGCAAATGACGCTGCCAGCGCTTGAGGCCGATCATGCCGCCGATCTTGTAAAGCAGTTCTGACAGCGAGCCGAATGGACACAGCCAGCCGCAGAACAGGCCGCGCCCCCACAGGAACACGGTGACGACAATAAAAATCCAGAAAATGAAAATGAACGGATCGAGCAGGAACAGTTCCCACTGCCACTTGAACAGCAGCGAGTGGAACCAGGTGAGGATCTGGGTGATCGACGGCTGCGCCAGCAAACCGAAGCCGACAAAACTGATGCTGATGATCCAGGCGGCGTATTTGAAACTGTTCACCGGCCACTTGTTGCTGTGGCTGGAACGCCGGGTGAGGGTATGACGGTTGGCGTACACCACTGCCACCAGCAACAGCAACGCCGAAAACAGCACGATTTCCACGGCGCGGGATTTCCACACCCGCACCCAGGTGGCCTCGGGCCGTTCCACTTGCGGGCGCCCGCCCTGCAGATAGTGGTCGGCCAGCCAGTATTCACGATCGAAATTGGCGAATTCACGGTGGCCGGTGCTCTGATCCAGCTTGTTGCCCAGAAATACCAGACTCCAGGGCAGTGCGGCGCTGAAATTGTTGCCGCGAATGATGAAGATCGAGGATTCAGTAAAACGCGGCGCACCGGCCGCTTCCACGCCGTACAGATTTTTGTAGTCCGTGTCGCGGAAGGTGAAGGTATCCGTATCCTGCGCCACCTGCACCCGGTCGAAAATACCGCCGCGCACAAAGCCCGACCCCTTGAAGGTGGTGCGGCCGGTGGCGATCAGAAAAATCGCGTGATCATCGGGCCCCAGTTCGTCCATCAGGCGGGTCCAGCTGTAGTCACCCAGAATGCTGCGGCCGATGGTGAGTTCATTCAGATAGCCGAAATGGATGTCGATCAGTGGTTCGGTGGTATCGGTTTCACCTACATCAGCGGCGCTCACTGTAAGGCGTTGCACACTGCCCTCTTCCACCAGCGTGGGCCAGTCCAGCATGGGCCCCGGCGGATTGAACACGGCCTTGGGTTTGGGTTCGGCGGCGATGATGCCCACCTGCCGCGCCACCTGATTGGCGCTACGCATCACCACCTGATTCTGCGCAATCACCGTGACGGTAGCGCCGCTGATGGCGTCGATGCCGATATAGCCGCCACTGGCGCGGGCCTTGCCGATTTCCACTTTGTCCCAGGCTTTCTTGCCCAGGAACTGCAGGATGAATTTGGTGAGGGCTTCTTCCGGAATGCCCACCAGCAGAATAGGTTCACTGTGCTTGAGAATCTTCACGCCGACGATGGTGCCGGCGCTGTCCATGCCAATCAGCGTCACCACCGGTTTGCCGGAATAGGCGGGAATGTCCACGATGTCGGTGGATAAAAACACGTAGCCGATTTTTTCCTGTTTACCGTCGGTGGTGCGATAGGCTTCCACATAGGACGGTCGACCCATGCGCGGTGAAAACGCGTCGGCGCCGGGCATCACATCACCGCAGGGCAGCCACTTGCACAGATCGGGATCCGTTTTCAGTTCCACCGGCAGCGGTGCTTCGTAGGATGACGCCTGCACTGGCACGGTGAACAGCATCAGCAGGACAAACAGCCACGACAGCGCGCCCTGCAAGGGCAGTGGCGGTGGGTGGGGGATGCGATTCATGGAATTCTCCTCGCAACGGATGAACAGAGCGCAGCGGGCGTTACCGCGTGCCCGCTGCGTGGCCGTCCAGTGCCGTGGTGGTGGCAGGCTGGACGGCCGGTGTGCCGTCAGGCTTCGACGATCATCCGTGAACGCATTTCCAGGTGCAGGGCATGACAGAAGTGCGTGCAGTAGCACCAGAACACGCCTGGCTTTTCCGCCTTGAAGGTGACGGACTTGGTTTCCTGCGGATTGACGATGAAGTTGATGTTGTGATGATGGATGGCGAAGCCGTGGGTCAGATCCTCGATGGTATCCAGGTTGGTGAGGATGATGGTGACCTCGTCGCCCACTTTCACGGTGAAATCCCGCAGGCTGAACATCGGCGCCTGGGAAACCATTTTCACCGTGACCTTGTTGCCATCGCGCACCACACCGGACTGATCGAACGCCTTCACGGCGTTGGGGAAGTCGTCAATGTTGTAGGTCTGCTTCGGCCGCAGCAGTTCGCGCTTGAAGATTACGAAATCGTGCGGTTCGGGGCGCACGGGGTGTTCATGCACCAGTTTCATCTTCTCGCCGGAAATGTCGATCAGCTGTTCGTTCTCGGCGTGCAGCGGGCCAACGGGCAGGAAGCGGTCTTTCGAGAACTTGCAGCCCACCGCCAGCCACTTGCCATCGGCGAAACGGGTTTCCGATTGCGATGCGTTGATGTGACCGGGCTGGTACTGCACGTCGAGGCGATCCACCACGTATTTGGCGTTGGTGTCGCCGGCGTAGAACTGGATGGATTTTTCCACGTTCCATTTCACCACCTGGCTGTCGAGGAACAGAGTGGTGTAGGCGTTGCCGCGGCCGTCGAAGGCAGTGTGTAGCGGCCCCAGGCCCAGTTCCACTTCGGCGACGATGGCCTTGTCCAGCTCTGGCAGTTTGCCTTCAAACCAGTCCAGCACTTTGGCCAGTTCGATGACGGTGGCGGTGGGTGACAGTTTGCCCGCGCAGATGAAGTATTTGCCATCGGGGCTGGCGTTGACGCCGTGAGGATTTTTCGGCACCGACACATAGGCCGTGAGTGCGGTTTTCGGATCGCTGTTGGCAGCCTTGGTGCCATCGACCACCGGCACTTTGGAATCGCCGTAGGTTTTGAACTTGCCGTCCTTCACCGCCTGTTCGATGCGCGCGATGTTGAAGAAAATGCAGGCATCCCGTTCCGCCGACATCATCATCTCGAAGCGCTGGCCGTTCTCGGTGTTGTACTGGTTGCACGCCGCCAGCTTGCCATCATACGAGGTGGCGCAGAGGTCGCAGTTACCGTCGATCACCACCTGCCAGCGCACGTCCATGGTTTCGGCGTCGACACAGGTGAACATGGCGCGGTGGGCGCCGTCGTTGCCGATGTCGCGGCCATCGTTGGGCAGCGGTGCATGGAATTCCGAACCGCAGAATACCCGCGTGGTGTAATTGATGCTGGGATCGACCGGATCCGCCTTGTCGGGGAAAATACCGTGGAAGCCCTGCACGTTGGGCAACAGGGTGATCTTGTCGCAGACGAAATAATCCAGCCGGATGCGGGCGATGCGCGAGTTGATCTTGTCATTGATCCAGGCGTAGCGGCCGTCGTAGTTGCCGTCCTTGTAGGAACAGTGCACGTGGTGGGTGTCGCCCACGGTGAATTGCAGATCGCCATTGGGCTTGGTGCCCATGATGGCCTTGGATTCGTTGGTGATGCCCCAGCCCACCAGCGCGTCGGGCACGAAGCAGGGAATGCGATGCAGCTCGCGGCCCGACGGAAGGCCCAGCACCCGCAGGTCGCCGGTGTGACCGCCGCTCCAGAATCCGTAGTAGGTGTCCAGCTCGCCCGGTTTGATATGGGCATCGCTGGCGTGGCTTTCGGCAGGTTTGCCGGCGGCGGAGGCGGCGGCAGGCTTGGCGGATTCGTCCTTGCAGCCGGTCAGGCCCACGGTCAGTCCTGCGCCTGCCAGGCCGGCAATCGCCGCAGTTTGGTTGAGAAACTTGCGGCGTCCAATGTCCTGCGGTGCATCCTGGGCATCGTGCTGTTCTGTGCCGTGTTCGTTTTTCATGGTCAGCGTGCTCCTGTAGCGTGTGCTTCCTTCAACAGAAGAAATGCGAAGGGGATGCGACATTTTGTCGCAGCCTGCGTGGTACAGATGTTGATCTGAAACAGATCCGGGGCGTGGCTATCCCCAGAGTGCAGGTTGGCGCTACCCAGAAAGAGGTATGCTGGCGGGTTTTTACTTGTGTTCAGCCAGCTGCAGAAAAAACTGCCGGCTGAAATCATCCATAGGGAAGAAGGTTTCCACCCGCAATTCCTCGGCGGTGATGTCCAGGGCGGTGCCGAAGGTGGAAATCATGGTGAATACGTTGAGCGTGTGGTCGCCCAGGCCCAGGGCCAGCGGCAGAATCGGCGGCGGTGTGTCATTCCACGGCGTGTTGTGCCACTGCTGCACCACGTGGGGCAGCTGGCTCAGATCATCGAACAGTTCGCGCAGGGCGGTGTGGGTGGGATCGGCGGCTACTTCCCGCTGCAGGCGTGACAGCAGCAGCGTCGCCACCTGATCCCAGTTGCGCAGCAGCGGCTGCATGCCGGCGCTGGCAAAGGTCATCCGCATCACATTGCGCTGTCCGCTCGGATCGACCTTGCGCCAGACCTCGTCAGGATTACCCAGCAGGCCGATAAAGCGCTGGGCGGCGGTGTTGGCCAGCACCAGATTCCACTCCCGGTTCACCACCAGCGCCGGAAACGGTTCGTGATGGCGCAGCATCATTTCCAGCGCCTGCCGCACGGCATCCATTTCGTCATTGTCCAGTTCACGCTGGGCGAACACCGGTGCAAAGCCGGCAGCGTGCAGCAGCTGGTTGCGTTCACGCAGCGGCACGTCGAGGACTTCTGCCAGCTGCAGGATCATTTCACGACTGGGCTGGGCGCGGCCGGATTCCAGAAAACTCAGATGGCGTTGCGACACGCCGGCATCCAGCGCCAGATCCAGTTGCGAGCATTTGCGTCGCTCGCGCCAGCCTTTCAGCAGCAGGGCGAAGGGTGGCAGGGTGCGCTGTCTGGATGAAGATGAGGATGAGCGTGCAGTCGTCGTTGTCATGGTGTCAGTATCGTCCCTGAATGATGGCGGCGCGATTACCTGTAAGGTAATTGTTCCCGTGTCGGATGCAAGCGCAGACTGGCCTGGCAATGTTAAACGCCAACCAACACGAGGAACGCCATCATGACACTGCGCAAATTTCTGCTGTGGTTTTTGTTGATTGATTTCGCCCTGTTCAGCGCCTGGGTGATGTGGGAAGTCGGTTATCTGGGGATCTGGCAGGCGGGTTTTACCTCGCCCGGCAGCATGCAGATCCTGGCGGATCTGGGTGTCGCCTGCCTGCTGATCATGAGCTGGATATTCGCGGATGCCCGCGCCCGGGCCTCAATCCCTGGCCCTGGATGGTGGCTACCCTGGCGATTGGATCGC
This sequence comes from Pseudomonadales bacterium, assembly GCA_020062665.1. Lineage (GTDB taxonomy): Bacteria > Pseudomonadota > Gammaproteobacteria > Pseudomonadales > Ketobacteraceae > Ch67. The sequence goes on from JAGUVW010000004.1 coordinate 9,749, forward strand.
TGGCGCCGCTGCTGTATTTGCTGATACGGGAATACAGCAGCGTGCGCCCGACACGCGAGACGTTGGTCAGTGCTGCCTGAGCGCAACCATCACAGGCTGTCGATCCACTGGCCGATGATATCCAGCGCATTTTCATCCGGCATTTCCGACGCCACCGGCGGCATGCGCAGGCTGGCGTCGGTGGTGTGCATGCGCTCCCACAGCACGCTGCGGGTGTGATCGCCCGGCGCGATGATCCTGGCATTGGCAATGCCCAGATCGCCGGCCGAAGGCGCCACATCGATCGCATTCATCGCCGTCAGGCTGATGTTGCTGTTCAGATTCACATTCACCGGTGTAGCGCCGCCCGGGGTGTGGCAGAAGGCGCAGTTGCTGTCGAGGTAGGCGCGGCTGCGGGCTTCGAGACTGGCGCCACTGTCATTCAGGCCCGCGTGGGCGGCATAGCTGTCGGCACGGCCGATGTTGCGGGTGAACAGGCCGATGTGATTCCAGGTGCGGATCTGCACGTCTTCCACATCGCCATAGTCAAACATCACGTTGAGCTGCCGTGTGCGCACACCCAGCACGCGCCCTGCGGCCACACTGTGACAGCGCAGACACTGGGTGGGACTGGGATAGTGGTACACCTGCACCCGCGTGTTGCCGGGGAAGTTCGCGTCGGCGATGGACAGCGTTTCGCTGGCGGCATCCTGCAGCAGTTGTGCGTCGGTCTGCTGGCCATTCCAGCGATAGGTGACCCCCACCCAGCCACCGGTCTGCTGGATCAGCACGCGGGTTTCCAGGCGGCGCTCGGAATCGGGATCGCCGGCCACCATTTCCATGCCGAAATGTTTCACCAGCACGGTGCCCACGGGGAACTGCCAGTTGCCTTCGCCATTGAACACGATGCGCTGGCCGTTGGGCACGGCGATCCAGCGTTGTTTTTCGCTATAGTCCGACCACAGGGGCGACGCTACGTCGTAAGCGATCAAACCGGTGGCGGGTGTCAGATCTGCGGTGCTGGAAAACAGCCCGGTGTCCGACAGCCATTGCGGAAAACCTGCCAGCGGATCGGTGGGCGTGCCGCCGTTGAGGCGATAGATGCGTCCGCCGTAACCCACCACGTAGAGTTCGCCTGCTTCGTCCTCGCCGAAGGCGCTGACGTTCTGCGGCGCCTCACCCAGTTCTTCGTTGCTCACAAAATTCAGATTGTTGTCCACCGTCAGCGCCCACACCCGCGACGACACGAAATCGCCGTAAATGTAGCGGCCGTAGAGCGATGGCACCGCACTGCCCCGGTACACGTAGCCGCCGGTGACGGACGCGCCCAGCGAGTGATCGTACTCATACACCGGCCATTCGTAGTTGCCCGCCGGTGCGCCGCCTTCATACTCGGTGGAGCCTTCGTACCAGCGCCAGCCGTAGTTGCCGCCCCGTTCGATGACGTTGATTTCCTCGATGTTGTATTGCCCCACATCGGCCAGCCACAGGTTGCCGGTGACTCGATCGAAGGAAAAGCGGTACGGATTGCGCAGGCCGTAGGCCCAGATTTCATCGGCGGCGTTGTCGCCAGCGCCCCGGAACGGATTGTTGGTGGGAATGGTGTACGGCAGCGCGCGTACGTCGATGCGCAGCACGGCGCCCAGCAGGGTGGCGAGGTTCTGGCCGTGACCCAGCGGATCGCCGACCGAGCCGCCATCGCCCAGGCCCCAGTACAGCATGCCGTCGGGGCCGAACGTGATGGTGCCGCCGTTGTGATTGCTGTAAGGCTGCGGTACCCGCAGGATCACGGTTTCGGAATTGACGTTGGCGACGTTGGGATCGGCCGACACCGAATAGCGCGCCAGCACGGAACAGCGGGCGCTGCCGGGACAGGAAAAGTCGGTGTAGTAGACATAGAAATAGCCGTTGTTGGCATAGGCGGGATCGAACGCCAGCCCCAGCAGGCCCATCTCGCCGCCGTCGCTCACCTTGGTCTGGATATCCAGAAACACGCTGGCCTGGCTGACACCGGGATCATTGGCGAACACCTTGATCACGCCGGGCTGTTCCACCACGAACAGGCGGTTGCTGTTGTCGCCACTGTGAGTCAGGTAGATGGGCTGGTTGAAGTCCGGCAGCGCGGGAAAGGCATCGGCAAAACCCACGCTGGCGGTAGGATTGGTGACCGGCAGGTTGAGGCTGCCCAGCACCGGCCGCTGCTCCAGGCCATACGGATCGGCATTGCCGTCGCCATCGCGATCCAGATCCGACGAATTGCCGCAGCCCAGCAGCAGTGCCGCTGCCAACAGTCCCAGCCCCAGCCTGAACAGGCCATTGCCCCCATGTTTCGTATCCATGTTCCTACCTGCCCTGTCATTGATTTTATTCGTCACGATCCGTGACGGTGGCGCATTCTAGCAAAACCCTGTGCCCGCCAGAGTGAACCGGTGAGCATCCGCCGTGCGATCATGCGGTGCGCGATTTGAGGTTGTCCATGGCATTTTCCTCCGGGCGATAATCGGTACAATCAAAGCCCTGTGCGGGGAAGACAACAAAAAGCAATTAGGGGAATTAGGTGCAACGTACGGTTTCATCCATGTGGCTGAAGGGCCTGTGCGAAATGTTCGCGGCCGAAGGTATCGACGTGCCGGCCCTGCTGCGGGATTGCGGTCTGGCGGGCGCGGCCCTGTCGGCACCGGAGCAGCGTTTTCCCGCCGATGCCGTGGCGCGGCTGTGGGAGCTGGCCACTGCCCGCTGCCCCCATCCCAATCTGGGTTTGCAGCGGGCGTTGTGCGATCGCTACAGCGGCTTTCGGCTGATGGAATTTTCCCTGGCGGGCTGCGCCACGCTGCTTGAAGGCATGGAGCGCCTGGAGCGGTTCATGGCGCTGCTGTCGGAAGCAGCGAGTTTTTCCCTCACGGAATCTGCCGATGGTTACTGGCTGCAACTGGGACTGGCCAATCCGGCAGAACCGCTGTGCCGTCAGCGTGTGGCGTTCGGCCTGCTCAGCGTTCTGATGCAGGCGAGCTGGCTGGTGCGGCGCTCCATTGTGCCGCTGCGGGTGGAATTCGCCTTTGCGCAGCCGCCGGCGGTGGAGGACTTTACGCACGCGTTTCTGCTGCCGGCGCAATTCGATCAACCCGCCAATCGCATGCTGCTTGCCCGCGACGACATGCTCACTGCACTGCCCACGCACAATCCGGTGGTGTCATCGCTGCATGAACAACTGTTGCAACACCACCTGCTGCAGCTGGGCCACACCTCCACCCGTTACCGCGCGCTGAGCGAAATCACCCGGCGCTTGAAACAGGGCGAGCCACGGCGCGCGGATATTGCGGCGGCGCTGCATATTTCGGATCGCACCTTGCAGCGGCGTCTGCAGGAAGAAAACGTCAGCTACCAGCAACTGCTGAACGAAGCGCGCATGGCGCTGGCCCGTCAATATCTGGCCGATGCGCGCCTGTCGCTGGCAGAAATTTCCGATCTGCTCGGCTTTGTCGATCCGAGCAATTTCCACCGCGCCAGCAAACGCTGGTTTGGCGTGGCGCCGGGACAGATGCGGGGCCGCGCGAATCAGGACGCACCGGCGTGAACCCGCCCGCGTCGGCAGGACATCGCGTCGGCCGGCGTTTTTCAACTTGGTTTAAGGCGGCTGGGCTACTCTGATCCTGTCGCTACTGACAAATCGGATCCATCACGGGAGAAGCCCATGAAAACGTTGACAATCTTGATAGGTTCCCTGGCACTGCTGACCACGCTGGCGGTGCAGGCTGAAGATGATGTGCGCATCGATCAGGCGGTAAAGTTGCAGCAGGAGGGCGTCATCCAGCCGTTTGAACAACTCAATGGTGTGGCGCTGGCAGCCCATCCCGGCGCGCAGATTGACGAAACCGAACTGGAACAGGAACACGGACGCTACGTCTACAAGGTGGAACTGCGTGATGCACAGGGTAAAAAGTGGGATGTCGAGCTCGATGCCAGCAATGGCGCCGTGCTGTCGAATCGCGAAGATGACTGAGGTTGTATGCTGAGCTCGTGGTTGCGCACCGGTGTGAAGCGCGCACCGGCCCTGCTGGCGGCGGCACTGCTCTGCCTGGGAGTGGTGGCGGCGCCGGCCATGGCGCGCGATCTCGATCAGGATGAAGCCCTGCAGTTGCGTCGCGCCGGAAAACTCGTGCCGCTGGACACCCTGCTGCAGGAGGTTCAGCGGCGCTATCCGTCGGCCCGTCTGCTGGAAGTGGAACTGGAAATCGAAGATGGCGAGCTGGTCTACGAGCTGGAAGTGCTGACCACCAGCGGCCAGGTGCGGGAACTGGAATTCGATGCGGCCACCGGCGTCCTGGTGAAGGACGAGGAGGAAGACTGATGCGTCTGCTGCTGGTGGAAGACAGCGTCGCCCTGGTGGATGAATTGCTGCCGCGCCTGAAGCGGGGCGGCTACGCCGTTGACTGGATTGCCGACGGCCGCGATGCCGGGCGCAAGGCCAGCGACGAGGACTATGATATTGCGGTGCTCGATCTGGGGCTGCCCGGCCGCAACGGACTGGACGTGTTGCGGGAATGGCGCGCGGCGAAGCTGCCGCTGCCTGTGCTGGTGCTCACCGCCCGCGACACCTTCGCCGATCGCATCGAAGGCCTGCGCGCCGGCGCCGACGATTACCTCACCAAACCGTTCCATCCCGATGAACTGCTGTTGCGTCTGCAGGCCTTGCTGCGGCGTCAGCGCGGGCAGGTCAACCAGCCGCAACTGCTGGCGGGCGGACTGGCCCTGGACGAGCAGCGCCAGAGCGTGCAGCACGGCGCCACCGATGTGCTGCTGAGTGGCATCGAATTTCGCTTGCTGCGCTATTTCATGCTGCATCCCGGCCAGGTGCTGTCGCGGGGTCAGCTGGAACAACATCTGTATGACGGCGAAACCGAACGGGACAGCAACGTGCTGGAAGTGCACGTCAACCGGCTGCGTCGCAAGCTGGGCCGGGACGTGATCGAAACCCGGCGCGGCCAGGGTTACTGCTACCGGGGTGTCGATGCCGGCGGGAAACCCTGATGCAGACCGCCTCCATCGCGCGCCGGCTCAACCTGGGGCTGCTGGCCAGCCTGCTGCTGACGGCGGCGTTGCTGGGCACCGTCGGCACCTGGCTGTTCGAGCGTGCCCTGCGCGACTATGCCCTGAACACCCTGCATGAAGATGCCCAGAGTGTGCTGGCCGCCATCGAGCGTGGCCCGCAGGGCTTATACCTGGATGCCGCACGGCTGATGCCTTCCTATCGCACGCCGCTGTCCGGCCGCTATTTCATCGTGGAAATTGATGGCAACCGCTGGCGCTCCCGCTCCCTGTGGGACAGTCACCTGTGGGATGACAAGACGCTGGCCGCCCACACCCGGATACCAGCGGCCGAAGGCCCGGTGGCGGGCTTGATTGCGGGGCCGGTGGGGCAGCGGCTGCTGTGCCTGCGGGCCGACTATCAGCGCTATGGCACCGATGTTGTCATCGTGGTGGCGGCGGATGTCGCGCCGCTGCTCACGGAATTCCGGCGCATCGGCTTTGTGCTGCTGGGGCTGGCCGGTGCCACCATGCTGTTGCTGGTGTGGCTGCAGCAGGCCTGGATGCGGCGCGCGCTGTCACCCCTGACACAGGCGCAGCGACAACTGCAGGAACTGCAGCAGGGCACCCGCGAACGACTGGACGCCGAAGCACCACCGGAACTGCAGCCCCTGCTGGCCGAAATCAACCGCCTGCTGCTGTTCACGCGCCAGTCGCTGCAGCGTTCGCGCAATGCCCTGGGCAATCTGGGTCACGCCCTGAAAACCCCGCTGGCA
>JAGUVW010000070.1 GCA_020062665.1 Pseudomonadales bacterium
CCACCAGATAGCGGTCGATCAGCACGCTGGAGGGTGCCGGTTCCGGCGTGATCACCAGCACGATGAAATCGATGTTCGCGGCCACCGGCTTGAGCTGGCCACGGGGATCGGGCCGCGACAGCAGGGAGGTGCGCGGCAGTACGGCTTCCACCACGCCGTGGGACTGGCCGCTGCGCAACACCACGCGATCGCCCGCCACAATCGCACCGACGTTGGCGCGAAAATGACATTGCACGGTGACGCCGCTGTCCGCGCCGGCCGGCTCCACTTCCACCAGCGTGCCGAAATGGGCCACCACCAGGCCTTCCTGCTCCGCCCCCAGTTCCTCGCTGTCGTCACTGCCCTGGCTGGCCTTGCGCTCCAGTCGCGCGGCTTTTTCTTCCTGGATTTTCTGGACTCGCCAGGCCTGCTGACGGGTGAGTTTGCGTTTGCTCATGCTGTCGGGTTTCGCGGAAGAAGGTGGGAGCGGCTATTCTACGTTATTATGGTTCATAGTCCGCCAGCATGACGCAAGGATTCCCCCATGACCGACAAGAAGAACAACCTGATCTGGATCGACCTGGAGATGACCGGCCTCGATCCCTACAGCGATGTGATCATCGAAATCGCCACCATCGTGACAGACGCCCACCTGAACATTCTGGCGGAAGGGCCGGTGTTCGCGGTGCATCAGAGCGATGAAACCCTGGCGAAGATGGATGACTGGTGTGTGCGTACCCACGGCGCATCCGGCCTTACCGACCGGGTGCGCGCCAGCAGCATCGACGACGCCCAGGCCGAAAAACTTACCCTCGAATTCCTGTCCCAGTGGGTGGAACCGCGCGCGTCCCCCATGTGTGGCAACAGTATCTGCCAGGATCGGCGTTTCCTCTATCGCTATATGCCGCGTCTGGAAGCCTTCTTTCACTATCGCAATCTGGACGTCAGCACCGTGAAGGAACTGGCGCGGCGCTGGAAGCCGGACGTGCTCGACGGACTCAGCAAACAGGGCACGCATCTGGCCCTGGACGACATCCGCGAATCCATCGCCGAACTGAAACATTACCGGGAACGTTTTTTCAAACTGTAATTCCGCTCAACCACACTTTTACAGGGACTCTACGTGTCCAGCAGGGAGCAGCACATCAACCCGACGCCCATGAAGCGTCATGTCCGGCAGATCGTCTGGCTGCTGCTGGCAGTGTCTGTGGTGCTGGCATCGCTGTCCTACCTGCAGGCCCAGGCGCTGGGTGCGGTGCGCGCCTACGTTCACGGTGAAAGCCAGTGGGCCAAGGGGCAAAAGGATGCGGTGCTGCAGCTCTATCGTTACATCAGCGATCCGGCAGACGCCACTTACGCCGCATTCGAGCACGCGTTGCGCGTGAATCTGTCCTACCGTCAGGGCCGCCTGGCACTGCAGCAGCCGGAGCCGGACTGGACGACGGCCCGCGCAGGTTTTCTGGCTGCCGGCAGCCACCCGGACGATGTCGACAACATGATTCGCATGTTTCTGTGGTTCGGCGAGGTCCGCTACATGAAACAGGCTATCGCCATCTGGGTCGAAGGCGATCAGCACATCGAACGGCTGCAGGCACTGGCGCAATCGCTGCGGGTGGATCGTCCGCCGGCGGGCAGCGCGGCACTCGCCGGCTACCTGAGCGAACTGGAACGCCTGCATCGCAAACTGCATGAGCTGGAGCTGGCATTTTCCCGGGAACTCAATGCCGGCGCGCGCTGGATCAGTGCCACGGTGGTGGCGCTGAATTTTGTCGTGCTGTTGGTGATGATTCTGCTGGCCGGCGGAATTTCCCGCCAGGTGATCGGTGAAATTGGCCAGACCGAATCGCGTCTGCGTGAAAGCGAAAGCCGTTTCCGCGCGCTGTACGATTCCGATCTGATCGGCATCATCTCGTGGGGCATGAATGGCGAAATGTATGACGCCAACGATGCCTTTCTGAAACTGCTGGGCTATTCCCGCGCCGAGCTGCCGCAACTGAACTGGCTGCAGATGACGCCGCCAGAGAGCCTTCCCGACGACGAACGGGCGCTGCAGCAGGTGAGCGAGCGCGGCTATTGCGATCCCTTTGCCAAATATTTCCTGCACAAGGATGGTCATCCGGTGGCGGTGCTGGTGGGCGGTGCGCTGATCACCAACCGGCAGAACCAGGGCATGGCATTTGTGCTGGATCGCAGCAAGGAACGCCAGATGGAAGATCAGCTGCGGCAGGCGGCCACGGTGCTGGATGCCAGTCTCGACGGCGTGCTGATTGCAGATCGCGGGCGCCGGATTCTCACCGTCAACGATGCCTATTGCAGGATGACGGGGCTTGCGCGCGATGCGCTGGTGGGTTCCAGTGTGCATTTCGGTCGCGCGCAGCAGGCGGACGAGACAGCACAGATCGAAGCCGGACTGGCGACCAACGGTTACTGGCAGGGTGACACGCTCATTCATGTGGCCAGCGGCGAATACCTGCCGGTGCGCGTCAGCCTCAGCGCCGTGCACGATGACGCTGGTGCCGTGCTGCACTACGTTGCAGTGTTCACCGACATCAGTGTGCGTCAGGCGCTGGAACGGGAACTGAAAAATCTCGCCCACTTCGATCCGCTCACCGGTCTGGCCAATCGCAGTCTGTTCTCCGATCGACTGGATACGGCATTGTCGCGGGCGCAGCGCAACCGGCGTCTGTGTGCGCTGCTGTTCATCGATCTGGACAAGTTCAAGCCCGTCAATGATCAATTCGGTCATGCCGTGGGTGATCAACTGCTGCAGCAGGTGGCGCAACGGCTGAAAACATCGGTGCGGGAATCGGATACGGTCGGGCGTTTGGGTGGCGACGAGTTTGTCGCGATCATCGAAGGCGTGGAGCGCGAAGATGCGGTGATTCACATCGCCGAAAAAATGATTGCACTGCTGGGTGAACCGTTCGAAGTGGGTGAGCATATCCTGCGTGTCGGTTGCAGCATCGGGATCAGTATCTTCCCGCAGCACGGCGACACGGGCGGCACGTTGATGCGCGCCGCCGACATCGCCATGTACGCCGCCAAGGCGGCACCCGATCGGCAGTATTACGTGTTCACGTCCCCGAACTGATCCGTTGGTTGTGATGACGTGGTGCGGCCGTCAGCTGCGCTTGAGTGCCTGCTGCTGCAGCGCCCACTGGATATGTTCCTGCGCCAACTCCGGCACCTGCTGCAAACGTGCCTGCAACGCCTGCACGATGTTGTCCGAAAACGGCGCATTGCCCAGGCCCACCGCCAGATTGCGTAGCCAGCGCGCATAACCGATGCGACGAATGGCGGAGCCTTCCGTGTTGCGCAGATAGGTTTCCTCATCCCACAGAAACAGCTCCAGCAGCGAACGGTTTTCCAGTTGGTGGCGCGGCAGAAAATCCGCCTCCTTTGTCATGCTGGCAAAGCGGTTCCATGGACACACCAGCTGGCAGTCATCGCAGCCGAACACGCGGTTGCCCATCGGTTTGCGCAGTTCCTCGGGAATCGGTCCGTGCAATTCGATGGTGAGATAGGAAATGCATTTGCGCGCGTCGAGTTGATAGGGCGCCACGATCGCCGCCGTGGGGCAGATGTCGATGCAGGCGCTGCAGCTGCCGCAATGGGACGACACCGGCGCGCTCACCGGCAGCGGCAGATCGGTATAGATTTCGCCGAGAAAAAACCACGACCCCGCACGGCGATCCAGCAATAGCGTGTGCTTGCCGATCCAGCCCAGGCCGGATTTTTCCGCCAGCGCCTTTTCCAGCACCGGCGCACTGTCCACAAACGCACGATAGCCGAACGGGCCGATGGCCTGCGCGATTCTTTCGCCCAGCTGGGTCAGTCGTTTGCGGATCAGCTTGTGGTAGTCGCGTCCCAGCGCGTAGCGGGAAATGAAGGCCTGCTGCGGATCGGTGAGCACTTCAATAATCTGGGTGTCCGGTGGCAGATAATCCATCCGTGCGGTGATGACGCGCACCGTGCCCGGCTGCAATTCGGCGGGCCGGCTGCGCTTGCTGCCGTGGCGGGCCATGTAATCCATTTCGCCGTGAAAGCGCTGTTCCAGCCAGCGCTGCAGATGGCTTTCATGTTCACCCAGATCCACATCCGCCACACCGATCTGCTGGAAACCCAGCTCGGCGCCCCAGCGCTGGATCTGCTCGGCAAGCGCAACGAAATCGACAGCGGAATCAGACAAGGGTGAACCTCACCGGCCAGAAAGGGCTATGGTATAAAGGGCATGACAACGCGCGAATGGAGCACGGCATGACCCTGCATTATACCAGCGAAATTCCCATCGACCTTTACCGCGCCGCTGATGTGCGGGAACTGGATCGCACGGCGATTCAGGCGCAGGGAATTCCCGGCTTCGATCTGATGAGTCGGGCCGGCGCGGCGGCATTCGCATTGCTGCGGGAACGCTGGCCCCAGGCGCGCACCATTGCGGTGGTCTGCGGCGTCGGCAACAACGGCGGTGATGGCTACGTGGTGGCAGCGCTGGCCAAACAGGCGGGCCTTGCACCGCGGGTGTTGCAGGTGGGAGATGGGGGCAAGATTCGCGGCGATGCCCTGCTGGCGCGGCAACAGGCCGAGCAGCACGGAGTGCCTGTTGCGGCGTTTCATCCTGCGCGGCTGCAGGCGGATGTCATCGTTGATGGTCTGCTGGGCACCGGGCTGACCGGCGCGGTGCGGGGTGGATCCGCTGGTGCCATCGACGCGATCAATGTCAGTGGCATTCCGGTGTTGGCGCTGGATATTCCCTCCGGGCTCTGTGCCGACACCGGCGCAGTATTGGGTTGCGCGGTGAAGGCCCAGGCCACCATCACCTTTATCGGCATGAAGCGGGGGCTGCTCACGGGCGCCGCCGCCGATCACACAGGTGCGCTGTTCTTCGCCGGACTGGCGGTGCCGGCAAGCGTGTATCAGGCCGTGAATCCGTCAGCGCAACGGGTGGACGCCGCTCACATCCGCCAGTGGCTGCCGCGCCGCCCCCGCACCGCCCACAAGGGTAACCACGGCCATGTGCTGGTGATTGGTGGCGATCATGATATGGGTGGTGCCGTCGCAATGGCGGCAGAAGCGGCGGGGCGGGTGGGTGCAGGACTGGTCACCGTGGTGACGCGGCCTGAACATGTGGCACCGATCCTCACGCGGCGCCCCGAATGCATGGTGCGGGGCTCAGATGACTTGCGCGATCCGTTGCGACGCGCCACGGTAGTGGTGATCGGCCCTGGTCTCGGTCAGCAGGACTGGGGCCAACATTTATTGCGGCAGGCGCTGCAGTCGGCTCTTCCCCTGGTGCTCGACGCCGACGCCCTCAACCTGCTCGCCCAGTGGCATCAGCAGGGCGACCCCCTGGCAACGCGCGGCAACTGGATTCTTACCCCTCATCCCGGTGAAGCGGCCCGCCTGCTGAATGCCACCACCGCCGACCTTCAGCGCGACCGGTTTGACACCCTCCGTCGCCTGCAACAACAATACGCCGCCATTGTGGTGCTCAAGGGCAACGGCTCGCTAATCGCGGGTGAAAACGGCCCGGTGTGGCTGTCTGCCACCGGCAATCCCGGCATGGGCAGCGGCGGCATGGGGGATGTGCTCAGTGGCGTGATTGGCGGATTGCTGG
>JAGUVW010000007.1 GCA_020062665.1 Pseudomonadales bacterium
CAGCAGCCACACGGCGGCAGGCACCGGCACCACCTGCACGTTCATGTTGTAGCCATAGCTGTCGTGCAGCGAAAACGCCGCTTCGCCACCCACAGCGATGGTGTAGATACCGCTGTACTGCAGCAGCACATCCACCAGCGACGCGTTGTTGCCCGCCGTGCCGAAGAACGTATTGGTGGTGGCCACCAGCGTGTTGTTGGCAAAATTGCCGGCGTGATCGAAACCGCCAAACAGCAATTCCATCTCGGTGATTTCGCCGAAATACAGGCTGATGCCCGCGTCCAGCATTTGCGGCATTTCGTTCACCAGACTCTCGACGAAAATACTTACGGTATTGCCGGCGGTGGCGTTGAAGGTCCAGAAATTCACTTCTTCGCCGTCGAACGGATTGTCCTGCACCCAGGCGGTGTTGCTGGTGACCTGGCCATAGAAATCGCCGCCCCCGGTGACATCACCGCTGACAATGGCAGCCTGAGCAGCCGGAGCCAGGGTCATAGCCGCCAGCAGGCTGGCAGCACCCAAAAAATTACCCATGTTGTTTCTCCCAATTTGGTCGTGAAAGCAGAGCACATCCCTGTGCAGAAGTGCGTCCGTACCATCGCGCCGGATTACAGCGCGCCTTTATCCCAGGGGCCAGTGATGGCGAACGTGATGCCCGGCGTTTGCAGGTTCACGAACAGCCACTCGTTGTGGAAATCCGCGCCACACCATTCTGATGAGGTGTAGTTGTTTGGGCTGATGTTGGCGATGATGGTGCCGCCTGCATTCAGCGCCGCATCAGCCTGGGCGATGTCGGCAGCACTCAGGTTCATGATGTTGTGGGCGAATACGAAGGTGCCGCCGGCCGGCGTCAGGCCGCGCATCCGGCTGGGTGAGCCACCGTCTTCGCACAGCAGAATGCCGCCACGGGGGCTGACGCACATGTTGTCCGGGTTGTTGGCGCCATCGTTGCCAACGCCGTTGTTGCGCGCTTCGAATACCAGCGTCAGTGTTTCGCGACGGGGATCGTAAACAAACACCTGGCCTTCGCGGGCAGCGCCACCATCGGTGGACAGGAAGAAAATCTTGCCGCTGTCGTACCAGCAACCTTCACCGCGCGAGAACGTGGCGCGACCGGGTGCAGAGTTGTAGGCGCGACCGTTGATGGCATGTGGATCGGTGACCTGCACCCACTCCACGTCCCAGGTGGTGCCGTCGGCAAAGCTGGGATAGTTGCCGCTGGTGCCGAACACGAAGTTATCCTGGCCCACTACTTTCAGTGCCCACAGAGAGCCACCAGCAGCGGGATTGTTGCGCTGGTTCGGGCGATATTGATAGAACGCGGAAGGGGATGCGTCTTCGGTTTCGTAAATGTAATGAGTGACCGGATCAACGGCGCAGGCTTCGTGAGAGAAGCGGCCCATGTCCATGATCGGTTGCGCGGTGGCCATGCCGAATCCGGGAACGTCGAATACCCAGCCATGGGTTACGCCGCTGCGGGTCGCGGTGGTTTCTTCGCAGGTCAGCCAGGTGCCCCAGGGCGTCTTGCCGCCAGCGCAGTTACGCACAGTGCCGGTGAGACTGGCGTAGGACGTGATCCACTGTCCGGTGATGAAATCGAAAATCAGGTTGCTGGTGCCGCCGCGTGTAGCCGGGTTGTAATCGGCGGGGCAGGTCATGCGCAGGCCGCTGGTGTCCAGTTCGTGGTTGCGTACCAGAGCAATGCGGCTGCCTTTTTCCGCTACCACGGCCATGCCGTCGTGGCCGCTCGGCGTCAGGTTGCCATCTGCCATGCGCTGTCCGCGCCAGCCAAAAGTTTTGTAAGTGAAACCTTCCGGCAGCGCAATCAGTGGCAGGCCGGTAGTTTGATCGTTCACCGGCGCAACCGGGCCGTAGTCATCACTGTAATCCACAGCGGCAGCGGCTTTGCTGGCGGCAGCAGTGAAGGAAATCGCCGCAGCGCCGGCCACGCCACCTTTGACGAAATCGCGACGGGTGACAGCGGGTTTGACTTCGCAAGCATCAGACAAAATGTCGTTGGAAATTGAATGGTTCATTCAGATTGGCTCCATCTCTCTGGGAAGTGTGAAGTGCAGTTCGTTGCGAATGTGCACCGGTACCCATGTTGGGAGACAATCGTGAATGTTTCCTATCCGTTTGATTAATTTAATCTTAATCGTGATAACAGTTCAGCGAAAACGCATACAGATGTGTGCGCATTTTCAGTGGTTTTCTGCCACGGTTTGCTGCGCGCGCAAACGTGCATCGCGTTTTTCCAGCCAGCGGATCAGCAGGATCGACACTTCATACAGCAGCGCGATGGGTGTTCCCAGTGCGATCTGCGACACCAGATCCGGCGGCGTGACAATGGCGGCGAAGGTAAAGGTAATGACGATGGCATAGCGGCGCCATTCGGACAGATCCCGCGCGCTGATCATGCCGATGCGCGCCAGCAGCAACAGCGCCACCGGCAATTCGAAACTCAAGCCGAACGCCAGAATCAGCTGGATCACCAACCCCAGATATTCCCCGACACGCGGTTCCAGCTCCACCGGCACCAGGGTTTCCTCGGCGCTGGTTTCAAAACCCAGAAAAAACTGCCACGCCAGCGGAAACACCACGTAGTACGCCAGCGCCGCGCCCGCCACGAACAGGAACGGCGTCATCCAGAAAAAGATCTGCAGCGAGGATTTTTCGTGCTGGTACAAACCTGGCGCCAGGAATTTCCACACCTGATTCAATATAAAGGGAAAGGTGACGAACAGCGCGGTGCAGAACGACAGCTTGAGATAAGTGAAAAACGCTTCGTGCAGACCGGTATAGATCATGCGGCGCTGTTCGGTTTCGCCAAACGTCTGCACCAGTGGCTGCATCAGAAAGCCGTAAATGTCCTGCGCGAAAAAATACGCCACGCAGAACGCCAGGGTGAAAAGGCCCAGGCAGATCAGCAGGCGGCGGCGCAGTTCCAGCAGATGCGTCAGAACCGGCGCTTTTGCCAGTTCCTCGGTGTCGGGAGTATTCATGGGAGGTTATTCCGTGCGAGTGGCGACGGGCGCGGTGTGGTGAAACGTGGCCTGTGCAGTGGATGGCTGTGAGGCAGGTGCGTCAGGCGTTTGCGTGTTTGCCGCTGCAGCCCGTTGGGCCTCGTGTCGTGCGCGCAGATCTGCCATGGCGGCTTCGAAGTCGGCTTCGATTTTTTCGCGCACCGCGGCATCGCGCACCGGCTCGCTCATCTCCATCGCCTTGCGCACATGTTCCGGCAGCAGATGGAAATAATCCGGCTGACCGTTGGCCGGCGGTGGATTCTCGATGCGATCCACTTCCAGTTCGAGTTTCTTCAGCGAGAACTGTGCATCCTGAACCAGACGGCGAATCTTGCCCTGCAGCTGGCCGACGCCGCGCGCCAGCCTGGGCAGATCCTTCGGGCCGATCACGATCAGCGCCAGCGCCAGAATAAACGTGATTTCCGTCCAGCCCAGATCGAACATGGCTTCACTCGGCCTTGGTGGAAACGGGCTGGCTGGTGTGTGGCTGCGTCCGCTGATCCGGCAACACCGGCGTTGCTGCCGCGGTGTCGGCGGGCGCTGCCGGTGTTTCCTCATCCTTCATGCCGGCCTTGAAATTCTTGATACCCTGCGCGATGTCCGTCATCAGCTGTGGCACTTTGCCGCGTCCGAACAGCAGCATGAACAGCACTGCCACCAACAGAATTTGCCAGATGCTGACGCTCATCATTTCACCTTTGCCATGAATGTTGGGAAGTGCCCGATGCTGGCAGTGTTCTGTGACGGGTTTATGAAGGCGGGCGCCGGAATGCCAGCGGGAATGGCGGGGCAGGGCATTTTGCGGCAGAATGATTTCAACCATTTATTCCAACAAGAACGTCAGGGGGACAGGATGACCACGAACGATACCCATTCCAAAACCATCGGCTACATACTGTGGATTTTCGGCTTCATGGGTGCGCACCGCTTTTATTACGGCCGGCAGATCACGGGCACCATCTGGTTTTTTACCCTGGGCTTGCTGTTTGTCGGCTGGATCATCGACCTGTTCCTGATTCCATCCATGGATCGGGATGCGGATCGTAAATATCACGCGGGGCAGGTGGACTACACGGTGGGCTGGATTCTGTTGACGTTCCTCGGCGTGTTCGGCATTCACCGCTTCTACATGGGCAAGTGGCTCACCGGCCTGCTCTGGCTGCTGACCGGCGGACTTTTCCTCGTCGGCTATTTATATGACTACTGGACCTTGAACGGCCAGATCGACGAGCTCAACCGCCAGGGTTGAACCCGTCTTCCCCACTCATCAGGCGGTGGCCTTGCGCGGCGCCGCCTCGAAATCATAGTGAATGCCTGTCAGCTGTTCTGAGACCTCCCACAGCTGCTTGCCCCATTCCGGCCTTTGCGAGCGACGGGTGGAACTGGCTTTGGCCGGGTAGCCGTAGGCTTCGTAAAAGCCGCCGGGGCCGTAGTACTCGCCGCCTTCCACGGAGTGACTGGTGGCCGCGTACAGGGTGGGCAGGGCACCCTTCAGCGCGCTTTGGGCGATCAGCGGGGTCAGCAGTTGCATCAGTTTTGCCAGCAGCGCCTGGCCGCCCTGTTCAAAGCCCGGTACTGCCAGATGGGTCGACGCCACGCCAGGATGACAGGCCAGCGACAGCACCGAACTGCCTGCCTGACTGAGACGGCGCTGCAGTTCTCTTGCAAACACCAGATTCGCCAGTTTGCTCTGGGCATAGGCCTTCTGCTTGCCATAACCCTTCTGTAGCCATAGGTCGTCGAAGTGCAGGTAGCCATCCTTGTGGGCGATGCTGCTCACAGTCACCACCCGGGCGCCGGGGGTTTTCAGCAGGGCGGGCAGCAGCAGGCCGGTCAATGCAAAGTGCCCGAGGTGATTGGTGCCGAACTGGGATTCGAAGCCGTCCACCGTGCGGGATTCCGGCAGCCACATCACGCCGGCGTTATTGATGAGGACGTCCAGAGTGTCGTACTGCTCGAAAAACAGTGCCGCCAGTTCACGGACAGACTGCAGGCTGCCCAGATCCAGCGCCATGAACTGCAGGCTGGCCCTGGGATAGAGCTGGCGGATCCTGGCCATGGCGTCCAGGGCCTTGGATTCGCTGCGGCAGGCCAGAATCACCTGCGCGCCCTGTTGCGCCAGTACCCGCGCCGTTTCGAAGCCAATACCGCTGTTGGCACCGGTAATCAGCACCCGCTTGCCGGTCTGGTCGGGCACACCCTTTTCGTTCCAGCGACCGCTGTTTCGGGCCATCTTCTGTCGTTCCTGTGTAAAAAATCGTTGCTGAATCCTAACAGCAAGCCTGAATTCCGTTCAATCGGCTAAACTCAAGGCAAATCACCTACATAAAACAGCCTGCATGAAGAACAACAAAGGTGCCAACCAGCGCCGCCACCAGCGGACGACGCTGCGCTGCAGATTCAAGATCTGGCATGACAGCATCGGGGAAATGATGGTCTCCACCCGGGACATTTCCGACGGTGGCCTGTTCCTTATAATGGACGAAGCCAACATTCCTCCCATCGGTACCATACTGCGTGGGCAGGTTCAGGGCCTGATGGAGGACGCTCCCATAGTGGTCATGGAAGTCGTCCGGGTCGAGGCCGGTGGAATCGGTCTGCGGTTCATTTCCGACGCAAAATAGGGGTTGTCATCCGCCCCAACTCACGATAGTTTTACGCGGCTCCTTACCGGTGGTTACTGGGGGTTTTGCTCGCACCACCGTTTTATAACTTTACTTATTCTTTTCGGAGTGTCAGGTATGTTAGTGGGAATACCCAAGGAAATTTATCCTGGGGAGGATCGTGTTGCCGTGATTCCCTCGGGAATTCAGTTCCTTACCAATGCAGGTTTCGACGTCATCGTTCAAAGCGGTGCCGGCGAAGGGGCGCATTACGATGACGACGAATACCGCAACGCCGGTGCCAGCATTGCGCCTGATGCGGCCTTTCTCTATCAGCAGGCCGATCTGATTCTCAAAGTCCGCTATCCGGTGGGTGATGAGGCAGAGCTGATCAAGGAAGGCTCCACCCTGATTTGCATGCTGGATGCCTGGTTCAACAAGCCGCTGGTCAAGCGTCTTGCCGAGCGCGGTGTTCGCACCTTTGCCCTTGAATTCATTCCGCGTATCACCCGCGCCCAGAGCATGGACGTACTCAGCTCCATGGCGGCGATTTCCGGTTACCGCGCGGTGTTGTCTGGCGCCATGGCACTGCCCCAGTACTTCCCCATGCTGATGACCGCTGCCGGCACCATTCATCCGGCCAAGGTGTTCATCGTCGGCGCCGGGGTGGCTGGTCTGATGGCGATTTCCACCGCCCGTCGTCTGGGTGCCGTGGTTGAAGCCTATGACACCCGCGTGGAAGTAAAAGAGCAGGTCATGTCCCTGGGTGCCAAGTTCGTGGAATTCGATCTGCCCCAGCAGCAGGGCGCTGCTACCGGCGGCTATGCCCAGCAGCAGTCCGAGGAATTCTACCGTCGCCAGCGCGAGCAGATGGCGGCCAAGGTGGCCCAGTCTGATCTGGTCATTACTACTGCGGCGATTCCCGGCAAGGCATCTCCCCGCCTGATCACCGCCGACATGCTGAAGCTGATGAAGAAAGGCTCGGTAGTGGTGGATCTGGCCGCTGAACGTGGCGGCAACGTCGAAGGTACCGAGGTGAACAAGAAGATCTATAAAGACGGCGTCACCATCATCGGCTACATCGACCACCCCTCCAAGGTTCCCGTTCACGGTTCCCAGCTGTACACCAAAAACATCACCACCTTCCTGCTCAATATGGCAAAAGAAGGTGAACTGCGCATGAACATGGAAGACGAAATCGTCGTGGCCACACTGGTGACCGAAAACGGCGAGATCAAGCACCAGGGCCTGCGCGAACAAATCGAGAAGGAGTCCGCGTGATGGAAATGTTAATCCTGACATTCACCATTTTCGTACTGGCGATTTTTGTTGGTGTCGAGATCATCAACAAGGTTCCGCCCACACTGCACACGCCGTTGATGAGCGGCACCAACGCCATTTCCGGCATCGTGGTTGTCGGTGCGATCATCAGTTCCGGTGCAGGTGAAAACACCTCGGGTCTGTCCACCTTCCTGGGTGTGCTCGGCATCATTCTGGCCACCATCAACATCTTCGGTGGTTTCCTGGTGACCGATCGCATGCTGCAAATGTTCAAGAAGAAAAAAGGCTAACGGGAAAGCGATATGAGCGTATTTATTAATATTTGCTATCTGGTCGCTGCCGTACTGTTCATCTACGGTATCAAGGGCATGACCTCGCCCAAAACCGCCGTGCGTGGCAACCAGCTTTCGGCTATCGGTATGCTGATCGCGGTGGTCGGCGCGCTGCTGGATCACAACGTTGTGAACTATCTGTACATCATCATGGGTCTGCTGATCGGTGCTGCCATCGGTGGCTTCCTGGCCCGTCGTGTACAGATGACCTCCATGCCGGAAATGGTGGCGGCGCTGAACGGTTTCGGCGGCGGTGCGTCGCTGATGGTGGCGGCAGCCAGCTACATGGAAATGCAGATCCTGGCGGATCGCACCATCGCCGCAGGCGGTGTCTTCGAACATCCGCCGCTGCAGTGGAGCGTTGCGCTGATCCTGTCCATTCTGATTGGTGCCGTTACCCTGACTGGCAGCTTCATTGCCGTCGGCAAGCTGATGGGCAAGCTGGGTGATTCCTCCCAGGTGAAGATGTTCAAGGCCATCGTGAAGGTGTGCTTTGTACTGCTGATTGCCGGCTCTGCTTACTTCCTCTACGGCGACACCATGCACTCCGACAATCTGCTGATCGTCATGATCGTGATCTGTCTGTTGCTGGGCGTGGCGCTGGTGATGCCGATCGGCGGTGCCGACATGCCGGTGGTGATTGCACTGTTGAACTCCTACTCCGGCCTGGCCGGTTCTGCCACCGGTTTCGTGCTGGGCAACAACGGCCTGATCATCACCGGTTCGCTGGTGGGTGCGTCCGGTATCATCCTGACCATGATCATGTGTAAGGCGATGAACCGCTCGCTCACCAACGTGCTGTTCGGTGGTTCAATGGCGGCGCAGGCTGGCGTGAGTAAGGACGAGAACGACAAGTTCTATGAAGGCAAGGTGAAGATGGCCAGCTCGGAAGAAGTGGCCATGATGCTGGAATCGGCGAGCAAGGTGATTTTTGTTCCTGGTTACGGTCTGGCAGTGGCGCAGGCCCAGCACGCCACCCGCGAGCTGGCGTCCATGCTGCAGAAGCGTGGCACCGAAGTGAAGTACGCGATTCACCCGGTGGCCGGCCGTATGCCGGGTCACATGAACGTGCTGCTGGCGGAAGCTGAAGTGCCCTACGAGCAGCTGGTGGAAATGGACGTGATCAACCCCGAGTTCGCGCAGACGGATGTGGCGATTGTTCTGGGCGCGAACGACGTAACCAACCCGGCTGCTGCGTCCGACCCGAACTCGCCGATCTATGGCATGCCGATTCTGCAGGTGGCGAACGCCCGCAGCGTGGTCATCGTCAAGCGCGGTTTGGCACCCGGTTTTGCCGGCATCCCCAACTCGCTGTTCATCAATGAGAACAGTGTGATGGTGCACGGCGATGCCAAGCTGGTGTTGCAGGAAATGATCGCGGCGATGAAGGATCTGTAATACACGATCTTTTTCGGCTCGTTCAAACAAAAAGCCCGCGTTTCAAATCGCGGGCTTTTTTGTGCGCGACGTTTGGGTTGTTGGTACCTGTTTGAAGTCTGTTCTGGCGGCTCACTCAGTGGTGTGGTGATCCTTCAGCTGTGCCAGCTTGCGATACAGCGTCCGCTCGCTGATCCCCAGTTTCAGTGCCAGCTCCGTGGTGCTGCCATCAAACACCTCCTGCACGTGCCGCAGGTAATCGAGTTCAATCTGTTCCAGGGGCAGAATGTTTTCCGCGAAGTGGTTCTTGTCGCGGGGCTGGGTTTGCTGGGCGATTTCGGGTGGCAGGTGCTTGGTCTGGATCACGTGATCTTCTGCCAGTAATGATGCCCGAATGACGATATTGCGCAGTTCGCGGATATTGCCGGGAAAGCGGTAGCGCGATAGTTGGCGGATCACGGCGTTGCTGATGTAGGTTCCGGCGGGTACCGGCGGCCGCGCCAGCATGGCCTCGCACAGCAGAGGCAGATCCTCGCGCCGTTCCCGCAGTGGCGGCAGGTAAATGGGAAAGGTGGCGAGGCGATAATACAGATCCTCGCGGAAGGTGCCGGCCTCCACCATCGCCTTCAGGTTCTTGTGGCTGGCGCAGATCAGGCGGAAGTCGGTGCGTTCCATCTCGGTGGCGCCGATGGGGCGGAAGGCGCCGGTTTCCAGCAGACGCAGCAGCTTTACCTGCAGATTGATGGGGATGTCACCCACTTCATCCAGGAACAGGGTGCCGCCACTGGCGCTGGCGGCCAGGCCGGTCTTGTCGCTGCGGGCGCCGGTGAAGGCACCTTTGCGGTAGCCGAACAGCTCGCTTTCGAACAGGTTTTCATTGATGCCGCTGCATTCCAGCACCACGAATTTGCCGAGCTTGCGGTTGCTCGCGTCGTGGATCGCGCGGGCCACCAGTTCCTTGCCGGTGCCGGATTCGCCTTCCAGCAGCACGCTCACGT
The DNA here is from genome assembly GCA_020062665.1 of Pseudomonadales bacterium. Taxonomy (GTDB): domain Bacteria; phylum Pseudomonadota; class Gammaproteobacteria; order Pseudomonadales; family Ketobacteraceae; genus Ch67. The sequence continues at coordinate 9,615 of JAGUVW010000007.1, forward strand.
CCGTCGGGGCCACCCGATACACCGCTTCCATCATTTTCTGGAAGGCGGCGGATTCGCCAATCAGTCCCTTGTTGCTGGCATCGGTGCTGGCAGTATCCACCGCGTTCATGATTTCGATGAAGCCCACCGTGGTGCCGGTGCTGTCTTTTACCGGATGCATTTCCACCTGGCAGAAGTGGCGATGGTCGCGGTCGTGGTGAATGTGCAGGGCTTTGGCGCTGGTGCCAGTGTGCTGGGATTGCAGCAGCGGGCAGGATTCGCCGTTGGCGTGACAGGGCGAGCTGTAACCGTGGGAGGCCTGGAAGCAGCGGCAGTCGGTTTTGGGGATGCCGTAGCGCTTCTGGTAGGCGTCGTTGCTGGCGAGGATGCGGTAGTGGTTGTCGATGAAAATGGCGGGTTTGTCGAACAGGGTGACCAGGGCTTGGGGCTCGACGGCGAACATGGCGACCTCGACAGAAATGGCAGTACCTGGCTGACAAATATGGCAGCTGGTTGGTCGCTTGCCAAGCAGCAGCCCGCTGTGTTGGGAATTAATACTGTAAAAACAGTGTGTTAGCGATTTTGCTCGATGCGCCGCGTTTGGCACGCTCGGTGCTATTCAGCTGTTGAAGTCATTATGCGGAAGGCATCCCATGGCCAAGCGCCCCCTGTCCCTGCGCAAGCACCTGATCTGGATTCTGCTGATCAAGCTGATCGTGATCGTGGCGCTGCGTGTGACCTATTTCCCCCGGCTGCAGGATCAGCATTTGCCGCAGGATCTGTTTCCGTCGCCCCCTTCATCCGCGCTCGTCAAGGAGTCCTCATGATCGATGCTGATCTGGTGGAAGTGTCGCGCCTGCAGTTCGCGCTCACAGCCCTGTTTCATTTTATTTTTGTTCCGCTCACGCTGGGATTGTCGTTTCTGCTGGCCATCATGGAATCGGCGTATGTACTGACGCAGAAAATCATCTACCGCGACATGACGAAATTCTGGGGCAAGCTGTTCGGCATCAATTTCGCGCTGGGGGTGACTACCGGGATTACGCTGGAATTCCAGTTCGGCACCAACTGGGCCTATTACTCCCATTACGTGGGCGACATTTTCGGTGTGCCGCTGGCGATCGAAGGGCTGATGGCGTTTTTCCTCGAAAGCACGCTGATCGGGCTGTTCTTTTTTGGTTGGGAGCGGTTGAGCCAGCGTCAGCATCTGGCGGTGACCTGGCTGGTGGCGCTGGGATCGAACCTGTCGGCGCTGTGGATTCTGATTGCCAACGGCTGGATGCAGAATCCGGTGGGTGCGGAGTTCAATTATCAGACCATGCGCATGGAGATGACGTCGTTCAGCGAATTGTTTTTCAACCCGGTGGCGCAGGTGAAATTCGTGCACACAGTGGCGTCCGGTTATGTCACGGGCGCGATGTTCGTGCTGGGTGTGTCGAGCTACTACCTGTTGCGTCACCGCGATGTGCCGTTTGCGCGCCGCTCGTTTGCGATTGCGGCGAGTTTCGGCACGGCGTCGATTCTGTCGGTGATCGTGCTGGGGGATGAATCCGGTTATCACCTGGGCGATGTGCAGCAGGTGAAACTGGCGGCGATCGAAGCGGAGTGGGAAACCCATCCAGCGCCGGCAGCGTTCACGTTGATTGGCTGGCCCGACGACGCACAGCAGAAAACCCATTTCGCCATCAAGATTCCCTATGTGCTGGGTATCATCGCCACCCGTTCTTTCGACGAGCCGGTGCTGGGCATTGCCGACCTGAAAAAAATCAACGAGCAGCGCATTCGCGAAGGCATGGTGGCTTACGGATTGCTGCAGCAACTGCGCAATGGCGATGAATCGGAGCAGACCCGCGCGGCGTTCGAGCAAGTCAAAGCACACCTGGGTTATGGCCTGCTGTTGAAGAAAACCAACCCCGATGTGGTGGATGCCAGCGAGGCGCAGATCCAGGCGGCGGTGGATCGCACCATTCCCAAGGTGTGGCCGCTGTTCTGGAGTTTTCGTGTGATGGTGGGGGCGGGCATTTTCATGCTGGGCGTGTTTGTGCTGGCGTTCTGGCAGTCCACCCAGCATCGCACGGCGGAAAAGAAATGGTTGCTGCGTGTGGCCATGTACTCGATTCCGTTGCCGTGGATTGCGGCGGAGTGTGGCTGGATCGTGGCGGAGTATGGGCGTCAGCCGTGGACGATCGGTGGCATTCTGCCGACGGATCTGTCGGTGTCGAATCTGTCGGCCGGCGATGTCTGGAGCAGCCTGATCGCCATCGTGCTGTTTTACAGCGCGCTGTTCATCATCGAGATGTATTTGATGATCCACTTTGTTCGCAAGGGGCCCAGCAGTCTGGGCACCGGGCGTTATCACTTTGAGCAAGCGACGGTTACGACAGGAGCACACGCATGATCGCCGATTATGAAACGCTGAAACTGATCTGGTGGGTGTTGGTGGGCGGGCTGTTGATCGGCTTTGCGATCACCGATGGATTCGACATGGGCGTGGGCGCGTTGCTACCGTTTCTGGGTCGCAGTGACAGTGAGCGCCGGGTGATGATCAACAGCGTGGGGCCGCACTGGGAAGGTAATCAGGTATGGTTCATCACGGCGGGCGGTGCGCTGTTCGCCGCCTGGCCCCTGGTGTACGCCAGCGCTTTTTCCGGCCTGTACACGGCATTGGTCATTACGCTGCTGGCGTTGTTTCTGCGCCCGGTGGGCTTCGACTATCGTTCGAAAATGGATTCGACTCGCTGGCGCAGTAACTGGGACTGGGCGCTGTTCGCCGGTTCAGTGGTGCCGCCAATTATTTTCGGCGTGGCGTTCGGTAATCTGTTTCTGGGTTTGCCGTTTGCGTTCGATGAATTTCTGCGGCCCCGTTATGAAGGCGGTCTGTTCGGTTTGCTGACGCCGTTTCCGTTGCTGTGCGGCGTGCTCAGCCTGACGATGCTGGTGATGCATGGCAGTGTCTGGCTGAGTCTGAAAACCGAAGGCGCGTTGCGCCAGCGCAGTGGTCGTGTGACGGTGCTGACGGCGGCGCTGACCGCCATGCTGTTCGGTATCGGTGGCCTGTGGATTGTGCTGGGTATTGATGGATATGCAGTGCTGGCGATGCCTGATCCCAATGGCGTTATTAATCCGCTGGCCAAGTCGGTGCGGATGGTGGAAGGTGGCTGGCTGCAAAATTTTGCCCACATGCCTGCGCTGGTGACGGTGCCTTTGCTGGGTCTGGTGCTGCCGTTCGTCACCGCGTTGCTGGTGGTGAAGCGCCACGAAGGACTGGCGTTCATCACCAGCAGCGTGGCGGTGGCCAGCATCATCGCAACCGCCGGTATCGGCCTGTTCCCGTTCGTGATGCCGTCGAGCCTCAACCCCGATCACAGCCTGACGGTGTGGGACGCCACCTCCAGCGCGCTCACCCTCAACATTATGCTGATGGTGGCCTGCGTGTTCGTGCCGCTGGTGCTGGGTTATACGGTCTGGAGCTATGCGCGGATGTGGGGCCGCATCAGCACCGATCACATCGAACAGCACTCCCATTCACTCTACTGAGCGAGGCGATTCATTATGTGGTATTTCACCTGGATTCTGGGCGTGCTGCTGGCGTGCGCGTTCGGCATCGTCAATGTGTTGTGGCTGGAAGTGACGGAGAATCTGGATCGGCCCGACAACGAAGCGTGACAAAGGCGGTGGAGTCCGGGGAATCCGGCAGGGCAAATTCCCCGGCGCGGATTGCACTCACAGGATCCTGTCCAACTCCACCTGCACCGTGTCTTTGTTGTTGGAAATCCAGATGCCGCCATCCTGAATGGTGCATTGCAGCTGCATGGTGCGTTCGTACATGGCGACGAGCGCATCGCTGCTTTCCTTGGGCACTGACAGGATCTGCAGATTGTCGAAGCGCCCCAGATTTTTTTGCGTCTGCTGCCACCAGATCGACACGGCGCGGCCGCCATAGGCATAGATGATCACCCGATCGGACTTGTGACAGGCCTTGCGAATGCGTTTTTCATCCGGCGTGCCCACCTCGATCCACAGGGTGACGTGGTCGGTCAGATCCTTTTCCCACAGCGCAGCTTCTTCTTCATTGCTCAGGCCTTTGCCGAATTCCAGGGTGTCGCTGGCGTGCAGCATAAACGCCAGCAGCCGCAGCATCAGGCGCTCTTCGGTTTCCGAGGGATGTTGCGCCAGGGTGAGGGAATGCTGGGCGTAGTAATTTGTGTCCATGTTGGAAATCTGGACGTCGGCTTTGCAGATGGTGGATTTCAGGGCCATGGCAGCAGCGGGTCGCGGGTGAAAAAATCCTGCGCAGTATGCGCCGATCCTCCGCCTGCATAAAGCGGGATTTATCGGCGCCGCCTCAGCCCTCGATCGGCTCCACGGTGGCCACCGGGAACACCATCTGAAAATCCGTCACGCGCCAGCAGGAAATCACCTTGCCCTGGGTGAGGTCGGGGAAATAGGCCGGATTGAAGCGGGCGCTGACCAGTTGCGCGGGCTTGATGTGGCCTTTGCTCCGGGGCGCGTACAGGTATTGCTGGCCGTTGCGATGCTGGCCCAGGGTGCGCAGTGATTGCGGCACCAGCGCCGTGGTGGTGGGTAGGCGGAACATCTTGCGCGGGCGCAGGCTGAGTTCGGCGAAGGTGGTGCCGTCTTCCGCTGTCAGGGCGATGCGGTCTTCCTCGGGGCCATAGCTGACGCTGAAATCGCAGCGCTCCTTGGGAATGCCCCAGTTGATGTTGCCGTTCACCACCGATTCCCAGGTGGACACAAAAATGCGCGAGATGGAACGGTTCACGCTGCGGTTGAAGCGAAAGCTGCCGGGAATGAACAGCAGTTCGTGATAAGGCCCCACGTCGGATTCACTGTAATCGACGAACATCAGCATCGCGAGCCGGCCGCGCCGTTTGCCCTTGAGGGAATCCGCTATGAACAGCTGCTCGTCGCTGGCCTGTTCCGGCAGGCGCACCGCCACCACATAGCCGCTGCCTTTGAGCTTCCAGGGGGCGGGGGCAAGGGGAACGGCAGGGGCGTTGGCTTCGGATCTCATGGCGGCTCGATTGGTTGATGAATGATCGGTCACGCTGGATCATACCGGCCGGTTTGGCCATTGTCATCCGTTTGGGTTCAATTCGGCCCGCTGGCCTGTTCTAATGGCGCCTCTCCAATCACCGCAGCCCGCAGGCCTCTCCCATGAATCAAGCAACCCTCATTCACTGGCTGGAACAATCCTTTACCGACCGCCGCCTGGACAACGCGGAAAAGCTGGATCTGCGCGGCCTGGCCCAGGATCTGTCGCCGGAGCTGAAGCGGTTTGCCCGTAACCGTGCCTTCGAGCTGGTGCGTGCGGGCATGACTCAGGGTGAGGACAACGGCATGGCCGGTGTGCTGTGGCTGGAACAGGTGATCAAGACCCTGGAGGCCACCGATGGTGCTCTCGCCCGCACCCAGGTGCATTTCAGTCCCGGCCCGGCCTGTCGCGGTGCCATCCTCGATTGCCTGCAACAGGCCCGGTGGACGGTGGACATCTGTGTTTTCACGGTGGCGGACGATCGCATTTCCGAAGCGGTACTGAAAACCCACCAGCGCGGCGTAACCGTGCGCATCGTCACCGACAACGACAAGGCCAATGACGATGGCAGCGACGTGGATTTTCTGCAGCGCAAGGGCGTACCGGTGCGGGTGGATCGCACCGCCTATCACATGCATCACAAGTTCGCGCTGTTCGACGGCCAGGTGTTGCTGAATGGCAGCTTCAACTGGACGCGCAGCGCCACGGAAAACAATCACGAGAATCTGGTGCTGAGCACCGACGCGGAATTGGTGAAGCACTTTGCCCGGCAGTTCGAGGCATTGTGGGAGCGCTTCGCCTGAAACGCTCCCGGGGGACGATCAGGCTTCTGCGGCTATTTCCAGCTCGCGGATGCCGTTCTCGATGTAGGTGAGCAGCTTCTGCATGGAGGGCAGGGTGCGGCGGCAGGCGGTGAGGCCGAACTCCAGCTGATCCACGTAACTGAGCAGCGTGATGTTCAGCGCGATGCGGTCGATGGGAATCGATACCGGATACATGCCCTCCATCTTCGCGCCGTTCCAGTACAGATTGCGTTTCGGCCCTGGCACGTTCGAGATCACCACGTTGAACGGCGCCCATTTCGGCAATAGTCCCGTCAGCATGTTGAAACCCGCCGGCGCCATCAGCAGGGCGGTGTAGTACAGTGCCTCCTGCGACGACATGGTTTTCACCCGTTCCTTGCCGTCTTTCACCGACGCCTTGATGATCTCGATGCGGGTGGCGGGGTCGGCCACGTGGGTGCCCAGGTTGGCCAGGATCATCGCGATCTGGTTGCCGCTGTCGCTGTCATCCTTGCGGATGGACATGGGCACCATGGCGATCAGCGGCTTGTCCGGCAGGGCGTGCTGGCTGATCAGATAATCCCGCAGCGCGCTGCCGCACACCGCCAGCACCACATCGTTCATCGTGCAGTGAAACACTTTCGCAATCCGCTTGAAACGTTCCGACGGCCAGGACTGCGCGGCAAAGCGGCGGGAGCCGGTGATCGGTTCGTTGAGCAGACAGTGGGGTGCCTGGAACACCGACACGAAATTGTCGCTGCGGGTGGAGCGGCGAAAGGTCTTCGCGTATTCCTTTGCCACCTTGGGCAGCGACTGCAGCTGCTTGCCGGCTTCGGTGGTGAACTTCGACAGCCCGGTGACCATCTCGGTGGCCGTGGGCAGGCCAGAATCGCGTTTGCGCGGCGGCATGGCCCACACCGGTGGCATGTCCATCTGGTTGGGATCGGTGCTGAACGTGCGCAGGGTGGTGCGCATGGCGGCAATCCCGTCCATCAGGCAGTGATGAGCCTTGGAATACACCGCAAACCGGCGCCCCTGCACACCCTCGATCAGGTGGAATTCCCACATGGGCCGCTCGCGGTCCATCAGATTGCTGTGCTCGGCGGACACCAGGGCCAGCAGCTCGCGGATACGGCCCGGCTTGGGCAGCGCTTCATGACGGAAATGGTGTTCCAGGTCGAAGTGATCGTCCTCTTCCCAGAAATATTGGCCGAACCGGTTTACCAGTTTCTGGTTGAAGGGGCGTTCCGGCGTCTGATAGGCCCGCAGGGACTCTGCGATTTCGGTCACATACTTGGGGCCTGCGCCATCGGGATAAGAGAACAGCAGCAGGGCGCCCACGTGCATGGGTTGCTGACGTTTTTCCAGCCACAGGAAAAGCTGATCGGCCGGGCTGAGTGGAGTCATAGGCAAAATCCTTCCCTTATCAATGAGTTGTCCCAATTCGCGTGACTTAGTGTACTGGTTTGCGGCAATCCTGTCGTGAGCTGTCATTATTTCAACCGCCTGACCTGATGGTCGAATCCTGTTTTGTATCAAAACCCTATCGCCTGACCTGGGTCAGCATTCCGTTACAAATTGGATTGGCGCCGGTGTCGGCTTGGTGCCAGACTCTTGCGACTGCACCACATTTGCCTGGTTTTCTATGACGACGTTTGACGATATCCGCCCGTTTCGGGACGAAGAAGTTCCGGCGGTCATCCAGCGCCTGCAGCACAGCGAAGCGCTGATCCATATCCTGATCCAGCTGCAATTCCCCATCGTGTCCCGCTATATCGACAAGCCTCTGGTGCCGTTGATGCGCCGGCGCATGGCGAGTGTGTTGCGGGGCGTTAAAACCGTGGCGGATTTTCAGCGGCTGATGATGCATTTCGTCCAGCACGTGATCGAAAAATCCATGACGGAATTTACCTGGTCGGGCCTGGATCAACTGGACGCCGGTCAGTCCTATGTGTTCATCAGCAATCACCGCGACATCACGCTGGATTCCGCGCTGATGAATTTCGTGCTGCTGAAAACCGGCATGCACAGCGCCGAGATCGCCATTGGCGACAACCTGCTGAGCAATCCGCTGATGGCCGACCTGATGCGGCTGAACAAAAGTTTTGTGGTGAAGCGTTCCGTGCCTGGCCTGAAAGCCAAACTGGCGGCGCTCACTGAACTGTCGGAATACATCAGCCAGTCCCGCGCCGAAGGCAACTCCATCTGGATCGCCCAACGCGAAGGCCGTGCCAAGGACGGACTCGACCGCACCGATCCGGCCATCATCAAGATGCTGCACATTCGTAACAAAAAGCAGAAGATTCCCTTTGCCGAATCCATGCGTCGGCTCAACATTGTGCCGGTGGCGATTTCCTACGAATACGACCCCTGCGATGTGCTGAAAGCGTCGGAAATGCAGGCCCGCGCGGCGGAACAATATGTGAAGCGCGAAAATGAAGACGTGGAAAGCATCCTGCGTGGCATCGCACTGCCCAAAGGCCGCGTGCACATTCATTTCGGCGCGCCGCTGCAGGATGAATTTCATAACGCAGACGAAGTGGCTGCCGCACTGGATCAGCAGATCGTGGCGGGGTATCAGCTGTTTCCGTCCAACGTCGTGGCGTTCGAGCAGTTGCAGTCGCTGTTGCCGAGCTGGGACCTGCTGGCGGCACAGGCCAGGGAGTGGATGCCTACCGTTGATTCCGCCGAACTGGCGCGTACGGCGGCAGAGTTTTCCAGCCGCCTGTCCAGCTATCCGCAGAAGCTGCAGTCGATCATTCTGGAAATGTACGCCAACCCGCTGCTGAGCAAATTCCAGATTCAGCAGCAGCCACCGGAACAACCCGCCTGACCCGGTTACCGTTGATCCAACGGTAATCAAACTGACGCCAATTGCTGGCATGATGATCTATCCTTGACGTGGGATTCCAGGGGAGATCGTCATGCCAATGTCAAATATCAGCCGTCGCCGTTTCATCAAAACCGTTGCCATCAGCACCACCGCCATCGCAGTGGGCAGTCAACTTACCGGTTGTTCACCCGCGCGCTTTCTCCATGGCGTGGCCAGTGGCGACCCGCGCCAGGATCGCGTGGTGATCTGGACACGGGTGACGCCCAAGCGCCGTCACGCCGGACAGGAAAGCGTGCTCTGGGTAGTGGCCACTGATGCTCAATGCAAGCAGGTGGTAGGCGCCGGCATCGAAAAAACCGATGCCAGCCGCGATTACACCATCAAGCTGGATGTTACCGGCCTGCAGCCGGGCACCACCTACTACTACCGTTTCCATTCCCAGGATAATGTGTCGCCCGTGGGCAAAATGCGCACGCTGCCGGAAGGCGACGTCAGCCAGTTCAATCTCGCTGTGGTGTCCTGCTCCAACTATCCCGCCGGCTATTTTCATGTGTACGGCGAAATCGCTGCCCGCGACGATATCGATGCGGTGCTGCATCTGGGCGATTACCTGTATGAATACGGCGATGGGGGATATGCCACCGGTGATGCCGCTGCGTTGGGCCGGGTGCCAAACCCGGCTACCGAGATTCTGACGCTGGCGGATTACCGCACCCGCTACGCCCAGTACCGCAGCGATCCCAAATTGCAGGAAGCCCATCGCCGCCACAGCTTCATCTGCGTGTGGGACGATCACGAAGTCACGAACGATGCCTGGCGCGATGGCGCCGAAAATCACAATGAGGGCGAAGGGGATTACCCAAGCCGCAAGGCGCAGGCGATTCAGGCCTATTTCGAGTGGCTGCCTGTGCGTGAGCCGGACGGTGGCGATCGCAACTACATCTATCGTCAGTTCAGCGTCGGCAATCTGGTGGATCTTTACATGCTGGACACCCGTCTGCTGGCGCGCGACGAGCAGCTGGATTACGCCAACTACTTCACCAGCAGTGGTGGCTTCGATGCGGCTGCGTTTCAGGCGGATCTCACCGATCCCAATCGCACGTTGCTGGGGCTGGAACAGCGCGGCTGGCTGCAGCAGCAGATGGCGCAGTCCGGCGCTACCTGGCAGGTGCTGGGACAACAGGTGCTGATGGGCCGCATGAATCTGCCGGCGCCCATTGCCACCCAGCAGATCAGCTTCAGCCAGTATCAGCAATTGGCGTATCTGGCGCAAACCAATCCTGGCGCGCTCACGCCGCAGCAGTGGGCCATCCTGCAGGCGCCGTCGATTCCCTACAACCTGGATGCGTGGGACGGCTATTCCGTCGAACGGGAAATCCTGCTGGAAACCGCCCGCAACCTGGACAAAAACCTGGTGGTGCTGGCGGGGGATACCCACAACGCCTGGGCCAACAATCTGCAAACCGTGGGTGGTGTGAACGTCGGCGTGGAACTGGCGACATCGAGCGTGTCGTCGCCGGGTCTGGAGACCTATTTCCCCAATGAAAATCCCGACGCGCTGGCCGCGGGAGTGACGCAGATCATCGGCCCGCTCCAGTACGCCAACCTGCAACATCGTGGCTATCTGGTGGTGCGCTTCAGTGCCGATGAATGCCGGGGTGAATTCCGCTATGTCAGCACGGTGAAATCCGCCAGCTACGAAAATCTGGCGGCCTATGCCCAGGACGTGATGTCCTTGCCGGGCGCTGATAACCGTACTGTTATCGTACTGTGATCCCCAACGCAAACGGCCGGGTAATTCCCGGCCGTTCTGCATGCTGCCATTTTGCCGCTGCGGTTACGGCACCAGTTTGCGCTTGAGTGAGTCCTGCACCGGATTGCGCCCCAACCAGATGCCGAACAGCACTTTCTTGAAATCGAATTCCGGCAGCACCCGCAGCAATTCGCCATTGCGATAGAAGTGTGTGCCCTTGCCCGGCACATAGGTGAACTCAAAAATGTCGCCGACTTTTACTTCGAACGTCAGGGCGTCCCACAGTTCGTTCAGCATGGGTTTGTAACGGGGAAATTCCTTGCCGGAGGATTGCTGGATACCTTCTTCGATGGTGTCGATCAGACGACTGCGGGTAATGTGGGACGAGATGATATGCAGACGCATGGATTGCAGCGCATCGGCCGTCACAATGGCATCAGCATCCTGTGACGGTTCAGGCAGATACAGCCCCGCCACATACACCTCCATGAAGTATTTGCTGCGAATGCCGGCGCCATTCAGCGTCAGTGTCTGTTCCTGCAGGGTTCGCGTGTCTGGCATCTCGATACCGCCCACGGTGCGGCAGAACGCCGTCGTCGGCAAACACACAAGCAGCAACATCAGCACAATACGCATGGCGGTACACTCCACAAGTCCAAGCCTGCGCCAGTTTAAGCGTTGGCAGAACAGGGTCATTGTCCCCTTGGACAGCGCTGGCGTCTGTTGAGTCAATAAGGGCTATAAAAACCCCTGTGCTAGAATGCGCCGCGACAGCAATCCGGGAGACTAAGTGTGCAAGGCTATGATGTGGTGATCGTGGGTGGTGGTGCCGCCGGCCTGATGTGCGCCGCGCTGGCGGGGCAGCGTGGCAAAAAAGTCGTGGTATTGGAACGTACCGCCAAAGTGGGCAAGAAAATCCTCATGTCCGGTGGCGGCCGCTGCAACTTCACCAACCTGGATGTGACCGCGGCCAACTACTTGTCGGCCAATCCCCACTTCTGCAAGTCTGCGCTGTCGCGCTACACGCAGTGGGATTTCATCGGCCTGGTGGCGCAATACGGCATTCCCTATCATGAAAAGAAACTGGGCCAGCTGTTTTGCGACAACAGCGCCAAGGACATCCTCGACCTGCTGCTGGCGGAATGCAGCAAGGGCAACGTCACCATCAAAACCAACAGCGACATCCGGCAGATCGACGGCAACGACCGCCTGACGCTGGACACCAGCCTGGGCCAGTTCGAGGCGGACGCCGTGGTGATCGCCAGCGGTGGCCTGTCGATTCCCACCATGGGCGTCACTGGTTTTGGCTATGATGTGGCGCGGCAATTCGGCCTGAATGTGCTGCCCACCCGCGCCGGCCTGGTGCCCTTCACCTTCAGCGATCACATCAAGGATATTTCCAACCGGCTCAGCGGCCTGTCACTGGATGCGGTGCTCAGCAACGAACGCGCGAGCTTTCGCGAGAATATTCTGTTCACCCATCGTGGCTTGAGTGGCCCTGCGGTGCTGCAGCTGTCGTCGTACTGGCAGGAAGGCGAAACCATCGCGGCAGATCTGCTGCCGGGCGTTGATACGCTGCACTGGCTGCTGGACTGCAAAAAACAGCAACCCAAAGCGCTGTTGCGCACCGTGCTGGCGGAACAACTGCCGCGCAAACTGGTGCTGGAACTGGAAGCGCTGTGGTGGAAGGAACAGGCAGAAAAGCCGCTGGCGGAATTCGGTAACAAACTGCTGGAGCAAATCGCTACGCAGTTGAATGGCTGGGTGTTGAAGCCTGCCGGGACCGAAGGTTACCGCACTGCCGAAGTTACCCTCGGCGGCGTGGACACGGATGGCCTGTCGTCGAAAACCATGGAATGCAAAACACGATCGGGGCTGTTTTTCATCGGCGAAGTGGTGGACGTGACGGGTTGGCTCGGGGGCTATAATTTCCAGTGGGCGTGGGCCTCGGCTTATGCGGCTGCGATGGCGCTGTAGCAGCAGGGACGCACATCATCAAACCGTCAACAAACGGCAATAAAATTCGAGCCTTCTATTTTGCCTTCGGGAACGGCCATGCAATCGAAAATGGTCAATTCGGTGCTGGGCAGCGGTTTTCCCCTGCTGTTCATGGTCGCGGCGCTGGTGTTGATTGGCGGCTATCACATGCTGCCGGCGCATTGGGTGGAGCAGGGCATCGTGCGTTATTTCGCGGTGGTGCCGGGCGCCACGATTCTGCACTGGCTGGCGCCCGAGAGTCATGTCATCAGTCAGGGTAGCCGCATCCTCTCCAGCGTTGCGCAGTTGAATGTACTGCGCGGCTGCGAGGGCACCGAAGCCCTGCTGATCTTGTACGCGGCTCTGCTGGCGGCACGACAATCCTGGCGTGCTACCCTGGTGTCGATTCTGCTGGGTACACTGGTGGTTTTTCTGATGAATCAGGCGCGAATCGTGGTGCTGTTTTTTGTGGTCGCACATGAGCGTGAGTATTTTGAGCTGATGCACGGCTTTGTGGCGCCGGTGGTTGTTCTGCTGGGTATCAGCCTGTTTTTCTTGCTCTGGCTTAATTGGATCGGAACGCGCGCCCGTGCCGCTGCCTGAACGTCTGCATGGCGTGCCTCTGCTGCCGCGCGTGTTGCTGCTCGTGTTGCTTCAGGCTGGTTTGGCGGTGGTTTTGTATCGCTGGCGGGTAGATTGGGCGTCGACGCTGATCCCGCTGATGCAGTGGGCGCTGGTGCTGTGTGAATCGCGATTTGATGTCACAGAGTTCAGTGTGGTTCTGCAGGGGGCAGAGCAGCGTTTTTTCCTGCGCCTGCTGGCAGATCGGCCAGTGCTGGTGATGGGGCAGGTGCTGCCTGGCATGGACGTGAGCGCCACCACGTTGGTGACCCATCTGGTGCAGACCGGGTGGATTCTTGGGGCGGTGCTGATCAGTGGCTGGTTGTTGGTGCCGCTTCGCGTGGTGCGCTTGCTGCTGTCGGGTACTGTCGCCTTTTGCTTGCTGTGCTGGCTGGATATTCCTTTGACGCTGCTGGGGAGCATCGAAGGGTTGTTGGCGCAGAACTTTGCGCCTGCCACGCTGACCAGTAACCCTTGGGTGCGCTGGGAACAGTTCCTTACTCAGGGTGGCCGGATGGCGCTGGCATTGGGATTGGGTCTGTTGGCGCTCATGCTATCACTGCAGCCAGTGTTGCCCTCACCTCACACCAATGCCAGCTCCACCGCACGTGCATAAAGCTGTGTCACAGAGTTCACCTGCAGTTTCGCCATGATGTTCTTGCGATGGCTTTTGATGGTTTCTGCCGACACTTCCAGATGTGCTGCGATTTGATGGCGTGGCATGCCGGTGATGATCATGTTCAGAATTTGCAGTTCGCGGGCGGTGAGGGTGATGTCGGGCACCCTGGCATAAGGCGTCAGTTGTGGGGACTTGTAGCGGTTGCCGGTATCGATCTGCTGGATGGCCTTCAGTAATTCCACGGTGTTGGATTGCTTCAGTAGCACGCCATGGAAATCCGCCGCCAGCAGGGTCTGCAGGATCGAGACGGATTGCACGCCGGTGAGAATCAGAATCCGCAGTTGGGGATAGCGCTTGCGGAGGTAACAGGCCACGGAGTAGGTGTCGCCGCCGGGCATGGCGTAATCCAGGATAAGCAGCTCGGGTTCGGTAGTGGCAACCATGTGCTTGATGTCGGCCGCGTTGGCGACTTCGCCCACCACGGTGTGTCCATGGTGTTGCAGCAGGATTTTCAGGGCCTCCCGCACCAGGGAATGGTCGTCGGCCAGTACAATTTTCATATCTCACCAGGCGAGATGGTTTCAGTTCAGCGCTGGCCCCGGCGGTGGTTCGTGGCTGGCCGGCACGGTTTTGTCGGCGCCAATGGCTGCAAGTTCAGCTGGATACAACCTCACGTTCAGTTCCTCGCGCAGTTTTTCCCGGGCGCGCGCCTTGAGGGTGTCGAAGCGGGTGGTGATCAGGCGCTGGCGGATGTCACTGCGCACTGTCTCCAGCGGCTCGATAAAGCCGTCGCGGCGATTCACCAGCTTGATCAGGTAAAACGCATTGTCCGCTGCCACCGGCGCACTCAGATCCCCCGCGTTTTCCAGTGCAAATGCAGCGCTGACAACGGTTTCCGGCCAGCGCGACGCTTCACCGCGCTGGAGGAATCCGACATCGCCACCCCGATAGCGCGAGGCACGATCCATCGAGTGCTGCACGGCCAGGGCCTGGAACAGTTGATCGCGTTCGTCACCGACGACTGTATCCCGCAGTTGCTTAGCCATGGCGTTGATCTGTTCCCGTTGCGCTTCGCGTTCGTCGGTGAATTCGAACGCAATCAGTGCGATGCGAATTCTTTCCGGGCGGGTGTAACGGGCTTGATCGCGATCATACGCTTCTTTTATGTCAGTTTCGGACACGGTCAGCTCGGCTTCCCAATCGGTCTCGAAACGTTTCAGCAGTGTTTCCAGTGCCAGGGTGCGATAGGCGCGCTGGAAGTCAGGTTCCTCCATGAGATTCAGCGCGTCGGCTTTGATGGCGGCGGCGCTGCGGTCGATCATTTGCTCCAGCACCTGTTGTAAAACGGCTTTCTGCAGGGGCAGGCCGCGCCGGTTGATTTCGGCCAGCAGCTCTTGCGCCGTGATTTTTTCGTCTTCCACTCGCGCCACCACGGCGGCATTGTCGCAGCCAGGCAGGCTGGCGCAGATCAGCAACAGGAGGCCAGCGAGATTCCAGCGGATTGTCCTGGCGGTGCGTTTGGTGTGGTTTGCCATGGTTATTCGCCCGAGGTGCTGTAGGTGTCGAAATAGAGGCGGATGTCGGTGATGCCGTGGCTGCCGACGCTGGCGGGGTTGCCGTTGATCAGGCGATCCAGGCCCTGGTTGCCATTGCTGAGCAGGCCGGTGCCGGGGATGATCAGCAGCCATTCGGTATTCCACACGGAACGCCCGATCAGGCGGGTGTCGGTGCGCACGGCATCGAAATCCAGCACTGAACTGATGCCCACCGGCAGCTGACTGAAGCGGCGCAGGTTGGCCCAGGATTCGGCCACGTCGTCGTTGGCGGGAATCCAGTCCTGCGTCAGATAGGCGGTGTTGCCCTGAGCCAGATCACTGGGTGCGGGAATCGTCTGGTCGAGCACGGTGTAGTGACGCAGGGCGCCAGACTGTGATGGTGAGCGCAATATGTCGGTGCCGGCCGGTACCAGGTAGGCGCGCGGTGTGGCCGCCAGCAAGTCGCTGGGGTAGCCGTCGAAATGCAGGCCCACGCTATGGAATTTGGTGGCGGCGCGGGAAGAGTCATAGGCGTGGTCGCCAGGGCCTAGTGGCCAGCCGAACAGGTTGCGGCCGAAATCCACCAGCGTGCTGAAGCGCAATACCAGGCCCGGAATCGGGCCGTTGCTTTCTGGCCGTGGCGGGCGACAGAAGCGGCGGAATTCCGGGACTTGCCACAGGTTGTCCACGCGACTGTTCTGCAGCTGTTCCTGCCACGCAGCCTGGCTCGTGGCGGCGGGGCTGAATCCGATGCGCAAGGCTTCGCGCCGTAGCGAGAAAGCCATTTCCTCGTTGAGCGGTGTGTAGAAGCCGTAGGTGCCTTTTACGCTGTCGAATGCAGTGCTCATGCGTGCCAGTGGTGTCGACAGGCCTTCCACGCCCGCAACCGGCGTGGCGCCACTGGCGAAGTAACCCAGCGTGCGTTGCCGCACCAGATTTTCGTAAAAACTCTGATCGGTGCTGTCGTCCGACAGCAACCCGGTTTCGTAATCAAAGGCTTTGGCGGCCAGATAGGTGTAGCGCGCCGCCAGATCGAAACTGGCGCGGTATTTTTGCAGGGCGTCGTTGCGGAATACGCGGTAGGTCATGTCCTGGTAACGCTTGTCGAGGGTGCGACTGGCGATGTCACGCCGGAACAGTTCGCGTTCTTCCATCAGGCGCGCCGCTTCGCCCAGCAGTTGCTGGTATACGCCGGTGGCGTTGACCTGTTCCTGTTGCAGTTCCACGATCCGCGAGCGCATTGCGAGTTCGTCGTGCATCAGGCTTTCGATGACTGTGAGCTGTTTGACGATCTCGACCTGATAGCCGGCCTTGTAGATGGTGATGCGGTTTTCGAAGCTGATCTGGTCGGAGGCGATGCGGGCCGGGATACCGATGCCGCGCATGACGGCAGACGCGATGTTGGACATGGAAATCTGGGTGGCGGAACCGAGTACCTTGATGCCGAATCGCAATCCTGATGTTGGGTCGAAGGCAAATCCAACCACCTTGGGCGGCGCTTCTGCCACGCCGTTGAAGAAGTTGTAGATGTTCTGGCCGGACTTTTCCAGAATCTCGCCGGTGCGTTCGGCAATCACGGCAATGCCGTTGGCGCTGCCGAAGCGCACGCCATCGCTGTTCAGCACATCGATCTGGTCGCCACGGATGGCGTGGTTTTCTTCCAACAGATCGATTTCATTCTGGATTTTACCGATGAGGGTCTTGTGCTGTGCGTACGCGGTATTGAGACGGGCCTGAATCAGTTGCATCTCGCCCAGTTGCAACTGCAAGCGTCCTGGTGCGCGGCGGCTGCCCCAGTCGGACGGCGCTACAAATGCATGGTCAGCCTTGTCGTTGTAGGGATAGGTCACGGGCAGCGTCGTCAGGTCGTCCACGTTGAAATAGGCAGCGAAGGTGGGATCGGCATCACCCGGGAACAGGAAGTTGCCGTTCTTGGCGCTGAAGTCGATCGTGAACGAACTGAGCTGGGACGCGGGCAACGGATTCAACGGCCCATCGATATACATGTAGTGATAAAGATCCGGCCCGTTGTATCCGGTGGGATACAGCTTGCCGGAGCCGATGTCACCGGCGTAGGGATAACCCATCAGCTCGATCAGGCGGCTCTTGAAATCCTGTTCCTGCGCTTCGATCTGGCGTTGCAGGCCAGCGGTGTCGAGCTGGTTGACGCGGATCTGCTGCGACAGGCTGTTGGCATAGTCGAACAGGCGCAATGCATTGGTGGACGCTTTCAGTGCGCGGCTGTAAATCTGCTCGAAGTGGGTATTGCCCGAGGCCAGGGCAGCAGGATCGATGTCGAACGGAATGGCGTCGCTGTCGAGACCGAATGGATTGGCACCGCTGTCGGCACGGGTGACGGCGGATTCGATTTCCGTCAGTGCCGCCGGCAGCGCTGCCAGTTCGGCGACTGTCTGCCGGTCGATGCGCGCGACGCTTTCCGGGCTGGTGGTGTCTTCATACGGTAACAGCGCATTGCCCAGCGCCCAGTCCAGCACGGCGCCCTGGCCGGCGCGGCGTGCCCATTCGTCCATGCCCCAGGCGCGCGTGGCATTGGTGTCCTTGTAACCCTGCCACTGGCCGGAGGGCGCGTGGGTGTACTGCTGGCGGAACGTGAGATCGACGATGCGGGCGCCGGTGCGGGCTTTGGCAGCGGCGGCGCGGGCGAAACGTTCTTCGTCCTTGTAGTCCACTTGCACGGCGATGCCGGCGATGGAGGTGGTGTCCGCCAGCGGTTGCCAGTCGTAGCGGGGATGCCGCGCCAGCGCGTAATACTGTTTGGTGGCGGTGAGGTAATGGCCCCAGGCGTCGCCGTGCGCTTGCGGGAACAGGATGCGGGCGTCGTTGAGCGCGCCGTCGCCGCCCGTGTCGGAAATACCGTACACCTGCACGTAAGTGGGCTCGCCATCAGGACCGCTGGAGAAATTCCACGGCAACCGGTTGTACACCGGCGCTTCGCGGCGCTGATCGACACCCCGCAGCAGCGCCAGTTCTTCTTCCAGCAGATTGGGCACCTGATCCTTGAAGGCAAACAGTGTCGGTGCCAGATAGCCGGTGCTGCCGTCGGTGGTCTGGATGCCAACCGTGGGGTCCATGGCATCGGAATAGGCTTCATTGCCCAGCAGCAGATAAAAATCCGCAATGCGGCTGGCGGCCAGCAGCAACTGCTTGTTGACGGCGGCTTCGTTGGTGACCGGATTGTTGGCGTCGATGCTGAGTTCGATGGCGCTGTTAAGCACCGTCTGGTACAGCTCGATCAGGCCCACCTGATCCAGGTTGCCGTTTTCCGTGCTGAGCGCCACATCGCCTTCGAAACGGCGCCCCGCCTGCACCAGCATGCTGATGTAGCTGTTGGCTTCAGTGTTGTGGAATTCGGCGTAGCGCTGTTCGAAGGCGTTGATGCCTTCCATCACCCGGCGCACCCAGCCGCTGGTGGGTACGGGGCGTATTTCGCCGGGATTGACATTGCTGCGACCGCTAAAGCTGCTCCACTGGCTGCCGGTGGGATCGGCGTCGGTGGCCAGGCCCCGATAGCGGCTGATGACCCAGCCATCCGCGAGTACAGGCAGGCCCGATGCCAGTGTGAGTGCGTTGAATCCCGCGCCCTGCTGCAAACGGCGCCATTGCGCGCCGCTAGGCGTTCCGGTGACGGGGTCGATTTCCACTACGGGCTCGCCGTTGCTGTCAGCATGCCACCACCAGTCGAATTCAAGCTGATCGGCGCGACCGCCGAAGTCCAGACTCTGTCGCACCACCAGGCGAGGATCGAGCGCGTTGTCGGCATTGCGCACAACGCGCACGCTGCCGTTGGCCTTCGGTTCCACTACTTGAATGACGTGCAGGTTCACCGGGTTGCTGTTGAGCGGATCCGTGTCGACATTTTCTGCCAGCACTACGTAGCCGGGCTTGCGCGCAAAGGCGGCGCTGAGAGCGCCGTTCGCTTCCACGATGCGATGGCGCACGGTGTCGTTTGCTGCTTCTTCCATTCCCACCAGCAGTGCAGCGTCGGTCCCAGCGCTGCCGTCCACATCGATGCCGGCAGGATTGCGGGTTGTGTGGTACAGCGCGGTCACGATGCTGTCCCACAGGGTGTTCTGTTCATCTTCGCCGTTGGCTAAGCCGTCCGCGTTGTCCAGCTGCTTCAGCAGATCGCGTTCCTGCGCCGTCATGATGTTGACCATGTGCATGACGGGATCGCCGGGTTGGGCAGGCTGGCCATTTTCCGCGTGGAAATCACCGCCCTGGAAAAAGAACTGGCCGAAGTCGCCCAGGGTGGGGTTGAAACGCAGGCGATAGCGCAGATCGCTGGGCAGCGCTGGAAAGTAGTAGTGGCCGGATTCCGGTTGCAGTCGGGCTGGCAGGGTCAGCGCCGGATTGGGGCCTTGCAGTGAAAGTGATGTGCCATTGAAGGCTGCACCGGTGATTCCCTGCGGCATGGCAACGGCGATCGCCGCACTGTAATCGAATACGCGCACGGTGGCTTTGGTGGCGCGGTCGGCGCTCGCGGGCGCGCTCACTTCGAATGGATCGTTCTGGTCGTACACCACCGTCAGATCGCGCATGTTGCGAACGCCGGGCAAACCATTGCGTGCATCGATCAGGGTGTCGCCGATTGCAATCTGCGGCACCAGTTGTGGCCAGGCGCTGTTGTAGTTCAGCCGGATCTGTGCGCCGCTGTCATCCTTCCACGCAACATCGGTGACGTTACTGTCGGCCACGCCGTCGCCGTTCAGGTCATACCAGAATCCTTCCTGCAGGCGATAGGCGTAGTCGACGCTGATGCTGCTGGCGCCGTCGGAGCGGGCCCACACCTGCCCGTTCTTGTCGAGCCAATAGGCACTGCCCTGGCCCACGGTGCTGGTGGACGCCATGCCCGGCAGATTGAGCGGATACGGCGCCGTCACCGGCTGACCTGCAATCGCGGAATTCAGATTGAAGCTGTTGTACGGCGGCGCGAATACATCCACCTTGAACACACGGTAATTCCACTGCTGGGCCACTGGATCACGGTAGCGCACCAGTACATAGGGATCCGACGTTGCGGTGCCGGCCGGCTGGTTATTCAGATCCGTGCGCAGCGCAAATGCGGTGACGTAATCGGAGCCGGAGGGTTGATACAGCAGCGCATGTTCCTCGTTGGGATTGAAACCTGGTAGTGCGCGATTGTTTTGCACATACAGCACGGGCTGGTTGGTGGCGGCGTGCAGGCCTGTGCGCGCTTGTTCGTTGCCGCCGGCATCGAGGCCGGCAGATCCCAACTGGCTGGCCACCGTGATCTGGCCGGCATCAGCGGGCCAGTCTGGTGTGTAGGTGCGTGCCAAGCGTGGCCAGTCACGGCCATAAGCGCCCGCCTGGAACCAGGCCACGATGAGGTCATCGGACAGGCCGGCAGGGCCGTTGGTATTCACCGCAATGATCTGGCCATTGCGGCTGCTGCGTTCGTACACCGTTGCCGTCGTATCGTAGCGTGCCAGTTCCGTCATCACGTAACCGGTGCGGGTGGACGTGGCGTCGGTGGGGGCTGTCAGTGTAGTGCCGATGTCGACGCCAGCATTGGCGTGGTAAGCCGGATCGTTCCAGGCATGACTGCGTATTGCAACGATAGAAGGATCGCCTTGGTCGGGATTCAACCCATCAAAAAATACCAGCGTTGCGATGCGGTCGCGGCTGGTTTCCAGTGCGCCTGCTCCCTGGTTGTAGCGAATGCCGTGGCTGACCTTGGTGCCAGCGGCGATGTTCTGTCCTTCGTGATGTTCTGTCGTGGTGGTTTGCGCGTATTGGATCCAGTGGAATGTCTTGCTGGCACCTTCCGGGTTCATCCGCATCGGCGGCAACGTCGCGTCAGCGCTGGTGGAATAAATATAGTCCTGCAGACCTTCTGCCGGCGTCGGCCAGCGCACGCGGATCGCCCTGCCTGTCAGCGGTTGCATCTGGGCTGCCGCGTTGTCGAGGGTGGGCCAGAGCACGATGGCATGCGTCAACGGAGCTGCTGCATACAACGCGCGATTCGAAGGTGCCGACAACAACTCGCCGTTCGCGGGCCCGCCGTCGCTGCCTGCGGTCATATCAGCCATTCCCGCAGGAACCGTGCGACGCAGCATGCCAACGAGCAGTGCATTGGAGCCGCTGGTGGGAGGATCGATGCGCTGGCCCACAACGTAATCGAAGTAACGCAGGAAGCTGGGCAGGAAGGTGCCGGAATCGGTATCAATGACATTCATGATGGTGCCACGACTGACCAGATCGTCCGCGCCACTGCTGTCACGGCTGGCGTAGGCTTGTGTTCCTTCCAGTGCGGCTGTGCGCGGTTGATGCCCACGCCCACCGAACAGATACAGTGTCTGCAGTGAATTCAGCACCAGCAGCGCGCCGTGAGTGTCGTGATGGGCGCTGTGTCGCAGCCAGTCAAAATCCGCTGCAGTGCCGGTATCCACAAACCGGGCGACATAGGCGTAACTGTACGGCGTCAGTTCCGGTTCCTGATATCCGCTGGGAAATGGCACATCGAAGTTGCGGCTGCCTGTGCTGCCGTTGATTTCGTAATTCGAGAAACTGGCGGTGGACGTGTTGGTGCGGCCGTCGGCCAGATTGAATGTCAGATTCCAGTTGCCTGTCAGCCGGTAGCTGGCATCGGTTGCCGCATTGTCATGCACAAAACGCAGTTGCCACTGGTCGCTCGCCTGCAGCACGTTGCCGCTGCCATTGAGGGTGATTGCGTTGATCGTTTTCGGGTTGGGGTTAACCAGCGTATCCAGGTAATGGGTGAGTGCAATCTCGGTACCGGAGGCAGTATTGGCCTTGCCGCGTTCCTTGTTATCCACGGTTGCGCTGCCAAACAGGCTGCCGTTGCGCAGTAGCTGGATCTGGGTGTTGCTGTAGGCCAGCCGCAATCGGCAGAAATTGTTGCTGGTGTTATTGCACGCCGCCGTGGCCGCAACGGTGCGATTGTAGCTGTGGGCATCGCGAACACAGGACGTGCCGGAGCGGTAATAGCCTGACGAGCAAATGTCGTGACACTGGCCGCCCACCAGCTGTTTGCCGCTGGGACATTGTTGCGATGCGGGTTCGGATGCGCGGGCATAGCTGAATTCGCCGTCCCAGCAGCGGGTGTTGTCCCACAGCCAGGGCACATCGCCAGGGTAGCAGGGTTCGTAACAACTGGAGCCGATCAGCTGATAATCGGTGGGGCAGGCCAGCGTGGGCGAAGAACCTGTCGTGTTGTAGCTTGAGTAATCGCGTTGACAGAAGTCGCCGTTCGCGTAGTACGGCGACGCGCAACTCGAATAGCACTTGTTGCTGCTGAGGGTTTGTCCTGCCGGACAATACAGTGTGGCGTCATACCAGGCCTGGCTGAAAACCTCGCGCGAGGTGGGAGCCGAGGGCGATGATACGGCGTAGTCCGCCACTCGCGCCGGCAACGTGATGGAGGTGATGCTGTTGTTGGCGCTGAGTGTGCCCAATTCCAGTGTGGGCAGGCTGGTATGGGAAGGCGATGCGGGATTGACGCCGTTGAAGATGCTGGCAGATCCCAGTCCGCCAGTCAGATAGTAACTGCCATCACGGCTGCGTTGCAGATCCAGGCCGGTGCCGTAACGCCCGCTGGTAAGCGTGCCCCATTGCCAGTCACCAGCGGCGGACAGTTTCGCCACCAGCGCGTTGTGTTTGTAGCGGGGGCTGGAAACGGGGTTGGAATACCACTGCGGCTGCAACGTGATGCTGTTGCCGTTTTGCAGATCCGCTGGCGCCAGCACGACGTCGGTTTGCGCCTGATTGACGCGAGCAATCTGGCCTGCGATAACAAGATCGCCTTGCCCGTCGACTACCAGTGCATTGACGCTGGAATCACCGCCCACCGTGGCAACAAAATTGTGTTCGCCATTGTTCGCCTGCAATGCTGCAACAAAGCCGGACGTGGCGCCCTCGGCTGTGCGGCCCGACATGGAGCCACTCCAGTAGCCGCTGACATACAGCGGGCTGGCGATGCCTTGTGCCGGATCGACTTTCAGCTGTGTGATGCTCGATGTCGTGGTGGCCGATGGTGTGCCTGCCACAGGTGCCATCCATTCCCAGGTCCAGCGCTGTTCTCCCAACGCTGGCAGCGGATTTTCGCGATACAGTACTTTGCTGACAAAGGCCCAGCGGCCGCCGCTGGCGGTGACGTCATGATGTGCACCGCCATTGATACCCAGTCGCGCGCCGCTCTGCGCGACGGGATTGGCGACTTCTCCCTTGATATACAGCGCCACCGATGTGCCGGCAGTGGCCGTAATGTCGTGGGCCAGTGCAAGGCTGTAGCCTTGAAGATGGGCTGGCGCCGTGTTGCGGTCATCGCCCGTGATCAATGCCAGTTGTGTGAGCGTTTGCGCGGTGCCGGCGCGTACCAGCGGCATGGCTTCGTGATGTGCCCAGTTGCCGCCGGCATCCAGCGCTGCCACAAACAGGTTGGTTGTGCTGGCAGCGTCGAACCCGATGGCGCTGGTGGCAACGCGAGCGCCCAGGCTTGCTGCGTTACCCGTGACATAACCGGCAACAAATATTCGCTGGGTGACACGATCGAATGCGATACCCGTGGCCGCGTCGCGTCCGGTGCCGCCCAGCGTTTTTACCCACAGACGATTACCTTGGGCGTCGAGTTTTGCCACGAACAGATCGGTACTGCCATGACTGGCCGGCATGTTGAAGACGCTCTTCTGCTCCCGCGCCAACGGATCGGTTGAACTCTGCGCGTACACGGTGAGGCGGCCATCCGCAGTGGAAGTGTAGGCGCCCGCGATATACAGGTTGCCATCATCATCGGCAGCGGCGTGATAGATCGTTTCCTCTCCCGATCCATCAAACTTGAGCGTATAGGGTGCCGGATCTTCGGCGTCGAAGGCGGTGGCTGTCGGTACCACAGCCAGCATCAGCAGTGTGATCAGAATGCGTGGAAACATGTTCATCGTCGGCCCGGTTTAATCAGAAATCAGTTCGATGTGTGCGAAATGGCGTTCGTACCACCGGTTTGTTGTAATCAGTTTGGCGCAGGATCCAGCTCGTCGATCAGACTTACGCGCTGCAGCGTGAAACGCCCACGCATATGGATGTCGCGCTTGTGCATGCCCTGCAGGGTTTCCTCGTAAACGCCGGTGAGCGTGCCCAGCCCGGCGACCGGAGAGGGCGCCAGATTCTGATCGGGCAACAGTCGGATCGTGCGGGAAATCGTCCAGACTTCTTCGCTGAAGGTGGAGGCTACCTGAGCAGGCAACGGTTCGAAGTTGTCGTCGCGCAGATTGTCGTGATCGGGATGACGACGGTGCCGCATCGGGTGGGTAGGCAAATCCGGCGTGAGTGCGATGGTGCCGGACAGGCCATCGCCCGGTGCGTCCAGCCGGTTGCTCAGCAGCAATTTGTTGGCGCTGAAGTCAAACGCTGAACTGCTGATGCGATGGCCAACATTTTCACCGCGCGCCAGCGCCAGCGGAGTGAAGGCTGGCAGCGCGCTGTCGTCGGTGATCAACACGGTGCGCGGCTGGTCTTGATCGGCAAAATCGCCCAACAGGTAAACCTGTTTCAGCAGATGAACACCGGCGTCGCCGCTGTGCAGGATCAGTTTGAAGGTAAGTTCTGCTGGCGCCAATTCCGGCAGGGTGGGATCTGCAGCATTGACGTTGCTGACTGCGTTCAGCGTCACCGACCCTACCCACAATCCATCGGTGCCGGCCACGATGGGGTCGGCCTGGAGCGGCAGCTGGATGCGCATGCCGCCACCGCGAATTGCCAGAATCCCCTGCGCCGGGTCGGTCATGCCGGTGCGATCCACCGCCAGTAAAAACGAAGCGTCCCTGCCGCTGGCAATGGCTGTGCTGGTAGCGGTCATGGGCAGCCACTGCGGAGTGCGTTCCGGCGGTGAAGTGTAGCCAGCAAAATAACGCAGCGGAAAGTCGGATGCGGTCAGCTGTACCGCAGGTAAGGACAGCAGTGAACGGTTTGTCAGCTGCAACGATGTCACGGTGCTGAGTTCGCTGAACCCCAGTCCGTTCAGTGCATTGTCGGCAATGTCGAGAGGGCCGCTCAGCTTGATGGTGCCATCGTTGTAAATCCAGTAGCCGCGCCCGGGTTCCACCAATGAGTTCTTGCTTTGCAGCGTCCAGTTGTTGTTCACCAGTTTGTAAATTGCAGGGTTGCTGCTGCCAGGCAATGCCAGAAAATCGGCAAAGGTTACCTGCTGTGTTGGGTCGGGGTTGGCATGAAAACCCACCAGGTTGAAACTTTCCGGCAGCCACTGGATGCGGCGGAATTCAGGCTTGCCCTGCACGACCAGTGTCTTGGGCTGAGTGCCGCCCAGCTTCACCAGATATACGCGCCCGGCGGATACCGCGTGCAGGTTGGTCAATGCAGCGGTGGGCACGCTGGAGGGAATGTAGACACGCCAGTCCGGATTGCTGAATCCTGCCTCGGATGGCTGTTCGATATATTGCACCGTGGACCCAGAGCGCGGAAACGCCCATACCATCTGGATATCGCTCAGGTTAAACACGCGCGCGGGCGCGTTGTCATCCAGCGTTGCGGGGTTGTTGTCATCTGGATCCAGCTCGACAAAGATGGAATTCCAGCCCGGCTGCAAGTCGAATGACTGCGATGTGGTTGGCGCTGCGTGGCCATGCAATGCCGCCATCAGCAACACACCACCCAGCACCAGCCTGTCGATATTTCCCGTTAGTCCCTTCAGCATCGCGTGTTCTCTCAGGGGTTGTCGCAATTTGGCCAGCCTAATCTAGGTGTGCTTTGTTAAAGTTTTCTTAAACGCTCGCACAATATATTTTCCGGCTTCAGCGCAATATCCCCCCGCGAGGGGATTGACCCCGGCAGAATAAAATCCAGAAATAGGCACGCCCAATTCAATCTGCCTGCAGGCGAATTTTTCTCGTAAAACTGCAATGAAACCTGCGTAGATTTGGCTGCAACCAGGACAACCCGAGACAGGAACGCAACATGAAATTCCACTGGATTCATTCACGGCTGAAGTTCAGCGCCTGGGTTGCTGTCGGTATTCTGCTGGCGTGTCAGAGTGCTGTTGCAGCACTGTCAGAGCCGCATGCCGTGTTCTATGGTCGCGTGGTGGCGGAAAATCGCCTGTTGCTCGACGGCGACAGTCACTTCACCGTGAGTGCGCGCCTGAATGGCACTGTGCTCGATAGCTTTGTCATGGGCAGCAACAGTAGCACTGGACTTGAGCATCACTATGTTCTGCGTGTGCCGATGGATTCTGTCGGCGTTCGTTCTGCAGGTCATGCCCGCGCGGGTGACCAGCTGCAGTTCTTTGTCTCGTCGCTGGCGGGTGAAGAGTTGCTTGGTGCTGCAACTGCGGGCGAGCGCGGCCAGATCACCCAGCTGAAACTCGGTATGGTGGATGTCGACAATGACGGCGTCGACGACGATTCAGATAATTGCGCACTGTTCACCAATCCAGATCAGGCCGATGCCGACAATGACGGCGCCGGCGATGTGTGCGATGACTTCCCGAACAATCCCCAGGAAACCCGTGACACCGACAGTGATGGCATGGGCGACAACTATGAAACCGCTCATGGCTTCAATCTGAACGATCCTGCAGATGCCAGCGCAGATGCGGATCAGGATGGCATCAGCAATTTGCAGGAATTCCTTGCCGGCAGCAATCCGCGCGACGTCGTTGTGCCTGCAACTGCGCAAGAAGATGTGCCGCTGCCTCTGTGGGCGCTGGTGCTGCTGACGCTGATGCTCGGCCGCATGGGCTTGCGTGCGCAGAAGCGGATCGATGCAAAACAGTGATAGAGCAGATTCGACTCACATAACCACTTAACCATCAGGAAATCACCCAGCCAGGAATCCACAATGAAACAGACACCGTTTGACCCCATTTTGCTATGTCTGCTGCTGTTGTCGGTGGCCGTCGTTTCAGGATGCAAGGGCACCAATCCCCCTACTGTGCATCCGCAACCGCCCACTTCGATTGCCGCCGCGCTTGTCTTTGAAGACAAACTGCTGGGTGATGGCCTGGGTGGTAAAGTGCTGGTAACGCGCTCGCCGCAGGACAGCGATGCCACCTCTTATGTGCTGCGCTGGGGCAGTAACGGTGTGCCGGTACCTGTCAGTGACAGTTTCCCTTCGAACTTCATCGCGCGTCTGGAAATAACCGGTGGCTATACCGCCACGCCCTATGAGTATGAGCTGTATTTTCCCGCGTTGCCGCCGGCGGAACTGGGCATCGACAGCATCATTGTCTATACCGCAAATTCCGTTGGCGAAAATCCTATTGGACTGGCCACACAATTCATTAATGTCATTGATGATCCCGGCGCAACGTTTGCTTTTCCCCAAACGGTTTCCTTCAGTGATGCCGACGCGCGCGTCAGTATCGCCGGTACCGTTTCCTTTGTGCCGCCCGCCGATGAATCTTCCATCAGTGGATACGCGGTACGGTTTGTGGGTAGCACGGGATGCGCGCTGGATCGTGAGCCGTTAGCGGTGATTGCGGTTGGGCAGGCACCGAGTTTCAGCGTCAGCAACCTGACGCCGCCATCATCCGCCCGCGCGTTCGCCGTCATTCCACGCGATCTTGATCAGCGTGAGCCGGATCGCTGCGCTGACTTTCCCAAAACCGAGACGAGCGCGTTTAACCAGATTGTGCCATCTGCCACGCCGTTGTTTATGGCGAGCCGGGTAACCCTCACGCCAGACAGCGATGAGACCGACAACCTGACGCTCACGCTGCAGGTGCAGGGTAGCTTTGATGAGCGCGATCTCAGCACCGGTTACTACATCAACCTGCTGGATGATCGCACGGGTGCCTGTTCCAGCCGTCTTGCGTATTTCCCCAAGGCGGGTAACCGTGCAACGCACAGGTTGGAACTTTCTCAATGGCAGGTGCCACCCAATACCACCCGGCTGCTGGTATCTACCGGCACCGAGTGTGGCTTTCCGGGTGGCGAACCTCACGTCATCACGCTCAACAATGCGCGCGGTAACTGGCATTTGGTCAGAAGCACAACCAGAGGCCTGTGTTTGCGAGCCGAAACGTCCGAGCCGGATTTTCCGGACAATGATGGTCTTTCCAATCTTCTGCGCCTGACAAGTTGCGACGCGTATGACACTGCACAGCGCTTCACCGTCACCACGGCTGATTACGATGAGGAAGTCGGCGCTGCTGTGATCTATCGCGTGACAGCAGCAGAAAGCAGCAGTTGCCTGTGGCGACGTGACAATCTGGAAGCGCAGGAATGGCAGCTGAAGAAAAGCTGCGATGGCAGCGAAGGCATCACGGCTGATATTCAGATCCGGGCACGCAGCAATGCCAATGGCCGTCGTGACAAGAGCATGGCCGTGCGGCGACCGGATGGCACTGTCTGGGAATATAGCTGTGCCATCGAAACCGGAGCAGATCGCCTGACATCGGCGTGGAACAACTGCACCAGTCCGACTCTGTTCAACTTCGCTCCGGCCGGCACCACGGATAGCAGTCGTTACGCCGTGTTGAACGACGGCCCGTGAGCAGCGAGCTGCGCCTGACGCCCCTTTTTCTGGAGAACTGCATCATGCATCTGTTACCCAATCGCAAAATTGCCGTCACTGCCGGTGTGGTTGCCTTTCTGCTTCCGCTGTCTGCCTGCAAAGTCGTGGAGGATACCACCGTCGTGTTCTTGCCCGAGGCCGGTCGGTTCCAGTCCGCGCAAACGTTGACGATCACGCTGCCAGCCACCGCGCGCAACGTGTATCTGACTACCGATACGCTGGATCCCGTTCCCAGCGAGTCCTGCGCTTATAGCGGCGAGGATCTGGTGCTGGATCGTGCCACCCGGGTCAAGCTGCGTTTCGACGTGCAGGGTAAGACGTACCATCACCAACGACTGTATGTGATCGATGAGAATCCCGCGAACAGCCAGTTCAAGAACCGAACCGTGATCGAAGCCTGGGAGAACTTCTTTGTGTCTCAGGTGTACCGCCAGTTGCCGCCCATTGGTGACGAAGATGCGATCGACACGTTGACGGATGACTATGGTGGCACCGTCACCCGGGTGACACGCATTCTCGACCGCAGTATTTTTTTTGATATTCCGACCGCCGGATCGCAAAGCTATGCATTCAATTTCTTCGAGAAAACCGATCCCGACACGGGTGAGCACATCGTTCTTAACAGCGGTACCATTTACGGCTATTTGAACGAAGACGGCGGTTACTACTCCACGGAGCGTGTGGGAGGGGAGCAGTTGAAATTTGCCGGCACTTACAATGGCTGGGCAGACGGCGACTTCATTCTGAATTCCGAAGGCCAGACATCCGCCGGACAGTACACGGTATTCTGCCGTGACTACGGCTGCGCAGACGTTCCCGTAACGTACGCACTGGGAACAGAAAAGCAGTTGCTGGAAGTGAGCCCGGTTCCCAACGAAAATACCCGTCGCTGCACGACAGACTGAGGCCAGCGACCACAGCATCGAACCGTCATTCACCGCCGGCTCGATGCTGTGGTCGCGTTGTCTTTTTTTGGGTGAAGTCAGTCCGGTTCAAGCCCTTCCAGATACTCATCCAGATCAAACGCCAGCGTCGATGTAATTTCCAGCGCCACATCCTCGCTGCGATTCACCGCAAGATCAGGATAATGCGGAAAAATCTGCGCATCCCTCTGCCTCAGTAGCCATTCAATCTGCGGTTGCAGCACACGCAGCATGATGCTCAGCCAGCGACTGGTGAGTTGATGGCGCGGATTTTCCAGCTGAAACCGTGCCGCCAGTTCCGCTACCACCTGCGCAGGGTAAAGCCATTCACCTGACGCCCAGCGATTGAGGGTGAACAGCCGGCACGGCACGCCCGCCTCGTTCACACAGAGTGCAATCAGATGCACCAGTCCACCGGCAATCGGGTCTGGCTGCTGCGGCAGAGCGATAGGCGTGGCATCGGTGGGCACAATTTCGGTGTAGGCGTAGCAGTGAAAGTGCCCGTGTTCCTGCCAGGGGCGATTGTCGCTGGGCGCATGAGCATGGTAGTACCAGGCATAACCGGTGTGAGTGTCGTCGACATCGCCAGCGGGATAGTGCGTGAACTGGGTGAAGGGTTGCTCACCATCGCGGATTACTGACATCACAGGATGCTCGCCCTGGCGCTGGAACTGCTCCAACAGGTCGAACAGCTCGTCGGCGGCGGCAGAAAGTTTTGCGTGGTGGTGCTGAATCAATGCCTGCAGTGGGGTGTCAAGGCTTGCATGCTCAGGGGGCGGGTTTGCCGGCATTCGGTGCCTTTTCCTTCAGGCAATTGGGCCGGACGATGCTGCCTTTGTTCTTCAGGCAATTGGGGCGCACTATCTGCTGTTTGTCCTTGAGGCAATTCGGGCGAACAATGCCGGTTTTTTCCTTGGCGCAGTTGGGGCGCACGATTTCAGCGGCCTGCGCTGTTTCAGCCTCGGCGGCCTGTGCGACCGGCACAGCAGCGGTCAGGCCGGTGATGGTCAGCATCATTGCGGCGCTGGCGGAGCGACGTGTCCGTTTCATGAAAATTCTCCTGTCGGGCGAAACCAATCAACGGGAAGTATAGCGTTGGCTAATCGGACAGGTCTATCGCACGGCGCGCCCTCACAACAACTCAGGCAACTGCCCCCGAATCGCTTCTGGCGACAGGCGGCTCACATCCTTGGCAAGTTCCTGGGCGATTTTGCTTTTCAGTGCCGTGCTCAAGAGGGGACGCAACAGCCCCAGAAAACTGGGACTGGCCAGCACGTACACCCGATCGGGCTTGTGGGATTGCACGGCCTGTTCCAGTGCCTGGCTTACCTGCTTGGCAAATACCTGCACCACATGTTGATGGGCAGAGTCGTGATTGCCCAGGTCGTGGGGATTGCCGCCGCTGGCATCGCTGACCAGATCCTGCTCGCGCAGACGGGCCTCGGGATTGGCCATGCCCGAAAATTCCACCAGCGGCCCCTCGCGCCGCTCGGCCTTGAACAGTCGGGCACGGGCCTGATCGGCCGCCAGGATGATGTAGGTTCCCATGGTTGGCTTCCTCGCGCTGGTTTTGAAATGATGGCTATTGATGAAGCATACACCCTGGCAGCGGGCAGGGCGCCATGATGGAAGTCAAGGAACAATCGCTTGCGCCGGCCGGTTACCGATACCGACAGGTGAAGTCATCTTCGGTAATGCTGCACTGGTATTTCGGTAGAGTGACCGATGTTTCATTGCCCAGCGGGGCGCTTTGCGCCGGGTTTGCCCAGGAACCCCAGCAATGCAGGCCGTTGTCGTCGATCACGCACAGATTGTCTGAATCGCTGATGTTGGTAATGCGCGTTGGATTGCTGAGCGTGGGGGCGTGGGCGAGTTGATTGGCACTTCGCCCCCAGCAGACCAACTGGCCCTGATCGATGGCGCAAACGAAGTGGTTGGATACGGCAAACTCCGTGGGATCAGTCAGTACCGGTTGGGTTTCGCCCAGATAGTAGGAAGGGCCCCAGCATTGCAAGCCGGCGTCGTCCTTCACGCAGCCGATCGTTCTGCTTATTTTCAGTGCCGATGGATTGATGACGTCAGGGATGTTGGTTTCAAGTTCCGTAGAACCCCAGCAACGGATTTCGTCCTGTGTTGTGGCTACGCAGACGTTGCTGCCGAAATGCCACGCGCTGAGCGCGATGCTGCCGGCTTCCACGAATATGGCCGTGGCGCCGTTGTGGTCGGCGCCCAATGTTCGGCACGGTATTAGGATGCCGCGAAAATCGAGGGCCTCCAGGCATTGTGCCTGCACTGAAACGGTGTAGGTGGGTGCGGTTTTGTCCTGGGTGTAATAGTAGTAAGGTGAGGTCCAGCCAAAAAGCTCGGCGCCAGGTTTTGGCTCTGCAACCAGCGTTACTGATTTTCGCACCAGCAGCTGGGATTCAAGCCAGCTCAACGGCAGCTTCACTACGCACTCGTCTTCGCAGGTCAGCGATTCGGTAGTGACCACCCCAGGCCCGGCCACTTCGATTCGGACGGTGTTGTCGGTTCCCTTGCATCCTGACAGCAGCAATGCGGTCGCCATCAGTGTAAGTAAAAGGCCTGTTCGTTTTTTCATACGATTACTCCAGCAGGTTTGCTGATTCAATTGTTCATCCTCAAGCCATTGCGCGCGGCTGATGCCATCGGGTGGTACTGTCCGAGTCCCCGTCACCATAAATGATTGCGACATCCACCTGCAGGGCTGTACAGGGCCAACTTTGTGACCCTGCAACGCCATTGGTACGCTGCGCACACCGGATGGAGGAGGCGGGTGTTGTTGCGCCGTCGCTCAGGCGCAGCCCTGTCGGGGATGGGCGACCTCCAGCATTCCTGCCTGAAAAGAGTGCGGCGATAGTCGGCCTTGCGTCCGGATTGTGCGTTGTGCAGACCGCTGTGCTGCAACGTTGACAGGTGTGTGCGCTGCTGCGGGATGTTGTGAGAAACGCTCTGACTGCCAGTCAGGAAACGCAGATCATCCGCATCCTGTTGTATTGCGGATTTTTTACGGCGCGAAGGCAGATCCGCGACAGTGTCTCAAGAAAGAACGCGTGAAAAATTGCGCGTTTTTTAGCGTGCTCTGCTATTACTTTATGCCGAAATATTTTTATTGATTTTCTGGGTGGCCGAATTCTTGCTCTTGCCCTGATAGTTCTATATTGTTGCGCGGCCACATCAGGGAAAAGGAGTTTCGCGATGGAATTTGGTAAGTCACCCACTTTAGAAGCGTTTCGAAACAAGAGTGTGCTGATTACAGGAACCACGGGATTTGTCGGCAAGGTTATTCTGGAAAAATTGCTGCGCAGTGTGCCAACGATCGGCAGCATTTATTTGCTGATTCGCGGCAATCCGCAGCATCCCACCGCGCAGAAGCGCTTTCTCAATGAGGTGGCCACCTCATCTATTTTTGATTCTTTGCGCGCAGCTGATCCGGATGGATTCGAAGATCTGTGTCGCACCAAGCTGCATTTCATCAGCGGTGAACTGACGGCACCGAATTTTGGTTTGAGTGACGCAAACTTTGCCGAGTTGGCACGCAAGATTGATGTGGTGATCAATTCTGCAGCCAGCGTGGATTTTCGCGAGCCCCTGGATGCTGCCCTGCAAACCAACACGCTTTGTCTGGACACTATTGTGAAGCTGGTGAGTGTGCGGCAGATTCCGCTGGTGCATGTGTCCACCTGCTACGTGAATGGCTACAACACTGGCTTGATCGAAGAAACGGTAGGTGCCCCGGCGCGCCGGAGCATTCCCAGAGCCGCGGCGGGTCATTATGAAGTCGAGCCGGTGATTGCCGATCTGCAGCGCAAGGTGGCGGCTGAGCAGGCCCGTTATATCAATGATGCCGATCGCACCCAGGCGCTGATCCAGCTGGGGTTGAACGAGGCCAAGCGCTACGGCTGGAATGACACCTACACCTTCACCAAGTGGCTGGGCGAACAGTTGTTGCTGAAGCAGTTGCAGGGGCAGAGCCTGACGCTGGTGCGGCCGTCGATCGTGGAAAGTACCTGGCAGGCACCGGTGCCGGGCTGGATCGAAGGCGTGAAAGTGGCGGACGCCATCATCCTGGCCTACGCGCGCGAGAAAGTGACGTTCTTCCCCGGTGATCGCCACGCCATCATCGACATCATTCCGGCCGATCTGGTGGCGAACAGCATCATTCTGAGTGCGGCGGAGGCTTTGCGCGCCGTGCCGGCCCACCGGATTTACCAGTGCAGCAGCAGTCATTGCAATCCGATTCCCATCAAGCACGTGATTCAGCATGTGCAGGATGAAGGGGCGCAGAATCACGCCCGTTACAGCAACCTGTTCTATCGCAAGCCGCAGCGGCCTTTTGTGATGGTGCCGGGATTGATCTTCAACAGTGTGGTGCGGCTGGGGTTTGTTGCGTCGAAAGTGCGCAATACGGTGCTGGCGGGTATGGGGGTGAAGGTGTCCGGCGTCCGGCTGGGCAATCTGGAAACGGCGATGAAGCTGGCGGTGGTGTTTTCGTTTTATACCCGGCCCCGCTACCGCTTCAGCAACGATCAGCTGTGTGCCCTGGCCGAGCGCATGGGGGAGCATGATCGCAATCTGTTCCCCGTGGATGCCCGCTGCATCGACTGGGAGCACTATCTGCGCAAGGTGCATCTGGCGGGACTGAACGCCTTCGCCTTGCGACCCCGCTCCGCCAAGGCACGCAAGCCGGTGGTTCAGCCGGAAACAGCGGTGGCCTGAGTGTCTGGTTTTCCCTTCCTGCGAGGCCGTGCCTGCCCTGGCAGTGGGTACGGCTGATTGCGATTCTGATGCAATCAATACAAATTCGCTGTTGTAAACGATAAGAATTCGCATTAGCATTGCTCCGATTTTGATCAGGAGTCATCGCTATGCGTAAAACAAAGGGGGATTTTGCGGCCACGTCACTGGCGTTGGCTTTGGCAGCTACACTGCCGCTGTCGCTACAGGCTGAAACGGCAACCTCTGACGGTGCCAAGCCGCAGGAGGAAACGCCGGTGCTGGCACCGGTCGAGGTGCAGGCCGACCAGCAGAGCACGCTGATCAACCAGGATCAGGTGCCGAAAACCAGCAAGATCAAGGCAAGTATTCAGGATACGCCGGCGTCGATCATCGTGGTCGACAAGCAGTTCATCCAGGACACCGGCGCCAAGAACATTCAGGATGCGCTGCTGTATTCCGCGGGCGTGTATTCCGGCAATTATGGTTTTGATACCCGTGGCGACTGGAAGGTGGTGCGGGGCCTGGATGTGTCCAACTACCAGGACGGCATGCGTTCGATTTTCGGTTACTACAACAGCGCGCGCACGGATGTGTATACGCTGGAAAGCATCGAGGTTCTGAAAGGGCCGTCGTCGGTACTGTACGGGCAATCGGAACTGGGTGGCATCGTGAATGCGGTGTCCAAGCTGCCCAAGGAAGAACAGCAGGGCGAAGTCTGGGCGCAGGTGGGTTCCTTCGACCGCACGCAGCTGGCCGCCGACGTGACCGGCCCGCTATCGGAGGATGGCCGCTGGCTGTATCGCCTGGTGGCGCTGGAACGTCAGAGTGGCACGCAGGTGGACTACGTGGACGACGATGGCTATGTGGTGGCGCCGTCGCTGACGTGGAAACCGGTGGACGGCACCACCATGACGCTGCTGATGAATCGCCAGGAAATCAACGGCGGTGTGTCGGCGCAGTTTCTGCCGTCGAAAGGCACGATCGATCCCGCCCCCCGCGGCCAGATTCCCACCAATCGCTTTGTCGGCGAGCCGGGCTGGGATCGTTATGATCAGGATCGTACTGACATTACGTTCTTCTTCGATCAGCGCATTGCCGATGGCTGGAATTTTGTGTCCACCATCCGCAGTTCGGAATCGCAGACGGAAACCCGCGAGCACTGGCCGGCCATTCCCAGTGTACCGACCGACAACGGCGACATCGCGCGCGTGATCTATCAGGTGGATCGGGCCACTGATGTCAACAGCGCGGACACCCGCGTCGAAGGCAATTTCAATCTGGGTGTGACACGGCATACGCTGGCAGTGGGTGCCGATCGTGTGGATGCGTTCTGGGAGCAGGGCAATTCCATCTATGGTTATGGCGGAACTATCAATCTGTACGATCCCGATTATGGCAATCTGTATGCAGATACGCTGACGCCCTATGATCTGGCTGACAACAAGATCGAGCAGTTGGGTGTCTACATCATCGATCATATCGAGATCGGCAAAGTGGTCGTGTCCGGTGCGCTGCGCAAGGACAATGCCGACACGATCCAGATCAATACCGACGGTTCCCGCGTGGTGCGCAAGGATCAGGAAACCTCCAGCCGCATCGGCCTGATGTACCGCTTTGATTCCGGTTTTTCGCCTTACATTTCCTATGCGACATCGTTTGTTCCCAACCTCGGTGCCGGGCAAGGTCAGGGCCTGCTGGAGCCCACCACGGGCGAGCAGCAGGAAGTAGGTTTCAAATATCTGTCACCCGCGAAGGATCTGTCGGTAGCGTTTGCCTGGTTCGATATCGAGCAGGAGGAGCGGGTAGTCTCGGGTTCGTCGGTAGACGTGGTGACTCAGACCGGCGCGACCGTGGATGGCTGGGAAGTGGAAGTGAAAAAGACCTGGAACCAGTTTTCCCTGCTGGCCAATTATTCCGATATCGATGCCTGGGATAATGACGAGGATACGCGCCTGGCAGCAGTGGCAGAAAAACTGGCGTCGGCGTGGGCGCAGTATGATGCGGGCAATGGCATTCGTGTCGGCGCCGGCGCCCGTTACACCAGCGATACCGTGGGCGCGCTCGGTGGCCCGTTGGTGCCGTCGGTTACGCTGTACGACGCGATGGTGGGTTACACGCTGGGCAGCTGGGATTTCAGCGTGGACGGCAAGAACCTGAACGACAAGATCTACGTGTCCTGGTGCCGCTATGAAGGTGCGGATTGCGGCTACGGTGAGCGTCGCAACATCACCGGCAACGTTCGCTACAAGTTCTGAGCGGGTTGAACGTTATGGCGAAATCACAGCGTCGAATCTGGTTTGTGGTGCATGGCTGGCTGTCGCTGCCCGTGTGGCTGCTGTTCACCGTCATCTGTCTGACCGGCACCATTGCGGTAATCAGTCATGAGCTGACCTGGCTGTTCAATCCGGATGCCCGCGCGCACAATCCGCAGCAGCTGGAGCGGTTGCCGTTACCGGAATTGGTGACAGCCGTGGAGCAGACGGTGCCGGGCGCGGATGTGTCCAGCGTGATGCAGCTGGAATCCTATCTTGTGACAGCAGTAAGTTTCGCCGCGCCGGATATTCCCCAGGCCATCGCTTACGTCAATCCGTATTCCGGCGAAGTGCAGGCGATTAACCGGGGTATCACGTTTATTGGTTTCATGCGTTCGCTGCATGGCTGGCTGCTGTTCCCCTGGTATCACAGTTACAGCATCGGTTATTACCTGGTGAGTCTGATGTCGATTGTGGTGCTGGGCGCGATGATCACGGGGCTGGTGGTGTACAAGCGCTTCTGGCGTGCGTTCACGCGGCCCCGCCTGCGTGCAGGCAAGGGCGCGCGGATTTTCTGGGGCGATCTGCATCGGCTGGGCGGCGTGTGGTCGCTGTGGTTTCTGCTGGTGATCGGGCTGACCGGTTTGTGGTATCTGGTGCAGGCGATTCTGTGGCACAACGAAGTCGAAGCCTGGCAGCATCCTGATCCCATCACGTTGACGCAGGTGCCACTGAGCGACGGGCAGGCGCCGCAGCGTCTCCTGTTGAATGATGCGTTGAACGTTGCGCGGCAGACCTTGCCGGATATGCGCCTGAAGTATGTGTCGATGCCTGAGCATCCCCAGGATTTCTATACCGTTGCCGGCGGCAGCGGCAATCCACTCTTCGACGATTATTCACAGCGCGTGTTTGTGAATCCGTGGAACGGTGATGTGGCACAGGTGCGGGAAACGGCGGGCATGAATGCGCTGCAGGTCATTACCCACATCGCCGATCCGCTGCATTACGGTACGATCGGTGGCCTGTTCACCAAGGTGATCTGGTTTGTGTTCGGACTGGTGCTGAGTGGCATGGCGGTTTCCGGTTTTGTGATTTATTCAAAACGTACGCTGGTGGATGCCGGAAAGCGGGCGCGCAAACCTGTCCGCCAGCGGCACGTTACGCCGGCCAAAACGCTGCCAGCCAAATCGATAAGGGGAACCTGACCATGTCCAGCCACTCACGTACGTTCTGGCAGCGCTGGCGCTTTCACCTTAATGGTTTGTTGCTGATTCTGCCGTTCTGGTATCTGTACCAGTCGCTGAATCCCGTGTTTCCCGCAGCGTGGCCGCAGCAGCCGGTGGGCCGGTTCACTGCGACGCCCACGCCATCGGATACCGATCGACCCTATGAACATGACGGCGCGCTGGTGAAGGATTTCAGTGTGAAGCTGTGTGCGGGCTGCGTGGAAAAAATCCGTCAGGCCTATGTCAGCGTGGGGCCGCAACCGGCAGCGTCGCCGCAGGGATACGAAGGTATTCTGCACGGCAATAACTTTGGTTTGCATGCTCATGTGCCGTTTCCACACCAATTGCAAGATGACGATCTGTTCTGGATCACGCTGGAAGAGTGGAATGGTGAGCGTCATCATGGCGCCTGGTCGCTGGATCAGGTTGGGATTGTGGAGTGGCGGAGTGCGGCG
The DNA here is from genome assembly GCA_020062665.1 of Pseudomonadales bacterium. Taxonomy (GTDB): domain Bacteria; phylum Pseudomonadota; class Gammaproteobacteria; order Pseudomonadales; family Ketobacteraceae; genus Ch67. Next base: position 47,890 of record JAGUVW010000007.1, read on the forward strand.
CGCTGAAGATCATCTGCAGCATCTGCGTCAGTTTTCAGTTCCCGGCGTGACGCCGAACGCGCGCTTGTAGGCGGTGACGAAGTTCGACGTGTGTTTGTAGCCGGCGTGAAAAGCCGCTTGGCCGATTGTCATTTCATTGCGCAGCAGCGCAGTGCGGGCGTGCTGCAATTTGCAGTCGCGGATGTAGTGTATGACGGTTTGCCCATGCCGGGATTTGAATTGCCGCTGCAGGCTGCTGACGCTGAGCCCGGCATGGGCGGCGATGCTTTCCAGGCTGGGCTGGCTGTCCAGATGCAGTTCGATGTAGCGGCGGGCCCGTTCCAGTGCCAGCTTCCCCGGCTGGTTCTGTTCCATTTCGCGCAGGCGAAAGGCTTTTTCCAGCAGTTCCACCGCGTGATATTCGGCCTGCAGCTGTTGCAGTGCGGGCGATGTCGGCGCCGGACGCAGGATTTTTTCTGCCAGCGCCAGAATGTCCTGGCCACCGGGCCAGCGCACGCACTGGCTGCCGTCTTCCAGCAGTGCATTCAGTTGTTGTCCCAGTTCTGGCGCGTAGCGGGTCTGCTGCGCAATCCAGGGTGGTTCCACTGTCAGCAGGAGTTTGCGCAAACGTCGCTGACGTCGGACGTGACGCACCAGTGATTCCGGCGTGGCGGTAACGATCACGAATAACTCGCAACTGACGCGGTCGTTCGCCTGCAGATGATGGCGCTGACCGCGCAACGTGAATTCCATTTCCCCTTCCAGCAATACGCCCAGTGTCAGGCAGCGCGGCCGCTCCAGCACCACGTCGGTGTTCTGATTTTCCACGGTATCGGTGGTGTGAATGAAGATGCCGGTGCGGTGACGATCCAGCGTGAACCGTCCTGTCACCGCGCGCGCCAGTGCGGGATGGCACTGCCATTCGGTGTTGGTTCCTGCATTCGCGGGCATTGGCGATTCCCCATAACAGATTGACGATTTCGCATAACACTTTGCCCCGCGCCGGGGCGTCTGGTTCTGTATCATAAATGATAATTAATCGCATTAACAATCGTTGATGCATGTGGTGCGTTGATTGAAGTCAGAGCTGAGGTAGTGATGAAACGTTTGAGTTTGGGTGTTGGGGTAGTGGGGGCGGCCATGGGGATGATGGCGCAGGCGGAAGACGCCGCGCAGGATCAGCAAACCCTGGAGGCGGTGAGTGTGTGGGCGACGGAAGTGCGGGCGTCGTCGGTGAACATGGATGAGGAGGCGATTGCCATCAAGCAGGCGGATCACATCAGCGATCTGCTGCGGCCGATTCCCGGCGTGGATGTGGGCGGCGCGCACTCGCTGAACCAGCGCATCACCATCCGCAGCATGGACGACAAGGATCTGCGTATCTATATCGATGGCGCGAATCAGAACACCTACATGTATCACCACATGGGCAATCTGCAGATCAATGCCAATATCCTGAAGTCGGTGGACATCGATGTGGGCAACAATTCTGTGGTGAATGGCGGCCTGGGTGGTGTGGTGCGTTTTGAAACCAAGGAAGCGAAGGAATTGCTGCGCCCCGGTCAGCAGGTGGGTGCCTATGGCCAGTACACCTTTGCGGATAATGCATCGCAGAGCGTGGCGGTGGCGGGCTATTCCCAGCTGACGGATCAATTCGATGTGCTGGCGTATTACAACGTGATCCAGCGCGACAATTTCGAAGTGGGTGGCGGCAAGATCAAGGATGCCAATGGCAACACGATTGCCGGAACGGACGGCACTGTGCGCGGTCTGGAAGGCGATCTGGATGACGCGCTGTTGAAGTTTGGCTGGGACTTGTCTGCTAACCAGCGTCTGTCACTGAGTTACGAAGCCTATCGCGATGAAGGGGATTACAGCTACCGGCCGGATATGGGATTGGCAACGGATCTGGCGATTGCCAACAGTCTGGGCGTTCCGTTGACCTACCCGACGGAATTTACCCGGGACACGGTTACGTTGAATCATGAAATCTCGATCGGCGATTCCACGCAGATCAAGACGGCGGTTTTTGAAAACGTCAGCAATCTGTGGCGGGATGAGCGAGGCCTGGCATCGTGGGATGAGGATTCTGCCGCGATTGTGGAAGGTGAAGCGAAAAACACCGGCTTCAACGTGCTGGCACAATCCAGCTTTGAACTGGGCGTGACGCATGAGTTGACCTATGGCGTGGACGTGGTGGAGTACAAGACCGACTACACAGCGGATTACTCCACCATACCGGATGAGACCAGCGGTGAAGAAGCTACCAGCGGTGCCGCCTTTCTGCAGGATCGCATTGGCATTGTCGAGCGCTGGTGGCTGACGCCGGGTGTGCGCTTCGAACACTATGATATCGAGTCGTCGGTGGTGGAAAATTCGTTTTCCGATACCCTGGGCGCGCTGGCGCTGGAGTATCAGCCGATCGACAGTGTTCTGCTTCGCCTGAGTTCTACCGAGTTGTTCAAGGGGCCTGAAATCGGTGAGGTCTTCCTCGGCGCTGGCATCTATGAAACGCCCAGTGATGCCATCAAGGCAGAGACTGGCAAGAATACCGAATTTGCCCTGGCGTTCGAGGAATGGGCGTTGGGCGCTGATGTGCTGCGCGCCGGTTTCACCCTGTTCAGAACCGACATCAACGATTACATCTACGATTATGCCGCATCGTCGGTACCGGGCTTTCGCTACCAGAAAAACAACGTCGGTGACATGACCATCGAAGGTTATGAGGTCTACGCCGGATTCGAATACGAGCGCTTTGAATTCCTGTGGACACTGTCGGTCGCCGAAAGCGAACTGGATGCGTTTGATCTTTATGCCGAGCTGGATGGTGCGCGCATCGATCGGGAGCAGGGTGACACGCATAGCATCGAGATCAACTACTACCTGCGCGAACTGGATGTGGCGCTGCACTGGGATGCGCTGATCGTGAACGATCTGGAGGATGCTCCGGATCTGGATGGTGCTTCGCTGGATCGTGAGAAGGATGGCTATGCGGTTCACAACATTTCAGCGCGCTGGACGCCACGTGCCGTGGCAGGACTGGCGTTGACGTTGGGCGTCGATAACCTGTTCGACGAATACTATGCGTCGCAGTCATCCCGCACTGGATTATCGAACCATCCGCGTTTCGGTCAGCTCTACCTGCTCGACTACGAGCCCGGCCGCAACGTCAAGGCCACCATTGCCTATCAGTTCTGATGTTCCGCACGCCATTTTGGTTCCAACCAGGCCCGTCTTCGCGCGGGCCTTTGCTGTTTGAGGAGTTGCCATGCGTACATGGTTTTTGGGGGCGTTGTTGCTGCTGTGGATGTCGTGGGCAGCGGCGGCGCCGATTCAAATTACGGACATCGCGGGGCGTACGGTGACGCTGGCACAACCGGCGCAGCGCTTTGTCATCAGCGAAGGCCGTTATGTGCTGACCCTGAGTTTGCTGCGCCCGGACAATCCGGTGCAGGGGCTGGTGGGCATGATGCAACCGGTGAGCTGGACCTATCCGGATCTGGAAGCGCAACTGCACGCAAAATTCCCCGCCGCGAAAGACATTGCCTTGTTCGGCCATCAGGATCAGTCCAGTGTGTCGGTGGAAAAGATCATTGATCTGAAACCGCAGGTGGCGATTTTCGGCGTGCACGATCATGGCCCCGGCACGCAGAATGCCGAGTTGCTGCAGCAGCTGGAAAAGGCCGGCATCCAGATCGTGTTCATTGATTTCCGGCTCGATCCGCTGCGCAACACAGTGCCCTCGGTGCGCATTCTGGGCCAGGTGCTGGGCGCAGAGAATCAGGCAGAAAAGTTCATCGATTTCTATCAGCAGCGCCGTGCAGCGATTGCGAAACGCCTTGATTCGGTCGAGGAAAAACCGACGGTATTTCTGCAGGCCCACGCGGGGCGCTTTGACTGCTGCGTGGGAATGGCCGACGGCATGCTCGGCCCCTTTGTGGCTGCTGCAGGCGGTCGCAATATTGCCGATGCGGTGGCGCCAGGCCCAACGTCAAAGCACACGCTGGAATTTTTGTTGCTGGAAAATCCGGATGTGTGGATCGGCACTGCATCGGGCACGGCAGCAGATGTGCAGGACGGCAAGGAATGGGTAGCGCTGGGGCCCGGCATGACGGATGAATCTGCGCGACGCTCACTGCAGCGCTATCTGTCGGCGGTGGAGTTTCAGGCCATGGATGCGGTGCGCACCGGGCGTGCCCACGCCATCTGGCATGACTTCTACAATTCACCGCTGAACATTGTGGCGCTGGAGGCATTCACGCGCTGGATTCATCCGCGCACGTTTGCCGATCTTGATCCCGAACATACCCTGCGCACGCTGTTTGAAGCGTTTACGCCTTTTGCCTGGCAAGGTGTGGCGACGGTGAACCTGACGCCGGGAGGTTCACGCTGATGGAGCGGGAATTTCGCCAGCTGGCACTGCGGCGCCTGCTGATGATGCTGGCGTTGTTGCTGGCGTTGGTGGTGAGTCTGTTGCTGGATCTGCAGGCGGGGCCGGCCAATCTGTCGCTGCTGCAAATTATGCAGGGATTGTGGGAGCCGCAAGCGCTGGAGCTGCGTCATCGCATTATTCTGCTGGATGTGCGGTTGCCGGATGCGCTGATTGCACTGGCGGTGGGGGCGGCGCTGGGACTGTCCGGCATCGAAACTCAAACCGTACTGAACAATCCGCTGGCAAGTCCCTACACGCTGGGTGTGTCGGCGTTTGCGGGTTTTGGTGCCAGTATCGCCATCGTGCTGGTGCCGGCGAGCCTGGGTTGGGGACATGCGGTGATGTTACCGCTGCTGGCGCTGGCGAGTGCGCTGGTGTGTGGTGCCCTGGTGCTGTTGTTTTCGCAGCTTACCGGTGGTGCGCGGGAAAGTGTGATTCTGTTCGGCATGGCACTGTTTTTTCTGGGCACGGCGCTGACCTCGGCCATGCAGTATATCGCGACATCAGAGGCGGTGGATCAGATCGTGTTCTGGACGATCGGCGATCTGACGCGGGCAGGCTGGCCGGAAGTGATCATCGTGTCGTTGTGTTTCGTGCTGGTGTTGCCGTTCAGTCTGCGTCATGTGTGGGTGTTGACACTCATTCGTGCCGGTGAGGAACAGGCCCGCAGTCTGGGACTGGACATGAATCGCATTCGAATGTGGGTGTTGTTGCGGGTGTCGATCCTGTGCGCGTTCGCCGTGTGCTTTGTCGGTGCGATCGGCTTTGTCGGGCTGATCGGGCCGCACATTGCACGCATTCTGCTGGGTGAGGATCACCGCTTTCTGGTGCCGGGTGCGGCGTTGTGTGGCGCGCTGATTCTGTCGCTGGCATCGTTCCTGTCCAAAGCGATTCTGCCGGGGGTGATCATCCCTGTCGGCATCATTACATCGCTGGTGGGTGTGCCGGTGTTTTTGGCGCTGATCATCGGGCAGGGGCGGCGGATATGAGCGGTTTGCAGGTCAGTGACATTCAGGTTTTCTACGGCAGAACGCAGCGCTTGTTTGGTGCCAGCCTGCCGGATCTTCAGCCAGGCGATGTGCTGGGTTTGCTGGGAGCAAATGCAGCGGGCAAGTCCACACTGATGCGCACGCTGGCGGGACAGCAACCTTATCAGGGCCGCATTCGTTTTTACGGACAGGATCAGCGCCAGCGCTCACAGCGGGAGTGGCTGGCGCTGGTGGGCTTCATGCCGCAGACGCCGCCGCAGGAATCGGCGTTGCGTCCGTATGAATTGCTGTGGAGTGCGGCACGGGCGCTCGGCATGGCCTTATCCGACAGCGCGTTGACCGCACGCATCGAATCACTGTTGCAACGATTGGGATTGGCTGAGTATGCGTTGGCGCCGCTGTATTCCCTGTCCGGCGGCAAGCGTCAGCTGGTGGGCCTTGCGCTGGCGCTGATTCGTGAGCCGCAACTGCTGCTGCTCGACGAACCTACGTCGGCGCTGGATCTGCATTGGCGCATGATCGTGCTGGATCTGGTGCAGGAAAAAGTGCAGGCAGAGGGCGCGATCGCAGTGGCGTCGATTCACGATCTGGATCTGGCGGCGCGCTATTGCAACAAGCTGGTGATGCTGGAGCAGGGCAGAGTGGTGGCGGCCGGACCGGTGAGGGATGTGCTCACGCCAGCGAATATTGCCCGCGTATTCAAGGTGGAAGCTCAGGTTGTTCCCGGCGCGCTGGGGTATCCGCAGGTGCAGGTGGTGCGCCCCATCAGGCATCCAGTGTAGCGCCACCGTCCACGCGCAAATCGTGCAACGTGATGTGGCGGGCTTCGTCGCTGGCAAGAAAGCACACGCTGGTGGCGATGTCCTGTGGCGTTGCGATGCGTTGCAGCGGAATGCCCAGACGAAAATCGGCGGGCGAACCGTGCAGGATGCTGTTCACTGCGTCGGGCGATGTCCAGAGCTGGCGTTGCATCGGCGTATCGGTGGAACCAGGCGATACGATATTGCAGCGGATGCCATACGCTGCCAGTTCCAGCCCCAGACAACGGGTGAACTGATGGGCCGCCGCCTTGGATGCGGCATAGGCCGCCATGCGGGCGCGCGGAACGTTTGCTGCATTGGAACCTACAGTGATGATGCTGCCGCAGCGGCGTTGCACCATGTATCGCGCAACAGCAGTGCTCAGATGAAACACGCCGTGAGTGTTGACGGCGAAGGTGCGCTGCCAGTCTTCGCTGCTGATGTCGAGCACTGCATCCATGCGCAGGATGCCCGCCACGTTGACCAGAATGGCGATGGGGCCGAACGTGGCTTCGATGGTGGCTACGGCGTCGGTCACGGCGGCGCTGTCGCTGATATCCAGCGCAATGCCGAGCATCTGTCGACCATGGTGCTGCGAGAGCTGGCGGGCGCAGTCCTCGACGCAGGGCTGAACATCCAGCAGCGCCACCGCAGCGCCTCGCGCCGCGAGTGCGTCAACCACGGCGGCGCCGATGCCCTGGGCGGCACCGCTCACTACCGCCACCTTGCCGCGAAATTTCGGCGTGATATCGGCTGAGCCCATCATGGTTTGTCCAGCTCATCCATGATGCGGTGACGTTCGGCGTGATAGCCTTCTTCGTTGAGCTGATCCTTCCAGTAAGGCACTGCGTAGAGCATTTTTTTCGGCACCTGTTTTTCCTGCAGTACGTAGTCGCGGATGGCGACCACCTGGCTGTTTTCGCCGGCCAGCATGACGGACGGTATCCCGGGCAGCCAGAGCAGGTTTTCGACTGCCCTGATCAGATGCGTACTGTCGCCGGCGGCCTGCGTTCCGCGCACGATCCAGCGCACCTGCATTTGTGGTGGTGGTGACAACGGCAGCACGTCGGCGGCGTCTGCCACTTCCACAAAAGCGTAACCTTTGGTATCGGCAGGCAGCGACGCGAGCGCCGCACACAATGCGGCGTATGCGCTGGGATCGGCCACCAGCAGATACCAGTCGGCGCCGGGTTTGATGCGATCTGGACCACCGGGGCCGGCGACACCGATGGCATCACCTTCCTGCGCGCGCAGCGCCCAGCGTGACGCGGGGCCGTTGTCACCGTGCAGCACAAAATCCACCGCCAGTTCACCGCGTGCTGCATCGTAGCGACTGACGCTATAGGTGCGGGTGATGGGGCGTTCGTGATCCGGCGGCCAGACCGGGCCTTTGGGGCCCAGCGTCGGCAACACAGGATCACGTTGATGCGGTTGGGGAAGCATCAGTTTGATGTGGGCCCCGTCGCTTTGTTCGGGAAAGCCTTGCAATGCATCGCCCGTCAGGACAATGCGTTTGAGCGAAGGACTGAGTTGTTCGCTGCGTTTCACCCGCAGCAGGCGCGGAGGCGAGCGGCGGGATGTGGTGTCGTTCATGCGTTTTCTCGTAACAGGTGGGATTGCCGTGCCTGTCGTTGCGCGATCACGCGGCTGATGCTGCTCATGGGGCCGCGCTGGTGAATGGCGAAGTGATTGCAATCCAGGGACACGATGTCGATACTGCCTTGCACATAGGGGCGCCAGCTGTGCCAGTCCGGTTGATCGGGTGTGCGTTGACTGGCACGGAAAAACAGTATATCGCCGCTGAACACAGGATGGCGCGCGCTGCGAAACAACTGTATGTTGCACAGCGCCGTGTCGATCAGCCGCGCCAGTGTCTGTTCATCGAAACCTGACAGCGAACCACCGCGGCGCTGCAGACAGGCGAACAGATCCGCTTCGTTGCGTTCCCGTCCCTGGTCATCACGGGCGTGGGCGATGTCATCCAGCAGCATCAACAGTGCATCACGTCGAGTGGGTGTCGGTGCATCGCGCCAGTGATCCGCCGGAAAGGCATCGAGCAGAAACAGCGATGCCACGGTTTCGCCCTGTTGCTGCAATGCCGCCGCCAGACTGTGGGCAAGTGCGCCGCCCGACGACCAGCCCAGCAGATGATAGGGGCCATGTGATTGCGCGCCGCGAATCACCTCCAGGTAGTGCGCAATCATGGACTCGTAATCAGCGGGCGGGTTGCCACGCAATGCCGGTGACTGAATGCCGATTAAACGCTGATGTGGCAGATGCTGTGTCAGCCCCACATAGCACCAGCTCATGCCGTCGGCAGGATGCAGACAGAAGATGGGCGCACCGGTGCCCGCCTGCAGCTCGACCAATGGCGCGAGTGCTGCGGCAGAAGCCTCGATCGTCGGCACATCGGCGTCTGCGGCAGCTGACAGTGCGGCAATGGCGTCGGCCATTGCGGTGAGCGACGGTTGCCGGAATATCAGCACCGCCGGAATCGGCACTGCAAACCGACTGCCCAGCCGGTTGGCGAGCTGAATCACCTGCAGGGACTTGCCGCCCAGGGTGAAGAAATCATCCTGCGCAGTGGCAGGCTTTACGCCGATCACGCTGTGCCAGATCTCGGCGATCTGTTGCTCCAGCGGACTCAGGCTGACATCGCTTTGTGTCGAGGCATTCGTCCACGTGTGCGCGTGATCCTGCTCCCACAGGTGCAACAGTTCCTTGCGGTCGATCTTGTTGTTGGCATTGCGGGGCAGCCGCGGCAAAAAAATGAGTTGCGCAGGAATGGCCGCTGGTAACAGGCGGGTTTGCAGCCATTGGCGCACGCTGGAAGTGTTCAGCGCGGTGTCTGTTCCCACGAAGGCCACCAGTTGCAGTTGTGTTGTCTGCTGCACCGCGAGGACGGCGCATTCCTTCACGGCAGGATGACTGGTCAGCACTGCTTCGACCGACGCTGGCGCGATGCGCTGGCCGCTGATTTTGACTTCATCATCCAGTCGGCCCAGATGAATAGGATCGCCATTCTCAGCGCGCCGCACCCGATCACCGCTGCGATAGACGCGGGGTTTTCCTGGCCAGTGTTGCAGTGTCACGAAACGTTGCGCGGTGAGCGCTGAATCCTGCCAGTAGCCCTGCGCGAGCGTCGGCCCAAGGATGCACAGTTCACCCGGTTCGCCGTGCGGCACAGGCTGCAGATCCGCGTCCAGAATCAGGCACGCGACACCAGGCAGCGGAGTGCCAATGGTCACCGTGTCGGTGTTCGCGTGCGTGTCCGGCCCGGCCAGATCAGCGCTGGTGCAGACCACGGTGGTTTCGGTGGGGCCGTAGGTATTGATCAGGCGAATGTGTGCGGGCACCCGTCTGCGCCATAGCATCACCTGTGCCGGCAATGCGGCCTCGCCACCGATGATCACCGTGCGAATGCAGTCCGGTGGCAGCGCAGTCTGGTGTTCAATTGCAAACACCCACTCGTGCCAGAAAGCGGTGGGCAGATCCAGCACGCTGATCCGATGCTGTTCGCAGAAGGCAAGAAAGGCAGGCCAGGACGTCAGCATGTCGTCGTCCCGCAGGATCAGATGCGCGCCATTCATCAGTGTCAGAAAAATTTCTTCCACGCTGGCATCGAAATGCAGGGGCGCAAACTGCAATACGCGATCCTGCTCTGTGATGCGATAACGCACGCTGGCCGCACTGACAAAATGAGCGAGCGCAGCGTGCGTCACCACGACACCGTTGGGCGTGCCGGTGGAGCCGGAGGTGTAGATCAGATACGCCGGTGCGGTATCGTCCACCTTGCGCGGATTGATCAGCGGCAGCGGCGTGGGCACTTGTCGTGACAGTTGATCGAGCAGAATGAGCGACAGCGGTTCCGGCAGATCCGGTGGCAGCAAATTGCTGCGCGTGATTAGCGCCCGTGGCGCCGCGTGTTGCAGAATTCGCTGGCGCCGCTGTGCCGGCCCTTGTGTATCCAGCGGTATGTAGGCGGCACCCGTCCACAGCACGGCGAGCATTGCTACGATGGTGTCCGGTTCCCGTGGCAATAGAAGTGCAACGCGATCACCACTGCCGATGCCCTGGTGTGCCAGTGTGCCGGCCAGGGTTTGCACGGCGGCCAGCAGTTGGCCGTAACCCATGCGCGCGCCCAGCGGTGTGCTGATCGCCGTGGCATGTGGCTGTTGCTGCACACGACGCAGCAGTTGTTCGCACACGGTTGTCACGCTGCCAACGGAATCGATCCCTCGCAGCAAAAAATGCTCGACATAGCGATGGCCGATGCGTGCATGCAGCGGCCGATGATCGGCGCGGGCGCAGGCCTGCAGTTGCCGCAGCAGTGTATCCATGTGCGCGGCCAGCGCGACGCTGGTGTAGCTGGCGGGATTGCCTTCCAGGTGCACCAGACAGCCGTCGCGCTGCGGCAGTATGTTGATCGCCAGATCCTCCACCGGCCCGGCCGACAGGGGATGCACCTGTGCCTGCAGATCGGCAAACCGCAGCGGGCGCTCGAACGGCATCAGATTCACCACCGGGCCGAATAGCCGTTGCTGCTGATGCAGCGCCAGATCCTGTTTCATCTGCTCATAGCGATAGCGCAGGTGAGGGCGCATCGACTGCCAGCGCTGCTGCACCTGCATCACCAGGGCAGCAAACGGCAATTGCCTATCGATCTGCAGCGGCAGTGGCACGATATTCATCTGCATGCAGGCGACATTCAGTGCCGGCGAACCTAGTCGATTCATCACGGGAATGCCCAGCGTGATGGCTGCGCGCCCGGTTTGATCATGGAGCCACAGCGCCACTGCCGCATTGAGCCAGCAGAACCAGTCCACATTGTGCAGACGTGCCGCCCGTTGCCATTGCTGCAGGCTGTCGTGGTCGATGCGGGCGGTGTGGCGAACCACGCTGTGCGAAACCGGATGCGCCGCGGCCAGGCGTGCGGGTGCAGGCAGATCCGACATCAGTGTGCGCCAGAAATCACGATCCAGCGAATGCTGCGGTGAAGTTGAATACTGTTGATCGGAAATCAGCACAGGCTCAAAGGAATGCAGCGGCCGCACAGCGGGCCAACGTGCGAAGACATCAGCCGATTGCGCAGCATGCGTCCCATAGCCCGCCGCCACCCGCCGCATGAACAGCGAAAATCCGAATCCATCCAGCACGATATGGTGCGCCTGCAGCAACCACAGGTGAACATCCGGCTGCAGTCGCAGCACCGCGCAGCGCCACAGCACATCCCGATCCAGTCGTGCAGGCTGCTGCAGTTGCGCCTGCATCCAGCGTTCCGCCTGCTGCTGGCGTTCGGCGGCGGGCAGATCTGTCAAATCCACCACAGTGAGTGGCGCCGGATGCGCACGGGCAAGCCGTTGCTGGGGTTGATCGTCCTCCAACACAAACTGCATCTGCAAGGCGTCGCTTTCGGCTGCAGCGTCGGCAATCGCCCGTTCCAGCGCAGAAAGATTCAACTCACCGCGCAGTTCCACATATTCGGCCGTCCAGTAGCAGGGATTGGCGGGATCCAGTTGCTGGCCCAGCCAGATGCCCAGTTGCGCGGCACTGAGTGGCAACGTGTCCTTCATGTGGAAACGTGCTGCGTCTGCAACAGATCCCACCATTCGCGCAAGGTGGGGCGCTCTGCCAGGTCGTTGAATTCAATCATCAGTCCGCCCTGACGCCAGCCTTCCACCAGTGTCATCAGGCGTATGGAATCCAGCCCCATCAGCAGCAGATCGTCATCGGCCAGCAGATCCGTGACGGACAATTGCAGCAAGCCCGCGATCTGCTCCAGCAGCATGCGCTCGGTGGTGGGCAGCGGCAGCGGCGGACAGATCTGGCGGATTACCTGATCCGTACTCGCCACCACACCACAGCGCTGGAACACCCAGTCCAGCGCAAGCTGATGTTGCTCGGCAGAAAAATCCGCCATGGCGTCGCCAATGAAAATGGGCTGGATGTCGTGCATGAAGGCGTCGACCGCGGTAGTCATGCAGCCGATGTGGGCGTACACGCCGCAGATCAGCAACTGATCCCGCGCCTGGGCCTGCATGCGTTGCTGCAGATCGGTGCGATAGAACGCGCTGTAGCGCCACTTGGTGAGCACGGTGTCCTGCGGTCGAGGTGCCAGCAGCTCGACAATGCCGGCCTGCTCCGGAAACGCGGTCAGTCCCGGCCCCCACCAGTCCTGCAGCAGCCCGCGCTGTTGCGGCGTTTGCTGCGGCGGTTGCGCGGTATAGATCACCGGAATCCCAGCGCTGTCGCAGAAATGGCGCAGCGCCAGAATGTTGTCGAGCAGCGCCGGCACCGGCTCGGCATTCGGGTCGAAAAAATTCATGAAGTACTGCTGCATGTCGTGAATCAGCAAAACGGCCCGTTGCGGATCGGGTTGCCAGGCCACGCGGTTGCTGTCGGTCTGGGTCAGAACCGGCATGGCATAGCCGGCGATCTTGGGAATGCTCATATTCAACTCCACGGAAAATTCAGGATGGGATGACACCTTGCAGCCGGCGGGCGATCTGCTCGCGCAGCGCACGTTTGTTCACCTTGCCCACGCTGGTTTTGGGAAATCGGTCGACGAATTCGATGCGATCGGGAATCTTGTATGGCGCCACGCCCCGTTCGCGCAGAAAACGCTGCAGATCGATGGCGCGTGGCGGCGTTCCCTGTGCGATGACAAAGGCACAGCTTTTTTCGCCCAGGTGCGCATCCGGCATCGCCACCAGTGCCACATCGTGCACGGCGGGGTGGGCGAGCAGATAGTTTTCCACTTCCTCGGCTGCAATTTTTTCGCCGCCGCGATTGATCTGATCCTTGCTGCGTCCTTCCACCACCAGATGGCCGCTGGGCATCTGGCGCACGATGTCGCCGGAGCGATAGAAACCATCGGCGGTGAACGCCCGCAGATTGTGCTCCTGTGCCCGGTAGTAACCGCGAATGGTGTAGGGGCCACGGGTGAGCAGATGGCCGGAACAACCAGGTGCCACGGGTTGATCGTCGTCATCCACGATGCGGATTTCATCGTCGGGGGAAATGGGGCGGCCCTGAGTGTTGTGCAGCAGAACATCATCGTCGTCCGCGCGGGTGTAGTTCACCAGGCCTTCGGCCATGCCGAACACCTGCTGCAGGCGGCAGCGCAGAATCGGCTTCACCCGCGCGGCCGCTTCGGCGCTCAAGCGCGCGCCACCCACCTGCAGCAGTTGCAGGCTCGACAGATCATCATCGCGTTTGCGCGCCGCATCCAGCCACAGCATGGCCAGCGGAGGCACCAGCGCAGTCAGCGTGACACGCTCCCGTTTGATCAATGGAAAGCACTCGTCTGGTGTTGGGCGCGGCGCCAGCACCACGCGGCCGCCGGCGTACAACGTACCCAGCGTGCCCGGCGAACTGAGCGGAAAATTGTGCGACACCGGCAGTGCGCACAGGTACACGCTGTTGTGAGTCAGTGCGCAGATGTCGGCACTGGCGCGCACGCTGTAAAGATAGTCGTCGTGAGTGCGGGGAATCAGCTTGGGCAACCCGGTGCTGCCACCGGACAATTGCAGAAACGCCACTTCGCTGGCAGCAGGCGATGGCGGCAGCGCCCACCCGTCGTGTTCCAGCAGTGAGGTCCACGGGCAGAATTCCTGCGCGTCACCCACCACGATCACATGGCGCAATGCCGGACACGCCGGCTGCACATCCCGCGCCAGCACGCGGTAGTCAAAACCGGCGTCGTGATCCGCACACACATAGGCACGGGCATCACTCAGCTGGCAGAAGTGCGTGATCTCGGCCTGCCGATGGGCCGGCAGCGCCAGCACCGGTAGCGCGCCCAGGCGGAACAGCGCAAAACACGCGACAAAAAACTCCGCGATATTCGGCAATTGCACCACCACCCGATCCTGCGCGCGAATACCCAGACGATGGAATCCGTTGGCAGCTTGCAGTACGTGTCGGTGCAGTTGCGCGTAGCTGAAACGTCGCTCGCCACACACCAGTGCGATGCGCCCACCCAATACATCGGCACGCTCCGCCAGCAATTGCTCCAGCGTCTGTCCGATCCAGTAGCCTTTGGCGCGGTAGCGTCGCGCCACGTCATCGGGCCAGGGCACCCAGCCCTGCAAATGCCGGCTCTCACTCATGGGCGGCCTCCATGACAGACTCGATCCCCATGGCCGCCAGCATGGTGCGCATCTTGGCGCTGGTTTCTGCCAGTTCCCGTTCCGGCTGCGACCCCGCCACAATGCCCGCGCCGGCATACAGTGTCACGTCATCGCTTCCGATGTCGGCGCAGCGGATCGTCACCGCCCATTCGCCGTTGCCGTCGGCGCCGCTCCAGCCTACCAGCCCGGTAAACAGATCGCGGTCGAAGCCTTCCTGCCGGCGGATGAAGTCACGGGCGGCGGCGGTGGGATGGCCGCACACGGCGGGCGTCGGATGTAGCGCCAGCGCCAGTTCCAGCGACGATGTGGAAGCATCTTTCAGCTCGCCGCGAATTTCAGTGGACAGATGCAGCATGGTGGGTGTTTCCAGCACCGATGGTTCGGCAGGTACCTGCAGATTCCGGCAGAACAGTCCCAGCGCACTCGCTACCGCGTCCACCACCAGTGCGTGCTCGTGGCGATCCTTGGCGGAATGCCGCAGATAGTCGGCGCGGCGCTGGTTTTCGGCCACATCCTGCGTGCGGGGCAGCGAACCGGCCAGCGGATTCGACACCACCTGGTTGCCGCATTTGGCCAGCAGCAGTTCCGGGCTGGCACCCACCAGCGTGCGCGTGTGGCCCTGGCACTGATGATCGAAGGCAAAGGTGTAGCCGTGGGGATTGCGCTCGGCCAGTGTTGCCAGCAGGGTGGGCAGGTGAACCTGCGCCTCCACCTGCAATGAACGGGACAGCACGACTTTATCGAGCACTCCGCGCTGGATCTGCTGCACCGCTCGCTGCACCAGCCTCTGATACGACTGCGGGCAGGGCTTCATTCCCAGCAAGCGTGCAGGTCGCCGGCCGCTGGATTCGATCAGCGGCGCGCAACCGGTTTGACTCGTCCGCGGCATGGCTTCCACATAACGGGGAATCACCAGCCGGGCCGTGCCTTCCGGCGTGAAGGGGATGGCGCTCAGCAGAATGGCGCGATGCCAGCCCTGCTCGCGCGCCTGCATCAGCAGATCCCGGGCCTGTCGTGCCAGATCGCCGCTGGCGGGCACCTCCCGTTCCAGCGCCACGCCCCCCGCCATGATCGCCTGGCGCGGCGACACAAACACACAATCCCCACTGTGATAGCGCAGCAGGTGTTCAACCACAGAGGGGGCGAAAAACAGATGCGTGGGCAGATGACTGGTCATGGAGTGCTCCTGGGGGATCGCTGCGATTCCGTTGGCAATGATTGCCATGGCGTGCTCAGGAGGGTACAATAATGCAAATGATAATGGTTCGCAATAACATTCTAATGTTTTTAGGTGCACGCTCTTGTTGGCTGGACTTCATGCCACCCCGCGATCCCCTGAACCTTTAGTTACCGCTCTGCTTCCGGAAGTATTCATGCCCAGTAACGCCCGCATCATTCTGTTGATTGCTGCCGTCAAATTCGTCTTCATCCTGGATTTCATGCTGCTGATGCCGCTGGGGCCGGATGTGTCGCAGGCGCTGGAATTCCCGGCCGAGCGTCTGGGCTGGCTGGCGGCGGCCTACACGGCGGCGTCCATGCTGGCGGGATTGCTGGCCATCCGCTGGCTGGATCGGTTTGCCCGCCGGCCCGCGTTTCTGCTGTGTTTTGGTGTTTTGGTGCTGGCCACGGCAGCCACCACCCAGGCCACCCGCTTGCCAGAGCTGCTACTGCTGCGGGGCTTGACCGGGCTGGCGGGCAGTCCGGTCGTGGCGCTGGGTATGGCGATTCTGATCGACGCGATCGAGCCCCAGGGCCGGGGCCGCGCCATTGGCCGGGTGATGATGGGATTCTCGCTGGCAGCAGTGGGGGGAATCCCGCTGTCGCTGGAACTGGCGCGACTGGGTAACTGGACGACGCCGTTCTGGCTGGTGGCGCTGCTGGGTGGAGCGGTTTGGCTGGCCGCGTGGCAGATCCTGCCCCGGCGCGATGCGGTTGCTCAGGCTGATTTGGTATCACCCTTTTCATTGCTGCGGCAGGGGCCGATCCGCAAGGCCTGTCTGATCCAGGGGGCGAACCAGTTCGCGGCGTTTCTGATCGTGCCGCATTTTTCAGCATTCTTCTTGCTCAATCTGGGATTTCCGCGAGAATACCTCGGCCTGCTCTACCTGGCTGGTGGCATTGCGGCGCTGATCGTCATGCAGGTGCTGGGGCATCTCACCGACAAGGCCGGGCCGTTGCCGGCCGTGCTGATGGCCAGTCTGGCCACCGCCATCGGACTGACCCCTTTTCTGGGGCTGGAGTGGAGCCTGCTGTTGCTGCCCTTCGTCTGTTTCATGGCGGGCAATGCGGGTCGCAACGTGAGTATCGCTGCTCTTAATAGTCAGGTGGCGGCGCCCGGCGAACGGGCCGGCTACCTGGCGCTGGAAGGCATCGTGCAGGACGTGATGATCACCCTGGCGGCCCTGTTTGCCAGCCTGATTCTGGTGACCGGAACGGCGGGCGAGTTGTTGAATACCGGCTGGCTGGGACTGCTGGCCATGGCGCTGCTGGTATTTACCTGTCTGGGTGTCCTGCGCTGGAAAGAGGAGATCGCCCGTGGCCATTGATGTACAAGCCCGCCAATTGGCACCGGCCGGAGCGCCGGCCGCTGGCAAGGCCGTTATCCCTTTCGGAACGGCTGAACGGCACCTAACTGGAAAGCGACCGACTGGCATGAAGTACGCGCGACCTTCGATAGTGTTGCTGGTGGTGGCCCTGCTGCATGGGGGGCTGCTGGCGGCTGCCTTGCTGCTGGACACGGCAGAACCGCCCAAGGTGGAACCACCCCGCATCGACGGCATCCTGATTCAGGCGCCGCCAGCCGAAG